>NZ_JBQFVE010000046.1:0-561 GCF_056539605.1 Ruegeria sp. BA2 | reverse complement strand
GACCCGATTGATCCTGCTGCGGTTCAGCTGACGGATGGGGATGACGACAATTCAGCGCTTGCTACTGACGGGGAGGATATTGTTGACGGGCTTGCGGGCAACGATACGTTGCTTGGCCTCAAGGGCTCAGATCGCCTTTACGGAAATATCGGCAATGACATGCTTTTTGGCAATAACAGTGATGACAGCCTTTATGGCGGGTCAGGTGACGATATTCTGGACGGCGGTAAGCAAAACGACCTATTGGATGGCGGTGCCGGAGCGGACACTCTGATTGGCGGGTCGGGCAATGACACTTACAAATTCTCCGTAATTGACGGTGCGGTGGACACGGTCGAGGATTATGCTTGGTGGAACTTCCTGGATGTGGGTGATGCACTGGTGGGCTACACGCAGGGCGTTGACACGCTGACCGACTTTGTGCGCTTTACCACCACCGGCGCGGACACGCTGCTGGAGATCAATCCGGACGGGGCCAGTGGCTTTGTCCCGGTTGCCCTGCTGAAGGGCGTCGGCAACCTAGCCGGAACCGAAGCCGATATGGAAGCCAATGGCCGGTTG
>NZ_JBQFVE010000045.1:0-614 GCF_056539605.1 Ruegeria sp. BA2 | reverse complement strand
GCTTACGTCGAAGCAAAAGGGCTGGGCAACTACCGAGCGGAAGAACTCAGCGATGAAGACCTTCAGTGCATCGTGGCCTCAAGTAGCTCGAAGTTGGCGCTCAAATTGTACAGAAATAAAGAACTGACAGACGCCGACATTCAGTCTGTCATATTGCTGACCAGCTAGAGCGAGAGTTGCTGGAGCCTCTAGCACGGCGCAGCCAAGACCATCACCCATGTACGATCCGCCGCCTCATACAGCGCGAACTCCTTGGCCTTTCTTGACAGCATATTGGCACGGTGTCCCGGAGATTGCGCCCAAGCCGTCATCACGGCGTCCAAACCGTTCTGTCCCTTGGCGATGTTCTCAGCAACGAAACACCAATCATAGCCCGCCCTGCGTACCCGTTTCCCCACGTCTGACCCATCGGAGCCGGTGTGTGAAAAGAAACCCTTCCGCACCATGTCCTCAGCATGAGACTTGGCCGCTTTCTCCAACTTCCGACTATAAACCAACTCTTGAAGACCTTGGCTTTTGCGAAGTGTATTGATTTCGTCCGTTGCTAAAGGATCTGCTACGAGCGGTGCGGGCAACAGGAACGCAATCAGCGCAAGTGTTCTCAATTCGATGTC
>NZ_JBQFVE010000044.1:0-777 GCF_056539605.1 Ruegeria sp. BA2 | reverse complement strand
CGCATTTTCTGCCGCTTCCAACGCACCTTCCAGATAGCCCCCGAATTGAGGGGCCACTTCAGTGCCCGCAAACAACAGACGATCATCCCAGACATCCGTCAGCGCCTGCGGCAATCCATATGTGGGATGAGCGTATAACGGCTGTTTGTCCTCTTCGATAGAGGTGAAAGGATCAACGGCCCAATCCTTGATCAGCAGCGTTTCAGGTTTTGCTGCGTCGGGTCCGAACAACCGGATAAATTGGTCCTGCACGGTTTGGCGCAAGCGAGATTGATCTTGACGGGCCTGCGGAGGCACACCGATAAATCCAAACAGTGCATATGGTCCGCCTTCGGCAGGTGAGGCATCATGGATTTCGACCATCGGACCGCGACGGCTCATTGCGTCCCCGGACAAACCAGCCTCGCGCCAGAATGGCTGGTCAAAGACAGCGATAGCTTTGGCTTGTCCGGCCATCCATGTCGTGATGCCCGTCATGGCATTCTGGGCCTCGACTGGCAGGGTGGGCGAAAAAGCTATCTGGCTGGCAACGCGCGGTGGCAACGCAAGTACCACCTGTCGCGCCTGAATATCGCGCCCTGAATGCGTGGTTGCAACAACCCCGTCCGGGGTCTGAGCAAGGGATGAGATTGGTGTAGAATACAGTTTGCGGTTCTCTGGCAGCAGCGCCGCCAGGGCATCAGTCATTTTGCCAAGCCCGCCCTTCAGCCGATACGACCCCTGCATCGAAGCAAAACCCCGACCGCGTTCGACACGGCCCTGTTCATCCTCAAAGCT
>NZ_JBQFVE010000043.1:0-795 GCF_056539605.1 Ruegeria sp. BA2 | reverse complement strand
TAATGGGCCGTTCGGCATGTCATGGTCACCGGGGCAGGGGCTTATACTGCCACCGCTCCAATGTCAGAACTGAGCCCAATGCGGGCTTTGCCAACCTTTCAAATCAGCATCATCCTCGACCTTTTCAGTTCGAGTTTCAATCCTTATCGGGCAAGTCAACCTCGCCTTCCCAGTCAGAAATACGGTGCGGTAGCGCCAGGAATTTTGACGCCACACGTGTTTTAGTTGTTCCACCTCCGGTCATCCCCGAATATTTGCCGGTAGAGGAAACGATCCGCCAGTTGTTGACGCCGAAGGAAACAACCTCCCATTTCATGGTGAACGTGTCCTCTTCTTCACCATAAACACAGACGCCACCGCCGCTGACACCGCTGGGTCCACCGAAACCCGAGCCTACGCACCGGACAAAACCAGGATCGATTGGTCCCTCGTCAACGGTATAAGTCCCATAGTTGTCCTCATTCCAGAACACGTCCTCGCCTGCGGAAATTTGCTCTTGGTTGACGACATAGAAGTTCGTTGCCGACACTTTCTCTTCGGCAGTAAGGCTATGAGGCGCAATGAAAACTGCGGGGATTAGTAATGAGCGCAACATGATGTTTCCTTCGACAGTGGGACAAAGCCAGCATGATAGAGCCTACGAAATTTATTGCTAGGAAAGGAACGCATAGCCGGTCCTGCAAAGTCAGCTTTGTCCGCTAACGGTGAGTTCAATCTACTTTAGTTTTGGAGGTCACGGCGAATGTCCGCTAAGCGGTCTGCGACCGCAGCATCGCGACCACGTGTCAAAGGTCG
>NZ_JBQFVE010000042.1:0-819 GCF_056539605.1 Ruegeria sp. BA2 | reverse complement strand
GGGATCTGTTGCGAAGATTTTTCTGGCGACAGCGATAGCATTTTACCGGCGGGCTAAGCGGCCAGCTCTGCAAATTGCCGAAACGGACAGACTCCGGGCGTGATTTGACCTTTGCGGATCATGTGTGCCACTTCGATTCCGTCGAGGGTTGCCGCCGCTGAAGCAAACGCCTTGAACCCTAGCATTGGCCGGATGCGTCTTTTGATGAAACGATGGTCCTGTTCCACGATGTTGTTCAGGTATTTCCGCCTCACCATCTCAATTGGGATCGGGCAGCCAAAGCCTTTCAGCATTTTGTTGATCGCCTTGATACCAGCTGTGTTTGCGCCACTTTTGTCGATGACGATCTTACGTGGAAGGCCGTTGACCTCCAGCGTCCGAGCAAAGAATTTGGTGGCGGCGGGTTTGTTTCAACGCTGCGAAAGCATGAAATCAAGCGTCTTACCGTGCTTGTCGACGGCTCGGTAGAGATATACCCAGGACCCTTTCACCTTGATGTAAGTTTCGTCCATTCTCCAAGAACGGTCGCAAGATATTTTGCGGCGGCGCGCGGCCTCAGCAATCGCGCTGGAGTATCTTTTCACCCAGCGGTTCAGTGTAGTGTGGTCCACAGAAACACCGCGCTCACCCATGATTTCCTCCAAGTCACGGTATGAAACACCATATCGAACATAGAAGAAGACCGCGAACAGGATCACATCCTTCGGATATTGCGCACCCTTGAAAGAAATCATGAACTGACTTTCGGCTGAATTACACCGGCCGCTATTCACTCTCTACGTTCTTGAGCGTCAATGGCAAAAAGTTTGCAACAGATCC
>NZ_JBQFVE010000041.1:0-957 GCF_056539605.1 Ruegeria sp. BA2 | reverse complement strand
TGTCCGTCATCAAATGAAGTGGTCCGATTGAGCTGACAGCTTTCAGGTTGGTCTGGCTCATCGTTTGTGATCTTAGGCGGCGTGCCCGAGATTGAGCAAGCGTCGCTGTTTAAGGGTTCTTTCCTTGATGGTTCTCCTTTCCTTAAGAATGCCGTCGCTGCGACCGAAGTAGACATCGGCCGGAGTCAGATTGCTGAGGCTCTCGTGATAGCGGCGGTGATTGTAGTGGTCGACGAAGGCTCTGATCGCTTCCTCGAGTGCGCCCGGTAGGTAATAGTTCTCCAACAGGATGCGGTTCTTGAGCGTTTGGTGCCACCGCTCGATCTTGCCCTGGGTCTGCGGATGATTTGGTGCCCCTCGAACGTGGTCCATGCCCTGATCTAGGAGCCAATCCGCCAGGTCACCAGAGATGTATGATGAACCGTTGTCGCTGAGCAGCCTCGGTTTGTGTCGGACGGTCGCCGACGAACAGCCTGATGCCTCCAACGCCAGTTCCAGAGCGTCGGTAACATCGTCGGCCTTCATCGTTGTGCAGAGCTTCCATGCCACGATGTAGCGGCTGAAGTCGTCCAGAATCGTCGAGAGATAGAACCAACCCCAGCCAGTCACCTTCAGGTAAGTGAAGTCGGTCTGCCAAAGCTGGTTCGGTCTCGTGGTCTTGTCGTGAAACTCGTCCGCAGCTTTGATCACATTGAACGCCGGCCCAGTAATCAGATCCTGCTCCTTGAGGATGCGATAGACCGAAGGCTCTGACACAAAGTACTTTTTCGTGTCTGTAAAGCGGAATGCCAGCTCGCGGGGCGATAGTTCCGGCTCATCAAGAGCGAGGTCAACGACGGCCTGCCGGATCTCGTCAGGGATGCGGTTCCAGACCCGGCCGGGGTGTGGACGGCGATTTTCAAGCCCCGCTTCACCAAACGCCTCATAGCGGGCACACCAGCGGTAGAACGTGGTCTT
>NZ_JBQFVE010000040.1:0-1043 GCF_056539605.1 Ruegeria sp. BA2 | reverse complement strand
ATGGCAAAGGAAAAGTTTGAGCGTACAAAACCGCACGTCAACATTGGCACGATTGGCCACGTTGACCACGGCAAGACCACGCTGACCGCAGCAATCACCAAGTATTTCGGTGACTTCAAAGCGTATGACCAAATCGACGGTGCGCCGGAAGAAAAAGCGCGCGGCATCACCATCTCGACCGCCCACGTGGAATACGAGACTGATAATCGCCACTATGCGCACGTTGACTGCCCCGGCCACGCCGACTACGTCAAGAACATGATCACCGGTGCTGCCCAGATGGACGGTGCGATCCTGGTTGTGAACGCGGCTGACGGCCCGATGCCTCAGACCCGCGAGCACATCCTGCTGGGCCGCCAGGTTGGCATCCCGAAGATGGTCGTGTTCATGAACAAAGTTGACCAGGTTGACGACGAAGAGCTGCTGGAGCTGGTGGAAATGGAAATCCGCGAGCTGCTGTCTTCGTATGAATACCCCGGCGATGATATTCCGATCATCGCAGGTTCGGCTCTGGCCGCGATGGAAGGCAACAACCCGGAAATCGGCGAAGAGAAGATCAAGGAACTGATGGCGGCTGTTGATGACTATATCGACACCCCTGAGCGTGCTGTTGACCAGCCGTTCCTGATGCCGATCGAAGACGTGTTCTCGATCTCGGGCCGTGGTACCGTTGTGACCGGTCGTGTTGAGCGTGGCGTGATCAACGTTGGCGACGAAATCGAAATCGTCGGTATCCGCGACACCAGCAAAACCACCTGCACCGGTGTTGAAATGTTCCGCAAGCTGCTGGACCGCGGTGAAGCAGGCGACAACATCGGCGCGCTGCTACGTGGTGTGGATCGTGACGGCGTTGAGCGCGGCCAGGTTCTGTGTAAGCCGGGTTCGGTAACACCGCACACCAAGTTCGAAGCCGAAGCCTACATCCTGACCAAGGAAGAAGGCGGTCGTCATACTCCGTTCTTCGCGAACTACCGTCCTCAGTTCTACTTCCGTACAACTGACGTGACCGGAACCGTGACCCTGGCGGCTGGCACCGAGATGGT
>NZ_JBQFVE010000039.1:0-1103 GCF_056539605.1 Ruegeria sp. BA2 | reverse complement strand
CCATGCACCGGAGAGGGGGTAAATCGCAGGCGTTCGGTGCCGCGGGGAACGGTTGGGAAATTGATCGGCTGCACGTAGATGCCATAGTCATCCAGCAGCATATCGCTCAACTTCTTGGTGTGAACCGGGTTGCCAACGATCACCGGCACGATGTGGCTGCCGTGATCGATCAGAGGCATTCCCAGCCCCTTCAGGCGAAGCTTGAGAATGCTTGCCTGGGTCTGGTGCTGTTCACGCAGCTCGGGCGCATGTTTGAGGTACGCCACCGAGGCCGCCGCCCCTGCCGCAACCGCTGGGGGCAGCGATGTGGTAAAGATGAAGCCCGGCGCATAAGACCGGATCGCGTCGCACATCTTGGCGCTGGCCGCGATATAGCCGCCCATGACCCCGTAGGCCTTGGCAAGCGTTCCGTTGATGATGTCGATGCGATGCGCCAGACGATCCCGCTCGGTCACGCCACCGCCGCGGGGGCCGTACATGCCAACCGCGTGCACCTCGTCGATATAGGTCAGCGCGCCAAATTCATCCGCCAGGTTGCAGATCTGTTCAATGGGTCCGAAATCGCCATCCATCGAATAGACCGATTCAAAGGCGATCAGCTTGGGGGCCTTGGGGTCATCCGCCTCTAGCAGCTCGCGCAGATGCGCCACGTCATTGTGGCGGAAAATCCGCTTGGCCCCGCCATTCCGGCGCACGCCTTCGATCATGGACGCGTGATTCAACGCATCGGAATAGATGATCAGGCCGGGAAACAGCTTGGGCAGAGTCGAAAGCGTCGCGTCATTGGCAATGTAGGCGCTGGTGAACAACAGCGCCTCTTCCTTGCCATGCAGATCGGCCAGCTCAGCCTCGAGCCGCTTGTGATAGACCGTGGTTCCCGAGATGTTGCGCGTCCCTCCCGAGCCTGCTCCGGCGGCATCCACCGCCTCATGCATTGCATTCAGAACAACCGGGTGCTGCCCCATGCCCAGATAGTCATTGCCGCACCAGACGGTGATATTCTGTTGCGATCCGTCCGGACAGGTCCGCACCGCATGCGGGAAATGACCGTTGCGACGTTCAATGTCGATAAAGGTCCGGTAACGGCCTTCGTCATGCAGCCT
>NZ_JBQFVE010000038.1:0-1194 GCF_056539605.1 Ruegeria sp. BA2 | reverse complement strand
TGGGCCGAGTAGTTCACGGAAGAAGCGGTAGGGACCCATACTGCGGGTCTTCCGAGGTCTGCTAGTTGCCCTTGAGTACTTCACCAATCAAATGGTTCATAACCTCCTTGTAGACCTCCGGATCGCCCCCATAGGCGATCTCAAGAGCGGCGCGATCAAACGTGGCCGACAACAGGTTAGTCAAAGCATTGATCTGTTTTGGTGAATGCTCAGGAAGAGCCCGCGAAAGCCCTTCACGAAGTTCTTCTGTTCCATTGGCCCGGGTTAACGCGACAGCAGCGTTGTGTCCCAATACAGCTGGTGCCTCTTCCATCAGGAGGCGTACTCGGCCTGGGACCAACATCGCTTTAAAAAAAGCATTAGATCCTGCCACCATGGCCTGTTCGGGATCGGCAATATTGCGCGTTTCCTGGTCAATATGGTGTGAGATTGCTTTGGCCTCCTCTTCTGCGACAGCGCGGAAAAGGTCAGCCTTGTCCTTGAAATGATGATACAGCGCGCCGCGGGTGACGCTGGCCTTACGTACGATGTCTGGGGTTGCAGTATCGGCAAATCCCGAATCCACAAACAATTCGCGGGCAGCCTCTACGAGTTTGGCACGCGTTTCGGCGCGTCGGTCTGCCTGGCTGCGTCGGGCGGGTTTTTCTGGGGGCAAATTTAACGGCTCCGAATATCACTACAAGCACCTTACATACATCTTGCATGTATTTGCAAATTGATGATACATACACGATGCATGTAAGTTAAGGAGATCAAGATGCGTGTCACTCAATATTATCCGGTCATTCAGTCTGAAACGGTTTCTGAGACGGCAGAGTTCTATAAACGTCACTTTGGCTTCCGCGCAGCGTTCGAGGCGGATTGGTATGTGCATCTACAAAGTGAAGCGGATCCGTCGGTCAATCTCGCGATCGTCCAGTCGGACCACGAGACGATCCCGGAGGTTTCCCGCGGTGCGTCTAAGGGCATGATCCTCAATTTTGAAGTCGAGGATGTCGACAAAGTGGATGAACGACTTCGGTCGGAAGGAGTTCCGGTGGCAAAGTCACTTGTGAGCGAGCCGTTTGGCCAACGCCATGCGATATATCGCGATCCAAACGGGGTACTGATTGATGTTATCACTCAGATCCCACCCTCAGAGGAATTCCTGTCGCAATATGCAGCCGACGCAGTGCCGTCGTGATTCAGGGTGCC
>NZ_JBQFVE010000037.1:0-1275 GCF_056539605.1 Ruegeria sp. BA2 | reverse complement strand
GGTTTCTTCACCCAATCGCTTGCTGATCGTGACCCTGAGCTGTTCGGCTCGATCACGTCCGAATTGGGTCGTCAACGCGATGAGATCGAGTTGATCGCGTCAGAAAACATCGTCTCTGCCGCCGTGATGGAGGCGCAGGGCTCGGTGATGACCAACAAATACGCCGAAGGCTATCCCGGACGGCGCTACTATGGTGGTTGTCAGTTCGTCGACATCGCTGAAAACCTTGCCATCGACCGCGCGAAAGAGCTGTTTGGATGCGGCTTTGCCAACGTTCAGCCGAACTCGGGGTCGCAGGCGAACCAGGGCGTGTTTCAGGCGCTGATCAAACCCGGCGACACCATTCTGGGCATGTCGCTGGATGCCGGTGGTCACCTGACCCATGGTGCCCGTCCGAACCAGTCGGGCAAGTGGTTCAACGCGGTTCAGTACGGTGTTCGCAAACAAGACAACATGCTGGATTACGACCAAGTCGAAGCGCTGGCGAAAGAGCATCAGCCCAAGCTGATCATCGCCGGTGGCTCGGCCATCCCGCGTCAGATCGATTTTGCCCGCATGCGGGCGATCGCCGATATGGTCGGCGCCTATCTGCACGTGGATATGGCGCATTTCGCAGGTCTGGTTGCGGCAGGCGAACACCCCTCGCCCTTCCCGCATGCGCATGTAGCGACGACCACGACGCACAAAACCCTGCGCGGCCCGCGCGGCGGCATGATCCTGACCAATGATGAAGCGATTGCCAAAAAGGTAAACTCGGCGATCTTCCCCGGCATTCAGGGCGGTCCGCTGATGCATGTGATCGCAGGCAAGGCCGTGGCCTTTGGCGAGGCGCTGCGCCCCGAGTTCAAAAGCTACATCCAGCAGGTCGTGGCCAACGCGCAGGCGCTGTCGGACCAGTTGATCAAGGGCGGGCTCGACACGGTGACCCACGGCACCGACACCCATGTGGTGCTGGTCGACCTGCGGCCCAAAGGCGTCAAAGGCAACGCGACCGAGAAGGCCTTGGGCCGGGCGCACATCACCTGCAACAAAAACGGCGTGCCATTTGATCCCGAGAAACCCACGATTACCTCGGGCATCCGTCTGGGTTCGCCAGCCGGAACCACCCGCGGCTTCGGCGAGGCCGAATTCCGTCAGATCGCCGACTGGATCATCGAGGTCGTCGACGGCCTCGCCGCCAATGGCGAAGACGGCAACGGTGCGGTTGAGGCAAAAGTCAAAGCCGAAGTCGCCGAACTCTGCGCCCGCTTCCCAATTTATCCAAACCTCTGAGAC
>NZ_JBQFVE010000036.1:0-1337 GCF_056539605.1 Ruegeria sp. BA2 | reverse complement strand
GCCCGTCAACAATATCCTCCCCGTCAGTAGCAAGCGCTGAATTGTCGTCATCCCCATCCGTCAGCTGAACCGCAGCAGGATCAATCGGGTCATAGAGTGACCCCACCGTCACCGTCACCGTAGCGGTCCGGCTCTCGGCGCCGTCCGAGACCGCATAGCTGAAGCTGTCGCTCCCGATATAACCCGCATCCGGGGTATAGAGGATCTCGCCATTCACCACCGACACAGACCCGTTCGACGGTGCCGAGCCGGAGACATCAATCGTCAGTGCATCGCCATCCGCATCACCGTCATTGGCCAGAACATCAATCGAGACCGCAACATCCGGATCTGTGCTCGCCGTGTCATCCTGGGCGTCCGGCGCGTCATTGACCGCGTCCACCGTCACCGAGACCGTGCCCGCCGAACTCTCCTTGGTGTCGCTGAGCGTATAGCCGAAGCTGTCCACCCCGTTGAAATCCGCATCCGGCGTATAGGTCGCAATCCCGTTTGCCAGGGTCACCGAGCCATGCTCGGTCTCGACCACGCCAGCGGTGCCGGGATCGTCAAAAGCGCTGGTCAGCGCGGTCACGCTCAGTGGGTCGCCATTGGCGTCGCTGTCATTGGCCAGCAGATCGATCGCAACCGTCTGATCCTCGGGCGTCGTTGCCGCATCCGGCGCCGCAACCGGCGCCGCATTGGTCTCGTAGACCGTCACCGTCACCGTTGCCGTCGTGCTCGACGTCCCATCCGACACCGCGTAGACAAAGCTGTCATCACCGACAAAACCGGCATTCGGGGTATAGACGATCTGGCCGTTCGATACCGCAACCTGACCGTTTGCAGGCGTCGAGCCCGAGATATCGATGCTCAGCGCATCACCATCCGCGTCACCGTCATTGGCCAGAACATCGATCTGGATCGGGCCATCCTGCTCACCGCTGGTTGCATCATCCTGCGCCACTGGCGCGTCCGGCGTCGGCGCTACCGTCACCGTCACCGTGGCAACGGCGGTGCCGCCTTGACCGTCCGACACCGTGTAGCTGAAGCTGTCGGTTCCGTTGGCATCCGCATCCGGCGTGTATTCAAGCTGACCCGCATTGATCACTACCGAGCCGAACTGGCCTTGGGTGACCGACTGCAGCGACAGCGTGCCGCCATCCGCATCGCTGTCATTGGCCAGAACGTCGATCGCGACGCTCTGATCCTCATCCACCGTTGCTGTGTCGTCTGCCGCATCCGGCGCTATGTTTGCACCTGCTGTCAGCAACCGGCCATTGGCTTCCATATCGGCTTCGGTTCCGGCTAGGTTGCCGACGCCCTTCAGCAGGGCAACCGGGACAAAGCCACTGGCCCCG
>NZ_JBQFVE010000035.1:0-1842 GCF_056539605.1 Ruegeria sp. BA2 | reverse complement strand
TTGGCAGGCTATGAATGCGCCGAGGAGCTGGACGGCAACAAGGCCTTTTTTGACCGGATGGAGGCGGTGCGGATTGAGGCCGGGGAACTTATGGGCATGGGAGACGTTTCCAAATCAGTGACCCCCAAGTTCGGCCTTGTCGCGCCCGCCAGAGACGGCGGCACTCTTGCAGTGCGGTATTTCATGCCGTGGAAGACCCACCCGACCATGGCTGTCACCGGGGCGCAGTGCATGGCTTCCTGCGCTTTAACGCCCGGGACTGTTGCGGACGGTTTGCTGGATCGCCCCACTAACAGCCCGGCTGAAGTCATTCTGGAACACGCCTCGGGCAAGATCGACGTGTTGGTGGATTTTTCTACCACCGACGGGTTCACAGTGAACGCGGCGGGCTTGGTGCGGACCGCACGCAAGCTGGCCGACGGGCATGTCTACGTACCGCAATCTGTTTGGGACGGGAGTTGATCAGACATCACCTAATTAGTATACCATAGTATACATATGGAGGATGTTACGATGGACGATTACTCAGAATGCCTCGATATCGCGCGTCAGGAACTCAGATTGGCGCAGTCGGCCCTGCGGAAGGACATCGCGGACTACCCGACACCGATTGCCGGGTGTGATGAGCAATTCAACCACTTGCTGGATCAAAGCGAACGGGTCCGCAATGCACTTGCCGCTCTCGACACATGTCATTTTGTGCCGACGCCAAGAAAACTGAACACCGAGCAGGGTATAGAAAGCCGATGAAGGTCCACATTCTTGATGACTGGTTTGATACACTGCAGGGCTTGCCCTGTTTTGGAAAGTTATCCGGCCATGATGTGAAGGTCTGGACGGATCATGTCGAAGATACCAATCAATTGGCCGCGCGTTTGCAGGAGGCTGAAGCGCTTGTGCTGTTTCGCGAACGCACCAAGATCACCCGTGACTTGATTGAAAAACTTCCAGACCTGAAATTGATCAGTCAGCGCAGCGTATACCCGCATGTCGATGTGCAGGCATGCTCGGATAACGGAGTGCTGTTGTGTTCGAACATGCATGGCGGCACGCCGTCTTATGCTGCAGCTGAACTTACTTGGGCGTTGATTATGTCCGGGATGCGGGATTTGCCCGCACAAATGGCCTCGGCCAAGGCGGGGCACTGGCAGGTTGGCGTGGGTAAGACACTACGGGGTCGTCAACTGGGACTCTATGGCTATGGCCGGATCGCTCGCGCAGTTGCGGGCTTTGCCGAGGCATTCGGCATGGATGTGGTCTGGTGGTCGTCCGAGGAAGGCCGTGCACGTGCGCAGGCGGACGGCGCGCAGGTCGCTCCCAGCCGTGAAGCGTTCTTCGCCGACAGTGACGTTGTTTCGGTCCATGTGCGCTTGAAGCCTGACACGCGCGGGATCATCACCGCATCGGATTTCACGCAAATGCAGTCGGAGGCGCTGTTCGTGAACACCTCGCGGGCCGGGTTGATCGCTCCAGGGGCTTTGCTTGAGGCGCTAGATTCCGGTCGCCCCGGCAAAGCGGCAATAGATGTGTTCGATACCGAGCCTCTGACCGACCCAACCGATCCGCTATTGTCGCATCCCAACCTGATCGCGACCCCGCATATTGGCTTTGTGACCGAGGACGAGTTTGATCTGCAATTTGCAGATATTTTTGATCAAGTGAACGCCTATGCAAAGAGCGCTCCGATCCACATGATCAACCCCGTGGTTTGGACCAGCGTAGAATAAGATTGGCGGCGATGGGCGCGCCGATGATCACCAACACGATCCGTGTCAGATGGTGCGTGATGACAAAGCCCAGGTCGGCTCCTGAAACGATGGCCAGAACTGTCATTTCGGCTTG
>NZ_JBQFVE010000034.1:0-3061 GCF_056539605.1 Ruegeria sp. BA2 | reverse complement strand
AATCCGATGGTCGTCCAACTAGCACTTCGCGGACTTATATGAACGGCTCAGGTCAAGTGTCGAAAGCTGCAAGGCCTTTGAAAGCGCCAGCGTGTCCGATGTAAAAACCGACGTTGAGTTGACCTCGACCAATTAAGATTTTCTGGAATAGCCAGTCGTTTCCTTCAAACCCAGTGAATTCCACTTCACGTCAAGTTGTTGCCTGCTTGCTCGCCATGCCGGTTCGGCAAGACAACAGGATCAGGACGAGAAAGGATAGGTTTAGCACAACGTTGAAGGGCGCGCCTACCAAAATGGAGCCTAAACTGTCGACGCAAAACCAGGACCATGCCGTAATCTGAGCGGTCTTGGCCGCGGCGACCGCCGATACCGGGGCAACGTATGTTCCCAGCGCCCATTGCATGCCTCCCAGGCCAACCGTTAGGCCACCGGTGATAACTAGCAGTAAAGGCAATGGAACCGTCAGTTCCGCGGGAACAGCGTGAATTGGCCAATACGCGATTTGCAGAAAGATATGTGCGACGGGGTGCAGAAACGGCAGCGCTGCCAGAGCAAAGAGCACCCCAGTTGCAACAAGAACACTACCTGAAATTCGCATTGCTGACTGTTGTTGGGTCATGAGTTTCTCCTTTCGATATGCGCCCTTCATGCAGCTTGCGGGGGACGCAAATCAATTACCTCAGAGGTAAGTGAATTCTGTCCGGACCCTTGCTAAACTCAGGTCATGACACCCTATCCCGGCATGCTGAAAGAGTGGCGAAAGCGACGCAGGATGAGCCAGCTGGACCTCGCGGTCGAAGCTGAGGTCAGCGCGCGCCATATCTCCTTTCTAGAAACCGGGCGGTCCCGGCCAAGCCAGGACATGATCCTTCATTTGTCCGAGGTCATGAACCTTCCGGTCGAAACCCGAAATCAAATGATGCGCGCCGAAGGCTTCGCGCCGCGTTTTGCAGCAACCCCGATTGCTGACGCGGCGATGTCACACATCCGGGATGCGGTCGAATGGACATTGCAGCAGCATGCTCCTTACCCGGGAATGGTGTTAGACCGGCTCTGGAATGTTGTGATGCTCAACAGCAGTGCCCAAGGGCTGTTCAAACCACTGGGGATCGGCGAGGGGCAAAGCCTGCTGGACCTGCTGACCAGTCCGCTGATGTCTGAGCTTGTTGAAAACTGGCCCGAGGTCGCGCATCACACGATGTTGCGGCTGCGCGCTGAAAGCGCCAACGCAGGTGGCATACCCGCGCTGGATGCCGCGGCGCGCGCTTTGTCGCAACAGGGGCACTCCCGCAGTGACGCGGCGATCGGGCCGACAATCTCTACGATCTACCGCTTTGGTGGTCAGCGGCTTTCCATGTTTGGAACCATTGCGCAATTCAGCACAGTCACGGACGTCACGCTGGACGATCTGAAGATTGAACTGTTTTTTCCGGCCGACGACCAAAGCGCTAAATTTCTGCGTGACCTTGCCAACGTGGCTGCCAATTAAGTGATGTTTTGACCAGATTTTCACTACGTCCCGGTGAACCCGACTCATTCCTGAACTCGGCTGGGTTCGGCAAATAGCCTTGCAAAAGCGATCTGGACGCCGAACAATTCTTCCCCTAGAACCTTACCTGTTATCCTGTCCCTAAAAGGACCAATTTCATGGTGTTCCCGTCGCAGGGCTGAATAGCCCCTCTTAATTCTGAGCCTTTAGCTCTTTACCGCGACTTATTCGCCGGACGTTGTCCGGCAGGTGACCCATGACAGACCAAATCCTGATTTCGCAGGCGCCCACCCGCGCCGAATTTACACCGTTGATCCGGTTGGCCGTTCCGCTGATGGTCGGGTTGGCCGCAGCGCTATTGATCGGCGTCGTAGATACGGCGATGATTTCTCCGCTCGGGACGGTCCCGCTGGCGGCAGCTGGTGTGACCACAGCTGTTCTGATCATCCTGATTTCCGCTCTTTGGGGCGTGATCACTGCTATTTCCGTACAGATCAGCCAGGCTGAAGGCGCACGCGATGCCGCGCGGGTCGCGCTGGCGTTGCGCAGCGGGCTTTTGCTGTGCCTTCTGGGCGGCGGCGGCGCGGCATTGGTAATGATCGCACTCTATCCGCTGCTGGGGCCATTGGGACAACCCAAGGAAGTTCTGGCAATCCTGTTGCCATACTGGTTGTCGATGGCGATCTGGATCGTGCCTTTCACGCTGTTTTTCGGCCTGAAGGCTCTGTTCGACGCCATTGGGCGGCCCTGGACAGCCGTGGCGCTGTCTTATTTGGGCGTCCTGTTCAACATACCCGCGAACTATGCCTTCATTCACATCCTTGATCTTGGAATTCTGGGCGCTGGTCTGGCCAGCATACTCTCGCAATGCACGTCGCTGGTTGCCGGGATCTATGTATTGATAAGCGCACCGGGGCTGGCCGCCTTTCGTCAGCGGGTGAATGTTGCATGGGCGGATGTCTGGTCGCAGGCCAAAGACGCCCTGCCGCTCTGTCTTGGCTATGCAGGTGAGGGCGGCGCCTACGCCGTGGTGGGTCTGATGATGGGCTGGTTGGGGGCCGAGGCGCTGGCCGCCCACCAAATCGTCAACGCGCTCGCGGGGCTGGCCTATATGATCCCGCTTGGTATGGCGGGTGCTGCCTCGATCCGTGTGGGCCTTGCAGTCGGTGCAGGAAGCCGAGAAAGGCTCAGACCGATTCTGAAGGCGTCTTTTGCGATGGTCACGCTCTGGCAGGCGATTGCCGCCATCGTCTTCATTACTGCGGGCCGGATGCTGGCGGAACGCATGTCGGATGACCCCGCCGTCATTGACCTCGCGGTCACGCTGTTTTTCGTCGTGGCACTACTGCAAGTTGCGGACGGCGTTCAGGGTACTGCGTTGGGTGCGCTGAGGGGAATGTCGGACATGAACCTGCCGACGATCATTACCCTTACGGCCTATTGGCCACTTGCCTTGCCGGCCAGCTATGCACTGGGTTTCCTCTTTGATCTCGGAGCCGTCGGCGTCTGGATTGGCTATACTCTGGGTCTGGTGGTAGCAGCCGTCGCCCTGCCCTTGCGGTTCTGGGCGCT
>NZ_JBQFVE010000033.1:0-4385 GCF_056539605.1 Ruegeria sp. BA2 | reverse complement strand
ATGGGGGAGCACAAGCAGTGTCGTGAGAAGGCGGCGTTGTTTGATGTGTCTCATATGGGTCAGGTGATTTTGCGGGGCGAGAATGTGGGTGAGAAGCTGGAAGCTTTGTGCCCGCAGGCCTATGCGACCCTGAAGGAAGGCAAGGCGCGGTACGGGTTCTTTACGAACGCGGAAGGCGGGATCATGGATGATCTGATCGTGTCGAATGCGGGCGATCACTACTTTGTGGTGGTGAACGCGGCGCTGCGGCATCAGGACATTCCGCATATGCGTGAGCACCTCGAAGGCGTCGAAGTGATCGAGATATTCGACCGAGCGCTGGTGGCGGTTCAGGGTCCTGCGGCGGAGAACGTTGTGGGTGATCTGTGCCCTGCCGCGCGGGATCTGACCTTCATGGAAACCACCGTGGCCGAGATCAACGGCGTCGAATGCCGCATCTCGCGGCTGGGCTACACGGGCGAGGATGGCTACGAGATCTCGATCCCCGAGGACAAGGCGATCGAGATCAGCATGGCCTTCCTGGCACATGAGGATTGCGAGGCGGCCGGTCTGGGCGCGCGCGACAGCCTGCGGCTGGAGGCGGGCCTGTGCCTTTATGGCAATGACATCGACCAGAGCACCTCGCCGATCGAGGCCTCGCTGGCTTGGGCGATCCAGAAACGCCGCAAGGAAGAAGGCGGCTTCCCGGGTGCGGATCGCATCCAGAAGGAACTGGCCGAAGGTCCCGCCAAAAAGCTGGTGGGCATCAAGCCCGAGGGCCGGGCGCCGGCACGTCAGGGCGTTGAGATCCAGTGCAGCAATGGCAACACGATCGGCCAGATCACCTCGGGCGTGTTTGGCCCCACGGTGGGTGGACCGGTGGCGATGGGCTATGTGACGGCCGGTCATACCGAGCCGGGCGAGACGGTGAACCTGATCATCCGGGGCAAACCGCAGCCAGCGCAGATCGTGGCGCTGCCCTTCGTCAAACAGAATTACAAGCGTTGAAGTCAGGAGAGAGAGACATGGCAACCTATTATTCCGAAGAACATGAATGGCTGGCTGTTGAGGGCGACACCGCCACGCTGGGCATCACCAAACACGCCGCCGAGCAATTGGGTGACGTGGTGTTCGTGGAACAGCAGGAAGCAGGCGACGAGTTCGAAAAAGGCGGCGAGATCGGCGTGATCGAATCCGTCAAGGCCGCGTCCGAGCTTTACGCACCGGTCGACGGCGAGATTACGGAAGTGAACGAGGCGCTGGCCGACAATCCCGGCGCGCTGAACGAAGACCCCGAGGGCGAGGCCTGGATCTACAAGATCAAGATCGCGGACGCGTCGCAGCTCGAAGATCTGATGGACGAGGCCGGCTACAAGGCCTTCATCGGGTAATTCAAGCGGCGGGTCCTTGCGCGGATCCGCCCCTTCATCTTTTTCCAAATACTCCCGCCGGAGGCTCCCGCAGTCTCCGCCGGGTCTGACCTATCCTTGAGGAGCGCACACATGGCCTTCAAACTGACCGATTACGAAGCCTATGACTTCGCCAACCGCCGCCATATCGGGCCCAGCCCGACCGAGATGCGCGACATGCTCAAGGTGATCGGCTTCAAGACACTGGACGAGCTGATCGACGCCACCGTCCCGCCCGCGATCCGGCAGAAAGAGCCGCTGGACTGGGGCCCGGCGATGACGGAACGCGATGCGCTCTTTCACATGAAAGAAGTGGCGAGCAAGAACAAGGTTCTGACCTCGCTGATCGGTCAGGGCTATTACGGCACCACGACGCCTGCGCCGATCCTGCGCAACATTCTGGAAAACCCGGCTTGGTACACGGCCTATACCCCCTATCAGCCCGAGATCAGCCAGGGCCGTCTTGAGGCGTTGTTGAACTTCCAGACCATGGTCAGCGACCTGACCGGGCTGGACGTGGCCAACGCCTCGCTGCTGGACGAAGCCACTGCTGCCGCCGAAGCGATGGCCATGGCCAAGCGCGGTGGTCGGTCCAAAGCCAACAACGCGGCCTTCTTTGTCGACAAGAACTGCCACCCGCAGACCATTGCGGTCATCAAAACCCGCGCCGAGCCTCTGGGCATCGAGGTGCAGGTTGCCGATCCGGATACGCTGGATGCGGGCGCCGTCTTTGGCGCGATCTTCCAGTATCCGGGCACGCACGGCCATGTGCGCGACTTCACCGCCGAGATCGCCGCTCTGCATGAACACAAGGCCATCGCCATTGTTGCTGCCGATATCCTGTCGCTGGCGCTTCTGAAGTCACCGGGCGAGATGGGCGCAGATATTGCCATCGGCTCGACCCAGCGCTTTGGCGTTCCGATGGGCTATGGCGGCCCGCACGCCGCGTATATGGCGACCACCGACAAGCTGAAGCGCTCGATGCCGGGCCGGATCATCGGTGTCAGCATCGACAGCCGCGGCAACAAGGCCTATCGCCTGGCACTGCAGACCCGCGAGCAGCATATCCGCCGCGAGAAAGCCAACTCGAACGTCTGCACCGCGCAGGCGCTTCTGGCGGTGATTGCTTCGATGTATGCCGTGTATCACGGCCCCGACGGCATCAAGGCCATCGCGCAATCGGTGCACCGTAAGACCTCGCGCCTGGCGGCTGGTCTGGAGGAGGCAGGCTTTGCCGTGGAACCTGAGGTGTTCTTTGACACGATCACGGTTGAGGTCGGCCATCTGCAGACCGTCGTGATGGAGGCCGCCGTGGCGCGCGGTGTGAACCTGCGCAAGGTCGGTGAGACCAAAGTGGGCATCAGCCTGGACGAACAGACCCGGCCCGAGACCATCGAGGCCGTCTGGGGCGCCTTTGGCATCGACCGCAAAGATGACAGCTCGAACAAGCAGTACCGCCTGCCCGATTACGCGCTGCGCGAAAGCGCCTATCTGACCCACGAGATCTTCCACAAGAACCGGGCCGAGGCCGAGATCACCCGCTATATGCGCCGTCTGGCCGACCGCGATCTGGCGCTGGACCGGGCGATGATCCCGCTGGGCTCGTGCACCATGAAGCTGAACGCCACGATCGAGATGATCCCGGTCACCTGGCCCGAGTTCGGCAACCTGCACCCGTTCTGCCCGGAAGATCAGGCGCAGGGCTATCACGAGATGATTGCCGATCTGAATGACAAGCTGTGCCAGATCACCGGCTATGACGCGATCAGCCAGCAGCCCAACTCGGGCGCGCAGGGCGAATATGCGGGCCTCTTGACCATCCGCAACTATCACTTCGCCCGTGGGCAGGGTCAGCGCAATGTCTGCCTGATCCCGACCTCGGCGCACGGGACCAACCCGGCCTCGGCCCAGATGGTGGGCTGGCAGGTTGTGCCGGTGCTGGCGGATGAGAACGGCAACATTGATCTGAATGACTTCCGCGCCAAGGCGGAAAAGCACTCGGACCATCTGGCCGCCTGCATGATCACCTACCCCTCGACCCATGGCGTGTTCGAGACCACCGTGCAGGAGGTCTGCCAGATCACCCATGATCACGGCGGTCAGGTCTATATCGACGGCGCCAACATGAACGCCATGGTGGGTCTGTCGCGCCCCGGTGACATTGGCGGCGATGTCAGCCACCTGAACCTGCACAAGACCTTCTGCATCCCGCATGGCGGTGGCGGCCCCGGCATGGGTCCGATCGGTGTCAAGGCGCATCTGGAAGAGCACCTGCCCGGCCACCCGGAATACGGCACCGCCGTGGGCCCAGTCTCGGCGGCGCCTTTTGGGTCTCCGTCCATTCTGCCGGTCAGCTGGGCTTATGTGCTGCTGATGGGTGGTGCGGGTCTGACGCAGGCCACGAAAGTGGCGATCCTGAACGCCAACTACATCGCGGCACGTCTGCAGGATGCTTATCCGATCCTCTACACGTCCGAGACGGGCCGCGTGGCGCATGAATGCATCCTCGACACCCGTCCGCTGGACGAGGCGGCGCATGTCACCGTCGATGATGTAGCCAAGCGTCTGGTCGATTCAGGCTTCCACGCGCCGACCATGTCCTGGCCGGTGGCGGGCACCCTGATGGTCGAACCCACGGAATCGGAACCCAAGGACGAGCTTGACCGCTTCTGCGACGCCATGCTCTCGATCCGGGCCGAGGCGCAGGACATCATCGACGGCAAGATCGACGCGGAAAACAACCCGCTGAAAAACGCCCCCCACACGGTGCGCGATCTGGTCGGCGACTGGGACCGCCCCTACACCCGCGAACAGGCCTGCTTCCCTCCGGGCTCCATGGGCGTCGACAAATACTGGTCCCCCGTCAACCGCGTCGACAACGCATACGGAGACCGAAACCTCATCTGCACATGCCCCCCAATGTCAGAATACGCAGACGCAGCCGAATAAACACAAACAAACACTAAACCCCCACCAAATAAGGTGGGGGTTGAAGCC
>NZ_JBQFVE010000032.1:0-5004 GCF_056539605.1 Ruegeria sp. BA2 | reverse complement strand
TCTTTGATCTCGGAGCCGTCGGCGTCTGGATTGGCTATACTCTGGGTCTGGTGGTAGCAGCCGTCGCCCTGCCCTTGCGGTTCTGGGCGCTAACTCGAGCTTGAATTTAGGGTAGATCGATTGGAGAAACCTAACCGCGAACCACTTCATAGTGGAGTGATGTGACTTACCAGATCATAGGGCTGCGACATCTTCGGCTTTAAGATCTCACAGTTTTGCCAAAAATTGTAACACAGTAAGCAATACGAGCGAGCATCGGAGTTCTCTAGCCATGGTACTTGAGTGTTGGTGTGCTCAGAATTTTTGAGCACACCTTTACCCTATGGGGTAAGCGTTCCCTTTAAGACTCGTTCAAAGCCTTAAAGGTCAAAAACTCCGACTTGTATCACGTCCATAACGCAGATCCTTGTGGTAGAGTTCCGGGTTCAGGCCAATGTCTTTCAGCATTCGTTCATCAAGCTGAGACACATGCCGGAGATCCCGCCTAA
This sequence comes from Ruegeria sp. BA2, assembly GCF_056539605.1. NCBI lineage: Bacteria > Pseudomonadati > Pseudomonadota > Alphaproteobacteria > Rhodobacterales > Roseobacteraceae > Ruegeria > Ruegeria sp. BA2. The sequence goes on along the minus strand of NZ_JBQFVE010000032.1, from coordinate 4,516 downwards.
AGCGATATTCACGAATAACTGCGCTACGCAATTGCGAAAACGGCTTGGCGAAAACCTCAGCAAATGAGACGCTACTCTTTCCCATTTTATTTGGCACCTTGGCGCCAATCGGTTGAAACGCCACGCTGGGCGGGACAGTAAAAGAACTACGTTCGGTTGTCATAATAATCTCCAATGTTCGGCGTGATCACCCCGAAGTTTCCCGAACCGCTGAGCCGGGCCGCTTTGCGGATACTTGAGCCTATTGCGATGACCGCCTGCTTTTCACGGTCCGGGGTTATGTGATTTAAGTCGCCGGTCAGACGGTTGCGGTGGTCGGTTGCTGGGTTGCCTTGCAAACATGCTCGACATGACGATGATCGGTGCCGCAGCACCCGCCGATGACGCTCAGATTGGGCAGAATTTTTGCAAGCTCCTGATGAAGCTCACCGAATTCCTGCGGGTTCCCGTCATCCAACTCTTCAGCTTCGTCCAATTCGGCATGGGACAGGCGCGACGCGTTGGCCCGCACGCCCATGATCCGCTTCGTCCAATCGCCGCCCTGCTCTATGACAGAACGGAAGTGATCGGGATGCGCGCAGTTGATCATGAAGTATGCCGCCGCAACTTTTGTGGTGGCGTCGACCTGCTCTATGGCAGAGCGCAAATCCTGACCCGAAGGCAACCGGCCGTCGGTCTCGACGGTGAATGAAATAACCACGGGAATATCAGCGGCCTGTGCGGCGCGCACAATGCCGATCGCTTCTTCGACATAGGTCATAGTGATGGCCGAAACCATGTCTGCGCCCATCTCGGCGAACCAAACCACCTGTGTCTGGTGATAGGTTTCGGCTTCGGTCACGCTCATTATTTCTGTCGGGGCGTAACCGTCGCTGTGCGGCCCGATTACTCCGTTGATCACAAAGGGCGACTCTGCGGTTTCGTGCTCATCCCGCATCTTGACCAGCGTTGCGACAACCTCGCGATGGACCTCTTTGAGTTCACCTCGGTCCACCCCGAGTTCAGCCGCCCAACGGGGGCTCGCACGCCAAGTCGGAGTGTCCATTATAAACCCACGTCGATGGTTTACGGCCAGTCGGGCGAACCCGCGCATATATCTGTCTATGGCGTCGATACCCTCCTGGCTTTCCAACGCTTTAAATGCTGCAAACAGAGGCAGGTCGATTCCGTCGTGAAAGACCAGCGTGGTTTCAAGGCCGCCATCAGCCACCATCTGGGTGCCGTTCAACTGCGGTAACGCATTGCGATATTTCATTGCTATTCTCCTGTTTCCAGGCCCCAAAGCGGACCGTTAAGGATGAAATGGGAATAGCGGCGGCACGGATTCGAACCTCAAGCCGCATCTGAGCTTTTCCTGAGAAAGTATGAGGGCTAGGCTTGTTTCAAACGAGAATTGTTTCAACCATGATCGGTTCCGGGCCATGAAATATGCGTTCAATGACTGTACGATTGATACCGATCTCTTTCAGATATCGCGTGGCGAGGCGTGTAACAGTCTCACCCCGCAGACGCTGCAAATTCTGGAATACCTCATTTCCAACCGGGACCGGGTGGTTCTGAAGGATGAGCTGGTCGAACAGGTCTGGCAAGGCCGGTTCATCACTGACGCCACTTTGTCGACCGCGATGAAAGAAGCTCGCCAAGCGGTCGGCGACACAGGCCGGGACCAACACACAATCAAGACGATACATGGCACGGGGTTTCGCTTTGTCGCCGATATCGACATGCCCGTCACCAAAACTCAAAACACACCGACGCCCGACGGTATTGTGCTTGCGGTACTTCCGTTCAAAAGTCTCGGTACAAACTCCGACGATGGATTTCTGGCCGAAGGTTTGACCGAAGACACGATTACCAATCTGTCCCGATTTCGCGAACTTACCCTGCTCTCACATCGCACAACCGCCCAGTTGGCAGCTGACAAGGCTTCAAACTCGGACATGTCAGACCGATATGCGGTCACCCATGTCGTCGAGGGCAGCGTTCGAAGGTCCCAAAACCAATTGCGGGTGACCGTGCAAGTGACCGAGGCCAGCAACGGTACCTTGGTTGCGACCGAGCAATTCGACCGTGGTAGCGGACCAGAAGAACTGTTTGATATTCAAGAAGACATTGCCGCCCTCATTGCCGGCCGCCTTGGTAGTCGCCACGGCCTTGTGGCAAAAAACATTGCTCGGTCCCTGCCCGACGGACGCACCCAGTCCTGGGACACTTATTTCCTCGTTGCGCAGTTTTATGAGTATTATCGGTCCTACGATCATTCCATACATGCGGACATTCGGGACAGGTTAAAGGATGCACTCGAAACGGACTCTCAATCTTCGGATGGGTGGGCGGCTTATTCCATGCTGCTGCTGGAAGAGTACCGCTATCACGTCAACCAGCGCCCCGATATCGACGCCTTGGCACTCTCGGCAGAAGCTGCGCGTAAGGCGGTGGATTGCGACCGGCTGAATGCCTTTGCGCAAATGACACTGGCGCTGACTATCTTCTATCAGATGGATATTGCTGGGTTTCGGGTCGCCGCCGAGCGTGCGCTTGAGTTGAATTCCGGCCATTGCGATGTTCTGGCCGAGATTGGGTCCTGCCATCTGTTCTTGGGCGAATATGATCGCGCGGTTGAATTGTTGGATCGGGCGATTGACCTGAGCCCAGTCCACCCCGGATGGTATCACTATGCGCGATGCTGGCTATACGCGTCGCAAGGCTTCACCGAGGCCGCTTTGGTAGAGATTGAGAAGTTTCCGATGCCCGATTTCTTCTGGTACCAGGCACACCTTGCCTGGCTCCACGGTGAATTGGGCAATACAGAAAAAGCCCGCGCGGCGGCAGCGGTCATGCGCGAGATGTTTCCGATCTTCGAGGACGTCGTCTATGAAGAACTCGCTATGACCGGTATCACGTCGGAACGCGGTGAAATGGCTATCCAAGGATGGCGCAAGGCGGGGCTCAATATTCCGGAATATCCGTCTTAGGTCGTAGACGCGTCGTAGCAGGTACAGCAACTAAGCCCGAGAGGACGACGGCGGCGGCCAAAGCTGTGTAACCCCCCACAGCAATCGTAAAACTCCCGATCACGCCTCCTAATGCAAAACACAGAAGGTAGCGCGCCATGCCTGCTGCTGGAGTATCCGTCCGATCCAGGAAGAGCGGGAAGAACAGGAAAAGTCCGAAAGCATTTAGCAGGATAGTCATGCCAACCAAAAACTCGGTTTTAGACAGGTAGGTGAGCCCGCCCGCAAATGCCGCGAGCATCAGGCCTACTACCTTTGCACGCATGCCCAATCGCTTTGGCACAATACCAGCAAGGTAGGACCCCAAGCCGGACAGCAACAGGCTCCCGGCCAACCAAGCGCTGAGACTGCCAAGATTTTGCTCTGCCGAATATACTTCGAGAAAGGCCCAGTAGGCACCCATACAGATAAAAAAGGGCAGCAAGCCAATGTCCTGCTTCCAGTTGAAATGCCCTCTATTGCCATAGTTTTGCGCAGGCATTTTCCGAAACAACAGGACTACCTGTGTCGCCGAAAGAAGGGCCAAGAATGTCAGTAGAGACCACTCGGCTACGTGAATTACAACCAACAGAATGAACGAAGCGGCACACCCGATCGCCATTCCGTTGCCAATAGTTTGCAGAACCTTCGCCTCTGTGAAACTGCGCGACAGGGGCAAAGCCAAAACAACGCCAAACGCCAAACCAACGCCGCCTGCCCCGGCAAACAAAACGGTAGTTGAAATACCCTGTACCGTCGCAGCACCGGTAATGCCGCTGAACGCAACGATCCCGGCTCCACGCAGCAAAGCCTTATTTCGCGTGTCGGCCCCAATCGCACATCCTACCGCGGAGCTCAGCAAGACGACGCTAGCCAACAGGCCAACCGCCACGTCGGCAATCTCGCTTTTTTCGGCCAGTTCAGTCAGCCAAATTGGCATCGTATTTAGAACTGTAACGGCCAAAGCGATTATGAATAAACGTGTCAATCAACCACCCCCGCCAAGTCAGATTCCGTTCTTTTTTCTATGTTGCTCACCCTAAACACTTGGTCAATGTTACTGGAAATAGGTTATTGCTCTCGCTTGAAAGCCTTAAGAGTTTTCAGCGAAATTTCTCCAAACAAACCTTTGTATCTAGGGGCTAGACAGTCAGAGAATCCTCAGTTTCAAAAGTACAACTTGAGTCCTGCGGATTATAACCTGCTCGCCTTCGTTGACGGATATCAAATACTGTTCAATCTCGTTTTTGGTCTGCGTGCTAGAGGGATCAAATTTGAGTGTTTCCAAAAATGTATCTCTTCTAGAAAAGAACTCTAGTCGATCAGAATTTCGAGGACGATATTTGTCAGCTGAGCTTCGCAGCCCTGATACGGTAAACCTGTCGTATTTTCATCAGTAATGAGCCCTCACTACGCTCAGTCGGCCCAAAGGCGACCTTTGACACGTGGTCGCGATGCTGCGGTCGCAGACCGCTTAGCGGACATTCGCCGTGACCTCCAAAACTAAAGTAGATTGAACTCAC
>NZ_JBQFVE010000031.1:0-5903 GCF_056539605.1 Ruegeria sp. BA2 | reverse complement strand
TACTGATTGATGTTATCACTCAGATCCCACCCTCAGAGGAATTCCTGTCGCAATATGCAGCCGACGCAGTGCCGTCGTGATTCAGGGTGCCCCAAGAACCTTCTGATTGATGATTGCGCGGCCGACCTGTGTCGCGCAATCTGAGCCGGGTAGGTTGCGTCAAACCTCCATTACTTATTGTGACGCGTTGGCGCGTGACTATTGCCACGCACCTGAAAAAAGACGTTCTTCTTTCCTTACTAACAGTTTCAGGTTTACGTGATGACGCCCAACAGGCCGCGCTGAGGTTGTTGTGGTGTCAATGTCGCTTGGGCGTGAAGAAAGTGCCGAAGCCGCTGGAAAAACCCCGTTGCGACAGAACCTTTCATCCATCACCCACAACGACCAACGCCGCAGCCTCAATTGGTTCACCCCCCAACACCAGATCAGAGTGGTCGTTCGCGTTTAGACTGACCGAGACGACGTTTTCCCCTAGTTGCAATCCCGTCATGTGAAACGCGGTTCCGTAGAGCCGCGTGACCTTGTTGCCGTTTAGGTAGAGATGGGCATGGCCTTCGTTTGGTGTGTTGGCTTGGTTGACCCGTTCAGGTGCAAACCGAAAGTTCTCGACAGCCACGTAGACATTCCAACCGGCGAGCGCATCTTTCACAACTTCGATCGACACTTTCGGTGCGTTGTCTGGATCAACCTCGACTTGGCTGTGAAGTTGGGCATGGCCATGCTCGCCGTCGACAGATGGATCAGCGTCAAAGGTTCTAACCGCGGGTGCGAAGAGTATGCCGAGAAACAGGCAACCGAGGGTCCAATAGAGGACGTACATCAGCGGGATTTCAAGTTTTCTGGGGAGTTTCATCGTAGCCTCCGAAACAGACGTGCGGCTGACGGATCCGACCCGTAGATCAGGCCGTTGCGACCTTGGCAGATCTTCGCGCCGTGATCTTCAGCCGTTGCCCGTATCCCAACAGCAGCAGGATCAGTGCGGTGGCAATGATGGGCAGGTGGCCGATCAGTTCTTTCAGCGCCTCGTCCTGTTCGTTTTGCAGGATGAAAACGGCGTTAGAGATCAGCATCAGACCGGCAACAACGAGGATGTTCAATCGGGTAACAACGCCCAGAACCAGGATGATCCCGAAAACGACTTCCATGACCCCGGCAGAAAGAACGAAGAGCCTGTCGCTGAACCAGTCGAAGCCAAGCAGTTTCATGAAGTTCCATTGATACTCAGAAAGGTATGCCTGGCCGAGCGCGGCACCATGCAGCTTTTCAGAAATACCGAGCATGATCAGTGAAAGTCCGGTGAATATCCGCAGCATGTCTACAGAATATGGCTTCAGTTTCGCGCGCAATTCATCCGTCGGAAAATAATTGAAGAGCAGGAAGAGCGCGATACCAACGACGTTGACATATTCGAACGACCGAACGACGCCGAACTGGATCATCATACCCATGAACAGGATCAGCATGAGGATCGCGGCATGGTGCAGGAAGTGGTTACTGAGCAAGAGAATCCCGATCCCGGCCTGCAGAAACACCAGAAACAGCCCAAACCCGCCCTGGGCTTGAAGGTGCGGAGCGACCAGCGCGCCGTCATACGCGGTCAAAAGAAAGGAGATACCGGTAAGGATCCGCATCAGCTCCATGACATCATGGCGAATTTTGGTGTTGGCGACTGGAACCGTCGGCAACCGAGAGTCGAGGAAGATTGCAGTTCCAATCAGGACAGTCGCGATCGCGATCCAGATCAATACAGCGGGGTCGAATAGAGTATAAGGCTCGAATGTTGCAATCTCGGGACTGTTGGGATCGACAAACCAACGGACATGCGCTTGCGCAACATTCGGAACTATCAGCAGGCCCACCAATCCAACGAGGCCAAATGCTGGTGGTCTTGGTTTCTTCCGGTCAGGACTGGTCAGACACTGGCGGGCGGGCCGCTGAATCGTGGCAAAAAGGCGTTGTAGCACATTTGGCATTTCGCGATCCTTTCGTTTCCCAGGACAGTAGTTGATTTCAATTGGCTTAACTCGGCGCGACAGGCCGCACGACCCGTCTCATATACCCGAACCATCGGGTGAAGTCCGACTGGAGAATGACTGTGGCTGCGATCGCCATCACCATGCCCGGCCAGGTTGCCAATGGTGGCAGGGTGTTTCCCGCAAATAAACCGATCACAAGCACCAGAGTCGGGTTGAGGAACGTGTAGGACATCACACGGGTCGGGCCGATGTGGGTTGTACTCCACTGAAACAGGAAAAAGGTGACGATGGTGGTGAAGACCGACAAATAGGTGATCCCTGCCAACGTGCGTATCGGGATCTCGGCCCAGGAAACACTACCAAGACGGGGCAGCGACACTAACAAAAGCCAGATCGATCCGGTGGCCAATATCCAGAAGGTCATCCGGGCCATAGGCTCGCCTTTGTGCAAAACCTTGACCAATGTGGTATAGCTGGCCAGCGCCATGGTGCCTGCAAAGAACAACAGGTCGCCCATGCCAATCTGCAGTGCGAGAAGTGCGGTCAAATCACCGCGGAATATCACCCAAATCGCGCCAATCGCGCCGAGGGGAAGCGCAATTCGCGCGCTTCGTGTTATCCGTTCGCGCAATAGGATCGCGGCCATGCCTGCGGTAATGACGGGGCTTATCGAAAAGATTGCCGCCGTGTTCAGCGGTGTGGTCATTCTCAGGGATGCAAACATACACCAGAAAAACGTGACCAGCAGAAGGCTGAGCAAACTGTAGCGCAACAGGTCGCGCAGGCTGGGACGGGCGATGCCGAAGCGCCACGCCACCAGCGGAGCGAATAGTAGGGTCGCCAGGGCGAACCGCACAAAAGTTAGCACACCACTATCCAGACTGTCTGTGATCGCGGCAACCACCGGAAACGACGTGGCCACCAGAAAAGTCGCTAACAGCATCAAGCCGTGGACATGCAGATCGGTTCCGACCTCCCGAGGTTCGACGGTTGTGTTTGGGTGGCGTGACATAGGGACCTCCTATTCTGCTGCGAGTGCGGTGAAGCGGGCGGGGTAGGGACCGGGGTAAGAGATCTGCTCAAGCGGATACCGTTTGCTCGGCACCTCGCGCAGACGCAAATCATGCGGAAGGCGAATGGCCTCGGCGGCGCGGCCGATAGTGATCCCCACCTCAAGTCGAAATCTGTCCGGCAAACCCAGAACTGTGGTCGCATGTTCGAAATCGAGGCCCGCCATGGCATGGGCGGCATACCCGAGCGCCGATGCCTGAAGCGCGATCTGCATCCAGGCGGACCCAGCATCGAAGCTGTTATATTTCGAGATCATCTCGGGCCTGTCTTCATCAGCTGGCATCACCGTGTCCGAGATCAGATAGATCAGTGCCGACGCCGATCCGGCCCATTGCCGGTTTTCTGGGTCCAGCACCGACAGAAAATCCGTCCAATGTTTGTCGGTGCGATGGGCATACAGAAATCGCCAGGGCTGAACGTTGAATGCTGAGGGTGCCCAACGGCCTGCTTCAAGGATGGTCAGAAGATCGGCATTGGGCATGGGTCTTGCGTCATATGCGCGTGGGGACCAGCGATCAAGAAAGAGTGGGTCAATGGGGTGGTCAGCGGTTCTGGCGGTCTGCATAGCGGGGCTCCTTTACCTTTGCGCTGACGTTCGATCCGACTGTGGTTTCGTGGATGACGTCAGCGACACAAATTACTGCCTTAGGAGATACATTGGCACCGATTGGTGGAGAATATACTCATTGATGAATACTTAATTCACCGATAGTAAATAATCATGGATCGCATGACCGCCCTTACCGTGTTTCGGACCGTAGTAGAGCTCGGCAGTTTCGCAGCTGCGGCGCGCAAGCTGAACCTGTCTCCTGCTGCGATCAGTAAGAATGTTGGCGAGTTGGAAGCCCATCTTTCGGCGCGTCTGATCAATCGCACGACCCGGCGGATGAGTCTGACCGAGGCCGGCACGCTGTACTTCGAGCGTGTTGCGCAGGTCCTGGATGATTTGAAAGAAGCCGACGCAACACTTCAGGCCATTCAGGAAAAGCCATCGGGCTTTTTGCGCGTCAGCGCGCCAGTTACCGTGACGCTGATCGGCCTGTCGGAAAAAATCCCGAAGTTTCTCAACCGCTATCCCGATCTGACGCTGGATTTGAGGCTGAATGATCGACGGGTCAATCTGGTAGAAGAAGGGTTTGATGTCGCTCTGCGCGGGAGCGACAATCTTGAAGACTCGGGGCTGATTGCGCGAAAGCTGATGATCATGGATCACGTCGTCTGCGCGGCACCATCTTACTTCGAACAGAACGGTCGTCCAACCCGACCCGAGGACCTGGCGTTGCACAATTGCGTCCAGTTCACCTTGTCGGACCATGCCGTTCAATGGACTTTCATACAGGGCAGGCGAACTGTCAAAGTCCCCGTCCGAGGCCGCTACAAAGTTTCGTCCAGCCTTGCAGTCCGGGATGCTCTCCGCGCCGGGTTCGGTCTGAGCCTTGTCCCTCGTATGTATGTCGAGGAAGATCTGGCTGCAGGACGGCTGAGTACGGCTCTGGAAGACTGGGCGCCGAACGAGACGGGCCTTTACGCTGTCTACCCGTCCCGACGCTACATGATGTCGAAAGTTCGGGTGTTTCTCGATTTTCTTGTTGAGGAGCTTCAGGGATAGACGGGCCCGCACCTGGCGCGCGAGTGCGCCGACCCACTGCGACGTTAGTAGTAGACCGCACTGCGTTGACGGAAAGAACTGTTCAGTAGGCATTATTGCGTCCTCACCATTGGAGCTAAATAGGGTGCAGCCCGTCGGGTATGTTCCAGCAATCGCGGAAGGTAGGCCCTGGCAGGGGCGCGCATCCTGGCGGATGCACGTCCTTTTCCGGTTTCACCGATGCAGCAGGTGTCCTTACTGCGGCTGGTCAGCGGTTAATCGAGACCCTGTCGCGTGACGGATCAGCCGAATAACCATCATCGCATGTGTAACCAGAAGTACCGGGACCACAAAGGTCGGGATGTACCAGGCCGCGTTGAAATGCGGAACGGCCTCAAGCTGCCTCAGTGCGTTCATAAGGTCAAAGACGCCTACAATGTTCAACGCCCACAACAATGGTAAAGCGACAATCCAACCTCGCCATAGAGCGATCAGAGTCAATATGCCGGCAACGGCCGAACTCAGATCTCCGTAGCCTGCCTCCGCTGCGAACCCACCGGGCATCGATTCCGCGACCACACCGGGAACAAGGAAAACCAGCCCTAGATGCCGGAGCGCATGAGGAACTGTCAGCCAGAACATGGCATCCGACCACTCTAGTTTGTTCAATGCCGGAGAAATTCGGATCGCGACAAGGGTACAGACCACTATGCTAAGAGCGAACTGCAACAGGAAAATCTGGTCAACGGACATTTTTTGGTTCCTTTCTGGCTTGGCTCACCTGACGTTGATTGGTTCAGCGTGAGCGGTTTCAGATGCTTCCAATTTGTCGAGACGCCCTTCTATTTGCTGAATGCGAAACAGCAATTGATCTGTAGGATCTGCGTGGATGGTTTCGTCCCAATCGGAAAGAAAGGTTCCGACCTGCTTCACAAACTTGCGTGTGCGAGTAAACGCTTCAGTCATTTGGTCACCCTTTCCTTTGCATTGACTGGATTGGGTTTAAGGTGCGGACGAAATCCGAAACCCGGAAGTACGTAACAGTTATCGTGGGGTTACCAGTCGATGTAACGCTCACAATAAGTGTTCATAAATAATGCCTTACAGGCGCCGATAGTGGTATCGACTACCTGTCGAAACGACGAGGGGCGTCGTTAGACACATGTCAACTGGAGGGGGGATCTGTTGCGAAGATTTTTCTGGCGACAGCGATAGCATTTTACCGGCGGGCTAAGCGGCCAGCTCTGCAAATTGCCGAAACGGACAGA
>NZ_JBQFVE010000030.1:0-2500 GCF_056539605.1 Ruegeria sp. BA2 | reverse complement strand
GCAGACACACTGCGGATGCTAACGTCCGTAGTGGAGAGGGAAACAACCCTGACCTACGACTAAGGCCCCCAATTCATGGCTAAGTGGGAAAGCAGGTGGGACGACCAAAACAACCAGGAGGTTGGCTTAGAAGCAGCCATCCTTTAAAGATAGCGTAACAGCTCACTGGTCTAAATAAGTTGTCCTGCGGCGAAGATGTAACGGGGCTCAAGCCATGAGCCGAAGTCTAGGGATGCGTAAGCATCGGTAGCAGAGCGTAGTGTGACATAAGATTCATCCTCTTTAGTGTCCTTCGGGGCACCTTGGAGGATCAGAATCTTTTCGATGAAGCCGGGGCGTGAGCCATCCGGTGGAGAGATCACTAGTGAGAATGATGACATGAGTAGCGACAAAGAGTGTGAGAGACACTCTCGCCGAAAGTCCAAGGGTTCCTGCTTAAAGCTAATCTGAGCAGGGTAAGCCGGCCCCTAAGCCGAGGCCGAAAGGCGTAGGCGATGGGAATCAGGTTAATATTCCTGAGCCAGGAGGATGTGACGGATCACAGGTGTAGTTCAATCTTATCGGATTGATTGGGCTGCTGAGTGGTTCCTGGAAATAGCCCTCCATCAGACCGTACCCTAAACCGACACAGGTGGACTGGTAGAGCATACCAAGGCGCTTGAGAGAACGATGTTGAAGGAACTCGGCAAAATACCTCCGTAAGTTCGCGAGAAGGAGGCCCGGTTCCTAGGCAACTAGGGGCTGGGGGCACAAACCAGGGGGTGGCGACTGTTTATTAAAAACACAGGGCTCTGCGAAGTCGCAAGACGACGTATAGGGTCTGACGCCTGCCCGGTGCCTGAAGGTTAAAAGGAGAGGTGAGAGCCTTGAATTGAAGCCCAGGTAAACGGCGGCCGTAACTATAACGGTCCTAAGGTAGCGAAATTCCTTGTCGGGTAAGTTCCGACCTGCACGAATGGCGTAACGACTTCCCCGCTGTCTCCAACATCGACTCAGCGAAATTGAATTGCCTGTCAAGATGCAGGCTTCCCGCGGTTAGACGGAAAGACCCCGTGCACCTTTACTACAGCTTCGCACTGGCATCAGGATTGTGATGTGCAGGATAGGTGGTAGGCTTTGAAGCGGAAACGCAAGTATCCGTGGAGCCTCCCTTGAGATACCACCCTTCGCACTCTTGATGTCTAACCGCGGTCCGTTATCCGGATCCGGGACCCTGCGTGGCGGGTAGTTTGACTGGGGCGGTCGCCTCCTAAAGCGTAACGGAGGCGCGCGAAGGTTGGCTCAGAGCGGTCGGAAATCGCTCGTTGAGTGCAATGGCAGAAGCCAGCCTGACTGCAAGACTGACAAGTCGAGCAGAGTCGAAAGACGGCCATAGTGATCCGGTGGTCCCGAGTGGAAGGGCCATCGCTCAACGGATAAAAGGTACGCCGGGGATAACAGGCTGATACTGCCCAAGAGTCCATATCGACGGCAGTGTTTGGCACCTCGATGTCGGCTCATCTCATCCTGGGGCTGGAGCAGGTCCCAAGGGTACGGCTGTTCGCCGTTTAAAGAGGTACGTGAGCTGGGTTTAGAACGTCGTGAGACAGTTCGGTCCCTATCTGCCGTGGGTGTAGGAGACTTGAGAGGAGTTGCCCCTAGTACGAGAGGACCGGGGTGAACGATCCACTGGTGGACCAGTTGTCGTGCCAACGGCAGTGCTGGGTAGCTATGATCGGACAGGATAACCGCTGAAGGCATCTAAGCGGGAAGCCCCCCTCAAAACAAGGTCTCCCTGAGGGCCGTGGAAGACCACCACGTCAATAGGCCGGAGATGTAAGCGCAGTAATGCGTTCAGTTGACCGGTACTAATCGCCCGATAGGCTTGATTTGATCCAGTAATGGAAAGACATGCCCGCCGCCTCAAGTAGCGAAGCGGTAGGCGATCAAACAAGACCAAAAGCATACACTGACCTTGAGTTGGATAACGTCGCAGCGCCAAGTCGCGATGTTGGTTGATTATATAACCGAGTGGCAACGCGCCTTTTGCAAGCAAAAGACGCTGCCTGCCACCTCGTCGCTTTCCTGCAAAGCAGGAAAGTCGACATGGGCTTTTCCTCGGTTTGGTGGTCATAGCGCAAGTGAAACACCCGGTCCCATCCCGAACCCGGAAGTTAAGCACTGCCGCGCCAATGGTACTTGGGCTTAAGCCCCGGGAGAGTAGGTCACCGCCAAACCTAGTAAAAGCCCAACAAACCTCTCTAATACGATCAAAAAAACACTACCCGGTCTCAAGTAGCCGTATAGGCGGTAGACCAACGCAAAGTGTCGCGGGATGGAGCAGCCCGGTAGCTCGTCAGGCTCATAACCTGAAGGTCGCAGGTTCAAATCCTGCTCCCGCAACCAAATCCCAAACAAAACGTTCGATCTACAAACAGTCCACTGGACTGTTTGCCTAACGATTAACCTCGTAAGGCTCATAACCTGAAAGTCAGAGGCTCAAATCCTCTCCCGAAACCAA
>NZ_JBQFVE010000029.1:0-6816 GCF_056539605.1 Ruegeria sp. BA2 | reverse complement strand
TCTTTGATCTCGGAGCCGTCGGCGTCTGGATTGGCTATACTCTGGGTCTGGTGGTAGCAGCCGTCGCCCTGCCCTTGCGGTTCTGGGCGCTGACACGGACCTGAATTTTGCGGGTAGTTATATTGGGGAGACTTAGCCGCGAGCCAATTCGTACCGGCGTGATATGACTTGCCAGATCTTATGCCGCACGCGTCGCTTGATGAATCTGTGATCCTGTTCGATCATGTTGTTCAAATATTTGGACCTGATCGACTGTACTTTGGCTGGGCAACCGAACCGCTTCAGGATCCTGTTCACTTCTCGAATGCCAGCTGCATTTGCGCCACTCTTGTCTATAACGATTTTGTTTAGAATCCCGTTTGACGACATTGCTTTGTCAAAGAACCTGGTGGCTGCAGGACGATTTCGTCGCTCAGACAGAATGAAATCAGGGGTGTTTCCCGCTTTGTCGACCGCTCAATAGAGATACATCCACTTGCCGCGCATACAGAGATAGGTCTCGTCCATGCGCCAGGAGCTCAGCGTTGGTCGCTTCTTCGATTGCGCGCTAGCGGCAATCATAGAGGAATACTTAACAACCCACCTGTTGAGAGTGGCGTGATCCACCTGCACGCCACGTTCGGCCATGATCTCTTCCAAATCACGATAAGAAACCGTGTACCGCAGGTAGAAGTAAACGGCGTATAAAACTGCATCCTTTTAAGGAAATCATGCTGAAACCTGTTGGAGAACAATGCGCGGACACCAAAAGTCGAAATCTCTATGCTCGTCAATCCAGGCCCAAAGTTTGCGACACATCCAGTTGTTCTCCCAGCCAGGGACTGAGCACCAAATCCTGGAAGATTGATGGGCAACAAACGATGGCTGATGGCAAGATGTCTCTCAGCCAATCCATCAAACATGCTCCTATTGTCGCCGAATCCCGCAACGAACAAAATAATCGGCCGATTGTCGCGGAACCTTTTGAATTGGTTTGAGTTTTCGGCACAAATGTCAATCTCCTGAACTTGGTCGGACCCGCAACAACATTGCTCCGTTGTACAAGCTACTTTGTTTGAAGAAGGCTGTTTGCAGTTTATCGGAAGATTTGTGCAACTCCTGTGGGAAGGATGTCAGCCGCAGTATTTTCGGACCTCAGTATCTCTAAGTCCCGTGGCGACAAGCATGCATCTGTTTCGGGCTTCGTAGTAATACCCGCGGGCATACCACATGACCGCTTCGGGCTCACTTCCATCTGAAACCATCCAGGCGCCGCGCAAGTATTTCACGGCGTATGTCAGGTTGGTTTGCGCGTCCAAGAGGTCGGAAGCCTCTCCGCGAAACCCCATTTGGCGCGCTGTCGCAGGCAAAATCTGCATCAACCCGTAATAGGGACCGTTGCGGGCATGGGGACGATAGTCGCTTTCTCGCTGGATCACTCGGTGTACAAGGCTACGCGGCACTTCGTTTGCGTCTGCGGTTTCGTTGATCATCAGGCGCAGCTCGGGCGTCTCGCCGGGATAAAGTCGGGTTATTGGCTCTGCGGCTTCATTGCCGCAAGCGGCAAGAAATAGCGCAGCAAGAACGGCTGTATATCGCATCAAAATTCTCATCCCATTAACTATGAGCATTATTCGTGCTCAACCGCGATTGATATTCAATATCCTTGGGTATTGCTGAGCGACTTTTGGCCCGAAGTGATTTGGCACCTAGTACCAGCGGTGAACTCTTTTTTAGTAACAACGTGCCTCTTTTTCTGGCGCTCGCGCAAAAAGACAAACAATCCTGACCCCAAAATCAGTGCGATGCCAATCGCAACGGGCAGGTTTGGGAGTTCGCCCCATATGACCCATCCCCAGAAAATAGCCATAGGAAGACCAACATATTCAAACGGCGCAACCGTAGCCGCATCCGCCATGCGGTAAGCTTGGCCGAGGCAATACCCGATGATTGCAGAATTGAATCCTAAGCCGATAAACAACCAGCGATCAGACCCTTCGGGCCAAACCCAAGCCCGCAGCAAAAAGATCAAGCTTTCGTTCTCGAACTCGTTCGCAAAGCGCCCATCCCCTGCCACTGACCAGAACAACAGGCTGACAACGATAAAGCACGCCTGAATGTAAACAGCCATTGCTGAGGCCTTGGACTTTGCGCCAAGAAAACGGGTTAGCACGTTGTTGAGGGCATAAGTGAAAGCAGCAAGAACCGGCAGGGCATACATCAACAGACCAACTTCACGCTCTCCACCGGCCTCCCATGGGCGAGTCATGATCACTACGCCCAAAAATCCGACAAGCACGGCGCCAATCCGCATCGGCCCAACTTTTTCGCCAAGCAATGGGATACTCAGCAATGTGATCATCAAGGGGGCTACGAAGAAAACAGCGGTGGCTTCTGCCAGCGGCATTACCGCCAGAGCCGTAAAGAATGTCAGATTGGCAATGACAATCAGCAGGCCCCGCAAAAGGTGAAGTCCCGGCTGATCGGTTTTCAGGATGCGCCAACCGCCCTCCATCTGGACAAGGGCAAAGCTGAACCCGATCCCGATCAACGATCTAGTAAACACCATTTGGTGCAAGGGGTAACCGCCAGACAGAAATTTGATCAGCATATCATTGATAGAAATCGCCAATATTCCGATCAGTACGAACGCAATACCAACTGTCGGGTTTTGTAATTTTTGTTCCGCTGTCATGGAGTGCCCTTTCATCGGACCACTACCATGGGCCAAGGAATTGATCACGTCGCTTTGCGACAAGGTAAGTCAGTCAATTGTCCGTGGCGCGAATCCGTAACCGCTTCCATTCTCGCTCTAGAAACCTTTGTGCCGAAGGCAGTGGTTGGCAACTTCCCTTACCCCTCTGTTGTTTAGTCGCTTAGGGACAAGATCATCGTCGATAGTGAGGTAAGCTCATAAGTGCA
This sequence comes from Ruegeria sp. BA2, assembly GCF_056539605.1. Classification (NCBI taxonomy): domain Bacteria; kingdom Pseudomonadati; phylum Pseudomonadota; class Alphaproteobacteria; order Rhodobacterales; family Roseobacteraceae; genus Ruegeria; species Ruegeria sp. BA2. The sequence continues at coordinate 3,915 of NZ_JBQFVE010000029.1, read as the reverse complement.
GCAATGGAGCCTCCGAATGCCGACAGGAAAACGACCGAATGTGATATTGATCTTGGCCGATGATCTGGGTTTTGCAGATTTGGGTGCCACTGGATCGGAAATACGCACTCCAAATATCGATGGTCTTGCAAGGGATGGTGTGCTGCTTACGGCAATGTACAACTGCGCCCGCTGTTGTCCTACGCGGGCGTCTCTTTTGACAGGGTTGTACCCGCACAACGCCGGCGTGGGCCACATGGGGGCAGATCTGGGAACGCCCGCATACCAGGGGTTTTTGCGGAATGACAGCGCCACCATTGCCGAGCACCTACGTGCTGGTGGGTATCGGACCTTGATGTCCGGCAAATGGCATGTCGCCGGAGATTTCATGGCGCGCGAAGTTGAGAGTTGGCGTGTTGGAGATGTTGAGCACCCAACGCCGAGACAGCGCGGTTTTGATCGCTTCTATGGGATCGTTGATGGCGTCACCCATTTCTTCTCGCCACACTACATGCTCGAAGATGACAGCCGTGTCATGACATTCCCTGATGATTTCTATTTCACGGATGCGATCACGGACAAGGCGATTGGAATGATCGAAGAAACACCCGACGACCAGCCTTTTTTTCTTTATCTCGCGCATACCGCACCGCATTGGCCGCTACACGCCCATCCCGAGGACATCGCTCGCTATGATGGAGTGTATTCAGGCGGTTGGGACACAATCCGTACCGCACGACACGAAACCATGAACAGCATGAACCTGTTTCAAAGGAACTGGGAAATATCTCCACGTGATGTTGCTGTTCATCCTTGGGAGACCGAACAGAACACCGATTGGGAGGCACGAAAGATGGCCACCTATGCTGCGATGGTAGACCGGATGGATCAATCTATAGGCAGGCTCATCGCCTCGTTAAAACGTTTAGGTCAGTTTGAAGACACCTTGATTTTGTTCCTGTCCGACAATGGTGGCTGCGCGGAATTCATGGCGGAAGACGGGTGGGCGAAATTCTTCCCGGACACCACAAATGACGGTCGCCCAATCGAAATGGGAAACCGCCCCGACGTGATGCCGGGCGGTGCTCAGACATATCAGAGCTATGACAAACCGTGGGCAAATGTCTCGAATGCGCCATTTCGGTTGTTCAAGCACTACGTCCATGAGGGTGGGATATCGACGCCGCTTATAGCGCATTGGCCCAAAGGGTTTCCCTCTGGAGCGAACGCGCACGCCGCCTGCCATGTCGTTGATGTTTTACCTACTATTTTGGAGGCAACCGGATGCCTGTACCAAAGTGAGGTTGGTGGTCACGAAATTCAGCCTATGCAAGGGCAGTCATTGATGGACCTGTTCCGCGGCAAGGACTGGGCACGAGAAGAGCCTATCTTTTTCGAACATGAAGGAAATTCCGCGGTGAGGCTAGGTCAGTTCAAACTTGTCAGGCAGCATGGGCAAGACTGGGAGCTCTATGACATCGAAGCGGATCGCACGGAGTTGACTAATTTGAGAGGGAGCAACGCCGAATTGGAGGTAGACTTGGTTAGCCAATACAACGACTGGGCCAAACGGACAGGTGTTATGGATTGGGATGTTGCACTTCCGAAGTTACTACAGGCGTGGAAGATTGAAACCGCAGAGGGATAGTCGACTTCACGCAGGGTTCAGAACCGTCCATCTTTGTACTCCAAGAAGAGGACCCTCTCTAGCCCGAACCGGACATTCTAAAATAGACTTTGCAGTTCCGGTTGGCGGACAAAGCCGACCTCAGCAGGGCGATATTGAAAGGCAGCTTGCCATGCAGGCCTTTGCTGTCTCGGCTACTCGTATTGTACGATCACAGACAGAAAGTCTTCGTCACTTGTTACAACTGTATGGTGACCCTTTCCGTGCTTGTCTTCCATATGCCAAACGTCGCCTGGCCCAATATCCCTGAAGTCGCCATCGCTCGCGGTCACTCGTACCGCACCAGAAAGACAAATGAGCTTTTGAGCGACAGGTGTAGGATGAATTGGTTCATCCCAACCTTTCTTGAGCCTCAAAAACATGGTTTGCGTAGCCGCCTCGGGCTTTGAAATCTCGATTGCCTTCGCAGGCGGCGCGAATGTTTGCTCCTCAAATTCAACTTCGATGTCTTTCCAATGGCTTTCGCCTTGGGCGTCTGAGTACAACTTTTTGAATTTCACTTATTTGCCCTTCCTTTTTGAATTGCATAAAATCAACACCGAACATTGTGACGAAAAGCAGCAAAACTCAATTTGGGCTCCGAAGCTGTCGATCGCCTGTATACCGCGAGCGAATGCGCATAAGAATTTGCAATCCCATTGTTAGAGAATTGAGAGTTCGAAGACAAACCGAATGACACGAGCCTCCGGCTGTAACAAGATGGTGGTGGAGGTGTTTGGTATGGCGGATGTTTTCGACCGCATTGCAGATTGGCTGCAAAAGTTGGCCTTTTTTGATGCTGATCTTGGTGGACTAGTCGAGCAGTTAAGTCACAGGCTGATCGATGGTGGAGTGCCAGTCACGCGCGTTTCCTTGGGACGCCTGATGATGCACCCAGTCATCGGATTGCTCGATGCAACGTGGGATGCTTCGAACCATCGGATTGAATGGACTGTTCTTCCACGCAGCTCAGTCACAGCTGATCTATTCGACAAAGCACCCTTCGGAGAGAATTCGAAATTAGCAAATGAGATCGCGAAACAGCACTTTAACAAAGAAGTTTGGGACTTGGCGGACGGACTTGCGAATGGAACAATTAAGTTCCCTTTCATGCGGGCAAATCTGACGGACCAAGCAACCCGTGACAAATTTCCGCTGTTCCGAAAACTCGCAGAAGCAGGTGTCACTGATTATGTCGTATTCAGTGCACCATTCGGTAATCGTACTGTTGTCTTTGACGGAGAGATGGAGTGGGCATTGGGTGCGTCCGTTTCTTTTGCTACAAAACGTCGTTCTGGCTTCACGGACCGTGAAGTAGACGGTCTGTCGCGGCTATCTTTATCTTTGCTTGGTGCAGCGCGTGTATTGTCGGAGCAGTTCTTGGCCGCTGAATTGATGGAGGTCTATCTAGGCAAAGTGTCCGGTCGATCCGTACTTAACGGTCAAATAGCCCGGGGAGATGTCAGCAGAATTAACTGTGCTCTCTTGTTCAGTGATATGCGCGGCTCTACGGCTTTGAGCCAGCGCTTGTCACCGGAAAAATATGTCGCGACGGTTAATCAATTCTTCGACTGTGTCGGCGGTTCGGTACAGGACCACGGTGGAGAGGTATTGAAATTCGTTGGCGATGGATTGCTTGCGATCTTTCCTTTCGATGGTCAACGAAGGCTACCCGAAGACATGTGCGAAGCAGCCCTGTCCGCGGCGCGCGAAGCGTTTCAAAGGAATGAAGAACTTGATCCATCAGAGCGTGCTGAATTTGGGGTTGGGTTGCACACGGGCGCGGCTATCTACGGCAATGTTGGCACTGAGAAGCGCTTGGATTTTACGGTAACTGGCACATCAGTCGCGATTGTGAGTAGGTTAGAAGGTCTGACGCGAAAACTGGAGGCGCGGCTTTTGGCAACGGGCGATTTTGCGAACTTGGTATCTGAAGAGCCGCTAAAACTGGGTCCGCATTCTTTGCGGGGTTTTGATGAAGACTTAGAGGTCTTTTCTTACGAAATTACCAGTTAACGCTCAATTGCATTGGGCTTTTGGCAAACACTCGATGTGGCGCGTTTTGAGGCGGGGGGCACTAAAATGACAACGGTCTGCTTTGGGCTCATTCCAGACCTCGGTGCCGTTGCAACACAGGCCCCTGCCCTACGTCACCTGATCGAGCAGACTGGCCCTTAGCCGACCTTTGACACGTGGTCGCGATGCTGCGGTCGCAGACCGCTTAGCGGACATTCGCCGTGACCTCCAAAACTAAAGTAGATTGAACTCAC
>NZ_JBQFVE010000028.1:0-10146 GCF_056539605.1 Ruegeria sp. BA2 | reverse complement strand
TCTCGGGCACGCCGCCTAAGATCACAAACGATGAGCCAGACCAACCTGAAAGCTGTCAGCTCAATCGGACCACTTCATTTGATGACGGACAGATCGGACCCGGCTGCACGGTCCCTGCCCCGAAGGAGTCAGGGTCTGCAAACACCGTGCCGATGATTGTCACCGCGCCCGGCGTGATCATCCCAGAGCCAAACTGATTGGGATCTGGGCGGTGTCTGAGTGGATTCTGGACCGCCTGGGGCGCTTAGAAGCCGCCAGCAGCGCTGACAGCGCTGCTATCCGGCTGTGCAGCTGGCGGCGGTGCTTGCGCTGCCGGAGCCGGTGTGGACGCCTGAGCGGGCTGCGCCGCGATCTGCGGGGCGTCATCCTTCAGGATGTCGGGGCGAGGTGCCCACTTCACGATCTCCAAAAACGGAATATTGGTAGATCCGCTCTGCAAGCTGCGCTCTTCCACGCCTGTCATCTGTACGACCGGTAAAAGCACGCCATTCTGGCTGTGCTCAGCCCACTGTGCCTCGATCAGTTTTGCCAGCTTTACAAACGCTTGATACGCGCCAAAGCTGCCTTGCTTCCAGGTGACGGCCTGTGTTTGAGAGGTGGCTACCCGCACCTGAAGGCAGTTCGACCACGTGAAAGCACCATTTGGCTTTTTACTCTCATCAGGGCGCGGCATGGCCTGCGAGTAGTGGTAGGAATACCGTCGTTCGGGCGCTTGACCCTGTGCTCCGTCCTGTTCCCAGCCTAATTTTAGGCTATCCAGGTCGAAGACACAGGGGTTTGTGAAGCCTTCGAATACCTGCTCAAACTTCTGATCATTGGCGTCCTTGCCGCGCATGATCCATGACTTGGGCGAGAACCCCTTTGCGGCGCTTCCGTTGCTGCTCCATGTCATCCATGGACCTTGTGAGCCTTCAGATTGATTTGTTGCGAACATAACGATTTTCTCCTGTTTCGCAGTGGTTGAAGATTGCGCTGTGTCGGGCGCACCCGATTGACTGCTGATCTAGAACGCGCCACAAAGAGCCATCAGTACGCATACGGAATGTGGTTGGAAACGCGCCTGTCGTCTTGGGATGAAGAGGTGAAGTTCTACAGCCGCCGGATCGGACGCATTAACATGCGTCTGGATGAGGTTTCCGAAATCGCGTTCCCCTCAGAAGTCTTGGCAGCGGAGTGAAGAGATGACCCTCGCTATTGCCTTTGTTGCCACCTTTTTAAGCGGTTGCTGCGCTGGTGTCGTAATTGCACGGCTTTTGCGGGCGGCGTTGTTGAATCGAGTTCAGCCATGACCCATAAAAAGTTTACCCCTGCGTCAACCTCCCCCGGTGGCGCATACTTCCCGGCAGGTGGCACCTACAATACCACCACTCCTCATTTCACGGGACACACCTGTCGGGACCAATTCGACGAAAGTACCAGTGCGAATGTAAGTAAGTGCGCGTCAGAGGCCTCTTCCCGGCCCCTGAGGGTGAAAGGCCCTCCACCACTTCAAACACCCTTCGGTCCGGATTTGATCCAGACTATGCGGCAATTGAGGCGGGTTTAGGTGAGTCCTGTTCCCTCAGAAACCGAAAGGCCGCTGGCCGCGAGCTGGTTCTGGAAGGTCCAACTGACACGCTCGGAGCTGACGGAACTGGGCCTGACGCGGATCGACCAGGGGGAACAGACCTTGCTGACGCTAGACCCGGCCCGGACCGAGCTGAAGACCTGCACGCTGGCCGGGACACCGGTCATCTGCATCCAGATCAAGGAGGAATGAATGACGACGCCCCTGACAGCCTTGGAACACGACTTTCCTATCGCTTGAGGCCGTCCGTGGCTCCTAGCGTGGGCATCCAAGCGTTTGTTTAAGTGCTCCGAAAGAAACTTGCTGTAAGTTCGCTCGCTTATCCCGATGCAGCTTTCTAAACTTCCCTCCTTCTTGCCAAGATACGTGTCGGTGGTGTCTGTCACCTCTGTATTTGGACTCAATGGAAGCATTCCTGCTATCAATTTCAGGACGACTGATTTTCCTGCGTTATTCGTTCCAACAAAAAATTTTTTTTGGAAAACGGTGCGATGTATTGAGTTTCGGGACCCAGCCTAGCTCTTTTTTTGCGCTCTCGATACGGCACGCCAGTCCTCTGTCGGAGGCTTGTCCAATAAGCTTTTGGCGCGAGCCGCCATCGCGACCGAGGCAGGATCCCCATTTCGCGCTAGATCTGCAGCCTCGAAGGCGGAAATAGCTCTTTCAAACTGTTTTGCCCGATAGTGCCTGAGGCCTTGTTCGTAAAGTCTGATCCAAACAAGAGATCCCTTAATCTCATCCTGCATCGCGATCAGTTCATAAATCACCAGTTCCTCGGCGCGCCCAAATACCGCCACCGTATCCAACTCGCGAACCACTATGGCGTCAGCCGCCTGGCGCCTCGTCTCGGGCCCGATCAGGATCAAGGTGCCATAGTCTTTGTTGGCGCCTTCCAATCGGCTCGCAACGTTCACCACATCTCCGATTGCTGTGTAATTTAGTCGTTCTTTTGAGCCGATATTTCCCACCAAAGCATCGCCACTATTTAGCCCGATCCTCACGCGCAGGGGGTTGCCAGCTTCATCTTTGATACCAGACGCGTCCACAGCAGCGACAAGGTCCAACGCTGCGCGGCAGGCATGAACTGCGTGGTTGGCATCTTTGCGCGGAGCGCCCCAAAACGCCATTACAGCGTCACCGATGAATTTATCAATCGTGCCACCGTTTTGAATGATCGCCGCTGAGGCCGCGCTGAAAAATGGCTCCATCAAGTGGACAATTTTGGGGCCGAGTTTTTCAGACATTCCCGTGAACCCCGTGACATCGCAAAACAGCACTGAAATCTGTTTCACGTCACCACCCGGCTGCGTCTTGATACCTTCTGCGACCAGCATGCGCACCAGATCGGTGGGCACGTATTTCCGGAAGGCAGACAGTCCCGCAGCCATACTTGCAGTCGCTGCAGATAGATTTTCGAGCTCGGACAGTTTGGAAGGCCGACGTGCGATCCGCTCGACGTCAAAGCGTTCGATTTTGCCCAGATCTTCGGCAATACGGGAAAGCGGGTTTGCCACGATACTGCGGATCAGCCAAATCGCCAGTCCGGTTGCAACAACCACAACAATGATCAACACGTAAATCAGGTTAATCAGCGTTTCATCAATGCTCGAAAGAAAGGCCGCTTCAGGAATGACGGTGGCAACGCGCCAGCCATAAAACCCCAGGGGCGTAAGGGCCACCGCATAAGGCACTCCGTCGATGACGATACGCTTCGTCAACGTGCCCGGTGAATTTGTTTCAGGGTCAGCCAACAGCCTCTCGCCCGAGATCATCGCCGCTTCATATAGCTTGCCCTCGCCCATGCGCGCCGGAGTTGTTTCATCCGCTTGGGCATCGGGTACTGCAATGACTTTTCCATCGGCGTTCAGAATGAACGCCGCACCGAACTCCCCGGGTGCCAGAGTGGCAAGAAAGCGAGACAAACGGTCCGTTTCGATTGCGACGGCCAGAACCCCTTGCCGCGTTCGGTTGACGTCTATCGGACCTGCATATGCGTAAATGGTTTTGTCACTATCGGGAAGGTCTCGCACTTCTATCCAACCGGCAGAGCTGAGGCCCATGAAGTTTTCAAACCAGGCATGTTCGCGCGGATCGTAGGCTGTTTCCGTAAAGGTCCGCTCTTCAAACTGGATGTCACCGGGAATGAAGATGTAGCGGTCTTTACGCAGCATGCGGTCTCGGATCGCGCTGTCGATCTCAATCATCTCAAGCCCGCCGTCACCCAGGCGATGAGACGCGAAAAAGTTTCCATCTGGCCAGCCAAAGAACATCCACGAGATATTTGGCTGCGCCTGCAGTTGGGACAAAAACACAAACTCTCGCTTGTCAGCTTGCCGTGTCGCGATGACGTTCTGGACAAAGATGGTGCGAACGGCAGCCCAGGCAGCCTCGGCTGATCTAAGAGTCACGCCGACCTCGATACGGACGGTATTTGCAATCTGGCCGTTGATTTCAGCCGCCAGCATACGGCTGTTGTCGCGCGCCGTCGTCCACCACAGGGAATGGACGATAAAGGTCGAGACCCCAATGGACACAGCCACCAGAATTGACACCGCAATGCCCACGCTAAATCGCAACTAAATCTCCGAAATCCAAGTCATTTACATCAGTATTGGATTGAGACTGAGATGAGCGCAAAGCTTTCTTGGGTGTGGTGCCGAATTCTCACGCATCTGTTAAGCGCAAGCCTCAGGTTTTGCCAAAGCGGGCACGCTATAAAAATTTGGCGCGTTTGACCTTTAACGCTTTCCCAGATTGATCTGACCCCTTGACCCGGACCGCTAGATCTAGAATCCCTCCCCATTTTTACTCAGCCCCCCACCTTCTGCCACCCGAGCATAGAGTTTCCGCTCTGCTCAACATGCCGGATTGGTATCGCCATGTGAATTGGCCTCCGGTCGCAATATCATCGACCACAAAACAAAACGCGCGAAGCTTTTAGCATTCTCTAAGTTGCCACTGCGACACGTCACTGGATTGGAAGCCTTAGAATTGCCCCAACGCTGAGGCTGGGCACCGAATATACGCGGCCGCGAGTTTGATCGAAGCTGGCCACCCTTTTCATCCCATAAGAAAAGCGAGGTAAGGCAAACGCGGCTGATTCCGGGGCAATCGTGAAGTGGTTCACCGCCCCTCGATGTGCTTCGTCGGGTTCAAGGCGGAAGACCGTCAGGCTGTGTGAAAACCATATCTACTGGCTCAATTCGACTAGTCTGACTTCGGGCCCGACGAGTAATAAAAGGCAATCGCTTGCGCCCGATTTTTGACTGAGAGTTTCTCATAGATGTTGCTCAGGTGAAACTTCACCGTGTTTGTAGAGATCTGCAACTCTTTGGAGAGTTCGCGGTTAGACAGGCCCTTTGCCAGCGCTTCCAGGATGGCACGTTCTTTGCGAGACAAGGTATGAATCGGATCTCTTTGCATTTTCCGCACGTCGATGAACGGAAACACCATTTTGCCAGCCGCCACGTCCGCACAAGTTTCCAGCAGTCCTTCAACCTCTCCTGACCGGGAAGCGAACCCTGCCGCGCCAGCCTGCATAGCGAGGCGCGGAACATCTCCGAAATCATCACCATAAATGACAAAACGAGGTGCGTTTTCTTGTTCGCGTAAAACCTCCATGAGTTTGGCGGCACCCAGGACCGGCAAATTCCACGCGATTACACAAACTTGAACCGGAACCCGCATGACCGCGCCCAAAAACCCTTCGGCGGTTGCAGATGTAGCAACCAGAGAGAATCGCGGATCGCGTTCAAAAATCTCTGACATGGCCGACAACACCAGTGGATTGTTGTCGGCAAGCATAACGGCAATCGGTTGCTGCGATAGCTCTGACATTGATTTTACACCTAAAATTCCAAGATACCACCCATAAGTATGGGCTCTTTCTTGGTATACGCTAGTATTCTTGCCAAAATAGGTAGTAATTGTCCCATACTTTTTGATACCCTAAAGCAGTAGTAAGTTACGTTGCGTGATGATGCAAGCAACGCTTTTCTGATCCACAACGTGATGTTCAGGCGTGATTGAGTGCCCCGACGATCAAGGAGGATCGAATGACTTTCGAGATTTACCCTACGCTCGAAATCCCCGAGACACTGGCGGCTGGCCCGGGTCCGGGCAACACAGACGCCCGAGTTTTGCAGGCCTTCGCGAACGCAGGTGTCGCCGACCACATGCAGGACGACGTTCTGCGTGGAATGATCGAATGCAAACATATGCTGCGACAGATTTGGGGCACAAAAAACTCCTATACCTTTGCTGTCGCCGGTACGGGCTGGAGCGCGCTAGACACAATGTTTTCGGCCGTTATGCCGGGTGACAAGGTTGTGGCTTTCGCCAATGGTACCTTCTCGGGCATTGATAGCCTTACCTTGCGGATCAAGGCTGCGACCCCCGAAGAACACACAGCCAATCCTCTAGACCCGCAAGCTGCGAGTGTTAATGTTATCGAAGTTCCTCACGGACAGTCGGTAACCGGTGAATTGATTGAGGCCGCTCTGGCCGAACACAATCCCAAATGGGCGTTCATGGCGCATTGGGAAACGGGTTCGGGTCGTATCAACGATTTGCGCGGATTCTCGGATGCCTGTGAACGTCACGGCACAATGGGTCTGATTGATGCCGTTTCGTCGCTAGGCGTTGATGAATTCAGAATTGACGATTATCCCGGCGTAGCAGGTTGGGCCTCGTGCCCACAAAAAGGTCTGTGTTGTCTGCCATTGACTTACGCGCCTGTCAGCTTTTCTGACGCTTATATCGATACGATCAGATCAACCGGCGCATATTCATATGTCCACAACCCGATTTTTGAAGCCCGGCACTGGGGTATCGTTGATGGGCGGGATGTCGAGAGAGGAACATATCACCGCACACATTCGGGCTATGCGGTGGCTGCCTTCCACGAGGCACTACGCCTAACGCTATTGGACGGTATGGCCAAGCGGTCGAACTTATACTGGACCCATGAAAACGTGCTGCGCGATGCCGTCACCGCCATGGGTTGCGAAGTGACTTCCGACATGCCCAGCCTCGTTGTTCTGAACCTTCCCCCTGCTTTAGCAGGTCGAGAAATGGAACTGGTACAGAACTGTAGGGCACGTGGGTTCGGAATTTGGCCGACACTCAGCGCGCCAGTGCAAATCCGCATTGGCATCCTCAACCAATTGAATCGAAATGCTATCTGCCAAATCGTGCACCTGTTTGCGGAAGCGATACGGGAACTGGGCGGCGAGGTCGATTTTGAAGAGATAGAAGCGCTGCTCGAAAGCCGATACGGCACGTCGATCGCCGCTTAATCGGACTGCATGAACGGGAGGATTGCAGATGGATATTCATGAGTATCAGGCGAAAGAGGTACTTTCGAATTTTGGGGTCGCCATCCCTTCGGGGGCGCTGGCCTACAGCCCCGAACAGGCCGCATACCGCGCGCGTGAATTGGGCGGTGACAAGTGGATCGTCAAAGCACAGGTCCATGCCGGCGGCCGTGGCAAGGCAGGTGGCGTTAAACTTTGTAACAGCGAACACGAAATCCAAGAAGCATGCGACGAGATGTTTGGCCGCAAACTGGTTACGCACCAGACCGGCCCCGAGGGTAAAGGCATCTATCGTGTCTATGTCGAATCCGCAGTGCCAATAGATCGTGAGATCTATCTGGGTTTCGTCCTGGACCGCTCTAGCCAGCGGGTCATGATCGTCGCCTCGTCCGAAGGGGGAATGGAGATCGAGGAAATATCTGCGGATCGTCCTGATAGCATTGTGCGCTCGATCGTAGAGCCTGCTGTCGGTCTGCAGGAGTTTCAGGCCCGCGAGATCGCATTCAATCTGGGCCTTGAACCTCGCCTAGTGCAGCAAATGGTCAGAACGCTACAGGGCTGCTATGCCGCCTTCAGCGAATTGGATGCGACCATGGTTGAAATCAACCCATTGGTCATCACTCGCGATGACCGCGTCTTGGCACTTGACGCGAAGATGAGCTTTGATGACAACGCGCTGTTTCGCCATCCTCAAATTTCTGAATTGCGCGACAAGAGCCAGGAAGACCCGCGCGAAAGCCGAGCTGCGGATCGGGGGCTGTCCTATGTGGGGCTCGAGGGCAATATCGGTTGCATCGTGAACGGTGCCGGGCTGGCGATGGCTACAATGGACACCATCAAACTGGCCGGTGGGGAACCCGCGAACTTTCTTGACATAGGCGGAGGAGCCTCGCCGGATCGTGTGACTAAGGCATTCCGATTGGTTTTATCGGATAAGAACGTTCAGGCGGTGTTGGTCAACATTTTTGCCGGTATCAACCGCTGCGACTGGGTTGCCGAAGGCGTCGTGCAGGCACTACGCGAATTGGAAATCGACCTGCCCGTCGTAGTACGCCTTGCCGGAACCAATGTCAAAGAAGGCCAAAAGATACTCGCCAAATCCGGCCTTCCTATCATTCGAGCTACGACGCTTATGGAAGCTGCTGAACGGGCAGTGGGCGCTTGGCAGAATGATCTGACCCAAAACACCAAGATGAGGGCTGTGTAATGAGCATTCTCCTCGACCGCGAATCCCGCGTTATCGTTCAAGGCATCACCGGACGTATGGCTCGTTTTCACACCAAGGATATGCTGGAATATGGCACCAATGTTGTCGGCGGTGTTGTCCCCGGCAAAGGTGGAGAAACCGTTGAAGGCGTGCCCGTTTACAACACCGTGAAAGAGGCCGTCGAAGCCACGCATGCAGATGCAAGCCTTGTGTTTGTACCGCCCCCTTTTGCGGCGGATTCTATCATGGAAGCTGCCGACGCAGGTATCCGCTATTGCGTTTGTATCACCGATGGCATCCCGGCTCAGGATATGATCCGCGTTAAGCGATACATGTATCGCTATCCCAAGGACAAACGCATGGTGCTGACCGGCCCGAACTGCGCCGGAACAATCAGCCCCGGTAAGGCACTGTTAGGCATCATGCCTAGTCACATCTACCTGCCTGGCAGTGTCGGCATCATTGGCCGCTCGGGCACGCTTGGCTATGAGGCTGCCGCACAGTTGAAAGAGCGCGGGATTGGTGTATCGACCAGCGTCGGTATCGGTGGTGATCCAATCAACGGGTCTTCGTTTCGTGATATTCTCGAGCGTTTTGAACGGGATGAGGACACCGAGATTATCGCCATGATCGGTGAGATCGGAGGGCCGCAAGAGGCTGAAGCGGCGGAATATATCCGCGATCATGTCACCAAGCCGGTTGTGGCTTATGTCGCAGGTCTGACTGCACCCAAAGGGCGAACCATGGGCCATGCAGGTGCGATCATCTCAGCCTTCGGTGAAAGCGCGTCAGAAAAAGTCGAAATCCTTTCAGCAGCGGGTGTAACAGTTGCCGAAAACCCTGCGGTCATCGGTGAAACGATCGCCCGTGTCATGGGAAAGGCCGCGTGATGGTTAAGCCTTCGGTTCTTGTCACCCGTCGTTGGCCTGCCGCCGTCGAGGCGCAGTTGACCGAGCACTACAACGCTGTCCTAAATACCGGGGACAAACCAATGTCTCCGGCCGAAATCCGCGATGCTCTGAAACTCTATGACGCTGTTCTGCCTACGGTCACGGATTCGCTCAGCGCGGAGGCGCTAGACGTGCCGGGGGCCCAGACCAAAATCCTGGCCAATTATGGCGTGGGATACAGCCATATCTGCGAACCATCGGCGCGCAATCTTGGGATGACCGTGACCAATACACCGGATGTCTTGTCCGAATGTACGGCCGATCTGGCCATGACATTGCTGCTGATGGTTGCCCGTCGCGCTGGCGAAGGCGAACGCGAATTGCGCGCTGGTAATTGGTCCGGTTGGCGTCCGACCCACCTTGTCGGCACGAAGGTCAGCGGCAAGACGCTTGGCATTATCGGCTTTGGACGGATCGGTCAGGAAATGGCGCGGCGCGCGCATCATGGCTTTGGCATGAAAATTCTGGTCCAGAACCGCAGCGCAGTGTCGGCCGAGGTGCTGAAACAGTTCAACGCAATGCAGGTTGAATCGGTAGATGACCTGCTGCCAAAATGCGATTTCGTCTCATTGCATTGCCCCGGAGGATCGACGAACCGGCACCTGATCAACGGGCGCAGGCTCGACCTGATGAAGCCTGACGCATTCCTTATAAACACCGCACGCGGCGAAGTTGTGGACGAGCGCGCTCTGGTTCAGTCGCTGATGTTCGACACGATCGGCGGCGCGGCGCTGGATGTCTTTGACGGCGAACCCCGGATCAGCCCGGACCTGTTGCAATGCGATAATCTGGTGATGTTGCCTCATCTGGGTAGCGCTACACGCGAGGCGCGCGAAGCCATGGGGTTCCGCGTTTTGGATAACCTGAGCGACTTTTTTGCGGGCCGCACTCCGCGGGATCAGGTGATCTGAGCGTAACCTGCATTGACAAGCACTGATTTCCCACGCGCCAGAACAAGGGCGCCAGTCTGCCTTGTAAAGGAGATAGCATCCGTGAACGCCCCGCAACGCACCCAAGGTTTCTTCACCCAATCGCTTGCTGATCGTGACCCTGAGCTGTTCGGCTCGATCACGTCCGAATTGGGTCGTCAACGCGATGAGATCGAGT
>NZ_JBQFVE010000027.1:0-17092 GCF_056539605.1 Ruegeria sp. BA2 | reverse complement strand
TCCAGACCCGGCCGGGGTGTGGACGGCGATTTTCAAGCCCCGCTTCACCAAACGCCTCATAGCGGGCACACCAGCGGTAGAACGTGGTCTTGCCGCTCATCTCGGAGAAATTGTTGAGGATGATGCAGATATGTACGGTGCCGGCATAAACATTACCGCGCGCCTCCAGACAGAGGCCCCGCCAGGCGGCTTAATGATTTCAGAGGATCTGCGCAGGCAGTTGGATGACCGGCTTGCAAAGGGCTTTAGCGACGCAGGTACATTTGAACTCAAGAATGTCGCGCATCCAGTAACCGGGTTTCAATGGCGACCGACCAAACTTCAGACTACACGCATTGATGCTGTGCCCGTAATTGCGGTCGAAGATGTCAAAACAGCACCAGAAACCCGCGAGACACTTGAAGCCGGGGCTGATTTACAAGACCAACTTGTCCACAATCTGTCGCGACGTACCGGAGTAAGAGTTCTTGCCGCAGACGAGTCTGTCAACTCTGAAGCAACCTACAGTCTTAGGTGCCGGCTTCGCACCCGTGCAACGGCTGCAAGGATCACAGCCAGTCTTGTCCGCCGCAGCGACGGGCAAGTTACATGGTCGCGGGTATTCGAAGGAGATGCGCAGGATCTGTTTGAGGTAACAGACCGGGCCGCTGAACAGCTCTCGGACGCGTTGCGGCTTCAGATCAATGCCTTTGACGGTGAAAGACTGGCAAAATTGGCTGATGATCAGTTGAGCTCCAGCGAATTGAGGACTCGTGCTGCGATGCTTGTCTACCGCACCACGATTGCGGACTGTTTTCGTGCAATCGACCTTTTGGAGCGCGCGCTTCGCCTCGATCCGCGAAACGCATCTGGGCTTGCAATGTGGAGCGAGGCACAGTTGTGTGTGCTGGCGGCGTACTACAGGAGCGCTGATGCGGATCTACTGAAACGCATTCAGGAATGCTCTTACACAGCTGTTCAGCTTTCGCCGCGGTCCGATTACCCTTGGTATGTTCGCGCGCTAATACGTGCACGCCTCATAGGTGACGTTGACGGGGCAAGAAAGGACGTAGAACGCCTGACGCAACTTAATCCTGGCTATGAGCTTGGAATGGAGGCACGTGGTTACCTCGAGCTCATCGTCGGAAACTGGGAAATCGCCTCAAAATATTTCGCAGAGGCGGTCAGTCGTTCCGAAGACGATCCCTATCTACCCTACCGTCTTTATCCGCTTGCCGTTGCGCGAATGATGAACGGACAGGCTGAACTGGCACTTTCAGCAATAACGGAAGCGACCGAATTACGGCCATCTTGTCAGCATTTCTGGCTTGTCAAAGCCTGGGTCCTAAGGGAATCCGGCAAAACCCACGAAGCAGTTGAAGCCGCATTCGCGGCGGAAACCGCGTCCGGCAAGGTAGACGTGCTGGCACCGGACTTAAAGTTGCCCGAAGACATTCGAGAAGCGATTGGACTACCCGACAGGCCGATCGAAGCCTAGCGTTCGGAGATGCGTTCTAAGCGCAGCAAGAAGCCGAATACACCCGCTTGGCGATCAGTCAATATCAGAGAAAGCGCAGCATCAGTCCGGGCTTCAAGTTATGCATTCTGAACTCAAGCCCATCGGCGGACATTCAATGACCGTCGGCCCAATATGATGCCCCGTTCACTTTGCGTCTTGGAAAATGATGCCAAAAGTATGGCGAATCCATTTTTTCTGGTCGAGAAACCCCGTGCCGCTTCGTTACTCGGTATTCGCAGAGCATTTCGGGGTACTGAATACCCGCCCCCATTTGCTCGACCCAGAGTTGGAAATCGCTTGCCTTCCCAGTGGCTTCGTCCGGCATCACAAGAAATTGTTTAAATACCTCTCTTGGGTGAGGTATTCTCGACTTTTGTCTAGCAATATGCGCGCGCATATTCTGCCAAATTTATTCTGGTGAATTTAATGCAACTATTGATCGATGATTGGCGTGTGGACGTAGCCGCAAGAACGGCGACACGCGGGGGCGAGAAAAGACAGCTTTCGCCTCGGGCAATCAAGCTACTGCAAATCTTGGCACAGGCGGAAGGCGCGGTGGTATTGCGCGACCAGCTTCTGGAACAAATTTGGCCCAACGTGTTTGTAAGCGACGAAAGCCTGACTCAGGTCGTTTCCGAGCTTCGCCGTGTCTTGAGGGACCGTGACATCGTCGCGACCGTGCCGCGCGGCGGCTACCGCTTGACGCGGCCGGTACGCGAACGGGCACGTGATGGTTTCGAGTTAACGGAACTGGATACATCGGGGCTGGAGGCCAGAGCCCTTTGTCTGGAGGCCAGGGATGAGCTCGTGCGTTGCGGACCCGGTGCCATTCAGCATGCTGAGACCCTAACGGCCGAGGCTATAGACCTCTCTCCAAACTCATCCGAAATCCGCACGGAGCGCGCTGTCGCCCTCATCCGGTCGCACCTGTACTGGTCCGAGGGACGCAACACGCTGCCCCAAGCGCTATGCGACGCGCAGTTTGCCGTTCGGGTTGCCCCAACCTCTGCGCCAGCCCATTCCGCATTAGGGTATGCCCACAGTTCGGCGGGCCATTGGGACGCGGCAGAGGCCGCCCATCAGCGGGCTTTGGCCTCAGACCCATATTGCGCTTCGGCCTACCACTTTGCGGCCTGGTTCCTGATGTCGCGCCGACGTCTTCGCCCTGCCATCAGGTTCTTTGAACAGGTTGGCAATCTGGAACCGGCGAACATCAAGGGCTATCTCCATGCAGCCCAGTTGTCGTCTGTGCGCGAGCCTGAGCGCTGTCGGCGCAATGCGGAACGCGTTCTGGTGCGCGCCAGGCACCGATTTGAGGCCGACCCATCGGACACACGGGCCCTTGTGGCGATCGCATGTGCGATGGCGTTGCTTGGCGAGAACGCATCCGCGTTTGCCACAATTGAATCGATTGACACGACTGGCAGCGCGCAAGCCGTTTATCTGGCGTCCGCGCTGTCGACGATAGGGGAAAGAGATCGGGCAATCTTGACGCTCGAGGAACTGTTCGACCACGGTTGGCGGGATCTGGATTGGCTCTTTGTCGATCCAGCATTCGTATCCTTGTCATCGGATCGCCGGTTCACACGGATGCGCGACAGCCTCAAAGCGGCTTGAGACACGTTTCAGAACTCCTTCAGATTTCTTTCAGGTATCGATGCGGCGCCGCGTTTAGGTGACCGGAACCGGCCCGTTTCGTCGGGCAAATTCTGACAAGAGATTTAGGAAGGAAGAAAGATGCCTCTGGCGATCAACAGCGAAGCGCCGAATTTTCTGGCCAATTCAACCGAAGGCATGATCCATTTCCACAATTGGATCGGAGACAGCTGGTGCGTTCTGTTCTCGCACCCAAAGGACTTTACTCCGGTTTGCACAACCGAACTGGGTGTCGTGGCGCGCATGAAGGCCGATTTCGAACGCCGCGGGGTCAAGATTATCGGCCTGTCGATAGACCCGGTCGAAGAACACGAACGCTGGGCCGAGGACATTTGCTCGGCAACAGGACAAGCGCCGAACTACCCTTTGGTTGGCGACAGCGATCTGAAGATTGCCAAGCTGTACGGCATGTTGCCTGCGGACACGGGCGGGTCAGCCGGGGCCAGAACTGCAATGGACAACGCAACAGCACGAACGTTGTTCATCATTGGTCCCGACAAGAAAATCAAACTGACGATCTCTTACCCGATGACCACCGGGCGCGATTTCAACGAAGTGCTGCGTGTTATCGACAGCCTGCAACTGACCGCACGTCAGCAGCTGGCGACACCCGCAAACTGGAAGCAGGGCGAAGATGTCGTGATCGTCCCATCCGTTTCGGATGAGGAAGCACGCAAGCGGTACCCAGATGGCTGGAAGGCACCTGTGCCGTACCTCCGTCTTGTGGAAATGCCCCTTTAACGAAAGACTTTG
This sequence comes from Ruegeria sp. BA2, assembly GCF_056539605.1. NCBI lineage: Bacteria > Pseudomonadati > Pseudomonadota > Alphaproteobacteria > Rhodobacterales > Roseobacteraceae > Ruegeria > Ruegeria sp. BA2. The sequence goes on along the minus strand of NZ_JBQFVE010000027.1, from coordinate 13,185 downwards.
GAGAAGACTTATGGAACCGAAACTGAGCCGCAGAGCCTTCGGTGCTCTTGCTCTGAGCACGACAGTCCTGGCCATCCCAAAACTCGGCCGTGCAATGACGCAAGAGTATGCAAACCCGAGCCTTTTGGTTGAACCGGAAGACCTGGCCAAAACCCTGTCATCCACGCCAGATGTGGACTTTGTGTTGGTCGACGTGCGCCCCCTCGAAGAATACGACGCGGGCCACGTTCCAGGTGCGCGGCATCTTGATCCAAACGCCGTGGTGGCAAAACAAAGCCCCGTTCCTGGAGCGTTGCAGAGTTTTGCCGATATCGAAGCACTGCTGGGCAATATAGGCATATCTGCCGACCGCAGGATTGTCTTTTACGACGATCGGGGCGGCTTCCACGCCGCGCGCATGCTGTGGTTGATGGAGTATATGGGTCATCGCGACGTCGCTGTGCTGAACGGTGGTTGGTCGTCGTGGCTGGAGGTCGGCGGAACGGCATCCACCGATCCCGAGCCATATGACACCGCGGTTTTTCAAGCGGCGCTTAGCCCGCGACGCCATGCATCGGCTGCGGATGTTCTGAACCACCGCAATGCTTCAGACGCGGTGTTGATCGACGTTCGTCCCACCAAGATGTTTGACGAAGGCCATGTACCTTGGGCGGTCAACATCCCATGGGCCAAAAACCTTGGGGAAAACAGGCATTTTCTACCAACGGAAGAGCTGTTAGCGCATTTTGAGGACAATGGTGTGACTTCTGAGAACGACGTCATTATGCACTGTCAAAATGGGCTCGCATCAGCACATAGCTACGTTGCTCTGCGCCTTATGGGGTTCCCGCGTGTGCGGGTGTATCATAGGTCGTGGGCAGAATGGGGCAGTGATCCTGCGCTTCCCAAGGCCACATCCTGACAAAGCGGTGCGCGCTTCACAAAGGCGCGCACCAAGCACAATTTGAACCAGACCAAGCAGAACCGATGTTACCTGTTCTTAGATTCCACCGTGGCTGGTTGCGGCCAGTGAGCAGGGCTGATGCCGGCTTTTTGCGGGGACTTCTAAATCTGCCAGAGGTGCGCAGGTATCTTTGCGATGACAAGGTTCTTACTGAGATTGAAGTTGCTGCTTGGTTGTCTGAAAACGAAAAATTTGAAGCCCATGGTTTGGGTCTTTGGGTAATCGAAACAGAAACCCTTGGCGCGGTTGGACTGGCGGGTCTGACACCAGTCGCAGGCCCACACCAAAGCGATGCTGAGATGGCTGACAGGATTGAGCCAACTATCGCGCTCGAGCCAAGGGCCTGGGGTCAGGGATTGGCGCGGGCGACCTTGACCGCGCTGATCCAATATGCACGCGATGACTTGAAGCTGACCGGGCTCGCAGCCGCCGTGGATGCGCCAAACGCGGACTCACATCGAATGCTTATGGCCTGTGGATTTGAACGCTTTGGCGAGACCTCGGGCGTTTTGCATCAACTCATCCTCTACCGGCAGAGGTTTGTCCGACCTACCAATGGGACAGATACAGAATGATGCCCACACCCACGTATGGCTTCTTTGCGCTGACGTTCGCGCTTTCTGTTCCGTTTTGGGTTCTGGGCAGTATTACGGAAGATCCAATACTACCTGGTCTGCCTTCAAGCGCCTTGATGGTGCTGGCACCCGCTGTGGCCGCACTCCTGCTCGTGTTCAAGGAAGGTCGACTTCGGGCAGTATACCAGTTTCTCATGCGATTGATCGACTGCAATAAGATGACGCTTCGGGCCTGGGGTGTGTCTCTGGGGACTATGCCTGCGGTTATGATAGGATCGGGTGTTTGGCTTAATCTTGGCGGGCAAGACTTACCTGCACAACAAATAGACCCATCCCAAGTCTTGCTTCTTTTTGGGGTGTTCCTGATTGCCGCCATGGCTGAAGAATTGGGGTGGACCGCCTTTGCTACGCGGTCTTTGTGCACCCACCATGGGTGGGTTTTGGCGGGATCAATACTTGGGGTTGTTACAGTCCTCTGGCACATCATCCCCCTGATCCAAGTTGGACGGACATGGGATTGGATCTGGTGGTGGGCCTTGGGCTCGTTCGCGCGCCGAATTCTCATCTTATGGCTCTATGTCCGCGGTGGTTACAGCGTATTCTCGGCGTCGCTCTTTCACGCTATGAGCAATGTCAGTTGGATGATGTTCCCCGTTCAGGGATCGCATTTTAACCCACCAAGTGTTGCAATTATCTTGTGCGCGATTGTGTTGGCGGTTCTTACCGTAGAGGCACGATCGTTGCGATCCAGATAGTCTACGACGCGATTTACGGAACAAATGATGCTTTCATGACCCAGATCCAAATAGTTCAATATGACGCCTGTTACAGGAGCCAAGTGGTTCATCTCGCGCTGCGGGCTTGGACCGGTGTATTGGACAGGACTGCCGAGGAAGTACCGGATTTCGTTTTCGACGCATTCTACCCCGATGGATGGCGGGTCAGACAACGATACGATGTCGGCGACTTGCTGGACACTGAACCCCACAATGTCTGGGTCGCGCAGGCTGATCGGGTTGTCGTCGGCTTCATCGGGCTGCGTGTTCGTCCAGAGGATCGGATGGGAGAGATCGCGATCATCGCTGTCGACCCTGATCACCAAAGACGTGGTATTGCCAAGCGCATGATGCTTTTTGCAGAGAAGCACTTCTCAGCATTGGGCCTGTCGATGGTTATGGTCGAGACGATTGGCGGCAGCGCTCATCTACCTGCACGTCGTATCTATGAAACGTTTGGGTTCGAACAATGGCCGGTTGCGCGTTACTTCAAGAAACTCTGAACAGGTCGAATGAGCATCCTGAAGTTTGATTTGGGTCGAGTTTCAGAAGTTATTCAGCACAGTTTCAGGTCTTATTGGCACCTACCAAGCACCTTCTATGGGTAACTCGAAGAAAACCCGAAGGAGCTCATTAGATGGATAATGCAAGACCCCAAGCAGGGCGATCGGCTCAACACAGATCAAGTTTTCTTCGGCGCTTTCGCCATGCGCTTAAGGTGCGTCGACAGCGAAACGCGCTGAAGAACCTTGATGATCACGCGCTACGCGACATCGGTCTATCCAAAGGCCAAGCCCGAAGAGAAGCAAAGCGCAAAATGTGGGATTTCTAATAATAGCAAATCTGAAACAAGTGCACTTGCTGGACAGTATCACAGGTTCGTTCGGCGGAAGTTCATAGGTAAGCTCAGATGGCTTGCAATAGCTCCCAGGACGAATCCTTCTGCAGAAGCGTACGCTGTTTTAGGCCGCAGCAATCGGAGCCGCGAGGCGTTGAAACCTTCGGTTGGTCCGCAACCCAGTAACCATGGGCTCTTGTTGCAGCCAGCGGCCATGCCGAAATCCCTCATCAAGGGCGTTTTCGAGCGCATCCAATGCACGCGTCTCATCTTGCAAAAGTGCATAGCCAAAGAAGTCGTGAATCAAGCAAATTGACTGAGTGAAGCGTGGCTTTGAAAGGAGGCTCCACGCTCGTTCTGGTTCCCCCGCAAGCGCGAGTGCCGGGCCAAGTGTATATCGTGATCGCGGCTCGTCGGAATCCTCAGAAAGCCGTCTCTCCAAAGCCCTAACGCAACGCTTCGCGATTGCCGATGCCTGAGCGACATCGAGAAAAAAGGCGGCGCGCGCCGCCAGAAAAAGCGGTCTAGACGGATCCGGGACAAGTTCAGAAGATCGAAGGGCCAAGTTTGCGGCATTGCGGTAGTCGCCTGCCACAAATGCGACCCGTGCAGCAAGGTAATGGGCTTCACCACTTTTGTCTGAATGCGCCAGGCCCTTTGCCAAAGCTGTGTATGCGCCGGAACCACCTTCGAATGCACCCATCGTAAACCCATGGGCAGCATGCGCCAGAGAATTTTGAGGGGACAGCGCAACTGCTCTTTCAGCGTGTTCACTGGCAGTCTGCATGTTTTCCGGATTGGCCGCTGAATAAAGAACCGCATGCACTAACATGACCGCGCAGGTTGCGTGCGCCCAAGATGAATCCGGTGCGAGACCAACAGCTTCCTTTGCGCACTCGTACGCAATGATTGGTGCGTCGGCGTCACCTCTGACGAGCGTTGTTTGCGCCTCAAGCAATACGCAATACGCGTCAAGTGGTAGGGTTAGTTCATCCAAGTTGGGGAATGGAGAAACATCTTTGTCGAATATCGGTTGATCGCGCAACCGATACCCTGACTTGGGTATCGTCTCGATCAATGACCGATCAGCGCCAATATTCGTAAGTCCACGCCTGATTTCGGTAATTGCTTGTGTTAGGCTTTCATCAGTGACTATCACATCTGGCCAAACGGTCTCTAAAAGAGTGGCACGAGAGACGACCTGCTTATTCGCTTGGGCAAGAACCTTAAAAACGCTCATTGCGCGTGGCGACAAGGTGACCTCAGTCGCGTTTGCAATGAGGCGGCGTGATGATGTGACTACACGCAGATCAGCAATTTGGAACTCAGATGCTAACATGTTCTTGGCTTGAAAGTGAAAGATCTTGAAGCGGCATCATAATAGCGCGCAGAAGATGAGGATGCGACCGATATTCCAATCTTAAACCTAACACCAAGAACTAATCGGTTATAGGAACGTCAGCCTCCCCAACCAAATCGGTCCGGATTGATTGAGTATCTTTGGCCCTTGCCCCTAAAGCGGACCTGCATCCATATCCCAATAAGGCACGTCGTGCCCGATGCGTTCTACGACGAAATCCAAAAACGCGCGAACTTTCGCTGGCATGTGCTTTCGTTCAGGGAAGACTGCGTACAGCGCCTGTTCAGGCAGGCGATACTCGGGCAGCACCCTGACCAGACGGCCACTGGTCAAGTGGGCTCCGGCAATAAAGGTCGGCAGGCGGCCGATACCAAGACCGTCAAGCAGCACGGTGCACAGGGCTTCACTGTTGTTCACGCGCAGAACACCAGATGTCTGAACGCGCATGTCACCCGCGGGCCCGGCTAAGCGCCATTCCGAAGGGTCGCGCGAATAGGCGTAGTGAAGGCAGGAATGCGCCAGAAGATCCTCAGGTGTTTCTGGCGTTCCGGACTGCGCAAGATAGTCCGGCGCAGCGACAATCACGCTGTGGATCGGGGCGAGTTTGCGTGCGATCAGGGCCGAGTTCGGCAACGTTCCGGCGCGTAAGGCCACGTCGATGCCCCCTTCGACGAGATCGACAAATTTGTCATCCATCGTCAGGTCAATTCTGATCCCCGGATATTGCCTGAGGAATGCAGCAATCATAGGCGCAACATGCAGTTGTCCAAAGGACATGGGTGTACTGAGCCTTAGTAATCCAACCGGTTGCCCCTGCAACGCCGCAACTGCGTCTTCGGCGTCCTGCGCTGCGTCAAGCGCCTGCGCCGCGTGGGCCAGATAGATTTCGCCCGCCTCGGTAAGGGAAATGGACCGCGTCGACCGATGAAAGAGCTGCGTTCCCAGATGGGCCTCCAGCACGCCGATCCGCTTGCTGACCGCTGATTTTGTAAGACCCAGATGCCGGGCGGCGGCTGCGAACCCGCCATGGTCCGCCACAGCAACAAAAACGGGGATAGCGCCAATTTCAGTCATGTTTTGCGATCCTTTGGGCGAATTTTTCTCACCTATAAGTTTCAAATTCACACGATTATCATCTAATAGAAAGCCTAATAGGTATCTGCATGTCCTGTTAACGCCGGAGGCTGACATGCCCAAGATGCTCATCAACGGAATACTGCGTGATAAACCACCGGCCAAGGACGGTCGTTTTCACCGCCTGCAAAGCCCATTCACGAGCCACATCAGCGTGCAACCGGGCGCCCCGTTTCCGAACACGCCCGGCCGGTACCACCTTTACCTGTCCAAAGCCTGCCCCTGGTGTCATGGCGTCGATCTGATTCTAACTTTGAAACGCTTACGCAATGCGTTCAGCATCACATGGATGGACCCGGTCATGTCGGAAAACGGCTGGGTCATCGACCGGACGCTGTTCAACGATCAAAGCGGTGTAGAACGCACCCGCTTCCTTTACGAAGTCTATCAGCACGCCAAGCCGGATTACACGGGTCCGATCAGCGTGCCTGTGCTACTGGACACGGATACAGGCCGGATCGTCAGCACCGAATCGGCCGAGATCATGCGCATGCTTCAGACGGCGTTTCCCGATACCGCGGGACCCGATCTTCGCCCGTCCCATCTTTGCGACGAAATCGACCGGATCGCCGAACAAATTCAGTCACCGATCCGCGAAGGCGTCTATCGCGCCGGGTTTGCAACCAGCCAGATCGCGTATGGCGAGGCCGTAACGGCGCTCTTTGCCTGCCTCGACGCGATTGAAGAAACGCTTGGCCAACGCCGGTTCCTAGCCGGAGACGTGCTGACAGAGGTTGACCTGAAGCTGTTTCCGACACTTCTGCGGTTTGACCCGGTCTATGTGACCCACTTCAAGACCGACTACAAACGCATCAGCGACTATGTTGCCCTGTCCCGCTATCTGGCCGACATCATGCGGTTGCCGGGCGTGGCTGACACTGTGGACATGGCCCATATCCGTCAGCACTACTTCCTCAGCCATCGGCACATCAACCCCAGCGGAATTATCCCGATCGGCCCGGCTTCTCTGCGCTTAACCGATGTGCCGGAAATGGGGGCCGCGTGATGCCTGATATTGTCAGAAGATCCCCTGTATCCGCGCTGATCATGGCCATCGGTGTCCTGGTGGGGGTCAGTTTCACTTTGTCCAAATTCGTCTCGATGGCAGGAATATCAGCTCTGACCGCTTTGTTCTGGCAGGTTTTGCTGGCCAGCATCGCGCTGTTGGCGTTGTGTTTGCTGTCGCAGAAGCGCGTGGCGCTCAACGCGCGGCACATTCCCTATTATGTCGGCGCCGGAGTTTTCGGTGTCAGCGGCCCCGCTGTGATCGGGTTTCTGGTGCTGGAGCATGTGAGCCTTGGGTTCTATTCCGCCCTCGTCACGCTGTCACCGCTGTTTACCTTTGCGATAACGGCACTGATCGCGCGCAGGATGCTGCCGTTGCACCGCCTGGTTGGTATTCTGATCGGCCTTGCCGGGGTCAGCCTTGCCACCATGGGTGGGTTTGACCTGTCGGGAGTCGAGCCGGCGTGGATTGCCCTGTCGCTTTTGGGGCCCTTGTTTCTGGCCTGCGGCAACGTCTTTCGCAGCTATGCCTACCCGCCCGGCGGCGATCCGTTGGGGCTGGCGACCGGAACGCTTCTGTCACAGCTGTTGCTGATTTCCGCCCTGATACTGGGACGCGGCACCACAATCAGCGACGTCTCGGTGCCCCCTGCCCTGCTTGGCGCAATCTTCGGCATCGGATCCATCACTGCGCTCAGCTATGCGCTGACCTTCGAAGTACAGCGGCGCACGGATGGCGTTGGGTTCGCCCAGGTCGGCTATTTTGCCACGCTTTCCGGCATCGCAATCGGGGCAATTGTCTTTCGGGAACCTCTTGGCCTTGGGCTGCTGGGGTCCCTCGCAATCCTGTTCCTTGGGCTAGCCGTCACCAACGGTCACCTGAAACTCCCGCCGGTCCTGCACCGACGGTCACAGGCCAACCAGACTTAGACCCACCGATAACTTTCAAACAGAAAAGGAAACCAAAACATGCAAATCACTGCCCCCACCACAGCGGCCCACGCGCCCCGGATCGCATCCCTTTACACCGCTGTTGACGCGCTGGACGAAGCCGGCGTTGTCGAGCATGTCACCGAAGACGTGCAGTTCCAGCTTGGCAATTTCGAACAGATTGACGGGCGCACAGCCGTGCAAGCCGCGAACGCAGGGTTCTTTGCCACGATCCAGGGTATGCAACATACCATCACCGGCATCTGGTCCAGCGGCGATACTGCGTTCTGCGACGGCACCGTTCACTATACGCGCAAGGACCAAAGCACGCACGACGTGCGCTTTGCTGCACGGTTCAACTTTCGCGAGGACAGGATCGCGGATTACCGGGTGTATGTGGATATCTCCGGTCTTTGATGCCTTTGGCCAGGGCTGCGCGCGTTGCCTGCCGCTCTGGCCGACACGGGCAGAAACGGCCATAATTGCGATCCAGCTTCGGAAGAGGGTTCGATGACCGATCGCAGCATTCTGGAACAGCTCATGACGATGTCCGACGACGTCTGGGACCGGCACACCAACCCGTGGAGCGGCTGGAGCCGCCTGAGCATCCCGCCCCTGTTCGTTCTGGCCGTCTGGAGCCGGGTTTGGCTGGGCTGGTGGTGCCTTGTTCCGGTCGTTGTTGTTGTATTCTGGACATGGTGGAACCCCCGCGCCTTCCGCAAAACGGGCAATCCGGAAAACTGGATGTCCAAAGGTGTACTTGGGGAACGGATCTGGCTTGCGCGCGCGAAATCGCCGATCCCTGCAAGGCACCGCCGGATGCCTCTTATTCTGGCCGCAGTCAGCGCGGTCGGAATCGGCCCCTTGGTCTGGGGGCTTTGGCAGCTTCAATTCTGGCCGACGCTTCTGGGGTTGCTGCTGGTTATGGGTGGGAAGCTGTGGTTTCTGGACCGCATGGTCTGGCTGTTTGAAGACACTCGGGCAGCAAGCACCTGGCAAGGAAAATAGCGGCGCTGTGAAAACGGAAAGCAGGAGCATCAGATGCCCCTGCCATTCCGGGTCTGCCAGGACACGCTTAAGCTTGTGGACCCCCATGCGCCGAGGGCCGCTGCGACAGCCCCAAAGACATCAGGGACACACCGGCGAAAATCAGGTTCAGGCCGGCAAGAACCCCCAGCAGAACAAGGGACGAGCCATTGACGATACCGGTCAGGATCAGGCCGCCAAGCAGGATGGCCATCGCGCCGGACGAAATCATCAGCGCCATGGGCCGCTCCTGACGCGACCGAATGGCAATTACGATCCGCAACACACCTTCGGCCAGAAAAACCGCGCCAAGCGCAAGGGTCAGTGCCAGAACGCCGCCGAACGGATCAAGCAACAGAACAAGCCCCGCAAGCGCGTTCAGAACACCGATGGCCAACAGCCAGAAGAACCCTTTCCACGCCTTTTCCGCAAATGCCTGAATCGCTGTGACGATGCCTCCGCCCAGCAGGGCCACGCCGACAAAGGCTTCGACGGCCAGCGTGGACATCAGCGGGTAGGCGATGGCGCACAGCCCTACACAGAGCATGGCGACGCCGAGCACAATCAGCCAGACCGGTCTAGGCTGCCAACCGGCGGCCTCTTCCATGAGCGCGGGTTTCGGCACGGTTTCATTAACTGAATCAGTCATGTCGACCTCCGGGATCAGGGTCAGGCGACCGACTTGTCGAGATGATCACGATAGGCGGCAACGGCGGCGTGCAAGGCTTCCCAATGGTTCTTCGCCTGATCATGCGCGTCCGTCACAGCGTCTTCGCCTTCTTTCTGGATGCGATCGGCAAGGTCAGTGACCTTGTCTTTTGCTTCTTGCAGATCGGATTGCAGCTTTGTCACCTGCTCCTGGGTCCACTTGTCGGTCGCGTCGCCCGCGTCCTTGACCTTCTGTTCGAACGATTTTAGCTCGTCCTCGACACGGGCATAGTCGTCTTTGGCTTTCTGTACGAATTCGGAAAATGTTGTCATGGTTCAGTCCTTTCATGGGTCATATATTCGCGGGGCCCGTTTGAGCGCCATGACCCGGACCCTCACAGATCCCCGGCCCGCGTCCGAGTGAGTCACGGTTAAACCGCCGCGCTGTCTTGTGACGCGGCCCGTCATCGGACAAAGTTGGGCGACGGAGGGAAACATGCTTGCCGAAGTAAGCTCTGCCATAGATCCGCGCGCAATTCAGGAACAGCTGAAGCGCATCCTCGTCAGTCCGCACTTCGCGGATACCACGCGCCTGAACCGCTTTCTGTCGCATATTGTGAGCGAAGCGCTGGCCGGACGATCCGAGACGCTGAAAGGGTATGCAATCGGCATTGACGTATTCGACAAGCCCGAGGATTTCGACCCCACCATCGACACGATCGTTCGGGTTCAGGCCAATAAAATGCGCAGCCGGCTGGATCTCTATTACGCTCAGGAAGGGCGCGAGGACCCGGTTCGAATACATATTCCCAAGGGGTCCTACGCCCCGGTTTTTGAGATCGCGTTTGACCCCGAACGCCGGACCGATGCCGAAACGCCCCCGGCGCCAACCGGACGGGTCGCGGTGGCCGTGATGCCCTTTGACAACTTGAGCGGAGACCCGTCGCAGGAATATCTGGCCGATGGGTTTACCGAGGAAATCATCTCGGCCATCGCCCGGTTTCGCGAGGTGAGCGTGTTGTCCCGGCACGTCACCTTTCGCTTTCGCGGGCGCGGCCGCGATCCGCGCGCAGTCGGTGGCGAACTGGAAGTCCAATATCTGGTCGAAGGCAGCGTACGTCATTGGAACAACAAGCTGCGCGTGACCGCCCAGTTGATTGATGCGGAAACCGGTCAACAGGTTTTCGCCGACACTTATGACCGCGACCTGAGCGCGGACAGCCTGTTTGAAATTCAGGACGACATCGCCGCACGGATCGCCACAGTAATTGCGGAACCTCACGGAGTGATCCATCGAACAGGCGCCGTGCAACGCAGAGCGCAGACGCACACCCTGGACGCCTATCAGTGCCGGTTGCTGGCCAGCGAATACTGGCGTGAACCCAACGCTGAAAAACACGGAAAAGTTCGCGACCTGCTGGAGCGCGCCGTTGAGATCGATCCCGAATATGCCGGCGCCTGGGGGATGCTCGCGATTGTCTACGGCGACGAAGTGCGCGGCGGGTTCAATTTTCGCAAGTCCCCCCCGCCCTTTGATCGCGCGCTGGAGGCCGCACAGCGGTCGGTCGCTCTGGATCCGTTGAATGCCACCGGCCAGCACGCTTTATTCCTAACCCATTTTCACCGCGGCGAGTTCGAGAGTTTTGAAGAGGCGGCAGATAAAGCCTTGCGGGCCAACCCGAACTATCCGGACATGTTGGCCGATCTGGCGGCCTGCTTTGCGTTACGCGGCGATCTTGAACAGGCCGCGAGACTGAGCGCCCGCGCGATCGGGCTGAGCCCCAACCCGCCCGGCTGGTACCACGCAAGCACGTTCCTGATCTGTTTCATGAAAGGTGATTACAGCGGCGCGCAGTCAGCGGCGCGCAAAGTCGGTGGTGGCATGTGGAATGGCTCTGAAGTGCTTGAGCTTATGTGCGTTCCTTACACGGAACCGGACGCCGACCTGGGTTCAACCCTGTTGGACCTGAAGGCCAACATTCCCGATGTAGACCGGTTTATCCGGACGCTCTACACGATCTGGCATGTGCCTAGGGACATCTCACAAAAAATGACTGAGGCACTGCGTGCAACCGGGGCGCTGGACTGAGGTCGGGCCGTCAGGATTTTAACGGTGACTCACTCTGCCCATCGTACGGCTGCCCGTAGGAAGGTTCTGAGATCGCAGTCAGACCCGGAAACGAACTATGCTTACTCTAACTCAGCGCCTTGATCTGATGAAACTGGCGACGGATATTGCAAAGACCAAAGCCAGCTGGTCCGAGGAAAAGCCAGCCAATCTGGAAGAGGAAGTCCTTTCTATATTCGAGCTGCTCAAGCCAAGTATAGAAAGCGGCGGCGCCTTTGAGAACACCAGCATGTCCGATGTGAAAACCGCCGTTGATGTCGCCTCAACCATCGACGGTTTCCTGGAATAGCCGGTACTTGTTTTCAAGGCCAAACAATGCCGTTTCGCATCAGGATGTTGCGTGCTCACAATTCTAACAACTATCAACTGCAATCGCCCCGACCCGAACCTCAAGTTTGGTTCTCGCACACTTCGCTAGCAGCGCTCTTTCCTGCCTTCGCTGCGATTGTGAAATCTGGCGCTAAATGTATTATCTCTAACGGGGAAAAGTGGAATTGCGTTACGCTTGTACCATAGTCAGATTTGAGATTTTTAACCCACTTGAGGATGCCGTTATAAACAATAGACTGCGAACCTTGCGACCGAGCATCAATTCTCGACGACACAGCACAATACCCCAGTTGCATCGCATACCAGACCCTTCTCAAAAGTGTTTTTATTATTCTGATGACGAGCAAGCACGGAACCTGGGCCTGAGTTGATCTTGCTCAGCGCGTTTTCGAGAAAGTCGACGCGAACACCCGGCGCCCACGCCACGTTGTTGTTGGGAACTGCAGGTTCCGCTGCACATATCGCAAACACTTCGTCTTTTAGACTAATTGTTCTCTGTGACGAAGGTACGTTTCTAGCAGGTGAGAGATTCCATCCGAACATTTGGTGGTAGAAGTTGTCCGGGAATACGCCGCTACGGGATAGGTAGTGTTCATGCGTAAACTGACGAGCGGGGACAGGGTATTCGTGCCTCGAAACTGATACACCGAAGAATGCGTCAAGCGGATCACGTAAGAGGCAGTTCCGACCAACCCCAGGAACTTCAAAGGGAGGTTTCACTACTGATCCTTCAAGCTTGACGGCGAGTTTGGCGGCCTGATCTACGTCTTCGACTTCAACATAAGGAATCCACCCTTCAAAGAGCACCTGATTTTGAGAAACAATCCCGGCCCCTGCCTCTCCATCGAGAGTGGCGAGGACAAAATCTCTATGGCCGCCACCCCATGCGAAATCTGTGGCGTGTTCGACAATATAGCTCCAACCTGCCACGCTTTCGTAAAATGACCTGGAAGCTTCCACATCAGGCGTGAAAAGATCGTGCCAGACAACTCGGCCAACTTTTTCTTTTGTCACCGCGACTTCATCCAAACTGTTTCCGTTCGCCATAACTCTCGTTTGCGGTCCAAATATTGATGCAGATCAATTTGCGCGGTTCTGGTCCGTGAAGTCACTTAATTCAGTGGCTCCGTTGGCGGTCAGCCATTCTGCAAATTTACCCATAGCATCCGTTGCGGGGCGATCCGAAGGCTAGGCGAAGCAATATTTACCAGCGTTAACGGCTTCACTGAAGGGTTGTATCAGGCGGCCGTGTTCGGTGTAGCGTTCGAACATGGGCACAGATAACAAGGCCGCCCCAGTACCAAAGGTGGCCAACTCGGCAAAGGCCACTGATCTGTCCAGAATTGGTCGCTTTACACGCGGGCAAATCGTTCCAACTGCTTCGAACCAACCTGGCCATCCGGCACCCTGAATCACGACGGCACTGCGTCGGCTGCATATTGCGACAGGAATTCCTCTGAGGGTGGGATCTGAGTGATAACATCAATCAGTA
>NZ_JBQFVE010000026.1:0-18710 GCF_056539605.1 Ruegeria sp. BA2 | reverse complement strand
CGAAGACGGCAACGGTGCGGTTGAGGCAAAAGTCAAAGCCGAAGTCGCCGAACTCTGCGCCCGCTTCCCAATTTATCCAAACCTCTGAGACAAGGACCAGATCATGAGCTTTCACGCAATCGAGCAAGCACCCGCACGTCTAAACCGCAGCGAATTGGCCGTACCCGGCAGCCAGCCGGGCATGTTCGAAAAGGCGGCAAAATCAGATGTCGATGTCATTTTCCTTGATCTGGAAGACGCGGTTGCACCTGACGAAAAAGAACAGGCCCGCAAGAACATCATCGAGGCTCTGAATGATATCGACTGGGGCAACAAAACCATGTCGGTACGGATCAACGGTCTGGATACGCATTACATGTACCGTGATGTTGTGGATGTGGTCGAGCAGGCAGGCAAGCGGTTGGACCTGATCATGATCCCGAAAGTGGGGACTGCCGCAGATGTTTATGCGGTCGACATGATGGTCACCCAAATCGAAGATGCAATGGGCTATAAAAAGCGAATTGGGTTCGAGCACATTATCGAAACCGCGCTTGGGATGCAGAATGTCAGCGAAATCGCAGCCGCTTCAAAACGAAACGAAAGCTTGCATTTTGGAGTTGCCGACTATGCGGCGTCCACCCGCGCGCGAACAACCATTATTGGCGGTGTGAATCCGGATTATTCGGTTCTGACAGACCCAGATGCCGAGTCTGGACGCGCAACCCATTGGGGGGACATGTGGCACTATGCATTGGCGCGCATGGTCGTCGCCGCCCGTGCAAATGGATTGCGACCGATTGATGGCCCATTCGGAGATTTTCAGGACCCCGAGGGATACAAAGCCGCCGCCAAGCGCGCCGCTGTTCTCGGCTGTGAAGGCAAATGGGCCATTCATCCCAGCCAAATCAACCTTGCCAATGAGGTTATGTCGCCTGCTGACGCCGAAGTGACCAAAGCGCAGCGAATTCTTGAAGCGATGGCCGATGCCGAAGCCGCGGGCAAGGGTGCAGTTTCATTGGACGGGCGCCTGATCGACTATGCCTCAATCCGGCAGGCTGAAGTAATGGTCGAAAAAGCCCGGCAAATCGCTGCAGCTTAATCTTGCCATGATTGCGCTATGCTAAACTACAGTATGCAAATCTGATGACGATTGCTTTGCCGACGATAACCCATGAATAGGGTTATTGTCGGCCCTTTATCCAGCCATACGAACAATTACCCGAAAAATTCGAACTTAGTCGATCATTAGATTGAAACACCTTGAAAACAGTTTCCGAGTGGCAACCCCTTATGACGCAAAGGTCAATTCACACCCGGAATCTCCCCGTTTCAGCAGTTTGTTCAACTGGCAGGATAATCAGCCCACCTGTGCCATCTCCTCAGCCTGCCAAGGAATTTGTGCCATTTGTAGACGCCAAAAACGCAAAAGGTAATTTTGACCGATGCTGCGCGCTGTCCCAATGTCAGAAATGCGCAGAAAGCGGACTTTGCAAATTTTAGCGGTCGGCTCGGCGCCGACCTGAAGCGACTGGGTATATTTTACAGTCGCAGCCTGCTTCCCAAACCCTCACTGCAACGCGCAAAACTCGCCTAAACTCAGAATTAGAATACGAGTATGTAGCTCGCCTGCTAGCTATCTCCTTACGTTGGACAAGAATGCGCGAGACCATCAGTTTACAAAATTGTATACTTCGCCGCATCTTCCAGCAAAGCTCGGCTCCCATGTTGATCTCATCGGAAGGCAATGATGCCTTCAAACAACAAAACGATGGAGAGAAAACATGGACAAGAAAAACGCTGCGCTCGGCGCACTGGCAGGTCTGGTTCTTACAGGAGCTGTCGTCGGCTCGGTTTCGGCACAGAACACCGCAGATGCGACGGGTCTAACTATGAAGCAAGCTATTGAAGTCGCGCTTCAGGAAGTGTCCGGTGAGGTTCAGGAAGCGGAACTCGAAAATGAAGACGGGATGATGATTTATGAGATCGAAATCCTGGATGCTAGCGGTCAAGAGTTCGAAGTCGAGATTGCCGCCGACACCGGTGCAGTGATTGAGGTTGAGGCTGAAGATGAAGACGACGATGACGACAACGATGAAGATGAGACATAGGTCGCGGCCAAGCTGCGAATGATTGGCCAATTCGGAGGTCGCTCACTAGAGTGGTCTCCGAATGCGTGGCGGTAAGGGTTCACATGCGAATTTTGTTTCTGGAAGATGACAGCCAACTTGGGTCTTGGGTTACCAACGGCCTGCGCGAAGAAGGTCATGTCATCGACCATTTCGAGGATGGTAAAGACGCTTTGATGGCGGCTATGGCTCAGGAGTACGATCTTCTAATTCTGGACCGTATGGTCCCGGGCCTCGATGGGTTGGCGGTTCTGAAATCCTTGCGCGCCTCGAAGAATACCACCCCTGCGCTTTTTCTAACAGCTTTGGGTGAGGTCGACGCCCGAGTCGAAGGATTTGATGCTGGTGGCGATGATTATCTTACAAAACCTTTCGCCTTTGCCGAACTCTCCGCCCGCGTGGGCGCTTTGGGCCGCCGCCGTGATGGTTTGGAGGCGAGATGGGCAGAAGCCACGGTCTTGCGCCATGGAGATTTAAGCCTCGATCTTCTGGCGCGAACCTGCAAACGCCAGGATCAACAGATTGAGCTATTGGCCAAGGAGTTTAAACTTCTGGAATACTTGATGCGAAGACCGGGACGATTGGTGACACGTACGATGCTGCTGGAACAGGTCTGGGATATGAGTTTTGACCCGACCACAAGTGTCGTAGAGACCCATATCAGCCGCTTGCGCACCAAAATCGACAAGCCGTTTGACGCACCGCTGATCCGAACCCGTCGTGGGGAAGGCTATGTCTTTGGCCGGTAATCTGGTCTGGCTTCGCCGCTCCTCGACCTTGCGGCTGACGTTGATATTGTCAGCCATCTTCGCGCTTTGCATGGCTACCGCAGCCTATATAGCGATTGCGGTCGGATCGGATGTGTTCGAACGCCGTATCGATACGACGCTGGATGCACTGGCGAAGGCCTCGGCCCTTGAGGGTGCGCGCGGGGACCGATTTGGCGTCATCTTGCGCCACCCGGGTGATCTCGAAGACCTGCCAATTGCTTTTCAGCGTGTGGTTGCGCGCGGTGGGGGGACGGTGGAGCTGTCTCAAGATTTTCGAGATTCCGAAGCCTGGCGCGTTCTTGTAGATACCGACAGTCAAGGCGCGCCGGTCATGGCGGCTGTTCCGGTTGATGACGCGGAGGATGCGTTTGAACTCCTAGGCGGTGTTCTATGGACCACGATGTTTACAATGATTGTTCTGACATTGGTCGTTGGCTTTGCCACCGGTATCTTCGCACAGCGACGTCTCAAGCGGATCAACAGCACGCTTTCGGCGTTGGCCTCTGGCGACCTCAGCGCGCGCACGGAGATCAAGCGGAACAAGGATGACCTCGACGACATGGCACGTCAGGTGGATTTGACTGCCGCCGAGTTGGAGCGGCTGGTCGCCCAGACCCGTCATCTCAGCGCGAATTTAGCGCATGACCTCCGCACCCCACTGGCCCGCCTGCGGTCTCGACTTGAAAGCTTGCCTGAAGGAGACGAACGCGGTGCAGCCCTGGAAGAAGCAGGGCGTTTGTCTGGCATTTTCGATACGATCATGCGGGTCGCTCGGATCGAAGCCACGCACGGCACAGATGGTTTCGAAACGGTTGATTTGGCGGACTTGATGACCGACTTGTCGGTGACCTTTGGCCCAGTGGTTGAGGACGCAGGCAAGGTGCTGCAATTTGATGCGAGAGACGCTGAAGCGGTTTTCGCAGATCGTCAGATGCTCGTTCAGGCAGTTGCAAACCTCATACAAAACGCGATGCACTATGGTGGGGACAAGATCGATCTGGCAGCACGTGGTCGCACCATCAGTGTCGCCGACAACGGCCCAGGTGTGGCGTCAGAGAAATACGCCGAGATCATTAAACCCATGGTCCGTCTTGACGCAACACGGCAAAGCAAGGGTTCGGGTTTAGGCCTCGCCCTCGTCCGTGCGGTTGCAGATCGCCATGGTGCAGATCTGATTTTATCGCAAACCGATCCTCAGGGGCTGACGGTGACGCTCAAGTTTGCAGATTTGTAAGTTTTGACCGAGGCGGGCGTAAAGTCCGACCCATATATCAGTTTCATCAACACAACAAATGAAACTGGAGATTAAGCCATGAAAACCTTTCTGAACAAGGTGACCTCTGCTGCTGCTGGTGTGGGCCTCTTTCTTGTGGCTTGTGTCGTGGCGAGCCTTGGCCTGTCCTTTTTGGTCTTTTTGGCGATGTTTGCGCTCGCGGTTGTCGGCCTACGCATCTTGGCTAAGCCCCTTCTGACCTTGCTTCAATCCTCGGAGCGCAAGGAAATCGAGGCCGTTACCTCGTAAACCCGACTGCCTACGGATCGCACGACTGGTGGCACCAAGTACCCTGCGCTGTTCATTGGGGCTTTACCGGCATCTGGAAAGTCATTCTCGTTACGCCAGCAAACATCCATTGCGATTACTGCCTAATTTTCGTGGCGCACAGCTAAGGTCTTTTTGCCCCTCAGATATCTAGCGTGTGCTCTTTCTCCCATCGCGAGAAGTGGCTAACGAACGAGTTCCACTCCTGATGCTTCATCTTAAGGTAAGCGGTCGAGAATCCTTCGCCCATGGCAGCTTTCAACTCTGCATCCCTGTCATATTCGCGCAGCGCATCCAGCATGTTCAGTGGCAGTTTCGGCGCGTCTTTGACGGTATGGCCTTCGGCATACATGTCGATATCGTAACGACGGCCCGGATCGGCCTTGGATCGGATACCTGACAGGCCTGCCGCGATAATCACCGATTGCAGCAGATAGGGGTTTGTCGCCCCATCAGCCAGGCGCAACTCGAACCGGCCCGGTCCAGGGATGCGGACCATGTGTGTGCGGTTGTTGCCAGTCCAGGTCACTGTGTTGGGCGCCCATGTGGCTCCCGACATCGTGCGCGGCGCATTGATGCGCTTGTAGGAATTCACCGTCGGGTTGGTGATCGCTGCCAGCGCGCTGGCGTGTTTCATGATCCCGCCAAGGAAATGCTTGCCCTGCTCGCTGAGGCCAACTTCGCCCGTCGGACCGTCACCCTCACCGGCAAAAACATTGGTTTTCGCATCCGCGCCGGGCGCGTCCCAGACCGAGATATGGGCGTGGCAGCCATTGCCCGTCAGCCCTTCGACGGGTTTGGGCATGAAAGTGGCGCGGAAACCGTGCTTTTCGGCCACCGATTTGGTCATGAATTTAAAGAACGAGTGCTTGTCGGCGGTGCGGAGGGAATCGTCGAACTCCCAGTTCATCTCGAACTGGCCATTTGCGTCCTCGTGGTCGTTCTGATACGGACCCCAACCCAATTCCAGCATGTAGTCGCAAATCTCTCGCACCACATCATAGCGTCGCATCACCGCCTGCTGGTCGTAACAGGGCTTTTCGGCGGTATCGAACGGGTCGCTGATCTGTTCGCCATCCGGGGTCAGCAGGAAGAATTCAGCCTCAATCCCGGTTTTCACATGCAAGCCTTCTGCGGCGGCCTCGTCGATAAGGCGACGCAGCACGTTGCGGGGTGCTTGGGCGACATCCTCGCCCTCCATCACGCAATTGCCCGCGACCCAGGCGACCTCGGGCTTCCAAGGCAGTTGGATCACCGACGAGGGGTCCGGCACGGCCAGCATGTCGGGGTGCGCCGGGGTCATGTCGAGATAGGTGGCAAAGCCTGCGAACCCTGCGCCCTCCTCCTGCATATCGGCAATAGCCTGCGCTGGGACCAGTTTAGCCCGCTGTCCACCGAACAGGTCGGTGAACGATATCATATAATATTTAACGCCGTTTTCTTTGGCGAAAGCAGCCAGATCTGTCGTCATGGTCGGCCTTCCTTTCCCTGTTGATCACTCCAATGGATGAAAGACGCAGCCCCGTGGGCGCAGCGCCTTTTAAATTTCAGATCAGAACCCGGCCTTGCCCGGATACCAGTCGGTGCCTGCCAGAGGCACTTTTGCCATCGCAGCCGCCTCCATCGTCAGGGCACACAGGTCCTCGGGCTCCAGGTTGTGCAAGTGGTTGTGACCGCAGGCCCGCGCGATGGTCTGCGCCTCAAGCGTCATCACCTTCAGGTAGTTGCGCAGCCGCCGTCCGGCCTCGACCGGGTCCAGGCGTTTGGCCAGCTCCGGGTCTTGCGTGGTAATACCCGCCGGGTCCTGTCCTTCGTGCCAATCGTCATAGGCCCCGGTGGTGGTGCCCAGCTTCTGGTATTCAGATTCCCATTTTGGATCATTGTCACCCAGAGCAATCAGAGCCGCCGTGCCGATAGCCACCGCATCCGCGCCCAGGGCCATCGCTTTGGCCACGTCAGCCCCGGTGCGGATGCCGCCCGAGATCACCAATTGCACTTCGCGATGCACACCCAGATCCTGCAGCGCCTGAACGGCAGGGCGAATACAGGCGAGCGTCGGGATGCCCACATGCTCGATGAACACGTCCTGCGTGGCTGCCGTGCCGCCCTGCATCCCATCCATCACTACAACATCTGCACCGGCCTTCACCGCCAGCGCGGTGTCATAATAGGGCCGAGTCGCGCCAACCTTGACGTAGATCGGCACCTGCCAATCGGTGATCTCACGCAGTTCGAGGATCTTGATCTCTAGATCATCCGGTCCAGTCCAGTCCGGGTGACGACAGGCCGAGCGCTGGTCAATGCCCTTGGGCAGCGTGCGCATCTCGGCCACGCGGTCGCTGATCTTTTGGCCCAGCAACATGCCGCCGCCGCCAGGCTTCGCGCCCTGCCCGACCACGATCTCAATCGCGTCAGCCTTTCGCAGATCGTTCGGGTTCATGCCATAGCGTGACGGCAGGTATTGATACACCAGCTTCGAGGAATGACCACGCTCCTCGGGCGTCATGCCCCCATCGCCCGTGGTAGTGGAGGTCCCGGCAGCGGATGCCCCTCGGCCCAAGGCCTCTTTCGCGGGACCGGACAATGCGCCAAAGCTCATGCCCGCAATGGTGACAGGAATGTCCAACTCGATAGGCTTCTTGGCAAAACGCGTGCCCAGCGTCACCGAGGTATCGCAGCGTTCGCGATAGCCCTCCAGCGGATAGCGCGAGACCGAGGCCCCCAGAAACAGGAGATCGTCAAAATGGGGCACCTTGCGTTTGGCGCCGCCACCGCGAATGTCATAGATGCCGGTCGCCGCAGCACGCCGGATTTCCGCGTTGATCGGGTTGGTGAAGGTCGCCGACTGAATCGGCGTGGTGCGGGGGATGGTCTGATCCATATATTTCATACCTTCGTACTCAGTAATCGGCTGCGTTGTCGACGTCGAAATTATAAAGTTGACGGACCGAGCCGTAACGCTTGAACTCTTCCGGCTTGGCGTCCGAGCCCGCGCGGTCCAGCAGGTCAGTCAAAATATCGATATGTTCCGGCCGCATCTCTTTCTCGATGCAATCCGCGCCCAGGCTTTTGACCGAGCCGCGCACAAAAAGCCGCGCCTCATATAGCGAGTCGCCAAGCGCATCGCCCGCATCACCACAGACGACAAGATTACCGGCCTGCGCCATAAAGGCGGACATGTGGCCGATATTGCCGTGCACGACGATATCGATCCCCTTCATCGAAATTCCACAGCGCGAGCTGGCATTGCCCTTGATCACCAGAAGGCCGCCATGCCCAGTTGCACCCGCATATTGGCTGGCGTCACCTTCCACGACCACGGTGCCCGACATCATGTTTTCGGCTACACCCGGACCCACCGAGCCTTCGACCTTGATCGTCGCCTGCTGGTTCATGCCCGCGCAATAATACCCGGTCGAGCCTTTGACGGTCACCTCAATCGGCGCGTCCAGCCCTACAGCAATGGCGTGGCTGCCCTTAGGGTTCTGCACTTCCCAATTGGTCTGGTTGCTTTCAGCACTTTGTGCCTGAAGGATTGAGTTCAGACCCCGCAGGCCGTTTTCTGCAACGTCATATGTCTGCATCTTAGTGGCTCCAGAAATAAACGGTTGCGGGTTCGGGTTCCCACACTTTGGCGTCTTCGATTCCCGGCAGATTGACCAGCGCGCGGTATTCGCTGCCAAAGGCCACGTATTGATCGGTCTCCGCCATCACTGCGGGTTTGCAGGCAATCGGGTCGCGGACTACGCCGAACCCGTCCTTGGTACCCACGACAAAGGTGAAGAACCCGTCGAGATCGTCCAGACTGCATTCCAACGCCTCACCCAAAGTAGCCCCGTTCTGCATCTTCCAGGTCAGGTATGCTGCACCCACCTCGGTGTCGTTCATCGATTCCACCCGCACGCCTTCGCGCTTGAGCTTGCGGCGCAGTGCATTGTGGTTCGACAGCGAGCCGTTATGAACCAGACACTGGTCCGAACCGGTGTTGAACGGGTGTGCCCCTTCGGTAGTCACCGCGGATTCCGTTGCCATGCGCGTATGGCCGATGCCGTGGCTGCCACTCATGGCTGACAGGTTGAACCGCTCGGCAACGTCTTTGGGCAACCCGACCTCCTTGTAAATCTCCAACGTCGATCCATCCGCCATGATCCGCAGACCCGGACGCATCTCGCGCACCGCTTGACGGGCCTGTTCGACTTTGGACCCGTCCAATTCCAGCACCGCATGGGTATCGTTCGACCGCAGCGAAACCTCAGCCCCAATAGCCGCGCCCAGATCGGCCGCAAGGGTCGCAAAATCGACCTCGGGCGCATCCGACTGCACCGTCAGCTTCGCCACCCCATCCGATCCTTCGCCATAAATAGCGATGCCCGCGCTGTCGGGGCCACGATCAGTCATCGTCACCAGCATATCCGTCAACATCGCGCCCAATTCAGGCTCCAATGTCCTGTCCTTGAGAAACAGACCGACAATTCCACACATCTGCTTTTGCCCTCTGAAAGTTTGTCGAGAAGACGCTAGCAATACAGTGTAGAAAACGCAACTTAAAGAAATAATTTTTCCTATAAGGAAAATTCCGAAATTGTAAAAGTGATAAGCACCTTAGATACCGGCAAGCGAGTATGACTGGGCACCGTTGAAATCAATGTTTTAGCATTCAACTGGTCTGCGGATACGAGATGATCGACAGGTATTTAGCCGGAAGTTTCACCAAGTCTTCGGGCCCGTGCGGCGCGTCCGCATCAAAAAAAAGTGTATCGCCGGGCTTGAGAGAATAGATCGTGTCGCCATGCCGGTAGTCGACTTCACCTTCCAACATAAACAGCATCTCGATCCCGTCATGCTGAAAAGTCGGAAACCTATCCGATTCCTCCGTCAGCGAGATGAGATACGGCTCAACCACGACACCGCTGGCATTGGCCCCCAAATGACCCAACAGGTTGTACTGATGGCCTGCCCGCGTCCCTGCCCTTTCTGTCTCAACGCCTTCTCCTGCTTTGGTATGCACCGCGTTCCGGGTTTCTTCGTAGCGGCGAAAAAACGATGTTATCGGCGTACTGAGCGCGTTGGCCAGCAATTGCAAAGTCGTCAACGAAGCCGAGGTCGCCCCGTTTTCGATCTTGGACAGCATGCTGATCGAAAGTCCGGTAGAGGTCGATAATTCCGCAATAGTTATGCCTTGCTGTAAACGCAACGCCTTGATCTCGCGACCGATCGCCGTTTCCAAGTTCTTTTCGCCGCTGTCCCGAACCTTGTGCGGATCCTGCGACAACACCACTGTTTCGTCAGTTTTTTCCGTCTGCACCATCGCCATCCCCTTGATCCCGATGTTTTCTTGCCCAACCATGGCACCAGAAATCCTGATATGGGTGGCAGATCTTGTAAGGAATCTTTTTATCACAGTGTAATAACAGCAAGATCAATCAAGGCAAATTCTGTAGTTTAACAACGGTGGCTGAGATACATCAGATATCGGCAACTTCTGAAATCCCGAGTTCAATGGTCGGGACCGGATCTAAGTAGCCCGATTTGACATGACTAAATCGATTATTGGCGCATGATTGCCTCAACTCCATCGTGATGGTGGTTGTCGTGGCTGGTGGGCGATAACCCAACGCACTGTGAGGACTCGTCGAAATGTAGTGTATCCTCAATTATTCGATCAGAATTTGAGCCTCGCGCAAGCTGTGGAATATCTCGCCTTTGAGCAGTTCTCTCCTCATCATCCCATTGAAGCTTTCGCGATGTCCGTTTTCCCAAGGTGACCCTGGCTCGATGAAGAAGGTCTACCCGTCGACGGCAGCGGCATACGTTCCCAGCAAAGCAGCGGTAGTGCAGTTTAAGCGACGGCATGCTAATCCAGCGGCAATCGTAGCCCAACCTCGGCGGCGATCGATGTGTATTCGCAGTCTGGATAGGCTGTATTCACATCGCGCATATGATCCACAGGGATCAGCTCAAGCCCCACATCCACTCTTTTGACAACCCTCCACAATCTGGTTACCTAAGCTCATCGTGGTGGCCAAGATAACTTGGCGCGATCCAAACTAACAGCCAAGCCGTCAATGAAACCCGCGGTCAAATTTACGGACCAGACTCGGATGGCGTCCAGACTATTATTTCTTCCCGGCGACGATGCGGTCCAGGATGAGCGCACAGAACAAGATCGCGAGGCCAGCCAATATGCCCTGTCCGGCTGCCGCGTATTGCAGTGCCTCCAGCACGTCTTCGCCCAGGCCCTTAGCGCCGATCAGCGAGGCGACAACAACCATGGCCAGTGACATCAGAATGGTTTGGTTCACGCCCGCCATAATTGTCTTATGCGCCAAGGGCAGGTCCACGCGCCACAGCAAATACCGTGGCGTTGCACCAAAGGCCAACGCAGCTTCACGCACGGTTTCTGGCACTTGTTGCAGTCCGAGGACAGTGAAACGAATTACCGGCGGGCTTCCGAAAATCATGGTCGCAACAACGCCTGCAGGTTTGCCCGATCCGATGAACGCAACCACTGGAATGAGATAGACGAAGGATGGCATAGACTGCATGAAATCAAGAATAGGCCGCACGATCGCGAACGCCCGTGGTCGACGTGCACAGTAGATGCCCAGCGGGATGCCCAATGTGATTGAGATCAACGCCGCCGCACCCAGCAGAGCAATCGTGGTCATTGCTTTTTCCCAGAAGTCCAGCAGACCCAGATACGCCAGCGCGGCGCCAGTAAAGATTGCCACACGAGCGCCAGCAGACAGGTAAGCCAACATGATGATCACCAGCGCCACCACAGGCCATGGAGTATCAACCAAAACCACTTCGATCCAGTCCAACAGGGTGCGCATTCCAAAGGTCAGCCCGTCGAAAAATCCGCGCCCTGCGGTCTTTGTCCATTCGAACACCGCCTGCACCCCGTCACCGACATTCAAACGCCAGTCTCGGTTTGTTGGGAAGGTTTTCAGAACGGCCAACGCATCCGGCTGCGCGAATTTGATCATCGACAGGATCACCACAACAGCGGTCAAAGCCGAAGCAACTACGAGCCGGGAGATTGACCAGCCGTTGGCGACGCTGGGGTTCGAACGCCAGCGCGCAAACTGTCCTTCCAACGTCCAGTTGGCCAGGGATGCGGCCAGAAATTTTACAGCTAATAACAAAACGATCCCGACCAAAAGATAAGTAGCCCCAGTCGAATCTGCAGTTCGCGCTGCCTCTTGCGCTCCCGCCAAGGCACCCTCAAGAGACTCTGCTGCTCGTTTCAGTGAATCCAAGGTAGCAGAGCCGGATTGTTCTGCCGCCGCAATCTGCTGTCTGCGCAACTCCAGCGTCTGCTCGATCTGCTCCGCCCTTTCGCGGAATTCGCGCCCAAGGTCGCCAAATAGGCCAAGACCGATCTGAATATAGGCCAGCGTTTCCAGTACCAAAAACCCGAGAAACCACGACCACAAACCTCGTGCACCGAACCAGACCGGGCCCAGGATTGCAGCTGCTTTGTTGAGTGTAAAGCGATAGCCGGGAGCCTGCATCATATAGGCAAAGGTCTTTTGATAATAAGCTTGCCCTTGTCCCACGAATTCACTGATCAAGCCATTCAAGCGTTCAGCGGTTTCCGGTTGGATCTGTTGCATATCAACATGTTTCATAGCGGTCCCCTTATGCCTGGCTGTCCTGAATGGCGCGGATCAGACCCGCACGGTTAATCACGCCCACGGTCTTGCCATCCTGTGTCACGGCGACGACACCGTGACCGTCTACACAGAGGTTCATCAGATCGGAAAGATCCATATCCGGATGGGCCTGTTTCGCATCGTCCGGTACTTCACCGTGATGTGCCTCGAACTCATCAACCGGCTTCATTACTGCATGGGCAAAGATCATGTTAAGTTTGGATATCCCGGCTACGAAATCGGCCACATAATCGTCTGCAGGGTTCAGGATGATCTCTTCCGGTGTGCCGATCTGCACGATGCGCCCGTCTTTCATGATCGCGATGCGATGGCCGATGCGGATTGCTTCATCAAGGTCATGGGTGATGAACATTGTGGTTTTGTTCAGCTTGTGGCTCAGCTCCATAAACTGATCCTGCAACTGTTTGCGGATCAATGGATCAAGGGCTGAAAACGGCTCATCCATCAACAGGATTTCTGGGTCAGCAGCGATGGCGCGGGCCAGCCCAACGCGCTGCTGCATCCCGCCCGACAGCTCATGCGCGTATTTATCTTCCCAGCCGTTCAATTCGACCAGTTCCAGTACGCGATCCGCCTCTTCCCAGCGGCGCGCTTTGCCAGTGCCACGGATTTCCAGCGGCATCGCAACGTTGTCACGGACAGTTCTGTGGGGCATCAAACCGAAGTTCTGAAACACCATCGCCACTCGCCTGTTACGGAGATCGCGCAAGCCTTCGTCATTCAGGCCCATGACGTCCTCGCCGTCCAGATAAATGTGGCCATCGGTGGGTTCCAACAGGCGGTTCACATGCCGCACAAGGGTCGATTTGCCTGAGCCCGACAGACCCATGACACAGAAAAGTTCGCCCCGTTCGATCTGAAAACTGGCATCAGCCACGCCGACGACGCAGTTAAAGCGCTCCAACACATCGGCCTTGCTCAGCCCCTCGCTGTGGATTGCGTTCAAAGCTTCCTGCGACCGCGTGCCGAACACTTTCCAAACACCCTTGGCGTCGATTGCAATATCCGCTGTCATACTGGCCTCATCGGAGTTGATGGTCTTGGTGGTGCCCCCGCAACACGGGGGCACAAGTGCTTTAGTTGGTTGCCAGTCCCAGCCAGCCGTCAACCGTATTGCCATTCGCGGCAATCCATTCAGCCACAACCTCATCGGTATCCCGGCCTTTCACGACGACTTCATAGGTCAAACCGCTCAGCTCGCCTGCGTCCATGTCGATATTCGCCAGGAAGGAGGCCGCGGCCGGATTGCGCTGCTCAAGGGATTTTGAGTGCGCTACGGTTACAGTTTTGACGGGCTCGCCAGTGCTGACGTTGGATTTGTTAAACCAGTCAGCGTCCTGATCCGGTTGGACCATCTTGTATGTCGCGGCATCATGCTCGGGCTCTTCCAGAATGGTCACATCGTAAAGAGCGTGAACATAATGCGGAGCGTAGCAGTAGAAAGCGGCCCCTTTCTTCTGATCAATCTGATCCTTTAAGCGAGAATAGAATACAGTCTCATCTTCGGTGGTCGGTGTAAGGAAGGTCTCGATCCCATAGTCCCGAACGCGTACTTTGAAGGTGTTGGTCGAGGCCCAGCCCGACGCGCCTACCCAAACCTCTCCCATACCGTCGCCGTCCGAGTCGAACAGCTCTTGCGCCATGGGTGTGGCCAGATCGTAGATCGAACGGATATTGTGATCCTCGACCATATAATTCGGCACACAAATCCCTGCGCGGCCTTCATAGCTGCCTGAAGACAACGCAACGGTGCCTTTCTGGTCGACATATTCATCTGTGAAGGACGATTGGTTCGGAAGCCAAACATCGGGGTGCACATCGATATCGCCACGCCCGCCATCCATGGCGGCAAAGATCACAGCATTGGCGCCAGGAGCATAGCCGACTTCACCACCTAAGCGCGTTTCGATGACTTGGCCAATGACCCGGCTCATGATCTTGGCACCAGGCCAGCTAGGTTCACCGACTGTAACTTTGTCTTGTGCGATGGCTGTTGTTGCGCCAAGAGCCAATGCCAAAGTTGCTGTAAGCGTAAGTTTTTTCATATCATTTCTCCCGTTGTGTTCAGTTAATTGCGCGATCACACGCGCGCCCGCTTGCGTTGCGGATCTATGAATGGAATGTCTGTAACGATGGCGCGCAAACGTTTCATCCGCCCGTCTAGCTGACCAATCTCCAGTTCGGTGCCATTGTTCGCGTGTTCGATCGAAAGCCGTACCATGGCGATCGCGCGTTCCAGCATTGGCGATCGCGTCGCTGAGGTGACAATGCCAACCGGGCGCTCACCCGCATAAACATGTGCACCTTGGGCGGGTACATCATCGCAGCCAATCAGCAGACCTTTGAGCACCCGGCGCGGGTCGTGCGCGTTACGTTCCAATGCCGCTTTTCCCGTGAATTCAGACTTGGTCAGATCAACGGCAAAGCCCAATCCAGCCTCAAGCGCATCGACGCCTGGCGCGAATTCGGCGTTTGCCGCAGCCAAACCTGCTTCGATGCGGATGATGTCTAGCGCGGCCGAGCCCATGGGTTTTATTCCGAACTCTTCTCCGGCAGCCATCACCGCGTCCCAGATCGCTATGGCATCTGATTTGGAGCAAAAGATTTCGTACCCCAATTCGCCGGTATAACCCGAGCGAGACAACATAAACGGCGCGCCCTCGCGATCGTTCAGTCGCGCAATGGTGACGCCGAACCATTTTAAATCATCCAAGCCCGGCACATGGGGTTGGGTAAAGGCAATTTTGCGCAGTAACTCACGCGATTTCGGCCCTTGAATTGCGAGATTTGGCATTGCTCCACGCATCGCATGCACCCGCACCTGCAAGCCGCGCGCATTTGCCAACTCTTGTAGCGCCCGCCCGCTCTCTTCCGACCCGCAGCACCAGCGGAATATCTCAGGTGCGAGGCGGAATAGTGTACCATCATCAATGACCGATCCGCTTTCATCACACATCAGAGTGTATGACCCGCGCCAAACTGCGAGTTTTGCGACATTGCGAGTAGTTGCCAGCTGCATCAAAGCTTCAGCATCCGGGCCAATGATGTCGAACTTACGCAAGCTGCTCATGTCCTGCACGGTCACGGCCTCACGGCAGGCCCAATACTCGCCCAGCGTGCCATGGGCGGGGTAACTAACCGGAGTCCACAGATCCCGAGCAGGTACAAAATGCTGGGTCAGTGAAGCCAGGCGATCATGAAACGCAGACTCCTGACTGATCGACATGGGAGCGTTTTCCTTTTCACGATATGCAACTGCACGGCGGATTGGCGTTTCAGGACGGTAGATGCGCACATGCACATCGGTCGGGTTCCAGCCGTTAATGGGATCAATATCGTCCGGGCATGCGGTAGAGACACAAACCAGGTCCTCCAATGCGCGCATTGCAACGTAATCACCAGGGCGCGAGTGGGATTCCTCAGTCAAGATGTGATGAGATGCCGGGTCGATCCAGGTGCTCCAGAAGAAATTTATTGCTGGCCACGCCAAGCGCCGTGCCACCCCATAGTTCGCCAAAGCATCTGAAATATTATCAGAGCAGTTCAAGTGACCTGGAAAGCCTCTCTCTTCGTAGCCACGGGCTGTGCAGGCCAATCCAAATGTATCGTGCCGTCCACAGGTGTCCTGAACCACATTCAGCAAGGGTCGCATCTCGCGATCAAAGAACTTGTCCAGTAAACCAGGACCGGGATAGGCGCGCCGAACCATAGATCTGGTCGCAGTCGAGTCGATCATCCACTCCTGGCCCAGATCCAAACCATCTTTTCGCAGTGCCATGAAGTCAGAACACTGTTGACCCTCTACATCAATGATCTGAACGATTTCTCCGGCCTTCAGTTCATACGCGAACGCGCTGCCCCGTTTCACGGTGAATTCATCCCGAGTGTCGCCAAGTAAAGGAGGCAGATGCGGCCCTTTGACCGTTGCCGATTTGTGCAGGACTGTAATGCTCCCGGCGCCACTGCCCTCAACAAACTCCGCGACCCTAGTGGTGCGGATCAACCAGATCATAAGCGGTTTCTCTGCGCGAAGAATCAGCGGGTCTGGCACGTGAACCATACTGTGACAGTGAACTTGCTGACCTCCGCCATGTGCCGTGATCCAGGCCAAAAGCTGAGCATGGTCAAAACCATCCCAATCAATCACACTGGTTGCAGTCAGGCCCAACGCAGACAATCCCGGTCGCCCATCGTCTGTGAAAGCCACAACGTCCAGCGACGTCATGGGGCTAACCCCCTCAATTGAAACCAAATCCCCGGGTTTCACAGCCAGTTGAACTACTTCGCGGGGGGCAAGAATGTGCGTGCGAGTATCCGATGCATCTGGAAAGCCTGGAAATAGACGGCCAGGGCCGTCAAACCCAGTGTTCGTGAATGCATATAGGACAGATGATCCCTGCATGTCGGCGTTGGAATCCCATTATGTAACTAGTTACAGAGGTTGATGAAACTAGTTACATATGTCAACTCTTTCCTCTAAAACCTGCGATACGGATGCTAGATCTCAGTATGAAAAAAGCTCAAGAGCCCAAAAAACGTGCAAATCTCAGGGATGTAGCGAAGGCGGCGGGCGTCTCGGTAGCTACGGTGTCACGTGTATTAAATGAACCCAAAGTGGTAAAGAAAGACACTTTGGAGAAAGTTCAAACCGCGATCGCTACACTGAAATTCGTTCCCAGCGCCGCTGCACGTGCAATCAATTCCGGTAGAACCCGTTTCGTCGGTGCGTTGATCCCCACACTGGACAATGCGATTTTTGCCAAGTTTCTTGCAGCTCTTGAACGAAAGCTGTCAGAACACCAATTGTCCTTAATCGTCGCGACGACAGACTCCGATACCGATATGGAGGCAGAGAAGGCGAAGGGGCTGGTCGAAATCGGAGCCGAAGGCCTGATTGTCACTGGCGCTACCCATAGTGATGCTTTGTACGAGCTTATCGAGCGTACTGCGCTTCCGACAATCATCACCTCCTACTATGAAGCCGACAGCGCTCTGCCAACGATCGGTTACGACAATGCCGCCGCCGCACAAATTGCTTTGCATCATTTGGTCAAACTCGGCCACAAAGACATTGTGGTTGTTCATGGCCCAATTCAGGACAATGACAGGACAAGAGCGCGTCTTGACGGCCTAAAGACCTTTGAGTTCGCCGGTAACTTGGTGAATTTTGAAACTCCGATCAGCCATCAAGGTGGAGCAGATATTGCTAAGCGCATTTGTAGCATGCCTAGGCTGCCTGATGCCATTTTGTGCCTTTCAGATGTCGTTGCACTGGGCGTTTTACTGGGCCTGCAGGCTCAGAAAGTTTCGATTCCAGAACAGGTTTCAATGATCGGCATTGACGACCTTCCAACTTCTGCGGTCGCTGTGCCACCTCTGACAAGCGTACATTTACCGGTGACTCAAATGGGTGAGCGTGCGGCTGATGGGTTGGCGCAATGGATTACAACGCAACAACCCCCTAAATCCAAAAAACTGGATGCTAAGCTGATCATCAGGCGCTCGACATACAATCTCAAATGAATAGCCTTAGAATACGGTGCCATCCGATCAAGTCGGACAAAAGTCGTCGGCACAGATTCCGTTGTAGTGCTTTAGCCAAGCAAACCATCGTGACGATTGCCTTGGGGTAAAGCTTTACAAAGCATGGTCACGCTTGAGCGGAATCACAAGGTGGTAACTCGTTTGCTTTTTGTCAGAATGCATTGATTTTGGTCGCAGCGCATGATTCACGGCTCCGAAAACGGAGCGGCGAAATGAGCGGCCTTTTCTGGCTGAACGACGAGCAGATGGCACGTCTGGAACCTTTCTTTCCAAAGTCTCACGGAAACCCCCAGGTCGATGATAGGCAGGCGCTGAGCGGGATTATCTTCATCAATCGCAATGGCTTGCGTTGGCGCGATGCGCCTGCCGCCTATAGTCCACATAAGACGCTTTACAGCCGTTGGAAGCGCTGGAACGAGAAAGGCGTCTTTGCGCAGATGATGGTTGGTTTGGCTGCTGAGCATTGCGAAGAATAGACCGTGATGATCGACGCGACCTATTTGAAGGCACACCGCACCGCGACCAGCATGGCCACGAAAAAGGGGGCGTGGCCGCCTAATCGGTCGGACCAAGGACGGGGTGAATACCAAACTGTATGCCATCTGTGGCAGCCTAGCACGCCCGATCGACTTGTTCGTCACCACCGGGCAGGTGAGCGATTACATCGGCGCACGGGCGTTGCTTGGTCGTTTGCCAAACGTAAAATGGCTGCTCGGGGATCGCGGGTACGACGCAGACTGGTTCCGAGAAGCATTGCCGGACAAAGATACGCGCCTGTATCCCTGGACGCAAGCAACGCAAGACGCCGGTCAAATACGACAAGCGCCGCTACAAACGCAGCAAAAGGAGCGAGATCATGTTCGGCAGGCTCAAGGATTGGCGGCGCGTAGCGACTAGATATGACCGATGCCCATAGGTCTTCCTCTCTGCAATCGCCCTCGCAGCTGTCGACATATATTGGTTATGAATCCTCACCCGAGCTTTGAGGATGAACAGGGCCGTGTCGAACGCGGTCGGGGTTTTGCTTCGATGCAGGGGTCGTATCGGCTGAAGGGCGGGCTTGGCAAAA
>NZ_JBQFVE010000025.1:0-21470 GCF_056539605.1 Ruegeria sp. BA2 | reverse complement strand
ATGACTATGGCATCTACGTGCAGCCGATCAATTTCCCAACCGTTCCCCGCGGCACCGAACGCCTGCGATTTACCCCCTCTCCGGTGCATGGCTCAACAGAAATTGATCGTCTCGTGACTGGTTTAAGTGACCTGTGGTCCCGATGTGATCTGAATCGTGGCGCGCTTGTCGGCTAGACTTTCTACCGCCCTATCTAAACTGCCAACAACAAGAATCCGGAGTTACTGACCGATGTCGCAGCTATCGAATGTGATCCTGACCCTACTGCAAGTCTTATCTTACGCGTTTATTTTTGCCGTTGGTCTTGCGGTTCTGTGGGTGGTTGTCACCTATTTCCGGGACAAGACCCAAACCGACAGCACGTTGCGGCGGAACTATCCGGTGATTGCGCGGTTTCGGTACTTCTTTGAACATATGGGCGAGTTTTTTCGCCAGTATTTCTTTGCGCAGGATCGCGAAGAGATGCCGTTCAATCGTGCCGAGCGATCCTGGGTCTATCGCGCCGCGAAGAATGTGGATTCAACTGTTGCCTTTGGATCTACGCGCGATCTGCGCCCAACTGGAACCGTCTATTTCGTAAACTGCCCATTTCCTACGTTGGAAGAGGATGCCATGGGCCCTTCAGCTGTGACGGTGGGGCCGTTTGCGCGACATCCTTATACCACGGATTCACTGTTTAACATCTCGGGCATGAGCTATGGCGCGATCTCAATCCCAGCTGTCCGCGCCCTGTCGCAAGGGGCCAAAAAGGCGGGTATGTGGATCAATACAGGTGAAGGCGGGCTGTCGCCTTATCACTTGGAAAGCGGCGCGGACGTTGTCTTTCAGATCGGCACCGGCAAATTCGGTGTTCGCAAACCGGAAGGCGGGTTTGACGAAGACAAATTGCGTAGTGTCGCGGCCCATGACGCAGTGAAAATGTTCGAAATCAAGCTCAGCCAGGGTGCAAAGCCCGGTAAGGGCGGCATCCTGCCCGGCGCTAAGGTGACCGAAGATATCGCGGCAATTCGTGGTCTGAAAGTCGGTCAGGACGCGATCAGCCCCAATCGCCACCCTGAAATCGACAGTGTCGGCGACCTGTTGGATATGATCCAATACGTGCGCGATGTGACGGGTAAGCCTGTTGGCTTCAAAGCGGTGATCGGGGCTTATGGTTTCTTTGAAGAGCTTTGCAAAGAAATCAACAAGCGCGGGTTCGAAAGCGCACCGGATTTCGTCACCATCGACAGTGCCGATGGCGGCACCGGGGCCGCGCCGATGAGTCTGATCGACAATATGGGCATGCCCCTGCGCGAAAGCCTGCCTCTGACCGTCGACATGTTGAAGAAACACGGGCTTCGGGATCGGATCAAGGTCTGCGCCAGCGGCAAGATGATCAACCCGTCCGAGGTCGCATGGGCCTTCTGCGCGGGTGCAGACTTTGTGAACTCGGCCCGTGGGTTCATGTTTGCGCTTGGTTGCATTCAGGCGCTTCAATGTAACAAAAACACCTGCCCGACAGGGATCACAACACATAATACCAAACTGCAATTTGGTCTCGATCCGACTAGCAAGGCGGAACGCGTTGCCAGCTATGCCCGAAACATGAAGAAAGAGGTTGGTATCATCGCCCATAGTTGCGGTGTCGCAGAGCCACGACTGCTAAAGCGTTATCACGCGCGGATCGTGCTGGATAATGGCCGCTCGGCATCGATGGACGAGTTGTATCCGGAACCCAAGCAACTGCACGCTGCTGAGTAACAGAACCTTTCTAACCCGAAAGACAGAATGCTAGTTTAATTCTGCGCGCCGGTCTTTCCGCACCGGTCCCGCAACATGTCAGGAGATCACATGTCTGCCTCAACCCATACCGCCTCACCCGTCATGAAAGCCTCGGATCTGCTGGTCGCAGCGCTTGAGGCCGAAGGTGTCGAATACATCTTCGCTGTTCCCGGTGAGGAGAATTTGGATGTTCTGGAATCGCTCAGGACTTCAAAGATAGAATTGGTTCTAACCCGTCATGAACAGGGTGCGGCCTTCATGGCGGCCACCTATGGCCGACTAACCGGTAAGGCAGGCGTCTGCATGGCAACGCTTGGGCCCGGCGCTACCAACTTCGCGACGCCTGCAGCCTATGCGCATCTGGGCGGCATGCCCTTGATCATGATCACCGGACAAAAGCCGATCAAAAAATCGAAACAGGGTCAATTCCAGATCATTGATGTGGTGGGCCTGTTCGATCCGATCTGCAAGATGTCTAAACAGATCGTTCACGGCAACACCATACCCTCACTGATCCGCGAGGCCTTCCGCGTTGCGCAGGAAGAACGCCCAGGTGCAGTGCTGCTGGAACTGCCCGAGGATATCGCCGCCGAAGAGACCAGTGAACCCGTTCTGCAGCCCCATCCGCGTTATTACGCTGTGGCTGGCGACACCGTGCTGAACGAGGCGGCTGAAATGATCCGCGCGGCCAAGATGCCGCTGCTTCTGCTGGGAGCTGGGGCAAACCGGAAAGATGCCCGCAGTGCGCTCAGCCAATTTGTGGATGTAACGCAGATCCCATTCTTCAATACCCAGATGGGCAAGGGCGTGATTGACGAACGCTCGGACCTGTTTCTGGGCACCGCTGCATTGTCTGATGGTGACTATCTGCATTGCGCTATCGAACGCGCGGACCTGATCATCAATGTGGGTCATGACGTGGTCGAAAAACCACCTTTCTTTATGGAGGAAGGCGGCACCAAGGTGATCCACGTGAACTACAAGGCCGCGCAGGTCGATCAGGTCTATTTCCCGCAGGTCGAGGTGGTTGGCGATCTGGCGAAATCCATTGCCCGATTGGGTGACATTCTGGGTGGGTCGCTGGAGTTTGATCGCGGCTATTTCCAGCGTGTTAAGCAGGAGACAGATTTGCACACCTCGGAAGGTGCCGACGATCCTCGTTTCCCGGTAATCCCGCAGCGATTTGTGGCCGACACCCGCAAAGTCATGCGGGATTGCGATATCATCGCCTTGGACAATGGCATCTATAAAATCTGGTACGCGCGCAACTATCAGGCCTATCAGCCCAATACCGTTCTGCTAGATAATGCACTGGCCACGATGGGGGCCGGGCTGCCCTCGGCCATGATGGCCGCCAAGCTGTATCCAGAGCGCCGTGTTATGGCGATCTGCGGCGACGGAGGGTTCATGATGAACAGTCAGGAGATCGAGACGGCCGTTCGTCTCGGGCTCAATCTGGTTGTTACGGTGCTCAATGACAG
This sequence comes from Ruegeria sp. BA2, assembly GCF_056539605.1. Taxonomy (NCBI): domain Bacteria; kingdom Pseudomonadati; phylum Pseudomonadota; class Alphaproteobacteria; order Rhodobacterales; family Roseobacteraceae; genus Ruegeria; species Ruegeria sp. BA2. The sequence continues at coordinate 18,228 of NZ_JBQFVE010000025.1, read as the reverse complement.
CTCGTATGGGATGATCCGGTGGAAGCAGTCGCATGCTGGTTTCGATGATTGGGGGCTAGAGTTCAAAAATCCCGACTTTGTGCAATATGCCAACAGCTATGGCGCGACCGGGCACCGGGTTGAGCGCACCGAAGATCTGGTTCCAACCTTTGAAAAGGCGTTTCAGGCAGGTGGCGTTCATCTGATCGACCTGCCGGTGGACTACAGCGAAAATCAGCGCGTGCTGATCGATGAGCTGGCCGAAAAGGTGTGCTTGATATGAGCGATACCGTGGACGTACTGAACCCATTCAATCTTGAGAAAATCGGCAGCGTCGCGATCAACACATGGGAAGATGTGGATGCCATGCTGGGCGTGGCGCATGATCTTCATCGCGATCGCGGCGGATGGTTGCCAGCCTATCAGCGGATTGCGATCCTGAAGAAAACGGCGCGGTTTATGTCGGATCGCGCCGAAGAACTGGCCATGCTGATCGCCAGCGAAGGGGGCAAACCTTTGATTGATGCGCGTGTCGAAGCGACCCGCGCCATTGACGGGGTCGAGCTGTGCATCCACGAAATCGGCCAAATGACGGGCAAGGAAATCCCGATGGATCTGACCGCTGCAGGATCAGGCCGGCTCGCGTTCACGCAACGCGAGCCCATTGGCGTAGTGGTCGCAGCCAGCGCCTTTAACCACCCGCTGAACCTGATTGTGCATCAGGTGGCCCCAGCTGTGGCGACCGGTTGCCCGGTGATTATCAAACCCGCGATGGATACGCCTTTGTCGTGTAAAACCTTTGTTGACATCCTGCATCAGGCAGGTCTGCCGCGGGATTGGTGCCAATTTGTTACCTGCCAGAATGAAGTGGCTGAAAGAATGATCACCGATCCCCGGGTTGGATTCTTTTCCTTCATCGGCTCGGCCCGAGTAGGCTGGATGTTGCGGTCAAAACTGGCGCCAGGCACGCGATGCGCGCTGGAACATGGCGGTGCTGCGCCGGTGATTGTCGATGAAACTGCTGATATCGATGCGATGATACCCTTGTTGTCCAAGGGTGGCTTTTATCATTCCGGTCAGGTCTGTGTCTCAGTTCAGCGGGTTTTTGCACCGTCGAACAACGCCGCCGAGATTGCGCGGAAACTGGCAGACGCTGCGGCGGCGTTGCAGGTTGGGGACGCTCGTGATCCAAGTGTCGAGTGCGGCCCTTTGATCCGACCGGGCGAAGTGGTCCGGGTCGAGGAATGGGTGAACGAGGCAATCGAAGGTGGCGCAAAGCTGGTGACAGGTGGCAAACGTCTGGGCCCGACAACCTATGCGCCAACCGTCCTGATGGACCCACCCGCAGAAGCGCGCGTTTCAACAGCCGAGATATTCGGGCCTGTTGTATGCGTTTACAGTTATGACCGGATCGAGCAGGCTTATGAGGTTGCGAACAGCTTGCCATTCGCTTTTCAGGCGGCGGTGTTCACCAATACGCTTAGCACCGCGATGCAGTCCGTGCAGCGTCTGGATGCAACAGCTGTCATGGTAAACGATCACACCGCCTTTCGGGTCGACTGGATGCCCTTCGCGGGCCGTCGCCAATCTGGCTACAATACCGGCGGCATCGGGTACACGATGCATGACATGACACAGGACAAAATGGCAGTGATCCAGCTGTGAAGAAAACGCACTTGCGAATCCAATCTCGTTCAATTCGGATTTGCTGAAGCCTTGTGCAGGTCTAACGATACTGAGAAATGCCTCTCGCGCTACGTACACAACGGCTTTGATCGCTTATTTGCCAATCTCGGTCTTCCGTTTTCTAAGCACAGCGGTGGACCAGATCAGTAAGGGATAGAGCACTCAAGAGTGATTTGTTAAGAGAGAATTCTGGTTCATCACAACCACCAGGAAGTAGCGATGAGAAAATAACTAGGAACTCAAGCAAAGCCATGGAGAAAAAGTTGTAAAGGACATATCTGCTGTGCGACGCGCAAGCCCGCTCACTTCAAATGCGCCATATGACACACCACATACAAGATCACGTCCTTTGGAGAATGCGCGCCTTTGAAAAAAATTACCACGATCTGCTGTCCTCTGTTTTGGGCAATCCACTACCAGACCGTTCATCACATCGACAGACAGACTACAGAGTTTGCAACCATTCCAAAACGACATCCGCTCCGAAAGACTAATCGATAATCCCAGCTCGGGTTTGTCGGTCGCTATCAATTTTGACATTGGAATCACTGGTGAACGCAACTCTGCGTTGGTGTACCAGTAGGCACCAAACGATTCCTCTTGCGAGACGAAGAATATGCAAAAGCACCAGCCGCTGCCACCCAGCCCGAATTCCAATGCAGATTTCTGGCTTGATACGCCAGAACACCGCGCTTGGCTGCAAGATCAGGCCCAGCGTCAGCTTGAATTCTTCAGCACAAGCTGCCGAGCTGAGCCCGGGTTTTTCATTCTCGATTATGATGGCAGCCCCCTGCCCAATCGGCTTCAAGAACTGCACACAACGACACGTCTGGTGCATTCCTATGCCTTGGGGCACCTGATGGGATTTCAGGGTGCTGAGCGGATCATCGATCACGGGATGGCCTATTTAGAAAGCCACCACAAAGACAAGGAACACGCAGGTTATCTATGGGCATTGGACGGAGATCAGATCAAGGACGATCGTAAACTCGCCTATGGTCACGTGTTTGTTTTGCTCGCCGCTTCCAGCGCCAAGCAAGCCGGGCACCCGGATGCAGACAAGCTGCTGGCCGAGATCCGAGGCATCCTTGATCAGCATTTCTGGGACGACGAGGCCGGTTTGTTCTGTGACGAATGGAACCGGGATTGGACCCCGTTTTCCACCTATCGCGGGATGAATGCGAATATGCACGGCGTCGAAGCCTTGCTTGCGGCCTATGAGGCAACAGGCGATGAGATCTATCTTTCGCGCGCCGGTCGCATCCTGGATTTCTTCATCGGCCGGATCGCACCTGCCGAAAACTGGCGGTTTCCCGAGCACTACACATCTGACTGGCAGATTGATCGAGACTATGCGGGCGACCCCATGTTCCGGCCTGCTGGCACCACTCCTGGACATTCGTTCGAGCTTGGTCGGCTTCAATTGCAGCACTGGGATTTGTCGGGCCGACCCGCCTCGGATGCTCCCGAAACGTCGCGCTGGTTGATTGAGAGGGCTCTTGCAGACGCATGGCTACCCGATGGTGGCTTGGCCTATACGCTGGATTTTGGAGGCCAAGTCGCCAACGCATCGCGGTTCTGGTGGCCCGTCTCAGAAGCGATCGGAGCGGTCGGCGCTTTGATCGCTTTGGACAAGAAGCCCGAGGATGAAATCTGGTACAGAAAGCTGTGGACCTACGCCAACGAAACACTGATAGACCATCAGCAAGGCGGTTGGTTCCCTGCGGTTGATCAGAGCGGCGAAATTGTTACATCCATCTTTGATGGCAAGCCTGATATCTATCATTCGCTGCAGGCCTGTTTGTTCCCGCTATCGGGGCGATTGTCGCGAATGGTTCCGCTGTAGCTCAGACCAAATCAGACAGATCGGTATCTTCAAAAAGCCGCTTCAATTGAAGAGTCGGCTCAAATCTGCTATGTTTAATGCATTCAACACCATCTGATGACCTGCAAATTTGGATGCGTTTATTTACGAACGGATAGGAGAGTTGAATGGCAAATCAAGCACGTGGAAAGCGAAGTACCCGCAAGGGAACAGTCAAAGTACGGCCACAACCATCCGCCCATTCTGCCTTGGGAGAGCGGGCCGGTGCATCGGGTCTAATGACCCCGCAAATGCTGAGCGAGCGCGATGAGCGCGTTTCTCAGGTTCGCAAAAAAGGCGGGCCCGAACTGGAAGAAGACAACTCGGGTCGCTCGGGCAGCGAAGCAGACCCAACTGAACTGGATTACTGATCAATTGTTTGCATTTTTTGACATGAATAAATTACGGAGGCCGCCATGCCCTCGACCCATCAACCGAGGATTTTCAATACAGTAAACCTTACGGATTTCGACACAAACGGCCAGACATCGACCGTTGGCGAACCAACGGTCTGCAATAACGGAAACCAGATACTGGCAACTGGCAACTGGTATGCCAGCCGGTCACTGGACGGCGGCCAAAGCTGGTCGCATATGAGTCCATTTACGTTGTTTCCCCCTGCGGATGGCGGATTCTGCTGCGACCAGACCACGATCTATGACCCAAGCCGTGATCTGATGATCTGGCTGCTTCAATATATTGAACAGGGCGGAACCAACACCCTAAGGATCGCGGTCAAGCAAGGCCGCACGCTTGGCAACGATACATGGAATATCTGGGATTTCACGCCAACAGGCCTAGATCCGGCCTGGACCAATGAGTGGTTTGACTACAACCATGTATCGCTTTCTGAGAACTTCGTGTACGCGGGCACAAATGTGTTTTCGGCTGGGGCCAATCAGTTTACCAGATCGGTCATTCTGCGAATTTCGCTGGACGAACTGGTGGCTGGAGGATCGTTGTCCTTCGACATTTTTGAGACGGAAGACAACTTTTCCCTCAGATGCGTGCAAGGTGCGCGTGGTGCGATGTATTTCGCCAGCCACAACACCAATTCACAAATCCGCGTTTTCAGATGGCTCGAAAACTCACCTGACGTGGATGAGTTCGATATTGATGTCACGCCTTGGTTTGCGGGCAACTATTCGGCGCAAACCACCGGTGGGGACTGGATGTCGCGCACCGATCCACGCATTACCGCCGGATGGCTGGGCCGAGGTGTGTTGGGCTTTATGTGGGCAGCCAACCGACAGGCTAACCGACCACGACCCTTCATTCGAACCGTGCGCATTGACGAAGCGACCATGTCGCTGATTGACGAACCGGATATCTGGAACGGCCAAATCGCATTTGCCTACCCATCTACCGCGGTCAACAGGGTTGGTGATGTGGGTCTGTCCGTCTTTGCGGGTGGCGGAAACCTGCATCCAAGTCATGTGGTCGGCACCTACGACGACATTGATCTGATCTGGCGCCTGGCCCTTGCCCGACGGGGTACGGATACGCCTGGCCTTGGGAAATGGGGTGACTACACCAATTGTGCCGAAGTTGCTGACGACGGATTCACCTGGCTTGCCGCTGGTTACACACTTCAGGGGGGCAATACGCAGAGTGATATCGAACCGACAATGACCTGGTTTGCCCAACAGCGCTATGACGCTCCGCGACGGCACCCTCCCGTGATTGTCTAAAGAGTTCGATTTTCAGCATACGAGGCACGTCTTCGACCCCTTTTCATAAGGGGTTGACCATATGCTGATCGCTCAGAACCCTTGCATCAGCATATCAAGGGCGATTGTGATCTTTTCAAATTCGTCCGTCAGATTGCCTACCGGAGATTTGAGAACTCCTACTGAAACCGCTGCCATGAACTGCGTCACCATAATTACAGGCTCCCCATCGATTAAAAATTCGGGGTTCAAGCGCGCGGCAGGTCGTGGAGCGTGCGCAGCTGGCAATAGCGGAGCGACCACTCTTGTATTCAGATCACTCAGAAGATCTGTTTGCACATCAAGCAGATAACCTTCACCCGAAGGATTGGGAAACACATCGTATTTCGGCATCAGAACTGGCGGAACCTATCCAAAGGCAAACCGTGCTTTTCTACATAAGAGTTGGAGCTTTGCAGGGCCTCGGCATTTTCAACCTTCCACTGCTCAGCCTTCGCCGCAGCGACAGCGGCACGGACCCCTTCCTCGGCAGCGCGAGAAAGATTTACGTTAAGCGCTCTGGCCTCGGTGAGCAAAGCGCTATCAAGTGATAGATTGGTGGGTTTGCGTGGTTGAGCATTCATATTGCATTCGCCTCCATGTGCCCAAGAATAGCAATACATAATATGCGCGTCAAATATGCGCATATATCCTAAAGATACTTCCTGACCAAGAAGGTCAGTCGATCATGGCTTTTCAGGACCAAACCTAACGATTTCTGTTGAATTCGTCCCATTATCCCCCTAATCACAGCCCTACCTCGGGGTGCGCTAAGGATTGCGCTGAGATGCCAAATGGCAAACCCGTTGAACCTGAACCGGCTAGAACCGGCGGAGGGAAAGGTACAGGTTTCATCCATCCTTGCCCTCTCGCCGCATTGGAGGATGATATGAAACATCTGGCAATTGCTGCGGGAATACTGACTGCAACATCGGCTGTGGCAGCCGATAAGCCCACGTTGACCGTTTATACTTATGACAGCTTCGTCTCGGACTGGGGTCCAGGCCCGAAGGTCGAAGAAGCCTTTGAAGCACAATGTGACTGCGACCTGAATCTGGTCGGCGTCGAAGACGGCGCGGCGTTGCTGTCACGAATTCGGCTTGAAGGTGAAAACAGCGAGGCCGACATTGTGTTGGGTCTGGACACCAACTTGATGTCTGCGGCCAAGGAAACCGGCCTGTTCACCTCCCACTCAGTCACTGCAGATTATGCTTTGCCGATCGAGTGGACCGACACCGTTTTTGCCCCATATGACTGGGGATATTTCGCGTTTGTTCACACTGCCGATGCTCCTGCGCCCAGCAATTTCCGTGAACTGGCGGATAGCGACACCAAGATCATCATTCAAGATCCACGCTCTTCAACGCCGGGTCTAGGTCTGTTGCTGTGGGTCAAGGCCGCATATGGCGACGAAGCCCCCGCGATTTGGGCAGGTCTTGCAGATAACATCGTGACGGTGACCAAGGGCTGGTCTGAATCCTATGGGCTGTTCCTTGAGGGTGAGGCGGACATGGTTCTCAGCTATACCACGTCGCCAGCTTATCACTTGATTGCCGAAGAAGACGCCAGCAAGGCGGCAGCACCCTTTGATGAAGGCCATTACATGCAGGTTGAAGTTGCGGCCAAGCTGGCCAATTCCGATCAGTCCGAGCTGGCAGACCAGTTTATGGATTTCATGGTGTCTGATGCCTTCCAGTCGATCATCCCAACGACCAATTGGATGTACCCGGCGGTAACACCATCTGCCGGTCTGCCCGAAGGTTTTGAGACGCTCATCACCCCTCAGAAATCTCTGCTGTTTGAGCAGGAAGAAGCCGCGATCGCGCGGGAACAGGCGCTTTCGGAATGGTTGGGCGCACTCAGCCAATAAACCCATTACCCGGTGTTAGCGCGGCAGCCATCGTTGCCGCGCTGATACTGGGAACCCTATTCATGGTGGCGATGCGCGCCGAAGCGGGTGGCGGGTTCGGCCCGGCCGACTGGGCCGCACTGCGCTTCACCCTGTTGCAGGCGACGCTATCTGCAGTGTTCAGCGCTGGTCTGGCCATCCCTGTCGCCCGCGCACTGGCCCGCCGGCGGTTCACTGGCAGGCGCGCCCTGATCACGCTGTTGGGTGCACCATTCATCCTGCCCGTAATCGTTGCAATCCTTGGACTTCTGCAAATCTTTGGGCGTGCGGGCTGGATATCCGATGTGTTGGGCCTTGTCGGTCTGCCTCCCATTCAGATCTATGGGCTGCACGGGGTCGTTCTGGCCCATGTATTCTTCAACCTGCCACTGGCAACGCGCCTGATTCTGCAGGGATGGCAGGAAATCCCGGCCGAGCGCTTTCGGCTCGCGGCGCAACTGGGGTGTGACGGTATGGCCATGTTCAGGCTGATCGAACTGCCAATGCTGCGCCGTATTTTGCCCGGGGTTCTGGCGGTGATATTTGCAATCTGCCTGACCAGCTTTGCCGTTGCACTGACGCTCGGCGGTGGGCCTCGGGCAACAACGATCGAACTCGCGATCTATCAAGCCTTCACCTATGACTTTGACCTTGGGCGCGCGGCTCTTTTGTCTGCGGTGCAATTGGTCCTGACCGCTGCCGCTGCATTAGCGGCCCTGCGGTTTTCGCGCGGGGATGGGTTCGGCGCAGGGCTTGATCGCGCTATTCGGCGTTGGGACGGCGGAGCACCATTGCTGGATGCGTTCTGGATCATCACAGCTGCTGCATTCCTTCTACTGCCCTTGGCTTCGGTCACGATTTCAGGCGTCCTAGGATTGTTTGAAATGCCAATATTGGTATTTCGTTCCGCGCTGATATCCGTCTTTGTTGCGGCGACCAGCACAGTGACCCTTTTGCTTATCGCTCTGCCCATGGCGACAACAATCGCAACAGGTCGTTTCGGGATCGTAGAACTTTGCGGCCTGCTAGGGCTTGCGGCTTCGCCTCTGGTCATCGGCACTGGACTATTCATCCTGATCCGCCCTCTCGCAAATCCAACCAGCCTTGCGCTGCCCGTAACCGCAATTGTGAATGCAATCATGGCTCTGCCCTTTGCGCTGAGAATTCTGGTCCCGGCGACGCGTAATACGTTAGAGCGGCACGGGCGTTTGGCGCTTTCTCTGAACATGAACAACTGGTCCTTTTTCATGCGGGTCATAATTCCGCAATTGCGCCCCCAGATCGGCTTTGCTGCTGGGCTGACCGCCGCGATGTCTATGGGTGATCTGGGGGTGATCGCCTTATTCGCAGATGCTCAGATCGCAACGTTGCCCCTGCAAATTTATCGCCTGATGGGCGCCTATCAGATGCAAGCAGCGGCAGGCGGCGCGCTGCTTTTGCTGGTGTTGTCAATGGGCGCGTTCTGGATTTTGGATCGAGGAGGGCGCTGGCATGCTGAAGCTTGACGACTGCACTATCGCAATCGGCAATTTCCTGCTGCGGGCTGATTTTGAGATCAAAGCGGGATCAAGCGTTGCGATTATTGGCCCCTCTGGGGCGGGTAAATCGACGCTTCTTGAAACCATCGCCGGGTTTCGCGACATAAAAAGCGGTCGAATATTCTGGCAGGAAGATAACCTGACGGATTTGCCACCTGGCAAACGACCATTGGCAATGCTGTTTCAAGACGGGAACTTGTTTCCTCACTTGACCGCCGAGCAGAACGTCGCGTTGGGGCTGAGCCCGAACGGAAGGATGTCTGGAGACGATCAGCAACGCGTTCAATCGGCCCTCAAACGTGTCGGTTTGCCTGACATGGGCGGCAGAAAACCAGCAGAATTGTCTGGCGGCCAACAAAGCCGCGTAGCACTAGCCAGAATACTTGTGCAAAGGCGTCAGGTTCTGTTGTTGGATGAACCCTTTGCCGCTTTGGGTCCTGCTCTGAAAGCTGAAATGTTGGACCTAGTAGCGGAATTGGTAGCTGAAACAAAAACCACACTGCTCATGGTCAGCCACGATCCTCAGGATGCGCTTCGGATCACGGATCAAACGGTGTTGGTTGCGGATCAAACCGCGCACCCGCCGATTGGAACAGCGTCTCTCTTCGAAAATCCGCCTCAGGCATTGCGCGACTATTTGGGTTGAACGAACCTGTCCAGACAGGCGTTCAATACCTCGCTCACGCGCAGGCCGATTCCGGGGGCCTCGGACGCGCGCGGGCCAGCAATATTCAGAACAGCGATCGAGTTTGCATCCAGCCACGCCCGCAGCTGTTGCGCGCAATCGGCAATCCCTTGTCTGACATCAATCACCTGATGCGGCTTTTGAGCCTCCACAGCAAACACAACTGTTTTCTGCGTACCCGGACTGGCTGACCCATCTACAAAGATCAGCGTGGCGTCGCTGGACATCACGTTGAGCTTGGTCCGTACTTCCACATCTTGGGAATCTGATTCCGACAATCCGCTGAAGTGGTCAGGGATCAACCCGTCCTCATTGGTTCTGCCTTTTGGCACCCAACCCCCGTAAGGGATGCCGTTCGAGCGGGCAAATTCCAGCGCGGCCGTGTCAACGCCGGTTTGCCCACCTGATACAATCTTCAAACCACGGTGCATGAAACCAGCCCATCCTTAAGGTCTTACGTGTCAGCGACAGATACCCAATCGGAACGGGTCATTTTGCGCAAAGACAAGCTTGCCCTCGGACATGATATGCGCCTGACCAGTAAGCTGAGGGATAATGCCCCTACCCTGCCCCGGTTGAAACGACAACCGATACGAGCTACCGATGATGCTTTCTTGCACAATCTCTTCCCCGGCAGACAATCTCCCGCTGGCCGCAAGACATGCCAACCGGGCCGAGCTTCCGGTGCCGCAGGGTGAGCGGTCATAGTCGTTATCAGGGCACAGTACGAAATTCCGGCTATGGACACCTGCATTCGGCGACGTACCCTGAAAGATTACATGATCAACGGGCTCGCCGTTTTCACCCCCGACCCTCTGCGCAATACAGGCCTCTCGAATTGCAATCGCCACGTCAGTCAAATGGCGGATATTTCCAGGTTCAACCGGGATTGGACTGGGGTCGATGATAAAGAACCAGTTGCCGCCATATGCAATGTCACCGGTGAATGGGCCAAATTCAATGGTCTCGATAGTCACCGACTTATGAACGCGGCGGCTTTCGATATTGGTGACCTGAACGGTATTGGCATCCTGAAGATCGATCGTGACTGCACCCACAGGTGTGTCGATCCGATGAGTTCCGACATCAATCCGTCCCAGATGCGCCAATGTTACGCCAAGACCTATTGTCCCATGGCCACACATACCCAGCACTGCATCGGCGTCAAAGTAGATAACCCCGGTTGCGCATTCAGAGTTATCCGGCTCAACAAGCAGCGCGCCGACCATTCCGGGTTGCCCGCGAGGCTCTAACAGAACAGATTTATAGAATGCTTCATGCGTGGTCGCCAATTGCTGCGCACGTTCAGCCAGTGTCCCCGACCCCAGATCAGGAGCCCCGTCCAAAATAACCCGCGTGGGCATTCCGCCGGTATGGCTGTCAATCACATGCATTCTGCAATGACCCCACCCTGACGTTTCCAGTCAGCGAACCAGGATCGGAACAGGCTATATTGTTGCTCGCAGTAGTTTCTTTGCGCATCGCTCAATGCGTCGGTTTCGTTGAAGTGCAGGCGGTATTCATCCTCGCCATTCAGAACCAGTAGATGTTTGTAGTACAGAACAAGATCGGTCCCTTCGTCAAAACTCGCCAAAACAGCGAAGGCCTCGTCAAGCTCTCGTGCGCGCAGCCGTGCCTCGGCATGCCCTTCTGCAGCCTTCTTCGACAGTGCCGCAAGCAACAACGCCTCTTTGGGCAGCGCGGTCCCAATTCCGGTGATCGACCCAGTTGCCCCGCAGTTTACGAACCCATGGTAAACCTCGGTATCGACACCAACCATCAAAGTGACCTGATTATCCTGCGATGTAATGTGCTCGGCGGCGTAGCGTAGATCGCTTTTTCCACCGAACTCCTTAAAGCCGACCAGATTTGGATGCTCGGTGCGCAGCGCAAAGAACAGGTCCGCCCGTGTGGCGAAACCGTAAACAGGGCTGTTGTAGATAATCGCGGGTACATCCGGTGCGGCGGACAGGATCGCTTTGAAGTGGTTCTTCTGCGCGGCAACAGACGAACCGCGCGACAGCACCCTTGGAATAACCATCAGCCCCGCTGCCCCGACCTTTTGCGCATGTGCGGCATGTGCGACTGCGGATTTCGAGTTGATAGCACCTGTGCCAACAACCACAGGCAATCCTGCATCAACCAGCCGTTCAACGCCTTCCATCCGCTGCGCATCAGTCAGAAGCGGCCAATCCCCCATCGAGCCACAATAGACGACGGCGGACATTCCGGCCTCGATCATTTCTTTGCCCTTTTTAACCAAGGCATCAAAGTCCGGTGTCCGGTCAGCTTTGCAAGGGGTCATCAGGGCAGGCATCGTCCCCGTGAAAATAGTCCGATCCATGAGGTGTTTCCGTTCAATCTGGTTGCTTGTTGCTTAGTCTTCCACGCTGCTGAGCCATCGCACAACCAGTTATTCAAGCGAAACCCACAAAACCTTGGCGTCTTCTTTGCTGGTAGAAATACAGCCGTGCCCCATACCACTATCGTAATACAGCGAGTCACCGGGTTTCATAGGCAATGGGCGGTAATGTTCAGATATGAAGGTTAGCTCACCACTGATGACGTACATGAACTCTTCACCTGTGTGTCGGATCCAGTTCTCATACTCGGATATGTCCCGCGCCTTGATCGTGGCGATATAGGGCAGCATTCGTTTGCTGGTCAGCTCGGAGCACAACAACTCGTGCATGTAGGTCGGCGTATTTCTGATCTCACCTTTGCCACTGGGCGTAAAATCACGCCGTCCTGAAATTCCGGATTGCGCGGACTGCAAGAACAGCTGCGGTGTGTTCATGTCCAGGGCCTGCGTCAGCCGTCGGACAATATCGAAACTTGGGCGAGTCTGGTTGTTTTCAATCTTTGAAAGAGTCGACCGACCGATTCCCGCAGCGCGCCCGGCCTCTTCCAAAGTCCAGCCTTTTGCGCGACGCGCATCCCGGATCGAGCGGCCCAAAGCCTCCCCTTTGTCCTGTTCTTCCGGCCCAGCACCCTCGTTCCGGCTGTCGTCAGACATGGGTATCTCCTTGTTTTATCAAAGCTTACCGATTTCCCCACAACCAAACAACATTTCTGTGATGAGATTTTTGTTGCCTTCAGAACAAGAATTCCACTATAGGAAACAAAATTTCGTACACTGGAATCGAGATTGCAGGAGGAGATCATGTTCACAACACCGCTTAACGAGGCTGATCCGGTCATCGCTGCGTCGATCTCGCGTGAAGGAAAACGCCAGGCCGAACAGATTGAGCTGATCGCGTCTGAGAATATCGTGTCGCAAGCTGTGATCGATGCGCAAGGCTCTGTGCTGACGAATAAATACGCCGAAGGTTATCCCGGTCGCCGCTATTACGGTGGATGCGAATATGTGGATGAGGTCGAAGTCGAAGCGATCGACCGGCTGAAGAAGTTGTTTGGCTGTGAATATGCAAACGTCCAACCACATTCGGGCGCGCAGGCCAATGGTGCTGTCAAGCTGGCGCTGCTCAGCCCCGGAGACACCATCCTCGGCATGTCACTGGATGCCGGTGGTCACCTGACCCATGGCGCAAAGCCTGCCCAGTCCGGCAAGTGGTTCCGTCCGATTCAATATGGTCTGACTGAGGCTGGGCTGATCGATTATGATCAGGTTGAAAAACTGGCAAAATCCGAAAAGCCCAAGCTTATCATTGCAGGTGCATCGGCCTATTCGCAAAAGATCGATTTTGCACGCTTCCGGGCAATTGCCGACGAGGTTGGTGCCTGGCTACTGGCCGACATGGCCCATATCGCCGGGCTTGTTGCGACCGGCCTGCACCCTTCGCCCATTGGGCATGCACATGTCGTGACGTCGACCACGCACAAGACCCTGCGTGGGCCGCGCGGTGGGATCATCCTGACCAATGACGAAGCACTGGCGAAGAAGATCAACTCGGCTGTGTTCCCGGGCCTGCAAGGCGGGCCTCTGATGCACGTGATTGCAGGCAAGGCGGTCGCCTTTGGCGAGGCGCTGCAGCCCGAATTCAAAGAATACATGCAACGCGTTGTCGACAGCGCCGCAGCCTTGGCAAATGTGATGATGGCGCGTGGATGTGACATCGTTTCGGGCGGCACTGAAAACCACCTGATGCTGGTTGATCTGCGCCCCGTCGGCGTAACCGGCAAAGATGCCGAAGCCGCGCTGGAGCGTGCAGGATTTACCTGCAACAAGAACAGCGTTCCGGGTGATCCCGAGAAACCTACCATCACCAGCGGAATCCGTCTTGGCACAGCCGCCGGGTGCAGCCGTGGTTTTGGACCCGAAGAGTTCAAACAGATCGGCCACATGATCGGGGATGTGCTGGACGCGCTGGCACAATCGCCGGATGGGGACGAGGCTGTTGAAAAAGAAACCCGTGAAAAGGTCCGCGCCCTCTGCGCAAGCCACCCGATCTACTGAAAGAAGACCAAATGACTTACGATCTTATTGTCATCGGGGGCGGTCCGGGTGGTTATGTCGCCGCGATCCGCGCAGCACAACTGGGCCTGAAAGTTGCCTGCGTCGAAGGGCGTGGTGCTCTTGGCGGAACCTGTCTGAATGTGGGGTGCATACCCTCCAAAGCGTTGCTGACCTCCTCGGCTAAGTATGCCGAACTTGCACATCTCTCCTCCCACGGTATTGCGGTCGAGGGGGCCAGCATTGATGTACCCGCAATGATGGGCCGCAAGGACAAGATTGTAGGCGATCTGACCAAGGGCATTGCCTTTCTGTTCAAGAAAAACGGTGTGGATCTGATCGAAGGTTGGGCCAGCATCCCCGCCGCTGGACAGGTCAAGGTCGGAGATGTTGTCCACGAGGCCAAAAATATCCTGATTGCAACCGGATCTGAACCGACCTCGTTGCCGGGAATCCAGATTGACGAGCAGGACATCCTCAGCTCAACCGGCGCTATTGCGCTGGAATCCGTGCCGGAACATCTGGTGGTTATCGGTGCAGGTGTGATCGGTCTGGAACTGGGTCAGGTCTGGGCGCGACTGGGTGCCAAGGTCACCGTTGTCGAGTATTTGGATCGGGTGCTGCCCGGCATCGATGGTGAGATTGCCAAACTGGCGCAGCGCGCCCTGTCCAAACGCGGTTTGAAATTCCAACTGGGCCGCGCGCTGAAATCGGTCGAGAAGTCTGATGCTGGGCTAACCCTGACCGTGGATCGCGTTGGCAAGGACAAGGAAGAAGTGATCGAGGCCGACAAGGTTCTGATCGCTGTCGGGCGTCGCCCTGTCACCCGCGGCCTTGGTCTGGAGGTGCTTGGCGTCGCTGTAAACCAGCGCGGCTTCGTTGAGGTCAATGACACGTTCCAAACGTCCGTTCCCGGCATCTACGCGATCGGCGACTGCGTTCCAGGACCGATGCTGGCCCACAAGGCCGAAGAAGATGGTGTTGCGTGTGTTGAGATGCTGGCAGGCGAAACCGGTCATGTCGACTACAACACTGTCCCCGGCGTTGTGTACACCGACCCCGAGGTCGCCTCAGTCGGTTTGACCGAAGAAGCACTGAAAGAGGCCGGAGCCGAGTATTCCGTTGGCAAATTCGCCTTTCTGGCGAACTCGCGCGCGCGCTCGACCGGTGAAACCGACGGTGCGGTCAAGGTGCTGGCTGACCCGAGCGGCAAGATTTTAGGTGCACATATCTGCGGCGCCCATGGCGGCGATCTGATCGCCGAATTGGTTTTGGCGATGACAAAGGGCGCAACCGTGTCCGAAGTCGCTGCAACCTGCCATGCGCACCCGGCGATGGGCGAGGCGGTCAAAGAGGCCTGCCTTGACGCCCTGGGCCGCGCGATCCACGCCTAAGGGAGACCAGCCAGATGACCGTCCAGCTTCGCCCCCGCCATCCGGAAAAAGCCAAGAAGGCCGATAGTGTCATCCCGCGCAAGCCCAAGTGGATTCGCAAGAAAAAGGGTGATAGCGCAGAATACTACGAAACCCGCCGCCTCATGCGCGAGCATAGTCTGGCAACCGTCTGCGAAGAGGCCGCCTGCCCCAATATCGGCGAATGCTGGTCCAAGCGCCACGCCACCATGATGATCATGGGCGAGGTCTGCACTCGGGGCTGTTCGTTCTGCAATGTCTCAACTGGACGCCCGGATGCGCTGGATGTGTTTGAACCCGGTCGTGTGGCCGCAGCAGTCAAGAAACTTGGCCTGCGCCATGTGGTGATCACCTCTGTCGATCGCGATGATCTGGCAGATGGCGGCGCTGAACATATCGCACAGACCATCCGGGCGGTCCGCCACCAGAACCAAGGTACCACGGTCGAGGTTTTGACACCGGATTTCCTGGGCAAAGGCACTGCCTCAGATATCGTATTTGAGGCGGCACCGGATGTTTTCAATCACAATCTGGAAACTGTGCCGCATCTTTATCCGACGGTACGCCCGGGTGCCCGCTATTACACCTCGTTGCGGCTACTGGACGATGCCAAGCGCGCAAACCCCGAGCTGTTTACCAAATCCGGCTTGATGGTCGGGCTGGGTGAAAGCTTGAACGACGTGCGACAGGTGATGGACGACCTGCGCGCCGCCAATGTCGATTTCCTGACCGTCGGTCAATATCTGCAACCGACCCCGAAACATCACCCGATCGACCGGTTCTGGTCACCGGAAGAATTTGCCCAACTGGAACAGATCGCACGTTCCAAGGGCTTTCTGCACGTGTCGGCAACTCCGCTGACCCGTTCGTCGTTCCACGCGGACGAAGACTTTGCCGCCCTCAAGCAGGCCCGTCAGCGGGCTTTGTCGATTAGGGCATAACTCTAACGCAAATGGGAGGAAATCCATGGAAGCGTTGAATTCAATCGTAGGGGCCATCAATGGCGTCGTGTGGGGGCCGCTGATGCTGGTTCTCATTCTTGGCGTTGGCTTCTTCCTGCAGGTGGGGCTGAAATTCATGCCGATCCTGCGTGTGGGCACAGGCTTTAGCCTGCTGTTCAAGGGCCGCGAAGGTCAGGGCGATGGGCAGATCAGCCCGTTCAACGCGCTGATGACCTCGCTGTCGGCGACCATCGGTACAGGTAACATCGCCGGTGTGGCCACTGCTGTCTTCCTGGGCGGTCCGGGCGCCTTGTTCTGGATGTGGATGACCGCCCTGGTGGGCATGGCCACCAAATATGCCGAAGCCGTCTGCGCGGTAAAGTACCGTGAAAAAGACGAGCTGGGTAACTATGTCGGCGGCCCGATGTACTACATCAAAAACGGGCTGGGCGCGAAATGGGCTTGGCTGGGCGTGGCATTCGCCCTGTTCGGCGCGATCGCTGCATTCGGCATCGGGAACGGCGTACAGGCCAACGGTGTTGCACAGGTGCTAGAGGCCAACTTTGGTCTGAATACCTCGGTCACCGGTGTTGTCCTGATGGTCCTGACCGCAGCCGTGATCCTGGGTGGCATCACTCGCATCGGTGCGGTTGCCGGTAAACTGGTTCCATTCATGGCCGTTGCCTACATCATCGCCGGTCTGCTGGTTCTGTTGATCAACATTGGTAATATCGGTCACGCGGTGTCGCTGGTCTTCACCTATGCCTTCACACCGTCGGCCGCCGAAGGTGGTTTTGCGGGTGCCGCCGTCTGGGCCGCCATCCGCTTTGGTGTTGCACGTGGTGTCTTCTCGAACGAAGCCGGTCTGGGGTCTGCCCCGATCGCACACGCCGCAGCCGAGACCAAAGGCCCGGTCAACCAAGGCCTGATCGCGATGTTGGGTACGTTCATCGATACCATCATTGTCTGCTCGATCACCGGTCTGGCAATCATCGCTTCTGGTGCCTGGACTTCGGGTGAATCCGGTGCAGCCTTGACCAGTCACGCGTTCGAGCTGTCCCTGCCGGGTATTGGCGGGTATCTGATCGCCATCGCTCTGTCGATCTTTGCCTTCACCACCATCCTGGGTTGGTCCTTCTATGGAGAGAAATGTGTCGAATTCCTGCTGGGCGTGAAATCCCTTATCCCCTACCGCGTTCTGTGGATCGTCATGATCTATTTCGGCGCAACCGCGGATCTGGGTTTCATCTGGCTGCTGGCAGATACGCTGAACGCGATGATGGCCATTCCTAACCTGATCGCCCTGGCGCTGTTGAGCCCGATCGTCTTCAA
The DNA here is from genome assembly GCF_056539605.1 of Ruegeria sp. BA2. NCBI lineage: Bacteria > Pseudomonadati > Pseudomonadota > Alphaproteobacteria > Rhodobacterales > Roseobacteraceae > Ruegeria > Ruegeria sp. BA2. Next base: position 780 of record NZ_JBQFVE010000025.1, on the reverse strand, counting down.
ACTGACAAAAGAGTTCTTCGCCTCAGGCGGTCAATCCGAAGAACCGGGCGGCACACCTGCCGAATAATTTCGGATGAAAATACGGGGGGCCATCCCGGCCCCCCGGCTTGAAACCAAATTCCATTTCTCGAGGAGAGACGTGATGGCCACGAAAATCCTGCTGCCCATTGATCACACCGACGACCGCTCGTGGAAGAACGCCCTGCCGCTCGCTCTGGAACAGGCCAAGTTTTATGGTGCTGAACTGCACGCCGTTGCTGTCATTCCTGAGATCATCCAGCTGCCGAACCTGCCTGCCAACTATGGTGCCGGTGCCAAAGACCATGTGCGGGGTGCGGTTCAGGCCATTCTGGATCATGGCGACGCCTCCGACGTGACGATTCATGTCGAAGAAGGCAGCGTCTACCGCGAAATCCTGAAGCTTGCCCATAAGGAAGGCTTCGATCTAATCGTCATGGCATCGACCAAAGGCGATTTCCCGAATTATGAGATTGGCCCGAACCTGGCCCGTGTTGTGCGGAACGCGCACTGCACCGTGACCGTCGTTCGCGACCAATCCCGCTGATTGAAAGGTTAAGTTGATGACATCATTAAAGCGCACCCCCCTTTACTCACTTCACGTTGAGTTGGGAGGTAAGTTGGTTGATTTTGCGGGTTGGGAGATGCCTGTTCAGTATCCATTGGGGATTATGGGGGAGCACAAGCAGTGTCGTGAGAAGGCGGCGTTGTTTGATGTGTCTCATATGGGTCAGGTGATTTTGCGGGGCGAGAATGTGGGTG
>NZ_JBQFVE010000024.1:0-29970 GCF_056539605.1 Ruegeria sp. BA2 | reverse complement strand
GCTGGCGCTTTCAAAGGCCTTGCAGCTTTCGACACTTGACCTGAGCCGTTCATATAAGTCCGCGAAGTGCTAGTTGGACGACCATCGGATTTCGCGTCTGCAGCGAAAGTCCGGTCTGACGGGCCGCGCGGCAGCGATGGCGGGATGTGGTGAAGGGCAGCTTAGGGCCGTTAGCACATTTGAGCGTCTAGTTTGGGCGACTATTTTCATTTCTATCGCAATCAATGCGCGAAACTTGGTGAACAGCCTGGGTTGTGGTTGCAGCCATGTTGATGACCAATTCTTGGCGCATAAGAAATGAAATCCAACCAAAAAACGATTGCACTTGAAACTGTTTAAGCACAGCGATTTTCTCCAGTGACTTTTTTGAGCAACGGCCTGACGAACACCTAGCGGCAAAGCTCCGCCGTAATGGTCGATTGCACACAACTTTTTAACTAAAGCTTCTGACGTGAGCTACCTTGGGTTGTGTTGCGGCGAGTCTCGCGTAGACCGCTGCCTTTTTTCTTATCTATGAAGAGGGACTGACATGACGACCGTTTTAGCTGCTGGCGATATTGCGTTTACCGGGTTCAATTCTGACAATCCTGATGAGTTCACTTTCGTTGCCCTGACCGACATCGAAGCCGGGACTGAGATCAGATTTACTGACAATGGCTGGCTCGCAGCGGGCGGTTTTCGCAGTACTGAGGGTGTCTTTATTTGGACGGCACCTGCAAACGTCGCGGCGGGAACCGTAATTAATCCAGCTTTCTCGGGACCATCTTTTTCGGCAAGCGGGGATCAGATACATGCCTATCAGGGGGACGAAACCGCTCCTTCTTTTGTAGCGTCGATTCATTTCAACGGCACTGGTTATGAAGCTGACGCAACGTCTTCAAACACGTCGGCCCTGCCGACGGGTCTGACTGTGGGCACCAGCGCTGTGGCTATTCCCGAGACTGACAACGGTGTCTACAGTGGTCCGCTTACCGGCACCAAGGCCGAGCTACAGGCAGCCATCAACAACTCGGCAAACTGGGTGACCGATAATTCACGGATCGATGATATCGAACCGGCGAGTTTCACGGTCACGGATGCCACGCCTTCGCCCTCAGTTATCATCAACGAATTGGATCTTGCCGCCGACGAAGGGGGCATGGCGGATACATACGAAGTCACATTGTCTGTCGCACCTACGCAACCGGTGACAATCGCCATCGCGGTTGGCGCTGATCTGGATGTTGTCCCAGCCGAGCTTGTGTTCGATGCGACCAATTTCGATCAGCCGCAGCAAGTTGCAGTGACTGCGGTTGATGACGATTTGCCAGAGGCGGCCGAGATCGCGGAAATAGAGCACTCTGTCACATCCGATGACCCGGCATATGACGGCATCCTCGCCCCTGTGGTCGAAGCGTCGATCTCGGCCAGCGACATCGAAATCGTGGCGATCTACGAGATCCAAGGCGCGAGTCATGTGTCTGATTTTGTTCTGGACGAAGGGCAGACCGTTGCCGAGTTTTTTGAGACCCTCCCCGCCGGCACATCGAACGTTTTTGGCGACTTGGTTTCGACAAGCGGCATTGTCACGGCGGTGGATTCCAACGGGTTTTATTTGCAGGACCCGGATGGTGACGGTGATGATGCCACCTCCGACGCGATATTCGTGTTCACCGGTTCCAGCCCGACTGTCTCGGTCGGAGAAGCCGTTTCAGTGGTTGGAACAGTTGCCGAGTTTTTCCCAGGCGGTACAGGCAGCGGAAACTTGTCGACCACGCAGCTGACGAATGTGTTCGATCTTGAAGTCCAGTCTTCGGGCAACGCCCTGCCAGATGCAGTTCTGATCGGCAACGATCCGGGTGAACGGGCAGTTCCGAACCAGAGCATCGACGATGATGCTTTTGCCTCATTCGAACCCACTCAGGACGGCATCGACTTCTTCGAAAGCCTCGAAGGCATGCGCGTGACGGCGACCGATCTGCAAGCCGTCAGCGGAACCAGCCGGTTTGGCGAGATCTTTGCCGTTACCGATCAGGGGAGCGGTGCCACCGGTCTTTCCGAGCGCGGCACGCTGAATATCTCACCGGACGACTTTAACCCCGAAAAAATCCAGATCGACGAAGACAGCGGGATTTTCGACTTTGACTTCCCGACGGTAAACGTTGGTGATCTTCTCGGCGACGTAACAGGCGTGGTTGGATACAGTTTCGGAAACTTCGAAATCCTGCCGACCGAGGATTTTACCCCGAACATCCAATCCGCCGGATTGGAACCGGAATCGACCGACCTTGCCGGATCGGCCAATGAACTGACAATTGCTACATACAATGTGCTGAACCTTGATCCGAATGATGACGACGGCGATCAGGATGTCGCCGATGGCCGGTTCGACGCCGTTGCCGCGCAGATCACCAACAACCTGGGCAGCCCTGACATCATTGGTCTGCAAGAGGTGCAAGACAGTTCCGGGTCGGTCAATGACGGAACCGTTTCGGCAGCCGAAACCCTGGCGGAACTGGCGGCAGCGATCGTTGCGGCGGGTGGTCCGGCTTATGAGGTAATCGACAACACGTTTATCGGTGATGGAACCTCGGGCGGTCAGCCTGGCGGCAATATCCGCACGGCTTTCCTTTATAACCCTGACCGTGTGGCCTTGGTTGAGGATTCGGTGCAGACGATTAGTGGTCAAGGTCCGGGCGAAGCGTTTGAGGGTGCGCGCCTGCCGCTTGTCGCTGATTTTGTCTTCAACGGTGAGACCGTCACGGTGGTCAACAACCACTTCTCCTCGAAAGGCGGATCAGCGCCCATTCTGGGAACCGAACAAGATTTCACCACGCGGCAGGAAGATGTCACGGTGAATGGCAGTTTGGATGAACGTCAGGCTCAGAGCCAGGCGGTGCAGGACTTTGTCAACGGTCTTGGTGCTGGGGCCAATGCGGTGGTTTTGGGTGACTTCAACGAGTTCGAATTTGTTTCGCCTGTGGCCGATCTTGAAAACAACACCAGCCTCGTCAACCTGACAAACGATATCCCGGAAGACGAGCGCTATACGTTTGAGTTTCAGGGAAACAGCCAGTCCTTGGATCATATTTTGGTTTCCGAGGGTTTGTATTCCGGCGCGTTGGTGGACATTGTCCATGTCAATTCGGAGTTTGCCGCAACCAGCGCACGTGCATCGGATCATGACCCGATGTTGACAAGCCTGTTTCTGCCCGACACACAGACACTGGCGGTCGAGTTCGAGGCGGGTCGGTGGTTCAGAACCAACGCCTTTGAGAGCATTGATGGCGAAGTTGTTGATGTCGACCGGCTTGGTCCCGTGCGCAAAAGTCTTCAGTTTTCGGATGTTGGTATCAAGGTGGATGCGATTGACCCGACCAATTTCGAGCTTGTCGCCATTAAGAACGGCGCGATTGGTGTCTACTCATTTGATGATCCGATCTTCGGACGCGAAGCCAAATCAGTTGACGGGGACGAAAGCTTGAGGATCGCGCTGGAGGACGCGGACCTTGAGGCGGTGGAGTTCATCTTCAGCTTCGGCGAAAGTCATGGCAACGGCGAGATGGAGGTTGCGTTCTACGATGATGGAGAGCTTGTGGGAACGCTGATCGCGGACGCCGCCGACGGTGATTTCCAAGGTTCGTTGGGCCGCACGAGTTTTGACGCGGTGGAGCTGACTGCAAGCGGCGACACTATGTTTACGGTCGATGAATTTGCCTTTGACGTGATTGATCACAACCTGATCGCGTAGCGTGAAGTATCACGAGCTGTTTTTGCACTACGAAAACTGCAGCTTCGACAGGCCGCATCGCTGTATTGCGATGCGGCCTAAACGGTGTGTTGTTGGCTTCTGCAGCGCAAGAGAATTCTGTCACTGCGATGGGCTATTGGCGAAATCATGTGTTCGGCCTGTTAGTCTCCAAGTTTCGAAGGTCAGGATGGTATACATTTTTTTTGAGTTCGCCTGTCTTGCGATTTCTCTCTAGCATCGAATGGCTGCTTCGATGGGCCGCGCTGCAGCATCACCGGTAGCGGCTGGATGTCTCCTTTGGGCCGTCTGGGCGATCAGCTGACGGCGGGGTAGGGTCCTGTGCTGCAACGTCACTGAGGTCCGGAATGAGCCCAAAGCTACGGATGCTGCGAAGGAAACGAACGTCCACTTCTTGAGTGATGATTCGATTCTTTGCGACCCTGTAGTCATAAAATCTGCCTGTATTTTTGGGTGCGAACGCTTCCGATTAGGAAACTCTTGACAATGGCAACCTTGAACGTTTTGCTAATGGCCGTGCGACGATGCACATAAAATCACCAAGCGACTCGGCTGGACGTTGACGCCCATTTGGGTCGCTTTTTGATTCCTAACACCAAGCTTCTCGCATTGATCAGCGTTCAGACTGACTCATATCAGGGAGCTTACTCTTATGAAAAATCTTCTAGGCACAGTCAGCCTTGTGTCCGCTATGACGCTGACTTCCACTGCCGCTTTGGCCGAGGTTAAGGTCGGAGCGATCTTTGACCTTACAGGTGGCCTGAACATCTACGGCATTCAGCAGGACAATGCACTTGATCTGGCGATTGCAAGTGTCAACGCAGCGGGTGGCGTCAACGGAGAAGAGGTCGTGGTCGTCGGCTACGATGCTCAGTCCGAACTTTCGAAGTATACGCAATTCGCGCAAACGGCGGTTCTGAGAGATGGCATCGCTGCGATGTTCGCGGGTTTGACAAGTTCTTCCCGTGAGGCGATCCGTCCGATCTTCCGCGAGGCAAACATCCCCTATTTCTATTCCTCGCTCTATGAAGGCGGCGCGTGTGACAAGCAGACCTTCGTGACAGGTTCTTCTGCCTCTCAGCAACTTAGCGTTTTGATGGAATGGGCGGTCGAGAACTACGGTCCCCGTATCTACATCATGGCCCCCGACTACAACTTCGGCACCATCTCCGGCCACTGGGTCCACGAGTATGCCAAGCAGCTGGGCGCTGAGGTCGTGGGCGAGGATTATCTGGCGCTGTCCGTAACAGACTACGCACCGACCATTCAGAAAATTCAGGCGTCCAATCCTGACCTTGTCGTCGCTCTGCCTGTTGGCGCAGCACAGACCGGTTTTCTTGAACAGTTCGCCGCGGCAGGTCTGAAGGACAGCATCGGCGTTGTTTCCACCAACTACGGCTCAGGTAACCAGCAAGTCGTGGTCTCGCCTCAAGCTGGTGAGGGTCTCGTTTCTGCCATGGGCTACTTCCCTTCGGTTGAGAGCGATGCCAACGCTGAATTCCTGGCCGCCTGGGAAGTAGCCTACGGGACCGATACGCCGGTTGTTGCTGGCGCGGTCGATGTCTGGAATGCGGTTCACCTCTGGGCCGCAGCCGCAAACAAGGCTGGCACGACCGACGCGGACGAGGTGATTGCTGCACTGGAAAGCGGCGTGACGTTCGAAGCTCCGAATGGCACTGTGACGCTTGAGCCTGGGTCGCATCACCTGCGTCAGGACATTTACATTGCTCGTGGCGATGCCAACAACGGCTTTGAGATCATCGCAACATTCGAAGATTCCGAACCGACCTACGAGAACGAAGTCTGCAACCTCATCGACAATCCCGATGCGGCTGAGCACTTCACGCCCGAAGGTTAACCAATACAATTGTCGATGCGCCCCGGCGTGGGGCGCATCACCTCTGGGAGGATGCTATGGAACTCGATTTCCTAGCGACGGTTCTGCTGTCGTCATTATCCAGCGCGTCAATTCTGTTGATTGCAACACTTGGCTTGGCCGTCGTCTACGGCCTCATGGGTGTTATCAACCTCGCGCATGGTGAATTTCTTATGGTTGGTGCCTATTCGGCTCTGACGGCAACTCAGATTGGCTTGCCCTATCCTTTGGCCATACCTTTCGCGGTTGCCATGACAATGCTGATTGGCGCAACTGTCGAGTTGCTTATCATCCGCAAACTCTACGGACGGATATACGATACGATGCTAGCCACTTGGGGGCTGGGCATGGTGTTCAACCAGGCCGCAGTTCTTATCTTTGGTACCGTGTCGCCCGGCATCGGTATGCCGCAATGGAACTTCCAGCTCGGTGACTACAGCCTTGCGGTCTATCCCATAGCGATGATCTTCGTCGCGGCAGTCATGCTGGCTTTCGTCTATTTCCTGATGACGCACACCGTCTACGGCATGAAGGCGCGGGCCTCGATCCAAGAGCCGCAGATGGCCCAAGCGATCGGGATCGACTCTTCCCGTGTGAACACGATGACGTTTGCCATCGGTTGCGGTTTGGCCGGATTTGCCGGCGCGATCCTGTTGCCGATCATCCCTGCGACACCGTCCATGGGTTTGTTCTTTGCTGTAAAAGGTTTCCTGACGGTCGTAGTGGCTGGGCCCGTGGCCCTGACTGGTAGTGCAATCACTGCGCTCGGCCTAGGCGGTGGTGCATCTGTTACTGCCAGCTTCATGACATCAGTGGTCGGCGATGTCTTTTTCTTCCTCATGACCGCCCTTCTGCTTTGGCTCTACCCCTTGGGCATTTCCGCCAAGTGGCGTCGCAAATTGTAAGGGGCGCCTAAAATGTTTGAAAAACTTCACAGTAATGCCGGACTGATCTTCCCGCTCATCGTAGCTGGCGCTGCCCTGGCTTTTTCCGGCGCGCTTGATCCCTATCTCGCCTTCGTGGCCACCTCTTGGGTGATCTTTGGCCTGCTGGGCCTCAGCCTTGATGTCATTTGGGGTCGAGGCGGCTTGCTAAGCCTGGCACAGACTGCCTTCTACGGGTTGGGTGGCTACCTCGGCGCCGTGATCGCGATTAATTTCGCTCCATCGCTGGGTCTGTCTTTACTTTGGGCGCTGCCATCCGCTGCTGTCTTTGGCGCACTCATTGCCGCAGCGCTTGGTTACCTGATCTTCTTCTCGCGTATGGGGGAGCTTCAAAGCACGATCCTTTCCTACACTTTCACGCTCTTGCTTTGGTCGGTCACACAGACGTTCAAGATTGACATCGGTGCGGCCGTCATCGGGGGTGACAACGGTTTGTCCAACATCCCCGGAATCATCCTGGGAGTTGGCGAGGAGGCGAAAAAGCTCAAGCCAAACGCGGCCTTTGCCTGCGTCGTTTTTATTAGCGCCGTCGTCTACTTCTTCACACGCTGGCTGATGCGCAGCGACTTGACGATCAAATCCCCTCTGCTTCAACATGAAGGCAAATGACTGCCGGGTCAGTTGCATTGGGACTGTGTAGTCCGAAAACGCGCTGTTCATTGCCTGGCGCAAATCCTCGAGTGAGACCCGTTCAGCCGATACGATCTTTGGGTTCATAAACTGTCCAATTGTAAGAAGTTGAAACAACCACTCCAACTTAGCAACGCTTTCGCACTACCAGGATGATCTTTGAAAGTAACACCTTTCCGGTGGCGCTGGGTAATCCATGCCAATGTCCCTTTTCATGTGGCCAGACCAGTGTTGAAACTCACCTAAGTGAACGGTTTTTTTCCCGCGGGTTGCATTAAGTCGATTCAGAAAGCTTTGAAAGTACGTCAGCAGTTTCATATGGTTCTCACATTCATAGAATTGATGACTGCCATACGTTTGGCTGGTTTAAGGGCTGCAAAACAAACAAAAAAGCACTCAACAGCATAAGGAGTTTAAATGGCTTCGCGAGGTGACCTTCCGCCATTAGCTGCAATTCGGGTTTTCGAGGAGGCCGCGAGGTGCAAAAACTTCACGGTTGCGGCAGACAAGCTTGGGATGACCCAGGCTGCTGTCAGCTATCAGATAAAGATCCTTGAGGAGCGGGTCGGCGCACCACTTTTCCGCCGCGAGGCACGCGGAGTATCCCTGACAAATATTGGAGCTGGTTTCGCAGAAAAGGCGACCGAGGCGCTCAACGTTCTGAGTGACGCATTTGCCGAGGCCAAAGGCGTTTCTCAGGAAACGCTTGCAATCAGTGCCATTCCAACATTTGCCACCAATTTCCTGGCACAGCACCTGGGAGGGTTTCAGGTGGAAAATCCCAATATTGCGGTGCGGGTGGAAGTGAGTGAAACCCTGACAGATTTTGTCTCCACCGGTTTCGACGTCGCCATTCGCGGTGGCAAAGGCAACTGGCGTGGACTTTCGAGCCATTTACTAATCCAAACCCGTTTTACCCCAATGCTGAGCAAGGATCTGGCTGAAAGCATAGGCGGCGTTCATGATCCCAAGGACCTAATGCGTCTTCACATTCTGTCGCCGTCTGATCCCTGGTGGAACCGTTGGCTTGCAGAGGCGGGATTGGAGAGGCCGGAACTGTCAGACGAAATCCGCCAACATTTCGGCCCGCAGGTATTGGAAGCCAACGCCGCCATGTCAGGTCAGGGTGTCGGAATGCTGACCCCTGCATTTTTTAAAGATGAGCTTACAAGCGGGCGGTTGATCCAACCTTTCGATCTGACTTGTGAAGATGGATCAGGCTATTGGCTTGTCTACCCCGAGAGCCACCGCAATTCGCAAAAGATACGGCGATTCAGGAAATGGCTGGAAGCAAAGACCAAGGAGTGGCGATCCTAGACATCCAACAAGCAGCGCCTAGGTTTCAGATTGTTCGAGGGGAGGCAATCTGTGCTCGAAGATTGATGACTTAACGATGGACGTGTTGGTCTCGGCCCGGTCGTGGAAGGGCAGAAGGATATCGTCGAGTTCGCTGATCTCTTTCAAAAGTAACCGCGCGACATAACAATCGTCGCCAGTGACCCTGTCACATGACATAAAGCGAGGCTGCTCCTCGATCATCTTCTCTACAATGTGAAGCTGCCCACTTCTTGGTTTGATCCTGACCAGAGCCTGGATTGTATACCCAAAACGTCTCAAATCGATCCGGGTACCAAAGCCCGTGACGTATCCGCTTTCCTGAAGGTGGCGCAGGCGTTCTCCGACGGCGGGGCCGGAAAGACCTACGTTCTTTCCAATGTCTGCGAGGCTGATACGGCCATAGGTGTCGAGAAGCTCTACGATTCGGCAGTCTGTTTGATCCAGTTCTTTCGACATGAAGGAAGTTTAGGAAACTGGGCAGTTATGTGAAAGCAAATTTTCAACTTGCCCTTCATCAGTGCTGGGACATTGCCCGAGTCTTTCCGATAGTTTGCCGCGAGCAGAACTAAGGAGAGAAAGATGGATATCCAGCGTATTGCGGCATTTAGCCAAGGAGCGGAAGGTGGAAATCCGGCAGGTGTGGTACTGTTGGGAAGCGACGCCAGTGTCGTGGAAATGGCCCGGGTCGCGGCTGAGGTCGGATATTCAGAGACTGCGTTTGCCGTACCACAGGATGGCGGGAAAAAGAGTTGGCGCGTTCGTTACTTCTCTCCTGAATCTGAAGTTCCATTCTGTGGCCATGCAACAATTGCCTTGGGCGCCGCGCTCGGGCGACATAGTGGGGCTGGCACCTATTCCCTAGCCCTGAATGACGCCACCATCACAGTGGACACAAACACGACACCTGACGGCATAGTGGCCACTTTGTCGTCACCTCCGACCAAAAGCCGCGCACTGACAGACGCAGAAACGCGCGATATCCTAGTGCTGTTTGATCTGACGGTGGATGACCTTGATCCACGCCTAGCCCCGGCTCATATCCATGGTGGTGCGGATCATGTTGTACTTCCACTAAAATGTCGGACCCGATTGGCTGGAATGACATATGATCTCGACAGGGGACGTCAGGTGATGCGCAAATATAGTTTGGTCACTGTGATGCTTGTCTTCATTGAAGCCGATCAGACATTCATTGCGCGCAATGCATTCGCTTCGGGGGGTGTTCTGGAAGACCCGGCAACGGGCGCAGCGGCGGCGGCCTTTGCAGGGTACCTGCGTGATAGCAACTGGCCACATGGGGGTGAATTCACGATCCGCCAGGGTGAAGACATGGGCAGCCCATCCTTGATCCATGTGTCGTTGGATGATGTTAAAGGTAACTCGGTATTGGTATCCGGCACTGCGCGAGACATAGTATGAGCAACCTTCCCGAAGTAATTGCAGCCTACATCGCGGCCTACAACCAGATGGATGTGGCCGGCATGATCGCTTGCCTTTCTGACGACGTGGTGTTTCGAAACATAGTCGACGGAGACGTCACGGTTGAAACGTCAGGAAAACAAGCCTTTTCCGATTTGGCCTCTGCCGGCGTGCAAGCGTTCAAAACTCGTCATCAAGTGGTGACAAAAATGATAACGGTCGGAACCGTCACCTTGGTTGAGATCGACTATTCAGCGGTTGTTTCGGCTGATTTGTCCAACGGCTGGAAAGCAGGGCAGCAGCTTCGATTCCGAGGTGCATCTGCGTTTCGCGTCGAAGACGGTCGGATCGTCAGTATTACCGATCAGAGCTGAACGAGCCAAAACAACCATTGATGCCTGGCCCTGATGTTTTGTTGGCGCTGATTTCGACTAGGTCCAAGTTTTCGGCGGCAACACTACGAACACGCAAAAGGAAATCAGATGATTAACCGATTGGCTCCGGCCTCGCTGCGCGCTGTACCGGAACAGTATCAAGGTATCTATGTGCACGGCACCCAGATCACTGCTCCGCAGTCGTTTTTATTTTTGTCAGGGCAAATCGGCGTCTCTCCGGATGGCAAAACCTATACGGGATTCGAGCAGCAATGCCATCAGGCGATGGACAATGTTGAGGCACTTCTCAAAGACGCTGATCTGGATACGTCCAACATTCTACGCGTTGTTTACTACGTGACCGACGCGGCTTTCCTGCCCGTGCTATCCAAACTGCGTCAGGCCCGTTGGAGCCAAGGACATCCGCCAGCGGTGACGACTCTGGTCGTTGCTGCTCTTGCAGCGCCAAATCTTCTCGTCGAAATCGAAGTTACTGCGGCCCGTTGACCTGGATGACACATGCCGGATCAGATTTGGGCTCTTATACTCTTTGCGCTGATCGCCACGGGCTCTCCCGGTGGGGCAACAGCGCTTGCAACAGCTTCTGGCGCGCGGTTTGGCTATCGGCAAAGCCTGCCTTTGATTTTGGGGATCGCCCTTTCACTCGCGCTGCTGGTGGCGGTGTCCGGAACCAGTCTTGCGGCCACGCTGCAATCTACGCCTTTTCTGAGTTCTGCTATCAAAGCAATCGGGTCAGCGTACCTTGTTTGGCTGGCACTGAAAATTGGATTGGCCGGATCACCTTCGGCCACGCGCTTAAGCGAGGCACAACCCATGAGTTTCCTCGTCGGGGCGGCGCTGTTGCTTGTCAATCCAAAGGCTTGGGCGATGGCGGCGGGAGTCGCTTCATCTTTCTCCAACTTGGTCTCATATCCCTTTTTGCTTGGCAGCATTCTTGCCGCTGTGTTTTTGGCGTGCGCTTGTGTTTCCCTGTCGCTTTGGGTTTTGGCAGGAGGGTTCATCGCAAATTTACTGCGTACTGACCGTCATTGGCACATCTTCAATGGAGCAATGGCGACACTCCTATTGGTTTCGATCCTACAACTTTGGATTTAAGGGAAATGAGTTCACAGCTTTAGCGGGCCGCACTGTCGTAGGTGGGACTAAAACCTTACCATAGCCCGAAATATCGCTGCGTTTTCAAACGTGATCAAGAATTGAATAGATTACGAGGTTTGATCCTTGAGAAATAGGTTCATCTTGCTGACGGGTTGCTCAGGTGGTGGAAAATCCACGCTTCTTGACGCTCTGAGCAAACGTGGATTTGCGACTGTATCGGAACCGGGTCGGCGTATCGTCGAGGAGGAAATTGCTGGTGACAGCAAAGCTCTGCCATGGATCGATATGGAGGCCTTCGCAATGCGCGCCGTTGAAACCGCTCAGTCTGACTTAGAGGCGGCTCAACTACATTGCGGTCCAGTGTTTTTTGACAGGGGTCTCATTGATGCGGCGGTCGCATTAGAATATTCGCGCGGACCATCGCTAGGTGAAACGATTGGCTACTACCGTGTTTACTCCGAGCCTGTATTTTTGTTTCCACCTTGGAAAGAGATTTTCGAAAGTGACGCTGTACGCAAACATGATTTTCAAGCTGCGGTAGAGGAGTATCATCGTATAGAAAGTGGGTTGAATGACCTTGGTTACGAGGTTTTGGTTTTACCAAGGGTATCCGTAAGCGAGCGGGTTGAATTCGTGCTGGATAAAATTGGAACGGCTTAGTTTGGAAGACTGCTTGGTGCGCGATTTGGTCATCAAAAAGCTCTGGGAACTGCGCGCGGGCGCCAATGTCCTCTGTGCGGGCTGCGACCGCAGCAATCCGAGACCATTCCCTATGTTGGCTCTGGGCCGCCAACGAAAGCGGCCCGTAGTATTCAGATTTCAATTGCCTCTGCTATAGCAAGTGCATCCTCGAGCTCAACGCCGAGATACCGAACGGTACTGTCCATCTTTGTATACCCAAGTAAGAGTTGCACCGCGCGCAGATTGCCCGTCTTTTTGTAAATTTGGGTGACCTTGGTCCGACGCATTGAATGTGTGCCATAAGCGCTTGCTTCCAAACCTATAGACGTTACCCAATCACGTACAATCCGACCATACTGGCGCGTTGAAATGTGCAATCGCTCATGGAAACGCCCTGGCCAAAGGTATTCGGACCCAACCATGAGCGCGTCTTCCATCCACTTCTCGACGGAGGCCCGAGTTCCCTCGGAAATTTCGAAGCGGACCGGTTTCTGAGTTTTACTTTGCAGCACCGAAGCCCGCTCCTTGATCTGACCAGAGGCCATGATGTCAACGACTTTCATCTTCACCAATGAGAAGTCATCAAGCAGCGAGACATAGCAGGCGTACATGAGGAATAGGATCACCAGCACCTCGACTGTCAGGACGACAAAGCCGCGCCACCAAATCAACCGAGGGTTTTGGATCACAATGCCAAGAATGTCCGCGTTGACGTGCAGGTTGCGGGCAGAAGCCAGAACAGCACCTGCAAAAAAGCCGATGACGGCAGCATTCGACCGCATACCCAAGGTCGAAAATGGGCCACCTCGAGGCGAGAGCAAGGCACGCTAAGGCCCTAGCTAGAGGCTTGATCTGGGCGAAAAACGGAAGCAGCATGCAACAGAAGTCGTTCTACTTGGCCGATGTCGGTTGAAAGGCCGAACCATTAACACATCATCGTAAGAAGCTATTTCCAAGCGGCAAAATCAAAGTTGGACTTTGCACAAGGAAGCGCATTCACACACACATGACTCAGGGGTGAGAATAGTTGAAAGATTTTAGCGACAAAGAAGTTAAGAAGCGCGTGAAACCGACGCTAACCGAAAGATGGTGGAAAGATGCTTGGCCGCATGAAACAGCCAGATCTCAAAGTTTTGAGAAAGTGACCAAGGCGCTTAAAGCATACAAAGAGGCGCGGCGCGGGAAGTCCCGAGGGGGATTGGCGCACGCAGTAAAGGCACTAAGGACCGAGATAACTGAAGTAATAAAGGAAGCAAATTCCACATTTCGACCCTTTAAAAAACGGAAACAGGTGATTGTTGACGAGTTGAATGAACTGAAAACTCAACTGAATTCAGAATACGACGCCATAAAACAAGCGCCGAGAAAAATGCGAGAAGTCTTTGCCTACAATTTGGCCGAAAAGGTAAATGACGAACTGGAAAAAAACAGTCACACTAAAGACGTCAGAATGCGCGGCACTGCCGTTACAGTTGAACTGATGTCGGTCATTGTCGAGGAACTAGAGGCCAAGAACTTAGCAAATAGCCTATTTGCAGAATACTCCAATGCGCTTGAAAATGCTGTCCTCAAGATAAAGACGCAAATCGCGAAGCTTTACGCAGAACACTCTGAATTGGACGCCCAAAAGAAAAAGCAAGCGGCAGCCGCAATCTTTGATCGTCACGCACAGATTCTAGACGAACAGATTCACAAGGCGCCCACCAACATCATCAAAAAACTTGGCCTGAACGCCGAGATGGAAGCCCAATACCAAAAAGAACTGAACAAGAGGCGACGGGAAATTGCGAAAACCACCGTTCTGACTGGTGCCGCCGTGGGTGCAATTGCTCTACCCGGAACGACGGCGTTTGCCGTTTATGGAGCTGCACGATCGGCTGCCAGTTTGGCGCAACAGCTTCTGGAACACAATCAAAGCATTTCTTCGGCAGCGACATCCTTGGAAGGGAACCTGAAGTACCTTGCCAAAGTGTTCGAGAAATCTGCTGGGCGTGCGGCCTCTGAAACCGGAGGTACAACCCTGAACGCTCTGGTCGGTGTGGACGTTGTACCAACCCTTGAAAAGGCGACAACCGATTACAAAAGACTGACGCTAAACGCTCAGCATGCAGGCTTCAAAGTTCAAAAGTTAACGGATCACCTGACCAAGCTTATGGACTTTGCTAAGTCGCTTGAAAAAGAAGCCAAGAAAGACGACGCAACCCAGCAAAAGCGCATCGCGTTATATGAGAAGACGATCAATACTGAGATCAAAAAGATCGTGAAACTTGCCAAAAATCTCAATGATGTTGAGCGGCGGTTGCCTGATCTGAAGGATTGCTTGTTAAAACTAGGGAAAAACAGCAAAGCGCAAATTGCCGTTAATGAGGTCGCACAGACATTAGTTGGCCTTGCGGGAATTGCCTTTGGTGGCGTTGCGGATGCGGGAATCGCTGTGGGAAATGCCGCATCCTGTGTTACTGAAGCCGAAAAAATAGCGGCCCTTGCTATCGCAACGACTGGTTTTGTCGATGAAATCGTGGACGTAGCGGCACGGAGCAACTGACCTTGTTTGTGGGAGTGCTCGTTAGAGCAAACCGCCCAAAATCCCCAGGAACCGTTCCACTTCTTTGATAAACTTAGACGCCTCCGGAAAATCGCGTCGGATTCGCCATCCGGATTGTCTATCGCACCTAGTATGGGTTGAGGCGGATGATTGCAGGACGAGCCGATCATGTTTGCAGGTCACAACAGGTAATGAACATGGGGCGGGTTGGGGCTTGTACTAGTCTCCTGGGTGGTTTGGTGCTGCTTGCAGCCAAGATCACCTCAACAGGGCTTTTCTTTGCGAGTATCATCTTCGTCGGATTGGGGAACGGAATTACCATGCCGGGAAGCGATGCCGGTTCGACTTGATCTCGTTGGAAGTGCCGCCGGACTGATGGGCGCGCTCATCGCGGCTGGTGGTGCCGTTCTGACCGCAGCGACCGGCGTTTTAGTGTCAGAGGCAAACGGCGTTTTCACACTGCTCATTTTGATGTTGGCTGCATTTGGTATGGCAGTGGCGTTCGCTGTATCGGCAACTTGGATAAGGACGAAGTATGGTTAGCAAAAAAGTAAGCGGCCATTGGCGCAGCCACAGCGAATTCACACTAAGTCCGCTTTGCCGTCATTGGAGATGTATAGACCAACAAAAAACGTCAGATGACCGGTTTGGGCCGCTACCAAAGGCTGCTGTCAAAGCGGACTGCCCGCAGTTCTGCTCCGAGCCCTCGCTGTGAATTCAATATTCTCGATACGTGCGCTTGCCGCACAAATCCTTCTGCAGGTGCGCGAATTCTCGTGCTGAAACGCGGCCTCAAAACCAGTCAGTAGAGAAAACCTTAGCACTTATCGGAAAATGGACTCACAATGCGAGCAAGGAGCTGACATTTCAGAGTTTCGGTATTCACTTGAACTGCCTCTAATCGCCAATGTCACAACAGTGCCAAAAACGCGACAGTGCATTGGCGGTTCATGTTGAGACCAAAACGTCATAGGCTGTGAAATGGGCTGCAAACGGAGGAACCAATCATTATACGAACAATCGTACTCGCGTTTGTGGCAAGCGTCATTACAAGCCCTTCTTTTGCGACGTTTCTTGTGTCCTGTGAAGCACCTGATGAGTCAGGCGTTGCGGTAGCATTTGGCTTTGGATCCGTACCCGGCCTTGCGATTGTCAGCGCGACTATCCAGGCGGATGGACAGGACTGGAGCATGACAGAGACAGAAGGTGCGCTGCCTCTTGTTTTGGCACAGGGGGCTGCGGAGAACACGCACACATTGCTGGATTTCGCCGATCCTGAGTTTGACCGCATTGTTGCATCAGTGCGGCTGATAACGGCTGTTGAAGGCGACGACCAAATCACCGTTGGCACGCTCAAGATCCCGGAGGTCGGGGTCTTTCCGCTGGTCTGCGAAGGACCATGACCCACATCTTCGCTCGAAACGTGTGGGCGGGCACAGGGAGAAAACCAATGCCCCCGACCTAGTGAATGAACATCCAGTAATAGCTTTATTTTCCGTTTTTTAGCGATCTCAGCTCACGCCTGGCCTATAGATATGAGGTTAACTCCCGGGACATGTTCAGAAGTGGCATTTTCTAGCTACATTCCAGACTAAACCAGCCCGGCAACCTTCTAATGGCCGCGCCACCGCAGGAGACAGTCGCATGATCCAAGAAATACATCGACCCGGAGATCCAGTAGCTGACATTCTCTTCAATTGGCTTCCGTTTCTTGGGATGGTTGCGCTCGGCGTAGTAGGATTGGTCATCACCGCACGGGGCTATCGGCACTATCTGAATTCGACATATTTGAAGCGAGCCGGTCGACCTGGGCAGGCGCGTGTGACCGACAAGTGGGTCAAGAAGGGTCACGTTGGTCGCGACGAACGGAATCGCACGAAACCTTCGAAACGTCACTTTTTGCGCTTCCAACTTTTGGATGACCCGCGCGCATTTTCCCTAAAAGAAGTCGCTCCGATAGACCTTTGGAACGCGGTCGAGGTCGGCGACACGGTCGACGTGCTCTATCACCCGAGGCGGCGCTTGATGCGCCTTGCTGCCTGGACGAACTACAGCGGGACAAACGCAGGTGCGGCCCAGATGGCGATTGGTGCGATCATGCTGTCAGCAGCCATCGCTTCGGTTGCAGAAGGCGCAGTCTCCGCTTTGCGAAGTCCTGAGCAGCGTATTGCTGGCGAAACATGGGTTCGTAGCAAGGCAGAAGTCTTGAACATGGGCAAGCCCGCGGATCCGTATCTGCGCATGTTTGCTCCAGGGTCCCGGATGATCCGCGTCGTGTTCGGAGAAACCCATGGCGGCGCATTCTTAGGGAATGAGCGCATTATCCGTGTGACCCCAGCAGAAATCCACACCTACGACATCGACGAAGACGCGATCCTAGTCGCCTGGATGGACCCGGAGAATGAATTCAATGCTGTTCTGGATCTTGAGCGGCGTGACACAGATTTGCGTTGATTGTTTTGAACCGAATTGTACGGCGACAAATACACTCAGATGGTGGGTTTGTCCCGGATTGTGTGATTCATCGCGGTTGCAAAGAAAGTGCAGTCTTGGTTCTCAAAAAGTCGAAGTACTGAATGACCAAATTGGCAACGCGAGCATCGACATCGCTTTGTGTCTACCGCATGTGAACACGTGCTGCGACAGCGCTCTCTGAAATTCAAAAATCTAGAAGGTCCGCGAGTCGCATGTTGATGATTTATCTGATGCTTCGTTGTCGATGGATGTCGACAATGTGGGCTGCGACCGCAGCAGTCGGATTGGCTGGTGAATGTCTCTTTTGGGCCAGTCAGTCTTGATAGTTATTTAGCCGAGCTGCAGAAGCTGCAGCCGACAATGACCTCAAGTTCCAAATGTTCTCAGGTTTTAGCAATTATAAGATTGGTCATTCTGTTTCTGACGACCTTGCCCATAGATTTATATCTTCTTCCGAACTGATTTCATCGATCTTTTTCAACTCGTCAGCACTGAAGTCGAGATTATCGATAACGCCTGCGCAATCCACGATCTGTTCGGGTCGGGACGCACCAATAAGTGCGGTCGTTACGCGCCCACCCCTGAGCACCCAGGCCAGAGCCATCTGCGCCAGAGTCTGGCCACGTGCCTCAGCCATGTCGTTCAGAGCACGGACACTTGCCAGAGATCGCTCGTTGATCATGCCATCGAGCAGCGACTTTCCTTGTGTCGCACGGCTGCCATCAGGGATATCGCGCAGGTATTTTGACGTCAGAATGCCCTGCGCCAGCGGCGTGAAAGCAATCGATCCTACCCCAAGATCATCCAGGGTATCCAGCAACCCGTCTCTCTCCACCCAACGGTTGAGCAAGTTGTAAGAAGGCTGGTGTATTAGGCAAGGCGTCCCAAGATCTTTGAGAATTTTCACTGCCTCGCGCGTGCGTTGTGAGTTGTAGCTCGAGATACCTGCGTAGAGCGCGCGACCCGACCGTACGATATGATCCAACGCGCCCATCGTCTCTTCGAGCGGGGTGTCGGGGTCAAAGCGGTGGGAATAAAAAATGTCGACGTAGTCAAGCCCCATGCGCGCAAGTGATTGGTCACAGGACGCAATCATGTACTTGCGTGACCCCCATTCTCCGTAGGGTCCCGGCCACATGTCGTAGCCTGCTTTGGAGGAAATGATCAGCTCATCCCTGTAACCCGCGAAATCCGTTTTGAGGATCTCGCCAAATGCCTCCTCGGCTGAACCGGGTGGTGGACCGTAGTTGTTCGCCAGATCAAAGTGAGTGATCCCATGATCAAACGCGGTCCGACACAATGCTCGCTTGTTTTCGTGCGTCGAGTCCGCACCGAAATTATGCCACAGGCCCAGGCTGACAACAGGAAGCTTCACACCGGAGCGCCCACATCGCCGATAAACCATTCGCTCATAGCGGTTCGGCTCCGGGGTGTAAGGAATGGGTTTTGGCTTTGGCGGTCGTTGAGCTTTGGTCATGTGCACATAATCAATGGAATGTTGGGCCTGTCAAATGGATCAACTCCGGTAAGTTCGACACGAGTTTCTGCGCGTCCTAGAGGGGTGCTTATGGTTAGTCTTACTCCAGCACCAATGTCTTACGATTTGATCGAAGCATTCGGTACAGTCGCATAGACGCAGCGAAAGTCCGCAAAGCGGGCTGCAACCGCAGCATCAATATGGCGGGTTGGATGTCGGCTCTGGGCCGCCCTCGGTGGCAGTAAGACATGGGGCTAGGGGCTTGCCGCACCTGCTCCGATGTCGGCATCGAGCCCATTCCGTTCAGTTTCACGCTGGTCCCCAATGTCTGCAATCGGAGTTCCGTGCAGGTCGTTGGGGTATCCTATCTATGGGCGTGGTTCCAGGCTTGCTTTTGCGGCTCTGTGCCAACTGTTCGCGTAACGTTGGTAGCTCACGTCGGTCTTGTGAAAATAGGTTTCAACGTCGAAGGTCGCGCGCTCGGGGAGTGTGCCTGTTGCCAAGAGGGCGGCCCCCTGGCTCGTCCCTGTTGCGGTGGCGGTCGCGTCGACCCTGCAGTTTGTCGCCGCGGCGAGCATACTGGCGAAGCCTTTGTTCCTGGCAAATGGACCTTCGACGATAATGGGGCCCTTGTGTCCGGTCAGCAACAGGCATTCCGCGGTCATCAATCCGAGGTAAAAACTCACCGTCGCCGCGCGTTCCTGGGTTCCGGGCAAGGGCTCTGACCCCATCCAGCTGTGTTTTTGCCCCTGAAACGGTCCGCTGTCCGGAACCATTGCGGGCAAGAGCATGGGGCCGTCTTTCGCGACTAGGTCAAGGAATTGCTCTGCACATTGGGTGGTTTGACCGTTCATCGCCAACTCGAACTCGCGTCCCCCCATGAAACGGGCGGAGGGTACCGGGGCACCCAGTGCGTTGACGTTAAGAAGCGTGTCACGCGAAGGTTCCAGTGTTACTTCTTCGCCGCCGATGGTCATGGCAATGACCCATGTCCCGGTCGAAACGACGGAAAACGGCCCGGTTCGGGTCAGTACATGAGGCAAAAGCGATGCGTTTGAATCGTGGATGCCGCAGTGCACCGGCGTGTCAAAGCGCAGGCCGGTTTGCGATGCGACCTCCGGCAACACGGGTCCGAGAACCTCCGCAGATTTGCGCGCGGGCGCCATTTTTTCAGATATGCCCAACCGTTCAACCAACGAAGAAAAGTGCGCCTTGGACGGATTCCACAGATCCGTGTGACAACCAAGGGACGACATGTCGCTGGCCGGCACTCCTGTCAGGCGATGTCCCCAGTACTGCGGATAGGTGACAATGGTGGCGGTACGTTCGCGAAGCGCGGGGTACTGCTCAAATTGCCAATGCAACTGCGCGCCCAGGTTCAGACCCATCGGCAACCTTGGCGATCCGGTTTCCTCAAAAGGCGGGCGGATGGCGTCGTAGGCCGCGGCCAGATCATCAGGGCCTGTGTGCTCATAGTCGAGGATCGGGGCAGCAAGCGCGCCGTCTGGCGCGATCAGGGCGCAAGACGCCCCGTGGGTCGTGATGGAAATGGCATCTACGCCGTGCGCCTTCTGACACTGCTCCAACCCGTCCAGAAGGAAGCGCCAGATCGCCTCAACATCGAAGTGCGGATAGGGTGGAGCGGCGAGAACGATGTTAGGCCGGGTCAGCACTTCCACTTCGGACATGTCAGTCGCATCGACCAGCGCAAGCTTGGCGTTGGTCTTGCCGATGTCGATGACGGCGACGTGTCGGGGGGTCATGGCATGTGGAAGACGGGCGTCAGCGGCACCGCCACCGGTTCGTTGTCGGGCTTGGTTTCCATGATGTCCGCCATATGCGCCCACCATCGCTGCATGATTTCGTTGCGAGGCAAGGCATCCATTTTGTGGTCGTCGGTGCGCCAAAGGACGCCAAAAAGAATGTTCGTTTCTTCGTCCAGATGGATCGAATAGTCAGACACGCCCGCGTCTTTCAGCAGCGTGGCAAGCTCTGGCCAAATCTCATCGTGGCGCTTTTCGTATTCATCCCTACAGCCCGGGTTGAGCTTCATCTTGAAGGCGTATTTTTCCATGTTAGCCCCTCCACATCGACCAGAGCCGGGGCAGCGCGATGACCGAGATCAGCAACGCCCCGATAACAATCGACATCACGATACCGGGCACGTTCAGCAAGCCAAGTCCGAAAGTCACAAGTCCCATGACAAAGGCCGCGATCACTACGCCAGGGATGGAGCCGGAGCCGCCGAGGATGTTGACCCCGCCAAGGACGACCATGGTCACGATCTCAAGTTCCCACCCGAAGGCAATGGAGGGTCGGGTCGAGCCGAGGCGGGATGTCAGGCAGACGGCGGCGACCCCGGACATCAGTCCCGTCAGCAGGAACAGGGTGAACTTCACCCGGCCCACCCGAATGCCCGAAAACAGCGCCCCGGTGGCATTGTTTCCAATGGCATAGACCGCGCGGCCGAAATTGGTCATGTGCAGGATGACCGCGTAGATCACCGCAATGATGGCGAAAAGGACGAATTCGAAGGAAATCACCCACCAGACATAGCCCTGCCCGAAGAAGGCGAAATCGGCTGGATAGCCCTTGTAGACCTGATCGCCCAACACGATGAAACTGATCCCGCGAAAAAGGCTCATCGTGCCGATGGTGACGACGATGGATGGCAGGCCAAGGCCGGTGACGAGGAAACCGTTGACCGCCCCACAGGCCAGACCGACGGCCAGACCAATCAGGACCAGCCCTTCTGTCCCGACACCCGCCTGCACGGCGGCGCCCATGGCTGTCGAGGCCAGTGCGATGATCGCGGCGACGCTGAGGTCGATTTCGCCAGAGATGATAAGCAGGGCCATGGCAAAGGCGATCATCGCCTTTTCGGTGAAGTTGAAGGTCGCGTCGGAGAGGTTCCAGGCATTCAGGAAATAGGGTGAGGCGAAACTGTTGGCGATGAAGATGCCGATTGCGACCAGCATCAGCAGGCTTTCCCAGCTTTTTAGGTTCCGCTCCAGCGGCGAGCGCAGGCGATCGGGGATCGAGCGTGCCGTCGTGGTCATGTCGCGTGCTCCGCGCGTTTTAGGATGACGCGGCCCTTCGTCCGGTTGGCCTGGGCGTTTAGAACAACCGCGATGATGATCGCACCGCCCGAGATGGCCATCTGCCAGAAGGGAGAGATGTTCACGACCGGCAGGGCATTGGCAATGATGCCGAGGAACAGCGCGCCCAGCAGCGCGCCGGGGACCGAACCGATGCCACCCATGATCGACACGCCGCCAATGACGCAGGCCGCCACGACGGTCAATTCAAACCCCCCAGCAACATCGACATAAGCAACCGCGAAGCGAGAGACCCAGAGGTAGCCGGTCAGACCGGCCAGCGCGCCAGAGATAGTGAAGGCCCAGAACTGGGTCTGGCCCACGTTGATCCCGGCATAGGTCGCCGCTTGGGGGTTGCCCCCGGCAGCGTAGAAGGCGCGGCCCAGGGTGGTGCGGGTCATGACGATGGTGAAAAGGATCACCGCCGCGATGGCAAACCAGCTTAGCACTGGAAGGCCAAGAAGCTCGGTGCGCGGGAATGCCTTGAAAGTGTCGCTCATCTCGTGGCTGTTGACCCATTTGCCCTCGGTCAGAAGGAAGATGGTTCCCCGGAAGATGGTCATGGTGCCAAGCGTTACCACGATAGGCGGGATTTCCAGTTTCCACACAAGGATACCGTTGAACATTCCAAGGCACGCCCCGAACCCGGTGGCCACGGCCAGCGTTACGATAATCGGCAGACCTGGTGCCGAGATATTGATCAGGGATACGACCATGCCGGTCAGCGCGAGGTTGGCGGCGACCGAGAGGTCGATGCACTTAGTCAAGATCACGATCATCTGGCCGATGGCCAGCAGGATCAGCGGCGAGGTGTCGTTGAAGACGGCAGCCAGGTTCGACAGCGTGATGAACGCCGGGAAACGGCTTGAGATGATGCCAAGCACCAATGCGATGGCGACCAGCAGCAAAAGTTCGCGGGAGGCGAGGATACGTTTCATTGCGCGGCCTCCCTGATCCCTGCGGCGTGGCTGACAAGCGTTTCGGGCGTGATCTGGTCGCGGGCCAGTTCCGCCACTATGCGCCCCTCGCGCATGACGATCACTCGATCCGACATGCCCACGATCTCGGGGATTTCGGAACTGACCATGATGACGGCGAGCCCTTGCGCGGCAAGCTCCGCCATGAATTCATGCACGGCGGCCTTGGACCCGATGTCGATGCCCTTGGTGGGTTCGTCCAGGATGATGACCTTGGGCTGGGTGGCGAGCCACTTGGCGATCACGACCTTCTGCTGGTTGCCGCCCGACAGGTTGCCGACATCGGTGTCCAGCGAAGCGGCGCGCAGGTCGAGACGTTCGGTATACTCCCGTGCCAGCTTGAATTCCTCGGCCAGCCTGATGAACCCCTTGCGCGAGGTGCGAGCGAGTGACGGCAGCGTCACGTTCTGAAAAATCGGCAACGCGCCTATTGTGCCTTGTTTGCCCCGGTCCTCCGGGACATAGACGATGCCACTTGCGACCGCGTCGGCGGGCGATGCAATCGAAACCGGTGCCCCGTCGATCCTCACGGTTCCGCCCGAGAGGCGGGTGATCCCGAAAAGGGCCTGCATGAATTCGGACCGACCTGCGCCGACCAGCCCGTAGAACCCGAGGATTTCGCCGCGCCTGAGCGTGAAACCGATGTCCGCGAATTCGGTCGGGTGGTCGTACCCCGCGACTTCGAGGATATCGTGTCCGACGTTGTGGTCGCGTTCGGGGAAAATCTGACTGACGTCGCGGCCCACCATAAGCTTGACCAGTTCCGGCTCGCTGACATCTACAATCGCCCCTTCGCCGACCATCTGGCCGTCGCGATAGACGGTGTAGAAATCAGCGATGCGGAATATCTCGTCAAACTTGTGGCTAATGAAGAGGATCGCCTTGCCTTGCGCCTTCAGGCTTTCGACAAGTTCGTAAAGCTCTACGATTTCCTTCTGGCTGAGGGCTGCGGTCGGTTCGTCCATGATCACAACGCGCGCGTCGATCGACAGCGCCCGGGAAATGGCAACCAGGTGCTTGTTCGCGGTTCCAAGGTCCTTGAGCATCGCGCCCGGATCAATCTTGGCCCCGATTCCATCCAGAATCTCGCGCGCGCGGGTCGCCATGGCGGTTTTGTCGATCAGGCCAAATCGCCCCTTTGGCGCATGGCCGAGAAATATGTTTTCCGCCACCGTCAGTTCGTCGAAAAGGACGGTTTCCTGATGGATGGCGGTCACGCCAGCAGTTTCGGCGGATTGCGGTGTCGGGAAACTGAGAGCCTCGCCATCGATCCGGATGTCACCCTCGTCGGGTTGATAAATGCCCGTCAGAACCTTCACCACGGTAGACTTGCCAGCACCGTTTTCGCCCACCAATGCCGTGACCTTGCCCGGGTAGAGGTTTAGCGAAACATCTGAAAGGGCCCGCACGCCGGGAAATGTCTTGGTCACGCCGGACAGGCTCAGAAGCGGTGTAGGGGCGGCGGCGTTCGACACGTCTGGTCTCAATTCCAACTGCATGGACGGTGTTTCTGGATGTGGGAAGAATGGGGTGTCGGGGCGTGGGTCATCGCACACGCCCAGACACGTCGTTCAGATTAGAAGATCGACTTGAACTGTTCGATGTTCGAGCTGTCGTAGGTGAACGGATCAGCCATGGCTGCCGAGCCGGTGTCATCCAGCGTCACCGAGCCCATGCGGCCCATCGGGATTTCGGCACCGGCACCGGTTTCAGCACCGTTGGCGATTGCGTGCGCAAGCATGGTGGCCGAGTAGCCAAGGTCAATCGGGTTCCAGATTGCGAAGCTCTTGGTTGCACCGCTATCAACACAGCCTGCCATCTCGGACGGGAGGCCCAGACCGGTCACGTTGATCTCACCGATCTTGCCCGCGTCGGTCACCGCCTGGCAGGACGCCAGGATGCCAACGGTCGTTGGCGCGATGATCGCCTTCAGGTTAGGGTAGGATGCCATGAGGCCCTGTGCTTCTCGGTAGGATTTGTCGCTGAGGTCGTCGCCATAGACGGTGGCCACCAGATCTACGCCGTCATAGTTCGGAAGAACCTCTTTCGCGGCCTCGATCCAGGCGTTCTGGTTGGTTGCCGTGGCCGACGCCGACAGTATCGCGACTTCACCACCATCCGGCATGTGATCCGCGGCAAGCTTGATGATCGTATTGCCGATCAGCGGGGTCGAGGATGGGTTCAGGTGCATTTGGCGTCCGCCTTCAGCCACACCCGAGTCCCAGGAAATCACGGTGATACCGCGGTCCATCGCGCGTTTCAGCGCTGGCACAAGTGCATCGGGGTCGTTTGCCGAAATCGCGATGGCGTCGACACCCTGCGCGATCAGGGAGTTGATAACCTCGATCTGACCTTCCGCAGTGGTGTCGGTCGGGCCGGTGTAGATGATCTCGACATTGCCAAGCTCTCCGGCAGCCTCTTCAGCGCCTTCGGCGGCCGCTTCAAAGAAGCCGATCCCAAGCGCTTTTACGACCAGAGCGATGCGCATGTTGTCCTGCGCCATCGCCGTGGTGCCAAACATACCGGCAGCAAGGCTCATCCCTGCGACAATTGATGTGAAAGTACGACGCTTCATGATAGTTCCTCCCAGAAAGTCATGTTTGGGTCTCGGGTTTCGGAGGCGGTCAAGAGGCCACCTCGTTTTCTTGACCGCTGCCCGACTGGGCAACGATCAGATTCACATCGGCAGCCTCAAGCATGGCCGCCGCCTTGTCAGGAATTCCTTCGTCGGTGATCACGGTCGTGATCCGGTCCAACTGGCAAAGCACCAGGCTGGAGCGCTGCGCGAATTTCGAACTGTCGACCAGAACGATAAGCTCATCCGCCTGTCCGATCAGTTTCTGTTCTGCCTGGATCAAAAGCGGATCGGCCTCCATCAGGCCGATGGGGCCCAGCCCCTGCGCCCCCATGAACATGCGCTTTGCATAGAAGTTGCGGGTCACGTCGTTGTCAAAGGGCGACAGGATTATGTTCTGTTCCCGGTAGATCGCGCCGCCTGACAACATGATCGTGTTCTTCGAATGCTTCAGCAGGTGCTCAGCAATCGGGAACGAATTGGTAAAGACCTGCATCCTGCGGTTGGCCAGCGGATGCACCATCTGAAAGGTCGTTGTGCCCCCGTTGATGATGATGCTGTCACCTTCGCTACACATCTCAACCGCCGCGCGCGCAATCGCCTGCTTCGCTGCGATATTCATGGTTTCGTTGACGACGAACGGACGGCCCGCCAGCCCGGCGAACTGAGGTGGCGTTATCGCCTCAGCCCCGCCTCTGACACGGCGTACCTTCTGTTTCATGTGAAGTGTTGAAATGTCGCGCCGGATGGTGGCTTCGGACACGCCGGTCAAGGTGCACAGGTCCCCAACCGTCACGACGGGGCGATCCTGCACCGCAGAAATGATGATCCTATGGCGTTCTTTTTCGTGCAAAGCCACCTCCCATTCACTCCACGCTGCGCAGATTCGCCGCAGCTGTCAATCATTTTCGATCACTTTCAATCATTCTGCATTGCAGAATGACTGATTGTGATTGTTTTTGATTGACATAACGATGCACACTACTAAGCCTAAATGCGATGGTGCAGTACCGACCGCTGCATCGTGAGGAGGGCAGAACGTTGAAATCCATCGAAAATCAGCTTCTTGAGAACCGCTGGGATGACGCTGTGGCAGGTGGTATGTCCGAATCGGAACTGCTTCTCTATCGCTCCAACACGCTGGGATCGGATAAGCGCGTCACGAACTATGGCGGTGGCAATACCTCTGCGAAGGTCATGGAAACTGACCCACTGTCCGGCAAAGAGGTCGAGGTGCTCTGGGTCAAGGGTTCCGGCGGTGATATCGGGTCCATGAAACTTGACGGCTTTTCCACGCTATACATGGACAAGCTGAACGCGCTGAAGGGGCTTTATCGCGGGGTCGAGTTTGAAGATGAAATGGTCGGCTATCTGCCCCACTGCACCTTCAAACTGAACCCGCGCGCGGCCTCAATTGACACGCCCTTGCACGCATATGTGCCGCGCAAACATGTCGATCACGTCCACGCCGACGCGATTATTGCGATCGCAGCGTCGAAGAATTCGAAGGAGCTGACCCAGGAAATTTTCGGTGACCGGATCGGTTGGCTGCCGTGGAAACGGCCAGGGTATGAACTGGGCCTGTGGCTTGAAAAGTTCTGCCTGGAAAACCCGGATGCCGATGGCGTTGTCCTTGAAAGCCACGGATTGTTCACATGGGCTGACACGGCGAAAGACTGCTATTACTGCACCATCGACGTGATCAACGTCGCGACCAAGTGGTTGGCCGAAAAGACCGCCGATGTTCCGGCCTTTGGCGGAGCGGTCCACCAGAGCCTCGCCCGGGAAGTTAGGCGGGCCGTTGCCGCCCGGCTGATGCCCGCGATCCGTGGCTTTGTCAGTGGCAACCAGCACATGGTCGGGCATTTCAACGACAGCGACTCGGTGCTTGAGTTCGTGAATTCTAAGGACATGGAGGCGCTGGCGGCCCTTGGTACGTCCTGCCCCGACCATTTCCTGCGCACTAAGATCCGCCCTTTGGTCGTCGGCTTCGACCCGGCCCAGAACAACATGGACGCAGTGCTTGAAGGCCTGCCCGCGCAAGTCGCGGCCTATCGTGAGGACTACACGGCCTACTACAACCGTTGCAAACACGATAACTCGCCTGCGCTTAGGGACCCCAACGCGGTTGTCTACCTGATCCCTGGGGTCGGCATGGTCACTTTTGCCAAGGACAAGGGCACGGCCCGAATTTCCGGCGAATTCTACGTCAACGCGATCAATGTTATGCGCGGGGCAAGTGCCGTCAGCGAATACTGCGGCCTGCCAGAGCAGGAAGCTTTTGACATTGAATACTGGCTGTTGGAAGAAGCCAAGTTGCAGCGTATGCCGAAACCAAAATCGCTGGCTGGTCGCGTCGCGCTGGTCACCGGCGGCGCCGGTGGCATAGGGTCGGCGACGGCAGAACGTTACCTGTCCGAGGGCGCCTGTGTCATGCTGGCCGACATCAATCCCGAAAGCCTCACCGCGACGGAAGGGGTCCTGACCCAGCAGTTCGGCAAGGACGTCGTGTGCACCGTTCTGATGGACGTCACGGATGAAATTGCCGTGGCCCACGCGTTGGCTGAAACATCCGTCGAATTTGGCGGCATCGACATCCTTGTCTCGAACGCCGGGATCGCATCCTCTGCCCCGGTTGAGGAAACATCCCTCGACCTTTGGAACAAGAACATGGACATCTTGTCCACGGGGTATTTCCTCGTCAGCCGGGAAACTTTCAAGATCATGCGGGTGCAGGACATGGGCGGATCTATCGTTTTCGTGGCCTCGAAAAACGGGCTTGCCGCCTCGCCCAATGCCTCGGCCTATTGCACGGCGAAGGCCTCGGAAATCCACTTGGCCCGTTGCCTTGCGCTGGAAGGCGCTGAGGTCGGGATCAGGGTCAACGTTGTGAACCCGGATGCGGTGTTGCGGGGTTCCAAGATCTGGGAGGGCGATTGGCTGGATCAGCGGGCTTCGACCTACGGCACGGATAAGGAGGGGCTGGAAGAGATGTACCGCAACCGATCCATGCTGAAACGCTCAGTCCTGCCAGAAGATATCGCTGAGGCCTGTTATTTCTTCGCCGCCGAGACGTCGGCCAAATCCACGGGCAACATTCTGAACGTTGATGCAGGTAACGTTCAGGCCTTCACGCGATAGGGAGACGGTGTATGGGTTATGAGAGCGCCAAAGCGCAATTCGCTGACTGGGGCGTCGACACTGACGCTGCGATCAAGGCTCTGAAAGACATCCCGATTTCCATTCACTGTTGGCAAGGCGATGACGTAGTCGGGTTCGAAAACCAGACCGGCACCTCAGGCGGGGGCATTCAGGCAACCGGAAACCATCCGGGCCGAGCCCGCAATCCCGACGAACTGCGGGCGGATCTTGAGTTTGCCTATGCAAAAATCCCCGGGTCACATCGGTTGAACCTGCACGCGATGTACATGGACACAGACGATACCCCGGACCGGGATGAGATCGAGTACCGCCATTTCGCGCGATGGGTCGACTGGGCCAAAGGCATCGGCATCGGGCTGGATTTCAACCCGACCTTCTTTGCCCATAAAAAGGCCGACGACAACCTGACGTTGGCGCACCCCGACAAGGGCATCAGGGACTTTTGGATCGAACATGGGAAACGCACGCGGGACATTGCGGCGCAGATGGGAGCCGCGCTTGGTTCATCCTGCATCAACAACATTTGGGTTCCGGATGGGTTCAAGGACCTTCCTATCGACCGTATGGCGGCAAGGGCCCGGCTTGAGGCCTCGCTCGACACCATGCTGGCCGAGCCGAAATCGGATATGCTGGATGCGGTCGAATCCAAGCTTTTTGGCATCGGGGTCGAGGCCTGCACGGTGGGCAGCCATGAGTTCTACATGGGCTATGCGATCCGCAACAAGACACTGCTGTGCCTCGACATGGGGCACTTCCACCCGACCGAGAATATCGCCGACAAACTGAGCGCCGTGGCCCTGTCTCTGGATGAGCTTCTGCTGCACGTGTCGCGCCCTATGCGTTGGGACAGCGACCATGTAATCATGCTGAACGATGACATCCTGGCGATGGCACATGAACTGGTCAGCGGCGATCTGTTGGGCAAGACCCATATCGGACTTGATTTCTTCGACGCAACGATCAGTCGCACTGCCGCTTGGGTGATTGGCACGCGCAACATGCAAAAGGCGCTTCTGCAGGCGCTTCTGAAGCCCTGGGATCGTTTGCGAGCAGCGGAGGACGTGCTGGATTTCACAAGCCGGTTTGTTGTGACAGAGGAACTGAAGGACCTACCCTACGGAGCGGTGTGGTCTGAATTTTGCGCCAGAAACGGCGCGCCTACAGGTAATGAGCTGATCACTGAGCTTGACACCTATCAGGCCTCTGTAGCGGGGCGCTGAGGCACGGTCCAATTTTATGGAAAGTCTCCGTTTGGACAATCTATGTTGGAAAGAAGGCCAAGATTGCATTCGAAAGAAAGCGGTCGTCGCGCCGGTGACCATTGAGCGGCCGCATTGTCCGCATCCTGTGAATTCGCAGACGTCGAGATTTTGCATTTGCAGCGAATGTCCGGAAAGCGGGCCGCGCCGCAGCAGGTCGACCAGTCGGTGAATGTCCGGAATGGGCCGAGTAGTTCACGGAAGAAGCGGTAGGGACCCATACTGCGGGTCTTCCGAGGTCTGCTAGTTGCCCTTGAGTACTTCACCAATCAA
>NZ_JBQFVE010000023.1:0-43951 GCF_056539605.1 Ruegeria sp. BA2 | reverse complement strand
TTTTGCCAAGCCCGCCCTTCAGCCGATACGACCCCTGCATCGAAGCAAAACCCCGACCGCGTTCGACACGGCCCTGTTCATCCTCAAAGCTGAGGGCACCTGCCGAATACTGTTCGAACCATTCCAACCCCAATCGTTCGATCAGCGCGGCAATTCGAGGCTGGCCCGGCCAGAACCATGCCGGACCCAGATCGAAATACCCATTGCCCTGCTGTTGGCTCAGTATACGCCCGCCAGGGCGATCCCGTGCCTCGACCAGCAGAAAGTCGCGACCTTGTTCCGCCAATTGCGAGGCGAGCGACAGTCCAGACAGGCCAGCTCCGATGATGAGGGTGTCATATTGCATCACTCAGAACCCTTCCGAGGCAGGGCGCAGGTCCAGCTCATGTGTCCAGGTTGATCGCGGCTGATGTGCCAGCTGCCAGTAGGCTTCGGCGATTTCGCTGGGTTTCATCATCTTCGCTGGATCAAGGCTGTGCAGTTCCCGCGAGTTTGGGGTGTCAATGATACCGTCAAGAATGACATGTGCGACATGGATACCTGCCGATTGATACTCTCGCGCCAGGGACTGTGTCAGCCCACGCAATGCAAACTTTGCCGAGGCAAAGGCCGAGAATCGCGGACCTCCCCGCAATGATGCGGTAGCTCCGGATACGATCAGTGTACCTCCACCGCCGCGTACCATCGGTTGCAGTACGCTTTGCCCCAATACGACCAGTGATTGTACCATCGACGTCCAGGTGCGCTTGTAGTCGTCCAAGGTTGTTTCAGGGAAAGGTGCGATGACCAGCTCGGCAGCATTGTGAACAACGATTTTCGGGGGGCCATATTGCGCGATAAGCTCGGCGATTATGGGTGCGGTGGCATTTGGGTCTGCAATATCAATTTGACGGAAGGTGCCGACAATTTCCGAAGGTTGGGTGCGTCCAAGACCAACGGCAGTCATGCCACCGGTCTGAAAACGCACAAGAAGGGACTGGCCAAGGCCAGCCCCCGCTCCGGCGACAAGCGCCAAAGGTTTTTTAGCAGCCATGGGTTAAACCGCTGGTGGCTGCGCAAATGGCAGATGCCCGGTCTTCATCCAGACCTTTGCACCATCCGGGCCCGCTGTGGCAGAAAGCTCGGCGCCTTCCGGCAGACGTAACCAGTCGTTTTTGCCCAGATCGTCGCCACCGGATGTCATCGAGCCGTCGATCATAAGAATTTCGATTCCCCCGGGTGCGTCCGAGGTCAGCTCGGCACCGGGATCAAGATGGCTATAGGTTACGACTTCACGGTCATCTTTGTGCAGGGTTGCTGTCGCGACACCATTCACCGGCGAGGCCAACTCATCCGCCATGTTCTTGCGGAATTGATTGCGATCTTCCATGTCGAACTGCCAGAGTTTGACAAAGATGGTGCAACCAGGCTCGGAGCCGGGCGTATGTTCAGTTGTCGGCGGGTTGCGCACGTAAGTGCCCGCTGGAAAATCACCGTGTTCGTCCTGAAAGACGCCTTCCAACACGATGAACTCTTCACCGCCCGTGTGGGTGTGGGCCGAAAACTTGCTGCCCGGTGCATAGCGCACAATGGTGGTGGCACGGGCGACCTCGCCACCAATCCGGTCCAGCATGCGCCGGTCCACACCCTTCATGGGCGAGGCCTGCCAATCAAGTTGATCAGAGTGAACAACGACACGGGAGGAGAAGTCCGAGTTGAGTTCCATTGGGAGATGTCCTTTCGACTTAAATGGCAGCTCTCGCTTAGGCGGCGATCGATGGCCGGGCCGCCATCTTAGCACGCCAAGCTTGCAGGTTGGTCAGGGTTTCAGGGATTTCAACCTTGGCAAAATCGGCGAAGGCCAATCCAGCAAAGGCGGTGATATCAGCCACCGAGAACGTGTCTCCGGCCAAGTATTCATTTTCTGCCAGAACCGAATCCAGGTAGCTCATTGTGTTTTTGGCGACCTCTTTCTGCTTGTTGCCCCATTCGGCGCATTGATATGTTTCAAGATCGGGGCCCAACCCAGGTGTGGCGTGGTGGAAATAGGTGCCAACCGCATTCAACAAACCGTTTTCCGCACGCAGGTTCATCATCGAAATGCGCGCGCGTTCTTTTGCGGTTACGCCGGTTAATGAGGGGCCCTCGAACGTCGCGTCGATATATTCGGTGATCGCGTTGCATTGGGCAATGTGCGAACCGTCTTCCAGTTCCAGACAAGGCACAGCTGCATCGGGATTCTTGGCTCTGAATTCGGGCGTGCGGTGTTCGCCGCTCATGACATCCACGGGTATGAATTCCACCTTGTCAGATGCACCCTTTTCAGCAAGCGCGATGCGAATTCGGGCGGGGTTAGGGAAACCTTCAGTATCATAGATCTTCATCTCAGTACCTCCGTCTAGGGATTTGTTTCATGGTACCTACCTATCGTCAGGTAGATTATTTTGCAATCATTTTTGATAGTCATTTTCGGAGCGCCGTAAAAGGCCAGTATTTCAATTACTTCTTCTGGATATCTCGATCTGAAGGGGTGCCAGTTTGCCTTTTGATTCCAAACTCAGACAAAATAGATTCGGTATCCGCACCATAGGCAGGTGCGCCAACTCGGATCGCCGCTGGGGTCTTTAAAAATCCGGCAACTGCATCTGTTTGTCGCAACCGACCCGCTATTGGGTAATCGTATTCGGTTAGAGTGTTGTTTGACTGTATTTGCGGATATTTACGCATCTGCGTGCGGGACAGTACTGGCGCGCAAGGTACGCCTTCTGTCTCTAACCGGCTTATGGCGCCCTGAACCCTCAATGGCTGCAAAAGATCTTTTGTCAGTTCAAACCGAGCGTTGCGATTCACTTCCCTCAACTCCGGTGTCTTGAAGCACGGGTCATCCAGAATGTCCAAACGCCCCATAGCATGAGCAAACCCAATCCAGTGCTTATCTTGCATGACAGCCACGGAGACAAATCCATCCTTGGTCTCATAAATAATATCAATGAAGGACTACGCCTCTTCTTCGAACTCATCGCCGACAAAGGTATGCCCTCCCATGTCGGATTCCCAAAGGAACAACACGATCGTGTCCATTATTGACAGGGTTATCGCTTGCCCTTCGCCGGTTCGTTCGCGGTGAAACAATGCGGCGGTTATTGCCTGTGCTGCTTGAATGCCTGTCAAATTGTCAGGTAGGATCGTGCGGACGAGCCGAGGGGGTTCGGCACCCCAACCCGCCTGTACGCTGGTCAAGGCAGAAACGGCTTGAATCAAAGGATCGTAAACCGGCTTCTGCGCAAGAGGGCCGGTAAACCCAAACCCTGCTATCGATGTATGGATAAGTCGCGGGTTCAATGCCAGAAGGGTTTAGGCCCCTAATCCCAACCTCTCTGCAACGCCGGGGCGGAAATTTTGCGCAAACACATCTACCTGCTTTACCATTTCCGACAGCGCAGCGTGATCGTTGGGGTCTTTTAGATCGAGAATAACGGATCGCTTATTGCGATTGTTGTTCAGAAACGCCGCCGAGAATCCATTGCGCCGCGTAGCAATGTGGCGCTAGAAATCACCACCCCCCCGGGCGCTTCAATCTTGATAACATCTGCCCCCTGATCCGCCAGTATCATGGTGGCCGAGGGGCCCGATATGACGCTGGTCAGGTCCAAAACTTTCACTCCGGCAAGAGGTCCGGTCATATCAGTCTCCTTAGCAATTTTTTAATGGCTATTGCCCGTATAGGCGCGCCACGCGGTCGCCACTACTCAACATTGTGCCGTTTCGCGCATGACCAAAATTTATTCTGGAGGCGAAGTTTAATTGTGAGCTACCTTCCGATAGGTAGAAGATGCAAGGTGTAGTCCAAAAATAGAATTCAGCTGATGTCTGACTAAACTCTGTGCGAGGCCGTTTAGGGCCGCGTATTTCCGCGAAAAGAGCATGGTTTAAAATTTTTTTTGAGCGGGGATGATGATCCGTCAGATTTTAGCTTTGCCTTCTGAATGTAGGGGAGGATGTTTGATGGTGTTCTGTGACGAGAGTATCCGGCAGGATTTACTGGTCAGAGACATATCTGACTTTCGGGTTCAATTTGGTGATACAGGGCCATCAATATATGCAAAATCTTCGCCCGTGCTGAGCGAGCCAATGCAGCGGTTCGTTGAACAGTCGCCGTTTTGCGCAGTCTCTTCACAGGATGCGCGCGGTAGAACGGATATATCCCCTCGGGGAGACAAGCGAGGGTTTGTGGATATTATTCATCCGGGCCTATTGCTCATACCCGATCGACCGGGCACTCAGCGGTTTGATACGTTTTGTAATGTGCTGGAAAACCCGCCCGTTTCTGTGCTGTTTCTCACCCCCGGTGTTTTCGACACTGTCCGGGTCAATGGAACCGGATTGGTGACTGTTGATCCAGACCTGCTTGCGGGCTCAGCCATCAACGGCAAGGTGCCCAAAGTGGGCATACTGATTGAGGTCGAAGAAGCCTTTGGTCAATTCGCAAAAGCAATCCGCCGCGCTGGGCTGTGGAACGTAGAGGCGCAGATTGATCGAA
Source organism: Ruegeria sp. BA2 (assembly GCF_056539605.1). Lineage (NCBI taxonomy): Bacteria > Pseudomonadati > Pseudomonadota > Alphaproteobacteria > Rhodobacterales > Roseobacteraceae > Ruegeria > Ruegeria sp. BA2. The sequence continues at coordinate 39,432 of NZ_JBQFVE010000023.1, read as the reverse complement.
AAACCGCACCAAGTCTTATCGAACTGATGATGAGCCATCTTGAGGTCTCCGAAGCAGACTGGACTGCGCAGGATCAAAGCATCGTGGCTGATATCGATGACAACATGTACTAACCTGAGAGAAGAATTTTGGCCAACGGTTCTGCCAAGTTTGTCCGATTAGAAAGTAAGTGAGCGATGCGAGTCACCAAGTTGACGGGATTTATTGGTGCGCAAACCACGGGCGTGGATCTCAAGGGCCATATCACGCCGGATGTAGCGTCTGCCTGGAAGGATGCGCTTGGCGCGTATCACATGATTGTCCTGCGCGGGCAGCATTTGGATCTGGAAGCACAATAGCGTTTGACTTCAGTAATTGGTGACCTGATGCAGCTTCCTTATGTGCAGCCCTTGGCGAGTAATCCTCAGGTCATAGCGGTGCTCAAGGAAGCGCATGAACACAAGACGGGTGTGTTTGGTGGCGAAAGGCACACGGACTTCAGTTTTCTTCCCAGCCCACCTGCGGGATCTGTTCTGAATGCCGTCGAAATCCCCGAGGTTGCCAGTGATACGGTGTGGTCGGATCAGTCCGCCGTATCTAAAAGCTTGCCGGCTGATCTCAACTCCTTTGTTGATGGTCGCATTGTTGTGCATATCGGCAAACCATACGGCGTTTGCCATGCTCCGCCCAACCGTAATCAGGCCAATAGTTCGATCAAGATGACTCGTGGCGATCCTGGCGCAGACAAAAAGGTTCTGCACCCTGCGGTCATTACTGATCCTACAACCGGACGCCGCGCTTTGTTTGTAAACTCTATCTATGTGACGCGTTTTACCGACATGATAGAAGCGGAAAGTGCGCCTTATCTCGAAGCGCCCTACAAATATGCCAAGCGACATGACTTTTCTTGTTGTCTGAAATGGCAGGCAGGGGATGTTGCGATCTGGGACAACCGCATGACTTTGCATTGTGGGACGAACGACTATGACGGGGTGCGTCGGTTGTTGTACCGGACCAATTTTGCAGGCGTCGCGCCGTGCTAGAGCCGGATCAGCCGTCAAGTCCCAGCTATGATACGACAACGCTGCACTGTGTTTCACAAACCTGCTATTAGATAGAAACTACTCAAGTTTCAAAACCAGTTACCTCCTACGTCCGATATAGACCCATGGAGGTAACAAGCGCACTTTTTTACCAATCGGCGTTGCCGTGGCGAGAATGACAGCCACCATACTCTTTGATACAGTACGTCCGCTTCTGCCGAGAGGTCCGTATTGCATGGGTTCGGGTCCTTTTTTCAGGATACTTTGAGATCACCAACCGGGCGACTGTGTTTCGATACCAACAGAATTAAGCTGACTGCGTCTCAAATAAGCGGTGGTAGCTTTGGAGTTACGTTGGATATGCCTGCTTTAACCGGCGAATGTCCGATACAGACAGAGCTTTTGGATCAGAACCTCTTGTCAACAACGCCAGCTTTGCAGTTTCTTCCAGTTCTTCCATCGCAAAAACCGTGGCCCACAAATCGCGGCCAGCAACTACCGGACCGTGATTGGCCAACAACACAGCCGATCGCTTGCCGGCAAGGCCCCGAATTGCATCACCCATTGCCGCATCCCCGGGCAGGAAAAACGGCAGTAGTTTCACTTTGCCCAAACGCATGATCGAATAAGGCGTGAGCGGCGGTAAGACGTCATTTGAATCGACCTCAGGCAAAATTGACCAAGCGACTGAGTGGGTAGAATGAAGATGCACGACTGCACCGGTTCCGCTACGGGTTTCGTAGAAAGCAGAATGCAGGGGGATTTCCTTGGTAGGCTCATCCCCGCTCAGCAGTCTCAGGTCAGTGTCCAAATGACTTATGCGTGCCGGGTCAAGAAACCCCATGCTGCTCCCGGTTGGGGTCATCAGCAAGGTACCGTCGGACAAACGGGCCGAGATGTTGCCGGATGAACCACCAGTTAAGCCACGATCAAAAATGGACTTCGCGAGAATGCAGATATCTTCACGCAGCTTGGACTCTTCACTCATCTTTGCGCTCCCATCTTGGTCAGAGCGTCTGCAAAGAAGTTGTCAGACCCAAAGTTTCCGGACTTTAAGGCCATCGCCACAGGGCGCGAAGCATCCAGACGCAAAACTGGGACTCCTGCTGCAAGTCTTGGACCAATTCGCAAGACTTGAGCACTCAAACCGTTAACCACTGCACCGGATGTTTCGCCGCCTGCGACAACAATCCTTGCAATTCCAGCGGTCAAAAGCTCTGTCGCAAGTTTAGCAAAGAATGCTTCAATCGCTGTGGCAGCTTTTTCTTTGCCAAATTCTGTTTGGGCCTGCTTTACGATTTCCGGGTCTGCCGAAGAGTAAATCAAAGGCGATGTGTCTTGCCGAAGTACCCACATGGCCACTTCATGAACACTTATTTCATCATTGATGACAGCGTGGGCAGAAATCTCACGATGCGGTGCCTGGGTTTTGTAAGTGTCAACCTGGCGGCGTGTCATATTACTGCAGGATCCAGACAGTACGACACCCGGACCATGAACCGCATCCCATTTTGGTTCAGCCGTCTGGAACCCGAAATTGGTAGGCAAACCAATGGCGATACCTGATCCGCCACATAGAAGTGGCATATCATTCGCAGCCTTCCCAATCTCAACCAGATCATCGTCGCGAATGGCGTCAACGATGACATGGCCCTTTTTGGGCAAAGCAGCACGGATCGCTTGTGCCCCGCGCATAACAGTCCTGGCATCAATATGGATGATCGGCCCTGCAGACTGGACCGAAAGAACACGTCTTAGATCGGCGTCGCGCATCGGCGTCAATGGATGATCCTGCATGCCGCTTTCACTCAGCAATTTGTCTTGCACAAACAGATGCCCCTGATACACGCTTCGTCCGTTCTCTGGGAACGCCGGACACACGATCACCCCTTCCGCATCAAGTCGCTGTGCCAATGCATCCAGAACAGGTCCAATATTACCATCTTCAGTGCTGTCAAAGGTGGAACAAACCTTAAAAATTATCTGCTGCGCGCCTTGTGCAAGCAACCAATCACACGCGGTTAGGCTGGATTGAACCGCTTCGCTGACATGGGATGTTCTGGACTTCAGGGCCACAACTCCTGCGTCCAGATTTTTTCCGGTCTCGGTTTCCGGGATACCGATAAACTGGCTCACCCGCATTCCAGCCTCAGCCAGCGTTAGCGCGATATCGGAGGCACCTGTAAAATCATCAGCAATTACACCTATCTTCATGGTATTACCTCCGCTGTCGGACCTGCATCCAAGCGACTTATGTGCGGCGCAACACCTACTGGGAAGAATTCGCGCACCAGAGGGTCATGTCCGGGCACTATTAGCCGAGGATGCGAAGCCAGGGCCTCAAGCCTTTCAAAACCATCCAGCATATCCTGTAAATCGACAACGATCGGAAACGCTTTTCGCGCGAGAAAGTTCTCATAATAGTGCGAGGCATCAGAAGCCAGAACCATCCAGCCTGCTTTTGTCCGTACTCGAACGCATTGCAAGCCGCGCGAATGTCCACCAATACAATGCACCGTGACACCATCAGTGATTTCAGCGTCCCCGTCATGAAAGACAACTTTTCCTGAATAAAGACGTTTAACAGCTTCGCAGACATGTCCCGCTGTAAAGGGCGCGCGCAAATGGTCTTGGCACATGCAGGGACCTGTGGCGAAAGCCATTTCGGCGGCTTGCATATGTAGCTTCGCGTTGGGAAACAGATGCAGCCCTCCCGCATGGTCATAGTGCAAATGGGTCACAATGACCTGGTCTACAGCCTCAGGGGTGATTTTGAGCGGTCGAAGCGCCTCGCGCGGGTCCAGCGCAATTGGACGACCGCGCGCGGCACCTTCAACTGAGTCGTATCCGGTATCAACCAGCAGCACTTCATTGCCTCGCTTAAGCACCCAAATAAAATAGTCCATTGCGTGTGGGGCATCGTGGTTGTCATCTATGATGAAACTGTCGGCACGAGTGCGCGCATTGCGATCAGCATATTTGACAGCGTGGACTTCCCATTCACTCATCTTATGACCTCGGTGTAAGTTTGGACTGTCTTGCTCGCAATCATTCCAGACGTTGCTTGGTCAAACGATTTGAAATGCAGTGTCCCGAGATGCACATCGAAGGCCGCCTGGTCATCATAAATTTCGTAAAGAAAAACGGTTTCTGGATCATCTCCGATGCAGACGTCAAATTGCTGACATCCGCTTTCTTCACGGAGCGAAACTACCGCGTTTTCGGTTACAAGCGGCAGAAAAGCTTTCTGGGCGCCCGGCTTCAAATTGAATGTGACAGTGACAGCAAACATCAGACGGTTCGTCCTTTCAAGCGCAGGAAGGCGCGTTTCACAAAGGGAAGCTGGCTCAGGATCAGACCAAAATTTAGTAACAGTAAAATGGCTGCTCCGGGGCGTGAGAAGAAGACGGATAGGTCGCCGTCTGACAAAAACAGGGAACGTCGGAATGTCTCGTCAAAAAGGCTTCCTAAGATTACTCCGATCACAAGCGGTGCGATCGGGTATTTCATCAGGTTCATAAAATACGCAACGGTCCCGACACCCAACATAAGATAGAGGTCGTTTATGCCGCCTCCGACGCTGAAAGATCCAATTGTTGTCAGCACCATAACGACCGGTAGAAAAATTGTCTGTGGAATGGCGAGGATCTTTACGAAGACACGTGCCGTAAAAAGACCCATCAAGAACATGGTCAATGATGCCATCACCAGGATGGCAACCACACGCAGGATGATATCCGGATCAATCGTCGGGCCGGGAATGACATTGTTGATCTTGAATGCACCCATCAGGGCAGCAGCAGGAGGTGAGCCGGGAATACCCAGCACAAGCAATGGGATAAGCGCACCTCCGATACAGGCGTTGTTTGCGGTTTCAGAACAAAGCAGGCCTTCGAAGGAACCGCGCCCGAACTTATCGCTCTCGGAAGAAACCGTTTTCCCTACTCCATAGCTGACCCAACCAGCAACGTCTTCGCCAACACCCGGCAATGCTCCGACGCCTGTTCCGATTACCCCCGACCGACCAATAGTGGTCAAATAACGCCGAATGGATTTGAGGTTCGGCAGGATTCGCCCTTTCAAAGCAATCACCTTCCCCGCCTGGACATGACGTAAACCGTCAATGATTTGCGGCACCGCAAATGCCCCCATCAGAACCGGCACAACCTGAAAACCGCTTAGCAAATATGACCAACCAAAGGTATAGCGGGGCTCGGACAGCAAGGGATCCAGTCCGACCATGGACATTGCAAGCCCGATTAAACCTGCGACCCAGCCTTTGATAACCAGATCTTCGCTCATCAAAGTGCCTGAGAGCAGAATTCCAAATAGAGCAAGTAATGCCTTTTCCGGGCTGGCAATGTTCTTCGAAACCAACAACAGGGCCCAAACAAAAATCAGCAAAGTAAATGTGCCAATCACAGTTCCGATGAAACTTGCCGTTGTTGTCAGCCCCAACGCTTCTCCGCCTCGCCCGGCTTTCGCAAGCGGATAGCCATCCATCGCGGTGGCGGCACTGGCTGCCGTACCTGGAATGTTCAACAAAATCGAAGGGTACGATCCGCCATAAATCGCCCCGACATAGGCGCCGAGTAGTGCAATCAGTGAATAGTCGAGCGGAATTTTGTTGCCGAAGAAACCTGTTAGGATCGTTACTGCCAAAGTGGCCGTAAGGCCCGGCAATGCACCGAATGTGATGCCAAGAAATACCGAAACGATCAGATAGACATATGTCAGAGGGTCACCGACCAAAGCTACAAATGCCGCTCCGAACCCAGCAAGTTGGGTGAAGATGAAATCCATTCGGCTATTCTTTCCAAAGAGGCCTAAGCGTCACGTAGTAGTGGTATTCGATCTGCTCAAAAATCAGTCCCCCGCGCGCAGGCACATTCTGACGGAATCCGAATGCCATGGCACAGACCAGAACAAAAGGCGCGAGTATCGCGATCAACGGCACAACCCGAAGCACCTTTTCGGTCGCACACTTCATGAGTAAGAGCACCGTCAGACCGATCCAGAGAATCAGTGTGCACCAGTCATCCGCATGGTTGTTCCAATCCGCTTGCGCAGGATAACTGACAAAAGCAAAAACTCCGGCCGTTACCAAGAACATGCAGGCAATCAATGCGCGCCTAGCATGTCCACCAAAAAAACCAAAGCTAAGGCCGGTTATCAGCAGTCCGGAACATAGAATGAAATCGACACGAGGCACCAAGCCGACAACATAAGCCAACAACATTAGGCTGATCGTTGAAACGCGTAGTGCCTCAACCTTGTCCCAGCCAAGACCAACAGATGTCACAGCGTGTTGTGCACCACCCGACCGGATCGAAACGATCAACAGGACGATGGCCAATACAAGTACAGCTGTGAAGATAAACAGTGGAACGATCGCAGCGGAATTGAACCAGTCTACTCCGCTGACGCCTGCTCTGTTCCCTCCCCAAAGTGGGATCTCCGAGGTTTTCCAAAGAAAGAAAATCGAGAGAACGATCATGGTCAACGATGCCCAGAAATCACGCGCACGTAACACCTGTACGTCATCGGGTTTTTCCATTTGCCTGCCTCCAGCATGAAAAGGCGCAACTCAGCGCCCTTTCCAGACTCATGGTACCAAATTAGGGCTTTTCGATCCCCAGCGACGCTGGATCAACCGTAGTTGCGCCTAGATCCTGTAGTGTATAGGCGAAGGTCGCTTCGAGATTGGAAAACAGCTCTTGCGCTTCAGGGCCATATTGACCGCCAACATCATAGCTGTTCGCCGCAGCCCATTCCGCCACCGTATCGGATGCAATGGCTTTTTCAAACGCCGCTCCCAGAGCAGCTTTTATATCGTCTCCAGCGGAATTGTGTACCGCAAACCCGATTGCCTGCTTAAGTGGCAGATACTGGTCCAACCCATCATAGATCCCAAATGCGGACGGGACCGTTGTGCCAGCGATCTGCGCATCTTCAGGCGTCAGCATCGCAAGCGGCTTCAGCTGCCCACCTTCGATCAAGGGTGCCTGCTCGGCCAGAGATGTCACAACAAGCGCAACTTCGCCTGCGATGGCTGCTTCCTGTCCAGGTGCAGAGCCTTTGTAGGGAACAAATTTGAACTCTGCACCCGAGCCTTTCTCAATGGCCAGCAAGTTCAGATGGTGGATGGATCCCGCTCCGGATGCGGCAGCGGGGATTGTGCCAGGTGCCGCTTTTGCAGCATCGACCAGATCCTGCAACGAATTGTACGGGCTGTCGGCAGGCACAGAAATCAGGTCAGGAGAACCACCAACGATGAATGGATACCAGAAATCAAACTTCTGATCCCAGCCACCTTGCACCGCGGCAGTGACATTGGATTCCGACAAGCCAACCAAAGTGTATCCGTCATTTGGTTGGTTCATGACATAAACCATGCCGTTTGATCCAGCGACACCGCCCGTCTGATTGATCACGTTGATCGACACTGGCAGATGCTTTTCCATCTCAGCCATGATCATACGGTTGATAGTGTCGGTGCCTCCACCGGCCCCCCAAACAACTGCTGTGGTGATATCGCGAAAGGGGTAGTCCTGCGCGCTTGCGGTACTGCTTACGCCCGCTGCAAGCAAAGCAGAAGCGATCAGCTTTGCAATTCCAGATTTCATCATAGTTCCTCCCAAGAAATCACAATGTGCTTTTTATTGCATTTATTTTCGTATACATTAAATTCTACATTGTCAACGCGTCGGTTTGCGTTTACCGCCGAATTGCCAAGCGAGCGAAAAGGACATGACATCAGGATGACAGGAAAATTTGAGATCGCTGTGTTTCAAGGTGATGGAATCGGCCCAGAGATAATGGCGCCCACAATTGAGATTCTTCGCCAGATGTCGGATGCCAGCCCGGGCTATGATCTGACTTTTGCCAATGCGCCTGCCGGAGCTGCCCATTATGCTCAAACAGGTGAGTCTTTCCCCGACACGTCCATGGAAATTGCGCGCAGCGCCGATGCCATATTGCTGTCGGCAATGGGCTTACCAAATGTCCGATATGAGGACGGAACAGAGATATCCCCCCAGATCGACTTGAGAAAGAAACTCGGGCTGTTTGCCGGCGTTAGACCGGTACGGGTCCGGGCGGGACAGTCCACGCCTCTCGCTTTACCACCGGGCAAAGAGATCGACTTTGTTCTCGTACGCGAGAGCACCGAAGGGCTTTTTCATACGCAAGGCTGTGGTGAAGTTCTGGAGAACGAAGCACGAGAAACGATGCTGATAACCCGTGGCGTTTCCGAAAAACTGTTCAAGTTTACATTCGACATGGCAGAAGAACGTCGCAATCAGGGAAAAGGCAAGGGACGTGTCACCTGTGTCGACAAGGCCAACGTTTTCCGGGCGTTTGCCTTTTTCCGCGACATGTTTGATGCGGAAGCAAAAAAACATCCCCGGCTTGAGGCGAACCATGCGTATGTTGACGCAACAGCGTTGTGGATGGTGCAAAAACCCTGGGAATTCGATGTCCTTGTGACGGAAAACATGTTTGGCGACATCCTCTCAGATCTGGGTGCCGGTCTGATGGGCGGTCTCGGCTTGGCACCATCGGCTGATATCGGGCTGAACCACGCGGTGTTTCAGCCCTGTCACGGATCTGCGCCCGATATCGCAGGCCAAGGCATCGCCAACCCGTTTGCAATGATCCTGTCTGCTGCAATGATGCTCGATTGGTTGGGATCGCGCAATGATAACGACGCCTTGATCAACGATGGATCGAAGCTTCAGAACGCGGTCGAGAAAGTGATTTCTGATGGCAAATCGCTCACACGTGACCTTGGCGGCCAGGCTGGTACAGAAGCAGCGGCATCCTCCGTGTTGCAAGAGGTATTGGCCGCATGACTAACACGCGCAAGGTTAAGGTCGCATGTGTTGGCGCCGGGTACTTTAGCCAGTTCCACTATGAAAGCTGGTCGCGCATGACTGATGTGGACCTTCAGGCGTCTTGCGACCTCGAAATAGAAAAAGCTAAGGCCACCGGAGTATCCGCTTATACAAATTTGCCGAAAATGCTCACCGCCTGTAAGCCCGATATTCTAGATGTGATACTACCACCAAACAGCCACGTTGAGACGATCAAGACAGCGCTGTCACATGGAATCAAGTGGGTGATTTGCCAGAAGCCTTTTTGTCCGTCTCTTGAGCAAGCTGAAGCGATTGTCGCCATGGCAAACGCCGAAAAAGCGACGATAATCATTCATGAGAACTTCCGGTTCCAGCCGTGGTTTCGCACGATTAAGTCGGTTCTGGATCGCGGCGGGATCGGCACTCCGTTGCAGGCAACATTTCGTCTCCGACCCGGAGATGGCCAGGGGCCAAATGCTTATCTGGACCGGCAACCATATTTTCAGAAGATGCCAAAGCTGCTGGTTCACGAAACTGGCGTTCATTACATTGACACGTTTCGGTTTTTGTTCGGGTCACCAAGTTCGGTCTACGCTGATCTACGCAAGATCAACCCCGTCATCTCCGGTGAAGATGCCGGACATGTCTTGTTGAACTATGACAACGGCATGTCGACGTTGATTGATGGCAACAGATGTTTAGACCACGCGGCAGACAATCTGCGACGTACAATGGGAGAGGCTTTGGTTGAAGGAACAGAAGGTACACTGACGCTTACGGGCGACGGTTCTGTCAGGTTACGTGCTTTCGCGCAACAGAAAATTCAGGTGGTCCTACCGGCAGATAAATGGGATGGGTTTGGCGGGGATTGCGTTCACGCTTTGCAAAGCCACGTGATTTCGGGTTTCATGTCCGGGACGCCAATCGAAAACATCGCACAAGAGTATCTTGAGGTCCTTCGAACTGAAGAAGCCGTCTATGCGTCGAACGAGGCGGGAAAGAAGATCAAGCTGGACAAAAAATGAAACCGAAAAACGAAAAGGTTCTGTCAAATACCCAACGTGCAGTCCACGATCTGCGCGGTATGATACTGTCGGGCCAGTTGGCGGCAGGAACCGATCACCTGGAATCAGAACTAGCCGAACACCTTGGCATGTCGCGAACTCCAATCCGCGAAGCAGCCTTGATGCTCGAAAGCAAGGGATTGCTTGAAATGCGCCCGCGTAAAGGTGTTCGCATCCTGCCGATATCGCCGGATGATATGTGCGAAATCTACGACATACTGACCGAACTCGAAAGCCTCGCGGCACAGAAAGCTGCCGAAGCAGGTTACGGCGATGATGAACTGGTGCCCCTTGCCCAATCTATCGACCGTATGGACAACGCTACAAAATCAGAGGATCTGGAAAGCTGGGCTGAAGCAGATGACACGTTTCATCGTGAACTTGTTCGCTTGGGTGGAAACACTCGGGTCGAAAAAATCGTTGAGATGATGAGTGATCAGGTTACGCGCGCGCGTGCCGCAACGCTCTATGTCCGCCCTCTACCGTTGAAATCGAACGAAGATCACAGAGCAGTTTATCAGGCCATTCGAAACAGAGATCCTGAAACCGCGCACGACCGACACCGTCGACACAGGCTGCATGCAAAATCTGTAATCCTTGAAATTCTTAAAAAGTATCGTTTCAGCAAGTTGTGAGCCTTAGCGACCGTCAATTCACGTACCATAAGGAATGGAACTACTCCGGGAAAGTCTATGGAATTTCCGTACATTGACCCCATCCGGAAATTTTTCTACTTTTACGTAGGCGTCGCCCGCCAAGGCCGCAACAACAGATTGTAAGGGTTTTCGGTGCGCTCGGCTTGATCCATTCGGATCTCTTCGTCTTCAAAACTAAGTTCGATGTTGCGCATTGCATGCGCGATAAGCGCTTCAACGATAAGAGGGCCCCAACATCCAATCGACCATTGTTAGACGGGAAACAAGAGCCTGTGCGCCGATGTAATCACAGACTTGATCTGCAGTGACAACACGATCTTCGAGCGTTTAAGGTCGATGTCCAGCGCGCATTCTTACCTCCGTACCTCTATGGCAAGAATGCTGCTGCAGGTGATATCCAAATAGTCGGTACTTGATGCTATAAGCCATGTAACGTCAGCAAGAGTAGAAGACCGCAATTGAAGCTAGAATTTCACCACATAAACTACGTGGCCGATGACGTCGATCGAATGCACGATTTTTACACAAACGTCCTAGGTTTAGACGATATCCCTCAGCAGAATTTTCCACGTACAGTTGCCAATACAGAAACCGGCTATGACGGTAAAATTCGATTTGCGACTGAAGGCAGCATGCAGATGCACCTGGCTGAACGCGCATTTGATGTCGCGTTCAAGAACGGTCGGGTAATCAACCCGGTTGAGCGCGGTCATATCGCATTTCGGACAGATGATCTTGAGGCATTTCTCAAGATACTCGACGAAAATAGTATTCCATATTCGGACTATGGAACAACTTTTGCAAAGGAATGGCATCAGGTATTCTTCCATGATCCGGAAGGCAATGTGATTGAGGTTCACCAGCAAATACCTGCTTTGGGTGAAATCTAAACGCACGGCATTCGGCCTACAACCATCATTGATACTTGGAGACCCTGGTCAACATGGCACGGGCTAATTAGGTTGTCTCGCAGGCACTAAAGTTGGCAACTTCATGAAGATCGATGCCTTAGTTGACAGGCCAATTCGTAAAACTCCTGAACCCGTAGCTGCGGTTCGCATCTGGTGCAAATCAGTAGGTTCATCAAAATGCTTTGCCGGACAAGTGTGCCTCAAGAAGCAATATCCAACCAACCGTAATCCCGGTCGAAACAAGTCCGATAGGCAACACATCTTTCATGAATTGTGTGAACGTCACTTCCTGCGCTCCCATGCGATCTGCCATTTGCAAGACGATGACATTGCTGGCTGCGCTGATGATGAAGACGTTTCCGGCCAGGGTCGAGATACCGGCAAGCATCATCAGATTTGGCACGTCAAAGGAAGGCATAAGCTTCAGGTACATATCGACCAATGGCACGTTTGAGAAAATCTGGCTGCCAAAAAAGCTGATACCGGCCGTGACCAGTGGTTCACTCATATGTGCGCGCTCGTCACCCAGAATGCTTTGTAACGACCCCGAATTCAGCAGTGCGCCGGTCACGATGAACATAGATACAAAGAAGACCAATGTGGGCCAGTCCAGGCGGACAAAGGTTTTAAGCCGCGCACTATCAAACAGATAAACCGGTAGACAGGCGATGGCCGCTGCGACCCCCAGTGGATAGCCGAAGTCTGATCCGGTTGCAGCCAGAACGCTCTCGACCGTCACGAGAACGACCAGAACGATTATCGCCAGAAGCACCGGCCATTTCACGCCGCTGGTATCCTTAGTTACATCCGATTTATCCAAATCGGGCGTCGATACGACCATTCGCTTGGACAGCCAAAAGGCGCTGCCGCCCAGACAGATCAGGGTAGGAACAATCAGCCAGTGCACAAACGTGACCATAGGGGCGGGAACTTGGCCGCTGGCCGCTATCAGCAGGTTTTGCGGGTTTCCGATCGGTGTGGCCATGCTGCCGATTGTTACGGTCACGCACAGCGCAATCAGAAAGGTCCGATGATCGGCTCCGGTTTGACGTGCCAACATCAGCGCTATCGGCGTGCCGATAATTGCAGCAGCGTCATTGGTTAGAACTGCAGCGATCAGCGCAAACAGCAACATAAATGCAACCAGTGACACGCCCGGTGTTCGCCAGCCCACCATCCAGCCCGCGATCCGATGTGAAACACCGTTTTCATACAAAGAACGCCCGATGGAAAAGACCGAGAACAGGTACAGCATTACGTTCCAGTCTATGGCCTCTAGGGCCGACTTCGGAGAGATAGCACCGGTGATCAGCAGGGCGAATGCTCCTGCCGTCATGACATGCCAAATTTTCATGGATGCGGGCAGCCATTCGCGGATAGCAATCAGAGTGAAAACGGCAATTGAGACCCCAAGACTGAAGGACAATGTGCTACTCCGTTTAAGATTGCGCGGCGTCAGGGTTGGACTGATTGCGGCTTGCGTGAGGAGCCGTTTCCGGCATCAGTGTGAAGAAAATCAATGCCCCCAGCAGTGAAACGGCCGCAAGAAAGTAGAACGCCATATCATAACTGCTGATTTGCACGATCTCTTCCGCCGCAAGGTTGCTGATCGAAGCCCCAACTCCGACGAGGGTGGCCAACGCCCCTTGTACGATATTGAACCGCCCGGTTCCTTTGGTCATATCCGAAACGATGAGCAAAAACAGGACAGCAAAGATCCCATTTGCCACGCCATCAAGCGACTGTATCGCTACAAGGGCGACGGTATTGTCGGTCAAACTGTACAAGACGGCACGGATTGGTAGGATCGAAAACGCAATCAAAAACAGAGGTTTGCGCCCCCAATGGTCGGCTGTGCGACCGCAGAGAATGGCCATTCCGATCATGATGAATTGCGCCGAGATGATGCAGGCAGACGTAAACGCGATGCCGGTTTTGGTATCGCCTCCACTAGCGACTTTCTGACTGACCAAAGGCAGCATACTGGCGTTGGCGCAGTGAAACAGAACGATGGAAACACCGAAAATCAACAGGCGTTTGTCGTTTAAGATGGTTGCAAAGCCGCTGGGTTTCTCGGCACCCGAGTTGTCTTCTGCGACACCGCCTCGGGCGTTTTCGTGGTCTATATCGGTGGATTTGATCAATGTGGTACAGAGGATCATGCCAACACACATCACTGCAATCAATATGAACACCCCGTCCACATAACCAGCCAATGCCAACCCGGCCGCGATCCCCGCTGCCACCACGTTACCCGCATGGTTCCAGGCTTGGTTTGCGCTGGTCTGCCGGGTAAACGCCTTCCGACCTACAACTCCCAGCGTGATAGCAGCAATCAGCGGGCCGAGAAAAGCCAGGGCAACACCCATCGTAGCTTGTGCGCCATAGATTGCGATAGCCTGATCCGACACAACAAGTGTCAGAGCAGCCAAACCTACAGCAGTGATACACACAACCATCAAAGCTCGCTTTGCGCGCGTCCAATCGATTAACGCCCCGGCCGGCGTCTGTGCCAAAACCGTCACGATTGAGCCAAGAGCCAGAGCGAATCCGATATTCTGGGGCGACCAATGAAGTTGAGCCAAAAGGTAAATCGCCAGATAGGGTCCAAACCCCGCAGTCACATCTCCGGCAAAGAAATTTATGCCCAGCAAAGGTCGATTCAACGGTGCATGTTGGACCGTATCCACTGGCGTGTCAGTCAAATCGCTCTGCGCGACAAATGCGCCTCCATGTCAACACTGAGGATGCCTCCAGAAGCCCACTGTGGTTGACCACAAGGTTTTTTTCAACCCAGACGCGTTTTCAGATTGGAGCTTGTAACCCGTGCGGGACAACAGAGAGGAAGAGCGGACTGGTCATCCTGCCCGCTAATGTGGTCCGCCGTTACGGTTAGGAAAACAGAGGAACCACATGGTGAACAAGCGAACGATGCCGGAAGAGGTTGTCTCAAAGCAGCGGCAATCCGGCAATGGACTCCTTTTGGGATCCTCCCAACCTATCTCGATCCTCGCTTCATGTCTTGTCGGTTCAAAACAATGGGGAATTCATCTCGCACCTGCGCATCCGCGTCACCGAAAAAGTTCGGGAAATGGGAGCCAAGAATAGCAGAGGCGCATTCACTCGCGCGATCCATCAGGTCAAGTTTACCCTCCTTTTCCCACGTATCAGTGCGTTCACGATCCATCAGCTTGGGGTATACGAATTCTGATTTCATCGAACTCAGCGTATGCGGGTTACCCAGAAAGTGACCCGGATCAATGGCACAATTGTGGATGACATCCACGGCCAGCGTTTCATCGTTCACCTCGATTCCGCGCAATGACCGGAGGATCATGCCGCCAGCCTCATTGTCGATGACCATGCTCTCGAAACTGCACCCCATCAGACTACCGATCATCCCGCCGAACTCGCACACCCGGTTGGCTCCGGCATGAGCCGCGAGCGTGAAGGTCAAAGCCTTTTCCAGACCGTATTGCGCGTCAGGCAGTTTGGCATCGGTCATGCCCGCGCCGACCGATGTGGGCAAACAGTAGAATTGCCCCATCTGAACGGCAGCCGCACCGATCAGGGCCTGCTCGCCGCTGCCGCCCGTAAAAGATCCGCTACGTAGATCTGTTATAAACGGCCAGGCGGCAAAGCTGACCGGACAACCGGGTCGGATCAGATTGACAATGGCGACACAGGCCAGCGTCTCGGCCACCGCCTGAACCAGTGTTCCGGCCAACGTCGCGGGCGCTGTGGCCCCGGCCTGCGGAGGGACGGCCAGATCAACGGTCAAGCCCAGTTTGGCGGTGTCGATCAGAATCTCCATGTTCTCGCGCCCAATGCGTAAGGGAGAAACGATGGGGCACCCGCCAAAAATGACTGAGGGTCTTTTCAGAAAGGAACCTTCACCTCCCGAAGCCAGATCGAACATACGGATGGCATGCGGGATATGGCTGCGGTTACGGAACGCCATGCAGGCGGGTTTCTGGCTGGCAGACAGCATGGCATAGACCATGTTCATGTCATGGGTAAAGTCGTCCGGTACATCGGTTGCCAGCACGGTTGCACCCAACATGTGGATGTTTTCCAACCTGTCGACCAGTCGGGTGAAATCATAGATATCGCGCAGCTCGGACGGGCGATAAGACTTTGTTTTTGCATCAAACGTCGTTACCGCTGTGCCCGAATTGGCGAAATAGACGCTTTGTGCGGTACAGTGCATATCGTCTCTGCCCGACCGATCACCGCGTGCGTGGACATAGTATTCACCCGCCGCGCCCGACAGCACATCCTCCATCAGCGCACGCGGAAAACACAGGCGGTTGTGGTCGTTCAATACCGCGCCTTTGGGCAACACCAGATCCAGCAGTTCCGGAAAGTGATCTGCGAGACCCGTCTGATCCAGCACGGTCAGGGCTGCATGGTGAATGGCTTCCATATCCGTCTGAGATAACGGGCTGTAGCGGCCCCCAGCCATGCCTCCATGTACCGCCTCATTGCCGGTGCTGGTCTGTTGCAATGCAATACGGGCAGCGCGCCCACCGCCGCGGCGGCGCGTCTTTGTTGCGGTTGCTTCGGTCATGGCGTCTCCTCCCGCAGATCAGTGATTTCCCGGCGAAACCAATCCAGGTTCGCGTCAGATTTCGAACGCTCAAAGTCACGCGCCGTGCGGTGACCCGCAAAAACCGCGTCAGCGATCAGCCCTGGTGAGGCCGCATCTCCGATCAGTTCCAGCGTCGTCAAACCTTGGTTCTTTAACTGCTCATAAAGCGCGGTATTCCGCAGCCGCTCGGTCACCAGAACCACAGAGTCGCACCGCACTTGATCGCGGCGCCCGGTGTAAGAACAAGCAATAGTCGCATGATCGGGTGCCACGTTCCGCAGCACCTGATTGCAGCGGATATCCACACCCAGATCAAGCAACCGGGCCTGAATGCGGTGTTGCTCAAGCGTGTATGCAGAAAACCCGGATACCGCGCTCTCCGGGGTCACGAAAATCACTTCGCAGCCGGACCGAACAAGTTTTTCAGCGACCACCCCAGCAAGGTAGATATGGTCATCATCATAGATCACAACAGACCCTTCGGGCTCCGATCCACCCATGATGTCATCGGGCGTGTAAATACGCGCCCTCGCGTCAATCCGCGGTAGGCGGCGGCGGGTGTAGCGCCCGATCCCATCGGCCCGCCAACGCGCGCCGGTAGCAAGGAACACATGGTCGATGCCAAGTTCTGTCACCTGATCAGCGGTCAGCGCGCTTTCTGTAAACATCTGCACGTTGGAGCGCTGTTTCAGATCGTTTAGCCGGTAATCCGCCACGCGGCCCCACGCCGCCAGCCCGGGCAATCTGCTTTCGCGCAGGACACGCCCTCCGAATTCTGCCTCTCCTTCGGCCAAAGTCACATCGTACCCGCGCCGTGCAAGTTGCATAGCGCATTCCAACCCCGCAGGGCCACCGCCGACAACCAGCGTTTGCGTCGCCTGACCACGCGAAGCGATCCGTTCGGGATGCCAGCCGCGCCGCCATTCTTCTCCGATCGTGGGGTTCTGCGTGCATCGGATCGGGATGCCAAGCCCATCTGATGCGGCGCAGATATTGCACCCGATGCACTCACGGATTTCGTCGATGCGGCTTTCCTCGATCTTTCTGGGAATGAACGGATCAGCGATCGAAGGCCGCGCGGCCCCGATCAAATCGACAACACCTTTGCGTAACATCGACAGCATCATGTCGGGCGAGGTTAGGCGCCCAACCCCGACCACGGGCTTACCCGTTACCTTTTTGACATGGGCCAGATACTCGTTTTGATAACCGTCCTGCGGCTGGAACCGTGTGGTCGCGGAATCATTGGACCAATCCGAGACGTTGACGTCCCAGATATCCGGCAATTCGGCCAACAATTCGACCACGGCGCGGCCCTCTTCGACCGCTTGCATCCCGTCGGGGCCCTGCATTTCATCAATGCCAAAGCGGAATGCTACTGCGCAGGTATCGCCAACAGCCTCATGCGTGTCTTCCAGCAACTCTCGGGTCAGTCGCACGCGATTTTCCAGACAACCGCCATATTCGTCGGTCCGTGTGTTCAAATGCGGCAGCATGAAGTGCTGGGCCAGTGTCATGGCGTGGCCAGCATAAACGTAGATGATATCAAACCCGGCCTCCTTGGCGCGCAAAGCGGCGTCGCGGTGCCACTGGCGCAGGGCGCGAATGTCGGCCTTGTCCATCTCACGCCCCTGTTTCGGTTGCACTGAACTGATCGCCATATCTGATGGGGCCAATATGGGCGCCCGCGACAACAGGTTTGTGGCATGGCTGCCGTTGTGCACAAGCTGCACGGCCGCCAACGCACCGTGTCCATGGACTGCCTCCGTCATCAGTCTCAGGGCGGGAATGTCACGTGCGTCCCACAAACGCCCTTCGGCATAAGGGGCCAGATCCGAAGTTGGATGAATTTCGGTTTCCTGCGTGGATACCACGCCCCAACCGCCTTCCGCTTTCATACCACGCAGCGCGGCCTCGGCACGGGGGCGCACATGACCGAGACCGGTGCAATGTGGCACCTGATAGAAGCGGTTTTTTGCAGTGACTGGCCCCAGACGAATGGGTGCAAACAAAGGGGCGTAAACTGAAGCGTTTGACATTGCGCACCCTTTCTTATGTCTGATCGGAGTAGCCCGATACAAATACCCTATGATCTGTTCTCTGTTGTGTTGGTAATCGCCTGGAGGATGCCCGTCAGTGCCCACCAGCAAGTCAGTCAGATTTAACGCCCCATCGTTAAGCAATCCCATGAGGAACATTAAGAAACCGGACTGAATCGTTAATGTTCACTCAGTATCTGAGGCGCTTTCCTCATAGCTCGACCGCCGAAGGTCGTTGATCATGGCTTTTCCGAGTGAGACACACATCAGTAGAAGAACAAGGCTGAAGGGCAACGCGCCGATAATCATGGAATTGGTCAGCGCCTCTAGTCCACCGCCCCCTGCGATCAGCAGCGTACCAATGACCAGAGTCAGTAGACCGCCCCAGAGGATGCGGTGTTTGACGCCGGTCTCTTCCGATCCGCCGGACATGATTGTGTTCATCACAAGAATCCCTGAATCCGCCGACGTCACCAGAAATGTCATTGTCAAAACCACACACATGAAGCTGATGATAATCAACAAATTGCCTGAGATCATTTGTTCAAGCGTCACGAACAGGGTTGCTGTGGTTGACGATGCAAGGATCACGCCATCGGCGTCTCCGTTCAGTTCCAGATCAATGGCCGAACCACCCAATATCGTCATCCAGGCGAAACACACCAATGATGGAGCGACCACAGCACCAAAGATAAACTCACGTACCGTTCGCCCGCGTGAAATCCGGGCAAGAAACAAACCGACGAAGGGCGAAAAGGCGATCCACCACGCCCAGTAAAACGTGGTCCAACTCGATTGCCATCCGAACAACCGCCCCGGAGTGCCCGCCTCATATGCGGCCAGTTTTGCCGCCTCCGGCATAGCTGCGGCATCAGCGCTCAAGGCGTTGAGGAATTCTTCCTTACTTCCCCAGGCGTCGGTCGCACCGGCAAACAGCTCTCCTGCGAAGGGCGCGGCTTCGGGCGGCAGCGCTGTTGCGTACTCTGCCTGTGACATCGGGCTATAGGCCTGCAGGCTGAGGGGTATAAAGTTGACGATGTAATCCAGGAGAGCCTGCACATAGGTCACGGACGCAAACGCAAATGATCCGAATACAACAAACACGGCTAAAAGTATCAATGACAGGATCAAATTCAGGTTCGAGAGGTACTTCACCCCTCTTCCGACGCCGGAAACTGCCGACAGTGTCGAAAGCATCATAACCAGTGCTAACGCAGCAACCAACGCCGCTGTTGAAGGCTTCATGACTCCGTCCATCAACCAGTTGGCGCCAGTAATCAGAAACGCGCCATCCACAAGCTGTGATACGCCGTATCCGATGGTGACGGCGACGCCAAGAATGGTTGCGACGACGCCCAGTATGTCGATCAGATGACCTGCTGCCCCATTGGAATACTTGCCCAGCAACGGCGTCAGTGCAGCACGGATCGTCAGCGGCATATCGCGGGTGTATGCGTAGTACGCCAAGCTCAATCCTGTCACCACATAGATGGCCCAGGCATGAAACCCCGTATGCAAGAATGTATAGCGATAGGCCCCCTGAATTGCGTCGGTGCTTTTGGGCGCAACCTCCCCCGTGACTGTTAGCGGATTGACCTCCCACAAACCAAGGGGTTCGGCTGTGGCATAAACCATCAACCCAACTCCCAGCCCGGCACCGAACATCATCGAGAACCATGAGAAATTCGTGAACTCGGGCCGTTCGTTATCACCGCCCAGACGCAGTCGACCGGTAGCGGGGATCACAGCGACCACAAACAGGAACAGCGAAAACAGAGCAACCGATAGGTCGTAGAATACGTTAAAATCACTCAGAAGACCTGACTTCCAAGACCGTAACGTATCATTCGCAGCAAGTGGCCAAACCAAAGCCCAAAGCACCAGAGCCGTTACCACCAGTTTGCTGACCAACGCGATCGGAAGGCTGTAGCCTTTGTAGAATCCGTTCGTCTGTCTTGTGATCTGAAGTTCTGTGAAGGGATCTTCCAGCGACATCCTGCTCTTTATCACACTCTGCTGCGTTGTCCTTAATCAGGTTTCCAGCATCCGGGATCAATGTCAGAACTGCAACAGCTTTCAATGGTTTGAACTCTGTCGCAGTCTCAAAATGGTTTTGCCAACGCTTAGCGGATGGGTATATTTGAGCGTCCGTGATTTCACGCACCCAATGATCAATCTCTATTCGCCATTGCGATCAGAGCTGCGACGGTTGTCACAAAAAAGATTTCAAAGGATCTCGTCTTTTTGGCTGCTCACATGATTTCCTTCAACAAAACCTCATGCCGACCTACCCCCGAACGCTCTTGAATTGCTTATGTCAAAACTCAATTGCAAGCTCTTAATCGGGAGCGTCAGACACTTGCTGGTGTCGAAAGGAGCGACGCTTAAGTCTGCCTTTTGCTTCCCTTGCGTAGAGTCACGCAATCTCAACGATTGATAGCTTCCCGCTGGACGTACCAAAGAAGCAAACGAACGGCCCTTTGCCAAGACCAAGCAATACAAGGTCTCGATAAAGCGGCGGAAGAAGTTCGAGATGCTGTTTGCCCATCTCAAACGTTTCCTTGGGCTTGGGAAGCTTCGATTACGCGGGCCATGTGGTGCGAACGACGAATTTCTCCTCGCAGCCACCGCCCAGAACTTCCGGAAACTGGCCAAGACCTTTCCCGCACCGCAGCAAACGCGAAAAGCCTGACTAGAAAGGCACTCGCGCCAAATTCCGGGTTCCGGTTTCTGCGCCAGCAACACGTTGTTTTTCCACAGAATCCTCGCAATGCAGGCTTTCGCTGCGCGAGCGAAAAACGAGAGCCAATCAACCTAGTGACATTTGGAACAAGCCCCAAGTTGGAACTATATATCTGCTTTGGTTGGCAGCTGTAAATTCTCCGTAATCCAGGCGAACTCAGAGGGCAGCACCGGAAGCCAAAAGGTTCTGGGGATATGTCGCGAACTTTTAGAGCGGCCAGAGCCATCGACTTACCGGACGCACTCATCCTGCGATCTCGGTAAATAGCCGAAAGCCAGATGTCGTGGTGCTGGGGAATTGCTGATTTCAGATCATGTGGGCGACCTCGATGCCATCCAAAGTAGCCGAGGCGGATCTGAACGACTTGAATCCGCATCGAAACCTATCTGTCGCCTGCCGTTCCGAGAAATTGCGGATTAGAGGAAACCCAACTGCTATTATGATATCTTGAGATGATCAATAAGCAAGCGCAGCGGGATCATGTTCCGATATTCCCTCGGAAAGTAGATGTACACTCCAGGCGTATCTGGAAGATGTTCAGAGAGCATCGAAACCAGATTGCCGATTCCCAGTTGTTCCGCACAATAGTCTTTGAACGTGTAAATCAAACCGCACCCCTGCTGGGCCAAATCAAGCGAAGCCGGTAAGGTGTTGACGATAAACTGCCCATCAACATCAACCGCAAATTCTCCAGTTGATGACTTGAAGTTCCAAGCTGCAACTTTGCCGGAAGAGGGCAGCCGGTAGCGGATACAATTGTGCTGAAGCAGCTCAGCGGGCACTTTCGGTGTGCCGTTCGCCTTCAAGTAGGATGGACTTCCAGCGACCACAAGATCAAGTGGTGGCGTAACTGGAACAGCCACCATGTCCTGAGAAATCCGATCCCCCAGACGGAAACCCGCGTGGAAGCCATCATCCAGAATTTGCGACAGCGCGTCTGTGATGGATAGCTCTATCTCAATCTCCGGGTATCGCGTCGAAAAAGCGCTAAGTGCTGGGCTCACAAAAAGGTCGTAGATGTATTCTGCCATCGCGACCCGAAGGCGGCCTCGGGCGGCGTGTCCGGTGGTTCTTGCAGTTTCTACAGCCTCTTCTAATTGATCAAATGCAGGCCCTGATCCTCGTAGCAGCGCCCGTCCAGACTCGGTCAAACTTACGGATCGTGTGGTTCGAATGAACAGTGTCGTCCCAAGTTGGGTTTCCAGGTTTTTGAGTTGCTGACTGACGGTGGCAGGTTTGATTCCAAGAATATCCGCTGCGCCGCGCAGGCTGCCCTGTTTCGCAATGGCAGTAAAAACTTCAAGTGTTGCGAGTGGCAAGCGCACAATCCAGTCCTCCGTCTCTTTCAATTGGTAGATTTCATCTAGCAAAGAAACAGATTGAGGGCGGATTATCAACTTAATCGACTCCGCTTAGATTTTCATCAATGCCGCCGTGTCCTCAGACCACCAGGAGAAAATCATGAAACCCATCATTCGTTCCGTAGCAATCGCTGCCACCTTAGCAACGGGAAGCATCGCAATGGCCGGAACACCGGAAGAAAACAAACAAGTCGTCCAGAACTTCTTTGCGGCCTACGGCGCAAATGATCTGGATGGTATTGCTGCCGTCATGGATGAAGACGTGCAATGGCACATTCCGGGTCGACACCCCCTGAGTGGTACTTTGAGCGGCCGGGACGACGTGCTCGCGTTCTTTGGCCAGCTTGCAGTTGCTGGTTTCCAAGCAGAGCCGATCTATTTCGGTGCTGACGAAAACCATGTGGTCGATATCCACCGTGGCTGGTCCAACGCGGAAGGCAAGCCGAACGTAGATACAACTTGGGCGCTCGTTTACCGCATTGAGAACGGTCGCATTGTCGAGGCCACCAACCTCTCGGCTGATCAGGACGCAGCAAACACATTCTTCTGGTCGCAATACCAGCTCGCACCTGTGGTCGATCGTCTGGCCGAATAACCAAGCCAGCGCCGCGCCCTTTGACAGGGCGCGGTCTCGGCGTTGAGGGGCCACCAAGACCAGTGACGCGGCATCGTCGCTTCAGATGAGCCGCTGATCACGCAAACTACAATCAAAA
Source organism: Ruegeria sp. BA2 (assembly GCF_056539605.1). NCBI lineage: Bacteria > Pseudomonadati > Pseudomonadota > Alphaproteobacteria > Rhodobacterales > Roseobacteraceae > Ruegeria > Ruegeria sp. BA2. Next base: position 16,476 of record NZ_JBQFVE010000023.1, on the reverse strand, counting down.
AATCAAGAAAGAGAGCGGCAATGCAAATTCTTGTCCTCGCAGCGCACCCGAACCTCGAGCGATCTCAGATCAATCGGGTTTGGATAAATGCCCTGTCTTCAACAGCCGATGTCACGATCCGCAACTTGACCGAGATAGGCGGTCCGACGATGCAGTTTGATGCTGCTGCGGAACAGGCCGCGCTCCTGTCTCATGACAGGATCATCTTTCAGTTTCCATTCTATTGGTACTCCGCGCCGCCTGTACTGAAGTCATGGATGGATCAGGTCTTGACCTACGGGTTTGCCTATGGGCCAGGTGGTGACAAGCTCAGCGGTCGCGAGTTGCTTCTGCTCATTTCCACGGGCGGTCCTGCCGATAGCTATCACGCAGGTGGATACAATAACTTTTCCGTGGACGAGTTCCTGAAACCCTTCCAGCAGACCGCATTGCTCGCGCAAATGCGCTATCTTCGCCCATTTGTGTTTCACGGTATGGCGCAAGCACGGACTGATGAAATCGAAGCGAGCGTTGTTCCCATGTTGCAGCATCTCAGTGATCCTGAACTTGATCCTGCGGTACGGCAGGCTCGTCTGTTGAAAGAATTAGAAGCAAATCCTGAACTGGCAGCTGCGGTGAGTTAATCCGATGCCGCAGGAGGCCCGCTTATCTTTGAGCTGCAGACGTTAGTGCAGCGCGCAGGATTCGTCGCAGCTTTTGAGCGATCCGAAGTCAGCGTGAACTGGATGCACAGATCAGCCGATTACTCAACCAGAGTGTGCTTCGGTTAAACCGCTTCCGTGATACTCAAGGTTCGATCTGATACGGCCAATCATCCAATGTTTGCAGCAACGTGCTTTTGAAGCTTCAGTTCAGCGACAACCGCGAATCTGATATTCACTGCAATAGATCCAACCCTGTCAAAGATGTCGTTTGCCTGCCTTTTCGGGTTCAATGCAAAGGCAGGCAATATCTATCAAAGCCCTTGAAGGATTGCTTCTACCTGAGCCAATGATTGCTGGGTCGCAGCTTTGTCATAGGCAAAGCCGCTGCTTGTATCAGTGCCCATGAAAGACAGGGTAAAGGCGTGGGCGACCCCTTCGAAAACCTGCAGATCATAGTTAACGCCCATCGCCTCAAACTCGGCTGCGATAGCGTCGCGTGCCTCAGCTAGTGCAAGTGGATCAAGGTCGCCCTGGAACAGAGTGACAGGCGCTGTGATCATTTGTGTCGTTTCGGCTGCGGTGTTTTCCAGCACACCCCAAAGAACGGCCACCGCACCAAGGTCAGCACCCGTGCGTGCCAGTTCCAGAGCTGCAAGACCACCAACGCTTGTCCCGATCACAGCGGTGCGGTTTGCATCGACGCCCTGCGCTGTCAGCTCCGAAAGTGCCGCGCTCATCGCTGCACGCAGTTCGGGCACGGCACCGCGTACACGAATGGCTTCGGCTGTGGCGGCTTCGGGGCCATCGGGGCGCACGTCTTTGCCATAGAAATCCGCGACAAATACGGTCGCACCCTTGGCGGCATAATCACGCGCCATAGAGAACTGGTTTTCGCTGGGCCCAAGGAAATCATGGGCGATCAGAACACCAACGCCGTCCAACGCCCCTTTGTTTTCGGGCGCAAATAACGTGCCTTCATAGGTCGTCGTTTCGGTTTTGTATTCGATAGCCTGTTGGGCCATGGCAGATGCTCCGATCAGTGTGAGGGCGGTAGGGATAACGCTGGCGATGGCCAGTTTGCGAAGGGTCATTTTGGCTCCTCAGAATTGAACTGATCCGGAACCTAAAAGCGGCATGATATCATTGCAAAGCGCATATACTGAACTATGATATCGTCATGGCTGATATCAGAATGTTGGACCCGCAGCTTCTTTTGGTGTTCGAAGCACTCATGGACACACATTCGGCAACGTTAAGTGCGGCGCGGTTGAACCTGTCGCAATCTGCGGTGTCGGGCGCGTTGAAGCGTTTGCGCGAAATCTTTGATGATCCGCTGTTTGAGCGGCGCAGCCATGGCCTGACCCCAACGGAGCGCGCTGAAGATCTTAGTGGGCAGATCAGCGATGTACTGTTGGGGCTGCGAAATCTCACATCGCCACATGTCTTTGACCCTGCCAAGGCGACCGGCACAGTCATCTTTCTGGCCACCGATTTTGCAATCGCAACGGTTCTTGCGCCCTTTCGTTCCGAGTTGGCACAGGAGGCCCCAAATTTGAAAACCGCATTTCGACCCTTCAGCGGATCGGATGTGGCATCCATTCAGAACTTGAATACTGTGGATTTCATCATCGGCTCACCCGGGATGCTGCCCGAGAGTTATTCTGCGACGCTGCTCAGGACTGATCCCTTGATGCTCTATATGTCGCCTTATCACCCATTGGCTGACAGAACTGTTTCGACGAAAGAACTAACACGATTTCCCCATGTTCTAGTCAGCTTACGGGGCAACAATTCAACATCCACGCTTGACGATATTCTTCAGCAACAGGATCTGGCACGCAACGTCGCCACGTTATGCCATAGCTTTCTAACGCTCCCGATACTGCTGAGCGATGATCAAAGTCTGGCGATCGCGCCTAAATCGCTGGCGGACGTGACGACAGGTAGACTGGTCACAAAACCGCTCCCCATCCCCATGCCGGATGTAAAGCTATTTGCCGGGTGGCACCGCAGATCTAAAAATGATCCGCAAAATATCTGGATACGAGAATTGTTGAAAACATGTTCAACTCGACCCGTCTAAAGAAATGAATACTGCACTTGGTAGTCCTGCAGGCTAGGCCGCGCGTAACGGGTGTCGTATGCATTTTGACCGCGATCTTAACATCTATGCCCGGCAAACCGGCCCAATAATTTGTATCGAATTTGAGCAACCAATTCATGATGTTGAAGCTGCAGGGATGAGTCCTTCTACACCTCTAACACTCTCAGACACGTGCTCAATGAAACTTGATATCCGGGCGGGGATAACTGTGGAAGAATGCCGGACGGCATAGAGTGGCAGTTGCCTTTGCGTGTAATCAGGCAAGATCACAACCACATCGTCTCGGCCAATGTGGCGTGCGAACGCCCATAGCGGGCCAGCGTGAATACCGGCGCCATCTTGCACCGCCTTCACGGCTGACCGGACAGAGTTGATCGCTATTCCCTTGGTGCGTTTCACACGCGCAACAGCTCCTCCAGGTCCGGTGAGTTCCAGGGGTGTCTGCCGGTTCGCAGAGGCAAAAAAGACATGGTCATGCTCTGTCAACTCATCAGGGTGTTCTGGTGTCCCCTTGCGTTTTAAATATTCTGGTGACGCGACCAACACACGTGGAACATCCGCCAGCTTTCTAGCAATCAAGCTTGAGTCTGGAAGGTTTCCAACGCGGAGCGCGACATCAATTCCAGCCTGGGTGAGATCGACAAATCCGCTCGCAAGAATGAGGTCGTATTCTACGTCGGGGTACTTTCTACGATAACTCAAGAGCCAATCCGCAACGAACTCTTGGCCAAAATCAATCGCAGAGGTCACCCGTAGCAATCCGCTGGGCACGAGATCTTCGCCGCTAACTTCTGCTTCCAATGCCTCCAATTGATCGATGATCGAAGACAGCCGTTCAAAATAAAGTTGACCCTGAGCAGTCGGGAGGGTCGCGTTCCCATGGCGATCCACAAGCTTGGTGCCAAGGCGTTGTTCAAGCTGGGTGATACGTCTTGAGATGCCAGAAGGATCTTGGCCCAACGCGCGCGCAGCAGCGCGAATTGAACCAAGTTCAACCACCTTTAAAAATGCAACTTCACCCGCCTTCTTCATGCCGGGTGTTGTAATTTCGTCTACATCAGATTGTCAATTGAACGACTGATGCTGCGAATTTCTACCGCCTAGGTTCCCGCTAACTGAACGCAGGAGCCTTGAACATGGAAAAATCTCTGATTGGTAAAACCGCACTTGTGACGGGTGGAAGCCGGAATATCGGGCGGCTGACAGCCTTGGAATTGTCCGAGAAGGGCGCAGACGTGATCCTGACTTACAACAGTCAGGTCGATGCCGCTGCAGGGGTTGTGGCAGAAATCGAAGCAAAAGGGCGTCGCGCCAAAGCCTTGCAAGCTGATTTCTCGGATAGTGACAATGCGACCGACTTGGCATCACAGGTTCAGCAGGTTTTGTCAGACTGGCAGGCCGATGGCTTGGACATTCTGATCAACAATGCCGGCACGTTGCGGATCGGCGGGTTTGACCAAATTAACGGCGACGATCTGGATGCCATTTATACGACCAACTTCAAAAGCGTGGTGCTGCTGACGCAAGCGCTTGTGTGTCAATTGAACGATGGGGGCCGCATCGTGAACCTGAGCTCAGGCCTCGCGAACGGAGTGTTCCCACCTCTGATCGCGTATGGACCCATGAAAGCCGCATTGCAGGCGGTCACCCTCTATTGGGCGCAAATCCTTGGGCCCCGACAAATCACTGTAAACGCGGTGGCCCCCGGCGGCCTTGACGACGATTTTAACGTCAAGCTCTTTGACGAGATCATCCCCGGCGCGCGCGACTATATCGCTGGCAGCACAGCACTTGGTCGTGTCGGCCTGCCTGAGGACGTGAGCGGTGTCATCGGGTTCCTGTGTGACCCCAAGGCTGCATTCGTGACGGGTGCGGTTCTCAAGATCGATGGCGGCTTCAAACTCTAATTCCCCCTTAGAAACAGGAGACAAAATTCATGACATTCGATGATACCACCATTTCGCGCCGGTCTGCTTTGACTGGTCTGGGCGTCGCTGCACTCGCTGGAGCTGCTGCATCTCATGCGCAGGCTCAACAGGTCGACGCAAAGCCGCTCGCAGGTAAAGTTGCCATCGTTTCGGGTGCGCGTAACAACATGGGTCGTGCCTTCGCCGCGAAGCTGGGTGAGTTGGGGGCCGATGTTGTCGTGCACTATCACCGCGCCGAAACCCGGGATCAGGCCGAAGAAACTGCTCGGCTGGTTGAAGCCGAGGGTGCGCGCGCTGCACTAACGATGGGCGATCTTGGCCAAGTCGAAAACGTGCGCGCCATGTACGATACTGCCGAGCAGAATTTCGGCGGCGTCGACATCGTTCTGAACCATGCTGGCGCGATCCTCAAGAAGCCCTTGGCAGAGTTTTCGGATGAAGAATTTGAGCGCCTGGATGCGATCAACAACCGTGCCCTGTTCTACAGCCTGCGCGAAGCGGCCACACGGATGCGCGACGGCGGTCGGATCATCAACACCGGAACCTCGCTCTTGGCCGGTGCTGCCCCTGGTTACACGATCTATTCGGGCACCAAAGCGCCGGTCGAGGAATACACGCGCATGCTCGCCAAAGAGCTGGGCGCAAAACGGATCACCGTGAATTCCTTTGCGCCCGGCCCTGTGGACACGCCGTTCTTTCATGGTCAGGAGAATGAGCAATCGGCAGCTTACGCGGCGCGCTTGTCAACCGAGCAACGTCTGGGAGTCATTGATGACATCGTGCCAATTGTTGCCTTTCTTGCGAGCCCTGATTCTCAGTGGGTCAATGGACAGACTGTCTGGATCAACGGTGGTTATCTGACCCGGTAGACGGAAGTAGCCAGGAGATACAATTTCTGTCTAAGAGCCAAAGAGCGGGTATTTAATCTCACTTGTTAGATGCCCGATTGTCCTGCAGCTTACGAGTTCGACCAACTGGCTGCGAACAGCAGCCGAACGCCGTAACTCTATCTCACACAGCAGATTTGAAAGGCCTTCGTCTGATTGTCGCTTCCTCGCCATGCCAAGTTAAACGTAGTAGCACCGCTCTAGAGGGCTATATGTATGACAGAACCTGACTTTGTTGGCGTAATGTAAGCCCCAGGCGGGGGAGGAAGATCAAAATGCTAAAGCCTCATGCGGTGATCATCGGAGCTGGAGATGGATTGTCAGCGGCAATAGCACGGGATTTGTCGAGAGACCATGATCTGACGCTAGCGGCCAGAAACGGTGAGCGGCTGCGTATGGTTGCCGGAGAAACCGGGGCTGAAGTTGCTCGTGTGGATGGGACTGACGAAGCTGCAGTTGCAGCTTTGTTCGATGCCTTGCCCCAACCTCCTCGGGTCGTTGTTTACAATCCGTCCGCCCGTATCAGAGGGGCCATAACTGATTTATCGGTCAAAGATGTGCGCAGCGCCGTTGACGTGACTGCAATTGGGGCATTCATCACAGGCAAACATGCAGCCAGACACATGCTGGCTGCAGATCCGATCAACGGTACCCGAGGCACAATCCTGTTCACTGGTGCGTCGGCTGGTGTCAAAGGATTCCCGCGATCCGCTGTATTTGCGATGGGTAAGTTTGCCCAGCGCGGTTTGGCCGAAAGCATGGCGCGCGAGCTTCACCCGCAAGGCGTCCACGTTGCATGGATTAATATTGACGGCGCAATTCTAGGCGCGGGACAGTCAGAGCCTGCGGATAAACCAAATTCCCGCCTGCGGCCCGAAGCCATTGCGCAAACTTATCGCCATCTGATCGAACAACACCCCAGCGCCTGGTCAGATACAGCAACTGTAAGGCCATGGGTCGAGCCATTCTAGTCGATACGGAATGATCGCCGCGCGATTCCCCCGTCGCCATGGGACGATCAAACAGCTCCGGACCTTCCGTTGATACGCGCCTCGAGGATCTTGCGCATGTTGTCTTCTGTCCATTTCTTTATTGCGGTGTTTAGCGGCACCAGTTCGTGCCCAAGCGCTGTGAGCTGGTATTCAACCCGCAGCGGCATTTCATCATAGACCTGTCTGATCACCAGGCCGTCTGCTTCCAGGTTCCGCAAAGTCTGCGTCAGCATCTTCTGCGAAACGCCTTCGACCTGGCGCTTGAGTGCGCCGAATCGTTTCGGCCCATCCTGAAGCGCGATGACAATCAAAAAGGTCCATTTTTCCGCCAGGCGAATGAGAATTTCGCGTGACGGGCAATCCAGAACAAACGCGTTCGGCGGGATATTTTCCATTTTCCCCATGGTTACTCCGGGGTACCTAATTGACGATGTATACCAAGATGAGCAGTTTCCCGGGAAATGCAATCCTGAAAGGAAATGGGCATGAAGATTGGTATTCTGGGAAATGGCAACGTCGGATCCCGTCTGAGTGAGCTTTTCACACGCGGTGGATATGATGTCGTTGTCGGTGGCCGCAGCGGTGACGTTTCGCTGGCTCAGGCGGCTGAGCACGGAGACATCGTGATTGTCGCCGTTCACTATCACGTTGCGCAAGATGTGTTGGCCCCATTGGCAGATCAACTGGCTGGTAAGATCGTTGTCGACGCCACCAACCCACTGAATGACGACTGGTCACCCCTGCATTTGGGTCAGGAAAACTCGGCAGGCGAAGAGATTGGCAGAACACTGCCGCGGTCCAAGGTGGTCAAAGCGTTCAACACGATCTTTGCCGATGTCATGAACCAGAGCTCTATGGATCGCTCCGGACAAAGGGTTACTGCTTTTGTCGCTGGGGATGATGTCAATGCCATCGACAAGGTGGCGGAGCTTGCCGAGAATGCCGGATTCGCTCCTGTCACCATCAACAAGTTGGCAGCTGCGCGTTATCTCGAAGCCAAGGCGCATCTGAATATTGAACTGGCCGTTGGCCAGGGCGGCGGGACCAATGCCGCGTTCGTCTTCAGCCGGGCCTAAGACGCTCCGACATACGCAGACAACCTCAATCAAACTTACGAAAGTACGATCAACAGGAGATCACAAAATGCTCAAGAATATCTGGATGGCCGGAGCCATGGTAGCCGCAGGTTTTGCCTCGACTGCTGCCGCGGGCGAAAATGATGATCACGTCATCAAATTTGATGACGTTGACTGGCAGGAAACCGGCCTTGATGGCGCTGAAGTGGCCGTTCTATGGGGTTCCGAAGAAGGTGGCGATGCAATTTATGCGTTCCGCATTCAACCTGGCGTCGAGCTTCCCCTTCACACACATTCCAATGACTATTGGGGTATCGCCGTTCAAGGCAACTGGGTTCATATCGACGCAAACGGAACCGAGGAAGTATCGGCGCAGGGTGCTTATGCCTATATCAAGGGCGGAGACCTGCACGGTGATCGTTGTGCCGGACCAGAGGTTTGTATCAACGTCATCGACTTTGACGGCGCTCGCGACATCGCGTTCCCCGAGCAGTAGGCTGTAAACCACACCCCCTGCCCCGCTCGGATATCTAAATCCGAATTGGAGCAAATAGAGTGAATTTCAGAGCGGCTGATAGCGCTGGCTTACTCGGCGCCACCACTCACTCCAACACGCCGTTCTTTTGATTCACTCTGCTCTGCGCGCCAGAAATCTGGCGCGCAGAAGAGCTTTGAAAGAGCCATCTAAACCTAAAACTCACTTTATCGATAGGGTGTGCAAATGCTTCACGAATTCAACTTTAGCTACCGCGCCCCGACGCTCATACGGTTTGGCAACAACACCATACCACTGCTGAGCGAAATGGTTTCTGAGAACCAAAAGATACTGGTCATGTATGGCGGTGGGTCCATCAAAAGCAATGGTGTCTTTGACGCTGTAAAAGCTGCGTTGCGAAACCACCGCTATCTCGAATTTGGTGGCGTCGAAGCCAATCCCGAATACCATACTCTCCTTCGCGCGATACAAATGGTAAAGGAAAGTAAGATCGACCTCATTCTGGCCGTTGGTGGTGGTTCCGTTATCGACGCCGCAAAGTTCGTTGCAGCAGCCAGTTTGTATCAAGGCGAAGGCTGGGACCTGCTTGACGGATCTGCAGACGTTGAACAAGCCCTGCCCGTCGGGGTCGTTCTTACGACAGCGGCAACAGGTTCAGAAACCAATACGATTTCGGTGATCTCCGATCGCGATAGAAGCCTGAAACTTGCATTCGAATCTGAATTGGTTGTCCCGCAATTTGCGATCATGGATCCTGACGTGCTGTCTTCGCTGCCAGAGCGACAGTTGGTGAACGGCGTATCGGATGCGTTCGTACATTGCTGCGAGCAATACTTGACCTACCCTGTTGGTGCGACAATCCAAGATGGATATGCCGAGGCAGTCATGCGAACGCTGGTCGATCTGGCGAGGAACCTTGATAGAGCGGGAACGTCGGGCTGGAACCAGAACATGATGTGGGCGGCGAACCAGGCATTGAGCGGAATATTGGGTCTGGGCGTGCCGGTGGATTTCGCGAGCCACACCATTTGCCGCAGCCTAACCGTCTATTGGGGTATCGATCACGCGCGAACGCTGAGCATAGTTCAACCGGCGCTTCTGGAAGAAAGCATTCAGGAGAAATCGGGCAAACTGGTTATGCTTGGAAAAAACGTATTCGATATGCCGGACCCACGCCCGGAAGATGTCATTACCCGGATCAAGAAGTTCTATTCTGATCTGGGAATGCCGCTGACATTGAGAGAAGCAGGTGTTGAAGATAGCGAGGCCGCCATCCGGATTATGGACAACCTCGACATGGAAGGTGTGTCGAGCCTCGGAGAAAACGGGATCTTCGACAAGAAGCGCATACAACGCATAGTGCACGCCATCGCTTGAAGTCAGATTTGAGCATGTCGCAGAATGATATTCGCTTTGCTCGATGCCAATAAACCAAAGAAGGATCAAACCCATGTCGGTAGAAAAAGTTTCCTTTCCGGTCGGTGACAACACCATCGTTGGCGATTTGCACCTGCCTGATGGTGACGGTCCATTTCCGGGACTGATCGTTGGCGGGCCTATGACCTCAGTCAAAGAGCAGGTTACCGGCACTTATGCTGCGGCCCTCGCCAAGCTGGGCTTTGCCGCGCTGGCAATCGATCACCGTTATTATGGTGAAAGCAGCGGGTCTCCGCGTCAGTATGAATACTACCCACATAAGGTTGAAGATCTTGGGGCAGCCCTTGACTGTTTGCTATCTGATGACCGCATCGACAATGACCAGATCGCAGCCGTAGGCGTATGTCTTGGATGTGGATATGTCGCACATGCAATCAAGAACCGTCCCGAGATAAAGGCGTTTGCCGCTGTTGCAGGGTATTACCGTGACGTGCCGGCGATGAATCAGGCCGACCCGGAGGGCTTTGCGGAAAAAGTCGCTGAAGGCCGCGCCGCGCGCCAACATTTCGAAGAAACCGGTGAGGTTCTGACCATTCCCGCAGTTGCGTTGGATCAGGATGCAGCCATGATGTTGCAGTCAACCTATGACTATTACGCGGATCGGGCGGCGCACCCGAACTATGTAAATGGCTTCGCCGTCATGTCGCGCGAGCATTTCCTGAATTTCGATGTGCAACCCGCGGCTCCGAGCATCACCATGCCATTTCTCATGGTGCACAGCGAAAATGCGCTTAATCCAAGTTGGGCTCGAAAGTTTTTCGAATCCGTCCCAGCAGAAAAGCATTATGAGCGTTCCGAATAAAATTGGAAACAAACTACAAGGCAATGGGAAGCGTAAGCGTAACGCTCGCTCCTTCTTCGACCTGGTCGATTGCAACTATCCCTCCATGGCGCTCCGCCACCGCTGAGACAATCGACAATCCTAAACCGCTACCTCCGGAATACTCTAGCTGCGAAAAACGACTGAACGCAGCTTCGCTTTGGTCGGGCGAAAGACCTGTTCCGTCGTCGGCCACAGTTAGCTTTACGTTCTCGGCATCGTTGCGCAGCGCGACTGAAATTCGGCTCAAATTAGTCCCACCGTGCTTAACTGCGTTGTCCAGCAGGTTTTTGATGGCCTCAGTTAGAAAAATCTGATCTCCTGAAACCGTAATTGTCGAGTCCGGCATCGTAACATCAAACTCGATTCCTTTTGCGAGGATCTGTACACCCATCTCTGCGCAGGCTTCTTCCACAACCACACGGAAATCGATCTTGTCCATCTGATCTTGATGCGTAGGCTGCCGCAACCGCTCCAACGATAATAGCTGTTCGGCCACTGTGGCTGAGTTTTTCGCTGCCGACACAAGCTCGATAATCCGTTTGTCCTTGTCCTCATCTGTTTTTGCGTCCCACAACGCCTCGGCCATAGACTGGACTGCGGCTGCCGGATTTCGCAGCTGATGCGCGGCTTCGGAGATAAACACCTGATGGGCGTTGATACTGTGCTCGACCTGCCCAAACAGCCGGTTCAGGGTTCGAACAATGCCATAAACTTCGACCGGGACCGGGCGTTTGATTTCGCTCAGATCGTCAGGTGAGCGTAGGTCGATCGCGTCCTGCAAATCCAGCAAAGGCCGCAGGCCGCGCGCGACACCGAACCAGACAACAATGGCCAGAGTGGTCAGCAGAATACCCATCAGGATCGCAGCGCGGATCGACAGCTCGTTGGCAAAAGCGTTTCGATCCGCGATGCGTTGCCAAGCCGTGACCGTCGCATCACCCACCAGGTTATCCAGTGTGACCCGCTCGGTCATTTTCAGTACGCGCACCGACTCATCCCGATACACCGCCTCAAAAAACCGGGGTTGGTACGCGTCTATCTCTGACGGATTAGCTTCGGCCGGCGGATATGCATACCCGGTGACATAAATACCCCCGGGTCCGGTCACGTGATAAAAAATCTCTCCGCCTGACGCATCGCGGATCAAGCTGCGCGTGGTGGGCGACAAGGCATCGCCTTCGGACACGGCAACGTCGCGCGAGATCGCGAGGCCGGCGGACAACAGGCTGTCGTCAAAAAGCTCCTGCGCCGTTTGTTGAGCAACCGTGTATCGCCAGTATCCAAGCAAGATTGCCAGCAGCACCAATGGCGTCAGGATCAGAATAAACAGCCTAAGCCTGAGCGAACCGTGTCGGATCACTTTTCCACCTCAAGCAGATATCCAAGGCCACGGGCCGTTTTGATCCGTATGCCAAAATTCTGAAGGCGCTTGCGTAGTCTCGAAACATGCGGCTCGACGGCTGAATCGTCAACATCGGCGCCCACGCCATAGACGTAGTCGGTCAACTGACTTTTGGGGACGATCCTGCCGCGCCTCTCCAGCAGGCATTCAAGCACAGCCATTTCCCGACGCGGCACATCGAGCGCTTGGCCCTTTGCGCTGACCTGCCGGGCGGTGCGGTCGAACTCAAGATCTCCGATGGTCTCTCGTGCGCCATAATCCAGTTGCTTGCGGCGGGATAGGGCGCGGATGCGGGCTTCGAGCTCGTCCATTTCGAAAGGTTTGACCAGGTAGTCGTCAGCGCCCGTATCCAGACCGGATACGCGGTCACTGGTCTCGGTGCGCGCGGTCAGCAGGATGACAGGTGCGCTATCGCCTCGGCTGCGCAGGGATCGCAAGATCTCAAGCCCTGAACGACCCGGCAGGTTGATATCCAGAACGATCAGGTCCGCCCCTTCCTGCACCAGATACAGCTCGGCGGCATCGCCATCTGTCAGCACATCAGCGGAATGGCCCCGATCCCGCAGGCGATAGGCAATGGCGTTGGCGAGGGGCTCATTATCCTCAACAATAACGATCCGCATTCGGGCTCCTGCAAGTTTCGCGCAAGGTTGGCGCTCCATGATTGCCAGATGGGAGGGGGAATCAACCCCGCAGTTCGAATTACAATCACGGTGGTGCGGAGGGCACTGACGTGGTTGTCTGGTCAACAGGGAGGAACCAATGGCCATTTCCAACTTCACCCGTCGCGCTGTCGTGGGGCTGATCGCCGCCGCCGGACTCGCGGCACCTGCCGCTGCTGAGGTCGATTTCTCGGGCAAGACCGTCGAATGGGTCATTCCGTTCTCGGAAACTGGCGGGTCGGCCAAATGGGCCAACTTCTTTGCGCCGCTTCTGTCCGAAGCATTGCCGGGTCAACCGACCGTTGTCGTGAAATTCATGCCCGGTGCCGGCTCGACCAAAGGCGCGAACTGGTTTCAGGAGCAGGAGCACGACGATGGCACCCTGCTGTTTGGCACATCCGGATCCACTCAGTTCCCGTATCTGCTGAGCGATCCCCGCGTGCGCTATGAATACAATGACTGGATTCCGGTCATGGCGTCGGGCACCGGCGGTGTTGCTTATCTGAACGCTGAAGACGGTGCTAAGTTTGATGGCTCTGCCAATGCATTGAAGGACACCAACTTCATCTACGGATCGCAAGGCGCAACCCGTTTGGATCTTGTGCCGCTGCTGGCCTGGCAGATGTTGGGTATGAATGTTGAACCCGTCTTTGGTATCAAGGGCCGTGGTGATGGCCGCCTGATGTTCGAACGTGGCGAAGCCAATATCGACTATCAGACATCCTCCGGCTATCTGGGCGGGTCGGCCCCGCTGGTCGAGGCGGGCCAAGCTGTGCCGATGATGACATGGGGCGCGCTGGACGCGGACGGTAACATCGTGCGCGACCCGACTTTCCCGGACATTCCGACTTTCAAAGAGGTCTGCGAGGCCACCGATGGTTGCGAAACCAGCGGTGAAGCATGGGACGCATGGAAGGCCTTCTTCGTGGCGGGCTTCCCGGTTCAGAAACTGGCCTTCCTGCCCGGCGACACGCCACAAGAGGTCGTCGAAGCCTACACCGCCGCGTTCCAAGCTGTAACCGAGCGCGGTGACTTTGCGGACATTTCGTCCAAGCGCGTGGGCAAATATCCGGTGTTCGTTGGCGATGGCTCGAAAGCTGCGCTGCAAACAGCGACCAATGTTGACGACAATGCCAAGCAATATGTCCTGAACTGGCTGAAAGAAGCATATGGTGTCGAGCTAAACTAAGCCCACACGTCGTCGCGCGCCCAATGAAGGGCGCGCGCTTTTTCTAAATACAAGACGATTTATGAAAGGCGGCCGCTATGGAGGTTTTCGCCACCGCTTTACCTGCGCTTGGTGATGCGTGGGGTTTGATCCTGCAACCCATCGTTCTGGGCTATCTTGTGCTTGGCGTGGTCATGGGCTTGGCTGTGGGGGTCTTTCCCGGCCTCGGAGGCATCGCTGGCCTGTCGCTACTGCTGCCTTTCATGTTCGGCATGGACCCGATCCTTGGTCTGGCGCTGATGATTGGGATGGTCGCGGTGGTGCCGACCTCGGACACCTTCGCTTCCGTCTTGATGGGCATCCCCGGCAGTTCTGCTTCGCAAGCCACGGTGCTGGACGGCTTTCCTATGGCCAAAAAGGGCGAGGCTGCGCGGGCGCTTTCGGCGGCCTTCTCCTCATCCCTGTTCGGTGGGCTGGTCGGCGCCACCTTCCTGACCATGTTCATCCTGATCGCGCGGCCTATTGTACTGGCCTTCGGCTTGCCCGAGATGCTGATGATCACAATTCTCGGCCTGTCGATGGTTGCTATTCTGGCCGGACGAATCCCGTTGAAGGGCGTGGCCGCCGCCGGTCTGGGCCTGATGGTCGGTACCATTGGTGAGGCGGATGCAGGTGGCTCACTGCGCATGGCGACCTATGACATTCCCTATCTGACTGATGGTCTGAAATTGGTCATCGTCGGGCTGGGTATCTTTGCCGTTCCCGAGATCGTCTCACTGCTGCGGCAAGATCGTTCGATCGCCAAAGGGGCATCTCTGGGGGCCGGTTGGCTTGACGGTGTCAAAGATTGGTTCGCCAACATTTGGCTTTCGGTCCGTTGTTCGATCATTGGCGTGGTTGTCGGCGTCATTCCGGGCCTCGGGGGCTCAGTGGTCGACTGGATCGCCTATGGCCATTCGGTTCAATCCACAAAAGACAAAAGCAACTTCGGCAAAGGCGAAGTGCGCGGGGTTATCGGCCCTGAAAGCTCAAACAACGCTAAAGAGGGTGGTGGGCTGGTGCCGACCCTGCTGTTTGGCATCCCCGGCTCGGGTTCGATGGCGATCTTCATCGGAGCGGTGGCGCTGTTGGGGTCCGGTGATATCGAGGTCGGGCCGAGCATGCTCAAGGACAATCTCGACATCACCTATTCCATCGTCTGGCTGCTGGCGCTGGCCAACGTGGTGGGCACGATCCTGTGCATCGCAGCCTCGGGTGGTATCGCCAAGCTGACGACGATCCGCTTTACCTACCTTGCGCCGTTCCTGTTCATGCTGATCAGCTTTGCGGCCTTCCAGTCGGGGCAAAACTTCGAAGACCTGCTCGCCCTGTTCGTGATCGGCTTGATCGGCATCTTCTTGCGCCGTTTCGACTGGTCGCGCCCGGCCTTCCTGATCGGTTTCGTTCTATCGAACCCGGTTGAGAAATTCACCAACCAGGCGTTCCAGATCGCCTCGTTCCGGTTCCGCAAGAGCTTTGGGGAGGGCATGGAGTATGTCTTCAGCCCGATCGTTATCGTGCTGATCGTGGTCACCGTTGGTTCGGTCATTCTGGGCATCCGGCAGGCCAAGATGATCATGGCCGAAGGTGACGTACAGGCAGGCACGAAGCGCGCGCCATTGATCTTCCTGCTGGTGATCATGGCCTATCTGATCGTCGCCTTGGTCAACGCCAATATGATCCCCGACTATAATATGACCGACAAGATCATCCCTCTGGTGATCGGCAGCGTCTCGCTGTTCTGCTGCGTGATCCTGTTGATCCAGATGATGCGGCGACCCGAGGGGGATGCGATCTTTGCCGACAAGGAAATCGCCGGAGAAGATGCCAGCGCACCGCATGGTCTGTGGTCCACACTCGCGTGGTTCGCCAGCCTGATCGCTGCGACTTGGGTGGTGGGTTTCATCCTCGCGCTGCTGGGTTTCCTGATCGCGTTTTTCCGCATCCGGGCCGGGGCAAGCTGGCAGATGACGCTGCTCCTGACAGCCTGCGGCATCGGGTTCATGTGCCTGATGGCCGGTGCGCTGAACCGCGATTTTCCGCCGGGTCTGTTGCAAGACATGGTCAGCCTACCCTGGCCGTTGAAGTGAGGGATCCAAAATGACCCAAACTGCGATCCCTTACATCTTCATGCGTGGCGGCACTTCGAAAGGTCCGTATTTTCGCCGCTCAGATTTGCCCGAAGATCTGGACACGCTGGCCGAGGTGCTGATCGCTGCCCTTGGTTCCGGGCAGTCGCTCAACATCGATGGCATTGGTGGTGGAGCGGCCGTCACAACCAAAGTCGCGATGCTGTCGCTCAGCGAGGATGACTGGGCCGATATCGACTATTTCTTCGCGCAGGTTTCGGTCGAGGAGAAGCTGGTCGATTTCAAACCCACCTGTGGCAATATCCTGTCCGGCGTTGCCCCTGCTGCCATCGAGATGGGCCTGTTCAAACCGCAGGGCAATGAAACCGAAATTCGCATTCGGGCCGTCAATACGGGGGCTCGGGTCGTGGCCAAGGTGAATACGCCCGGGGGCGAATTGACTTACGAGGGCGACGCGGAAATCGCCGGCGTTCCAGGCCATTCGTCGCCGGTGCAGCTGAGTTTCATGGGCGTCGTAGGATCAGCCACCGGAGCGTTCCTGCCCACGGGCAACTTGCGCGACACCGTTCAGGGCATCGAACTGACCTGCATGGATGTCGCCATGCCTATGGCCATCGCCTGCGCCACCGACTTCGGGTTGGCAGGCTATGAATGCGCCGAGGAGCTGGACGGCAACAAGGCCTTTTTTGACCGGATGGAGGCGGTGCGGATTGAGGCCGGGGAACTTA
>NZ_JBQFVE010000022.1:0-45586 GCF_056539605.1 Ruegeria sp. BA2 | reverse complement strand
CTGGGATGATCGTCTGTTGTTTGCGGGCACTGAAGTGGCCCCTCAATTCGGGGGCTATCTGGAAGGTGCGTTGGAAGCGGCAGAAAATGCGCTGAAACTGGTCGCAAAGGAAAAGGTGTAAGAACATGACGTCAGATACCAAAACCGCCTTACTGGATGTTGCAGAACACGCTGCGCGCGCGCGCGGGTTTGACGGGTTCAGCTATGCCGATCTGGCCGAGGCAGTAGGTATCCGCAAGGCGTCGATCCACTATCACTTTCCGACAAAGGCCGCTTTGTCCGCCGCGCTGATGGAACGCTACCACGCCGCACTCGAAGATGAGTGCATAGGTATCGAAGCGAAATATGAAACAGGCTGCGAACGTCTGCAGGCTTTGATCCGGCTGTATCGGGATGCCCTGAACGATGGTAAAACCCTGTGTCTTTGCGTCTCACTGATCAGCAGCCGGGAAAGCCTTTCAGATGAGGTTATTGAAAAGATCAGAGCTTTCCGCGCCATGATGGTTAATCGTATCGAAGCAATTTTTGAGCTTGGGCAACAAGACAAGACGATTGAGGGTGTAACTGACCCTGCATCCGAAGCACGTGCTGCCCTTGCTCTGCTGGAAGGTTCTCAGCTGACCGCCCGCGCCGAAGAAAACATCAAGACATTCGATGACGCTGTGGGCATATTGAAATCCCGCTGTTGACCGGAACCCGACCACGCACGGTAGCTCAATTGCTTCTTGTTTAATTGTGCGATGTGGCCCTGAAGGTTGCTGCCTTTGCCCGATTGCCGCAGGTCTCCATGCTACACCATCTGCGTCTGCCGCTTTTGGAAATATCCTTGAACACCAAGACGCATTGATCATGTGCGCATTCCCTGATCCGTTTCGGATCAGTTTCGGTTAGTAAGGTCGCAAAGCTTTGCACCACTTTTGCCAGGAATGCCCGAGGTGAAAGGTTTGCGTTATCTGCTGCCATGGCAAAGCCATTTACGGTTTGGGTCAGATGCGATGCAGCACCGATTTCTTTCAGATGCGAATTGATTAAGCCCAGATCTCTGGGATTGGCCTGCGCCCCAGAAAACTGTGCATGTAGAACGGATTGGCACGCGTCCCGTAACGCATGAAGCGCAGCAATGTCGCTTGCTGTCCAGTGCTTGACCGGGGTTACGTTTGAAACTTCGTTCAGCCATGCATCCAGCCGGTCGCGCGCTTCGATGAGGTCAACCATTTCGCCTTCAAACATGACCCGCGTATTGATCAGGTCCAGCGACAAGTCATTTCCGACAAATTGAAAGGGTATCTCGGGTTTTTCCATATAACCAGATTAAAGGGGGTTGAACGGTTACACAAGGCTCCACATATAGAAACCGTTAATCTTCTTTTTTACGGTTACTATATACAAGCCAAAAGGAACCCATCTATGCTCATGCACCACAAAAGTAGCCTAGCGATGGCACTGATCATCGTCGCCACGACCTCTGCCGCAGAAACGACCTATGGCTATGAAGAGGTCGACGGCCACAAAATCTTTTTCCGAGAAGCGGGCAACCCCGCCAACCCGTCGTTGGTTCTGCTTCATGGCTTTCCCAGCTCATCTCATCAATATCGGAACCTGATCGATGACCTCAGCGATGAGTTCCACCTGATCGCCCCGGATTATCCCGGCTTCGGTGCCAGCGATTTCCCGGCCGCCACCGAATACACCTATTCGTTTGACAGTTTCGCAAACACGATCGACAGTTTCCTCGAACAGCGCGGCATCGACAGCTACTCTCTGTTCATTCAGGATTATGGCGCACCGGTCGGAATGCGCATCGCGACCGAGCACCCCGAACGGGTCGAAGCGTTGATCGTCCAAAACGGAAACATTTACGAAGAAGGCCTCAACAAAGACGCCTGGGCCCCGCTAATGCACATCTGGGAGAATGGACGCGATGCCGAGATTGAGGCACAGATCGCAGCACAGGTTTTCAGCCTGGAAGGTTTGAAATGGCAATACACACACGGCACCCGTAATCCCGAAGGGATCTTACCGGATAATTGGTTGCTGGATCATCAATTGATCAATCGCGAAGGCCAGCACGAGATTCAGTTGGGATTGTTTTATGACTACCGCAACAACGTTGCCAAGTACCCCGAATGGCAGGCCTACCTGCGCGAACATCAGCCACCCGCACTGATCGTCTGGGCAGAACACGACGCCTATTTCCCCGTCCCCGGTGCAGAAGGTTTTCTGCGTGATCTTAAAGATGTTGATTACAACATCCTCGACACCGGCCACTTTGCGTTGGAGGAAGATGGGGAATTGATCGCAAAAAAGATCCGCAATTTCTTTGCGACTCGTGTGATGAACTAAGTCTTGCCTCACTGCCCGCCGGTCATGCCGACGGCAGTTGCTCTATCCAAAAAAGTCAACCTCGACATTCAACGCCAAATGATCTCAACAATACCTTGAGTTAATTCCCAAAACACGAAAGCTAGAAAGAGGCCAACAACTCTTCTAGCGCAGTCTCGACCCCATGATCTTCGCTACGGGCAAGTTGATCTGAAAGCAGGCTTTGCGCGGCCGCAA
Organism: Ruegeria sp. BA2; assembly: GCF_056539605.1. Classification (NCBI taxonomy): domain Bacteria; kingdom Pseudomonadati; phylum Pseudomonadota; class Alphaproteobacteria; order Rhodobacterales; family Roseobacteraceae; genus Ruegeria; species Ruegeria sp. BA2. Next base: position 43,027 of record NZ_JBQFVE010000022.1, on the reverse strand, counting down.
GAGTGGTGTCTTCGACGCCCGCCGCCTCTGTTAGAATAAGGCTGAGAATATCACGCACTCTCTCCTGGATGGACCTGTCAGCGCGCGCGACGGGTACAATATTGTCGCGCAGCGGATCTATTGGATCCTCTTTCCCCAAATAGAACACCCACGCGGCGAATACGAATGCCAGGCCGTCACACCGACGATCGGCGGCGATGTTTTCCAGCAAAGGTGCCAAAATACGCTGCGGCAGCTTTTGTGACCCGTCCTGCGCAATTTGCGCGGTCGAATGGCGGATGTTTCTGTTTTGGTATCGCTCCAACAGTCGATGCGTATAGGCCTCTAGGTCTTCGCCCTGCGGCTGGATCAGCGTTGGTACGATCTCGGCCTTCCACAGATGCTGGCAGAGGGTCATGATGCGCTGGTCTGAAATGGCGTCTTTTACGGTCTGCAAACCCATTAGGCACCCCAGGTAAGCCATTGTCGAATGTGTTCCGTTGAGACAGCGCAGTTTCATATGTTCGTGCGCCTCAACCGACGTAACGAATTGCGCGCCGCCAGCTTCCCAATTGGGGTGGCCACCATCGGCAAAGTTGTCTTCGATCACCCACTGCCGGAAGGGTTCGTGCAGGACACAGGCTTCGTCTTTTACGCCCAGAGCGTTGGATACGGACAACACATCCTCTTCCGTGGTTGCAGGCGTGATCCGGTCAACCATGGTTGAAGGAAACGGAATATTGGCTTCGATCCAGCCTGCCAAACCGTCGTCACGGTGACGTGCCATATCCAACACGACAGCCTTAGCCAGCTCTCCGTTTGATGGCAGATTGTCACAAGACAAAACGGTCAGTGCTGGCGCGCCGGACGCCTTGCGGCGAGTAAGAGCTTCGACAATGAAACCCGGCGCAGTTCTTGGCTTGGCCGGGGTCTGTAGGTCATGCTGAACATCCGGCTGGCTCAGATCAAGCGCCGCTTTGCCTGCCGGCTGACAATAGCCCTTTTCCGTGATCGTCAAAGTGACGACGCGGATATTCGGATCGGCCATTGCCGCGATCACAGCCTCGGGGTCTTCCGGGGCGACCAGCACGTCAACGATGGATTCAATCTGGCGATAGTCGCGTTTGTCTGGTCCAAGAGTGACAGTCGTATAAGCGCAGTTCTGCGGGATCAACTGGTCTCGTGCCGTCGGGCTACGCAACGAGACGGCGACAATGCCCCAATCCCCGCCCGATTTCTCCATGGCGTCCTGTGTGTAAACCGCCTGGAATGCGCGAAAAAACGCGCCTGGTCCCAGGTGAACGATGCCCGGCCTGGGCTTTTCGGAACGTCGATTGAGACAAGGCAATGTTGATTGAGGCACGATTTCGCTCATAGTTTATAGGCAGATTTGGCTAGGCCATAGGTCAGGTCGTGCGCCAGCTCATGTGCTTCGGTTTCGGTCAGACGTCCCTCTGCGATCAGCCGGGCCAGGCAGGCGCAGTCGGAACGGCGTGACACATTGTGCCGTGCCGGAATCGACGTGAAGTCGCGGGTGTCATCATTGAAACCAGTGGTGTTGTAGAATCCAGCGGTTTCGGTCATGACCTCTCGGAACCGTTTGATACCGTCCGCACTGTCAAAGAACCACCAAGGTGGACCCAGACGCAGGGCTGGATAGGCTCCGGCCAAGGGTGCCAATTCGCGGCCGTAAGAGGTTTCATCAAGCGTAAAGAGAATGATGGTCAGGTCCTTCTCCATGCCAACTGCGTTCAGCAGCGGCCGAAGCGCTTGGACAAACTCCGTCGGCTTTGGAATATCGAAGCCTTTGTCGCGGCCATATCGTTCAAAAACCAGGCGATTATGATTGCGCACCGGACCAGCATGCAGTTGCAGCACCAGAGCGTCCTCCAGGCTCATCCGCGCCATTTCCAACAAAACCTGACCCCGGAAGACATCTGCGTCTTCAGGCGTGAAATTACCGCTTTGAATCTTGCCAAACAATGCTTCGGCCTCGGCCAGCGATAAGTCCGCGATCACAACGCGCAGTTCTGCCAAACCACGCATCCGGCCATAAAGCGGATACATCGGTTTTCGATTGGCTGCGTGTTTCACGGTCCGGAAAATGAGCGGTGAAGTATGTCGTGCGTCGCCACAAACGGGGCAACTGAATCGAAATCATGTTCGGCAGGTTGAAGGATTGGCGGCGGGTCGCGACCCGGTTACGACAGATGCCCAAAGGTCTTACTGCCAGCCATCGCGATGGCAGCACTCTTCAACTACTGGCTATGATTCCTGACCTTGGACTCAACGCATTTACTTTCTGCGTTTCTAAGTTTGATCCTTTTTAATAACCGCTGCAACCCATAGAAAACAGCTGATCCGATGCGAACCCTTCAAGTCCTTCGAGACGGGAACGACATCTCCGTCATCCTGACCGCCCTAGTTGATGTTAAAGTCTTGTTTGGCTTTGAGGCTCCACATAAAAAATCCCCCTCTCTATCGCTGGCCCTTTCTTGTCAGCTGTATCTGAGACGTTCGATAATTCTGGGGTGGATCGCACTAGAACAACGTTTTGTCACACTCGGGCACAATTAAAGAATTGCTAAATCAGCGGCTTTTAAACAAGGGTTAGCCGAAACACTTCCTCTTTCAATTCAGGCTTCAGGCAGGATTGCTCAACGATAACCGGCACTTGCCACAGCCGTAATGTTAACTAGGCCCCGCGCGGTGATGGAGGGCGTTACAACATGCGCAACTTTGTTCATGCCCATCAAAAGCGGCCCAACGGTTTCTGCGTTCCCGAGAGATTTGAGCGCATTGATCGCGGCGTTGGCTGCATCCACATTCGGAAATACCAGAACATTGGCGTCATCGCTAAGCCGACCGCATGGCAAAACTCGATCGCGTTCCGACTTGTCGAAGGCAAGGTTCAGCCGCATCTCACCTTCGAATTCAAAATCCACATCCTGCCTTGTCAGGATCGCAGCGGCTTCTCGCAGCTTTGTTGTTGTATCCGTCGCATGTGATCCAAAGTTTGCGTGCCCGATCAAGGCGACACGCGGGGTCAGTCCGAATTGTCGGACTTCCTGCGCGGCCATGCGGCAAATCTCGGCAAGCTCAACGGCGGTGGGGTCAATGTTGATGTAACCATCGGCGACAAAGATGGTGCGTTGTTCCAGCAAGATCGGCACGAGTGTCGCGAACTGCGAAGGGGAATCCGCATCTTGGAAAACCTGCTTGAGACGCTCAAGGTGCGCTAGATAAGCCCCCGAAGTTCCGCAAATCACTGCGTCGCCATTGCCCTGATGCACATGCATGGCACTGGTCAAAGTATCGCTTGACCTGATCAGCCGCTGTGCAAGCTCAGGAGTAACGCCATCACGGGCCTGCAACGAATGGAACCGGCGGGAATACGGATCGACGACATTTGGATCTGAAGGATCAAGAACCTCGACATCCAAACCAAGCTCGAACTCAAGACCCAATTCGAGAATTTGTTTTGCAATCTCATCCGGCCTGCCTGTCAATATCGGGCGGGCCAAGTTTTCGCGCAGAATTTCATCAACCGCGCGCAGCACCCGGGGGTCCTCTCCTTCGGCAAACACGACGCGTTTTTGCGATTGACGCGCACGCGAAAGAACCGGGCGCATCAGAGGTGCGCTTCGGGTAACAAACCTGGTCAGCTCAGCGCGATAATCATCCAGATCGGCGATCGGTCTCGTTGCAACGCCGGTTTCCATCGCTGCTTTGGCGACTGCAGGCGCAATGGACACAAGTAGTCTGGAATCAAACGGCTTCGGAAGAATATAGTCCGTTCCAAAACTAAGCGTTTGCCCGCCGTAGGCTTGCGCGACTTCATCAGACGCGCCGCGATGCGCCAGATCGGCGATGGCTTTAACACAAGCAACTTTCATGTCCTCATTGATTTCCGTTGCTCCTACATCCAGAGCGCCACGGAAAATGAATGGGAAACACAGCACGTTGTTGACTTGATTGGGATAATCCGTCCGTCCGGTAGCAATGATCGCATCCTGACGTATGGCATGAACCTTTTCGGGACGGATTTCGGGCTCAGGATTCGCCAAAGCCATAATCAAGGGTGCATTCGCCATACGTGCGACCTGATCGGGGCTTAGAACGCGTGGACCAGAAAGACCCAGAAAAATGTCCGCGCCATCGATAACCTGATCAAGTACCAGTGGCGGGGAATACTGCGCGAAGGCCGCTTTGTGTTTTTCTGTCTCGCGCTCGTTGCACACTAAACCTTCTTTATCCAGCAACCAAATGTTCTCGCGCTGTGCCCCCATGTCCAGCAGTAGGTTCAGACAGGCAATTCCAGCCGCTCCGCCACCAGTTGATACGATTTTGCAGTTGGACAATTCTTTGCCCACCAGTCGCATCGCGTTGTAAACAGCCGCCCCCACGACGATCGCGGTTCCGTGCTGATCGTCGTGAAAAACCGGAATGTTCAACTCTTTCCTCAGCCGCTCTTCGACGACAAAGCATTCTGGGGCCTTGATGTCTTCCAGATTGATGGCTCCAAAGGTCGGACCCAATCTGCGGATCGTGTCTGACAGGATGTCAGGGTCGCTTTCATCGATTTCGATGTCAAAACAATCGATATCCGCAAATGTTTTGAACAGAACAGCCTTGCCCTCCATAACGGGTTTTGAGGCCAGGGCGCCGATATTTCCCAAGCCCAGAACAGCCGATCCGTTCGAGACAACGCCAACAAGATTGCCGCGCGCCGTATACCGCGAGGCATTGGCGTCGTCTTCCACGATAGCCATGCTCGCTTCGGCCACACCAGGGCTGTAGGCCAAAGCCAGATCACGCTGTGAGCTGAGTGGTTTGGTTGCCCGAATGGCCAGTTTTCCGGGTCGCCCCTGACCATGATAGGCAAGAGCATCCGATGGTTTGGTGTGGGTCTTGGTCAGCATGTCTGAAATCTCCGTTCAGTGCGGCACTCTGGACAAGTGCCGCAGCTTGTTTTTAGTAAGCCACTGATGGCAGCCACGTCGCGATCTGAGGGAACAGGATCACCAAGGCCAACCCGGTCAGCTGCAACAGGATGAAGGGGATAACGCCCTTATAGATGTCCTGCAGCCGGATTTCGGGTGGGCATACACCCTTGAGGTAGAACAGTGAGAAGCCCACCGGCGGTGACAGGAAACTGGTTTGCAGCGTCACGGCGACCAGGATCACGAACCAGATCAGTTCGGGGTTATCCAGACCATAGCCCGGAACGGTCATCTGCATTGCCATGATAATCGGGGCAACCAGTGGCAGGATGATCAGCGTGATCTCGATCCAGTCCAGAACAAAGCCCAGCAGGAAAACGATCAGCAAGATGAACAGGATCGTACCCATTTCACTAAGGCCCATGCCCTCAATGGTTTTGGTAATCAGCTCGTCTCCGCCCAACTCGCGCAAAACAAAGGCAAAGCAGGTCGCACCCAAGAAAATCGCAAAGATATAGGCCGTCGTTTTGAACGTGTTCCGCGTGACCTCGAACAGGTTGCGCCAGTTCAGCTTGCCGTAGGCCAGCGCCATCAGCGTCGCGCCAGCCGCACCCACGCCAGAGGCCTCGGTCGGAGTAGCGATGCCCGCAAAGATTGAGCCCAGCACAGCAAAGATAAGGGCAACCGGCGGCAGGACCGCCTTGAACACATCCAGGATTGCGGCCCAGTCGACACGCTTGGCGCCTTCGGGCAGTGGAGCGACCTCTTTGTTGATCGTCGAAATGATGACGATGTAGAGGATATAGAGCCCGCCGATGATCAGCCCCGGAAACAGGGCGGCCATGAACAGATCACCTACGGACAGGGCCATCTGGTCCGCCATGATCACCAGCATGATCGAAGGCGGGATCAGAATGCCCAGCGTCCCCGACGACGCGATAACGCCAGCCGCCAGAGTTTTGGAATAGTTCTGCTTCATCATCGCCGGCATCGACAACAGACCCAACAGCACCACCGAGGCGCCCACGATGCCGGTTGACGCAGCCAGGATGATACCGATTGCGGTGACAGTGATCGCAAGCCCGCCGCGCATGGTGCCAAACAGGCGTTGCATCGATGTCATCAGGCGTTGCGCCACACCGGATTCGTCCAGCATCAACCCCATGAAGATAAACATCGGCAGGGCGACCAGAACAGCATTCGACATGGTCGCATAGACCCGGTTCACCACCGCACCCAGCGTCAGATAGTCGAGGCCGGTAAATGTGCTTTCCATCCCTGTCCAGAGCAGCAGGTCATTGTCGCCCATATAGGCCACACCTGTGAACAGAACGCCGACACCCGCAAGCACCCAGGCCACGGGGTACCCCGAGAACAGAAGGGCCACGAAGGTCATGAACATGATGATGACAAGCGTGTCTTCGGGCGTTTCGACCAATTGGATCAGGCCAAAAGTAACGGTCGCAAAGATGGCCCACATCACCATCAGCTTGATCAGACCCGAGCTTTCGGCGCGCTCATCCGCGTTGGTCAACAGCATGTATCCGTCGTGGATCAGGCGTGCGATGGCCGCCATTGCGACCAGTACAAAACTGATCATGATGACGGATTTCAGGGCCCAGCGAGCAGGCAAACCGGTCGGGCTGTCCGAGCGCTCATTGACCCGGTAGCTGTCGTGAAAATAGTCGTAACCCTGATCGATCATCAGCCAGCAGAAAGGCAGCAGCAGGATAAAGATACCCAGCATCTCGACCACACGCTTGGCGCGGTGGGAAAAGCCAAGGCGCAGAATATCGACGCGCACATGCGCATCATGGGTCAGGGCATAGGACATGCCGATCATGGTGGTCAGGGCATAAAGATGCCACTGCAACTCATCCAGTTTCGGGAAATTCAGGTCAAAGGCATACCGCATCCCGACCTGTGTAACGATGGCCAGAACCAGCGCGACATTGGCCCACATAACCACATGCCCAACACCCGAGACAACGTCATCCAGCCGGGCCGAGAGTCCGGGTTGTCTGCGGTCATCACCCTCAACCTCATCCCAATGCGGGTCGACATGCTTGTTCAGCTTGGTTTCAAAACTATCGCTCATCATCTCTTTTCCCCTGATCCGGGGCCCCTCCCTTTGGGGCGATTGAAGGGTCCGGAACCTTCGTCACCGGACCCAACGCTTGCTTTATTGGCGTGGTAGAAACGCGTGTGATTTCCACAGTGCGTAGCCGTCGCTGAATTCGCTCAGATTGCCGTAGACCTTGGCAAAGAATTCATTGTTGGCGGCTTCTTCCTCGGCGACCTCCTCCCAGGTCGCGCGGAAGATATCCAGCATCTCAGGTGTCCAATCGACGATGGTCACGCCGTTTTCCTCGACATTGCGCTGCATGGCGGTGAACTGGATCGCCTCGCCTTCGGCAAAGCTTTCAGTCATTTGCGCGCGGCATGTCAGCTCGATCTGCGCCTGCAATTGCGGGTTCAGCTCGTTCCACTCATCCTTGTTGATCAGAAGCTCAAAGATTGTCGCTTGCTGGTGCCAGCCAGGGAAATAGTTGTATTTCACCAGCTTGTCGAAACCCAGACGCTGATCGATGGCAGGCATCGAGAACTCGGTCGCATCGATTGCGCCCTTTTCCAGCGCCGGGAAAATCTCACCACCCGGCAGCAGCGAAGTGGCGACGCCCAGTTTCTGCATCACTTTGCCACCAAGGCCAAAGAAGCGCATCTTCAGGCCGTCAAGCTGCTCGACCGAGGTGATCTCTTCCGCGAACCAGCCCGAGGTTTCGGGGGCGATGATCGTGCAGGGGAAGACTTTGACGTTGTATCCGGCCTGGTCATACATTTCCTGATACAGCTCCAGCCCGTCGCCATAGTACATCCATGCCATGTACTCACCCGCTTCGGGGCCAAAGGGCACAGCCGAGAACAGGGGTGCAGCGGGGATCTTGCCCGCCCAGTAACCAGCGGTGGCAAAGCCCGAGTTGATTTTGCCCGACGACACGGCGTCGAGGATTTCAAACGGTGGTACAAGTTTGCCGGGCTCATAGACCTTCATCTTAATCGAGCCGCCAGACACGCTGTCCAGATCTTCGGCCACGCGCACGATAGGGGTGCCTAGGCCGGGCAGTTCAGTCGAAAAGGCAACCGGCGTTTTCAGCAAAATCTTGTCAGCGGCCAGCGCCGGGGCGGCAGCCAGCGCTGCTGCTGCGGTCAGGGTTGCTAGGGTTTTCATGTCTGTTTCCTCCTGTTGGACATGTTGCGTTTGCTCGGATCGAGCAGTTGGATCAGGCGCAGGTGCGCGCCGCTCTTCGGGGTGGTTCTTCGGGCAACTTGAACCCTTTGGGGGTTACGCGTTGCGTGGGTTCGGTCAGGGCGCGCGGTTTGGGGCCGCCTGTCGCCCAGTCCAGCATCTCGACCGTGTGGACAATCGGGATGTCCGTGGCCGAGCCGATCTGCATCATGCAGCCGATATTCCCTGCCACGATGACCTCGGGGTCTTTGGCCTCAAGCGTCTGGACCTTGCGTGCTTTCAATTCGGCTGAAATCTCGGGCTGCATCAGATTGTAAGTGCCAGCCGAGCCACAGCAGAGATGGCTGTCTTGCGGCTCGGACACTTCGAATCCGGCCTGATTCAGCAGGGTCTTGGGGTGGGTCTTGATCTGCTGGCCATGCTGCAGAGAGCACGCCGCGTGATAGGCCACGTGCATCGGCTCGGCCTGAATCGGGTCGTTCAGGTCCAGATCGGTCATCACCTCAGAGATATCGCGGGCAATGGCGGCAACGCGCGCGGCGTCTTCGGCCAGATCAGTTTCGGCGAACATGTGCCCGTAATCTTTGACGGTGGTGCCACAGCCGCTGGTGTTGATGACAATCGCGTCGAGCCCGCCTGCATCCATCTCAGCCGCCCAGGCGCGGATATTTTTCGCCGCCGTCGCGTGGCTTTCCTTGGACTTACCCATGTGATGCGTCAGGGCCCCGCAACAGCCCGCGCCCTCGGCCACCACCACGTCACAACCATGCCGGGTCAAAAGGCGAATTGTGGCGTCGTTGATATCGGTATTCAGCGCCTTCTGCGCACAACCGGTCATCAACGCGACGCGTTTGCGGCGGGGTCCACCGGCAGCAAAGGTCTGCGGATCGTCATTTCGGCTGACCGGCGGAATGACCTTTGGGGCCATCTCAAGCATGGCGCGCAAGCGCGCATCGGGTACAAGCTTGCGAAAGGGATACGCGATCTTGGCACCCAGCAAAGCCAAGCGGAACCGTGTTGGGTAAGGTAGGATACGCGCCAGAACCCAGCGCAACAGGCGGTCATCCCAGCTGCGTTTGTAGTTCTGTTCGATATACGCGCGCGCATGGTCGACAAGGTGCATATAATGCACGCCCGAAGGGCACGTCGTCATACATGCGAGGCAAGACAGGCAACGGTCGATATGCGTAACGGTTTTTTCGTCCGGCACACGCTCGGTCTCAAGCATGTCCTTGATCAGGTAGATGCGTCCACGTGGGCTGTCGAGCTCATCCCCCAGCACCTGAAAGGTCGGGCAGGTGGCAGTGCAAAACCCGCAGTGTACGCAGGACCGAAGGATATCGTTTGACCGCTGTGTGTCACGATCCGTCAGCTGTTCGGGGGTGAAATTGGTTTGCATGGTTTCCTCCCGTTCAGGCCGCCATCAGGCCAGGGTTCAACAGGCCGTCGGGATCGAACTGGTGGCGCAACTGGTCCGAGATCTGACGCACACGCGGATGTTGCGGCTGAAAGACCGGAACGCTACGACGCAGATCGGTGCTGCCACGGATCAACGTCGCGTAACCATTACCATAAGGGATCAGGTCGCGGAGTGTTTCAGCCTGCATTGGCGCGTCAGATGGCACCGCCAGCCAAACCAGTGCACCACCCTGATCCATCATTGCCTGCGCCCCAAGCGCGTCGCGCGCCGCCGCTATGACCAATGGTGCATCGGTTGGTTTCACCGACAGCTTCCAAACTGTGTCTTTTGTGCTGGAAAACAGGTGAACATCACGGATCGCTGTCCACAGTGAGGCGTGCACCGCCCCCTCCAGAACCGAGCCGCCGCCCAGCAAGGACTGTAGCCCGGCCAAGCGGTAGTCGACCTGCGTTGACAGCCCTTCGACCCGCAGCATCGCGGTTCCGTTCTGCCACGCAGCGCCCGATACTTCGTAAGGGGTCTTCAAAGCCTGATAGAAAAGCTGGACTGCCTCGGCCTCGGTCACGCTTTCGAATTGCAGAGTTGTGGCCCGTTCCGGGCGCGGCAAGACCTTTAGCGCGACCTCGGTCAGGATGCCCAGCGTGCCAAAGGCACCGCAGGCAAGCTTGGTCAGATCCAGCCCGGTGACATTCTTCATGACCCGGCCGCCATTGGCGATAACCCGGCCCTGACCGTCAACAAAACGCACGCCCAGCAGAAAGTCGCGGCACGCGCCGCTGACAAAGCGACGGGGCCCCGAGATGTTGCAGGCAACCACGCCCCCAATGGTCGGGCTGCCGGTCGTGCCCAGCAATGCGCGATGATCCATCGGCTCAAAGGCCAGCATCTGACCTTCGGCATCCAGAGCGGCCTCAATTTCGGACAGCGGTGTACCGGCCCGTGCCTCAAGCGTCAGTGAGCCGGGCTCGTACCGGGTGATGCCAGACAGGCCCGAGATGTCCAGGGCTTGCGCGACCTCGCCCGGGCTGCCGATCTGGCTGCGGGTGCCACCTGCGATGATCCGCAGGCGGGTACCTTTTTTCCGTGCTTCAAGCACAGCTTCCCGGATCGCCGACTCGGTGGTCGGCGTTGCAAAACCGGTCATGGTCTTTCCTCCTCCTGCTCTGTGGTCAGAGCGTCAAATCATCCCGTCAGGCGGTGCAGCTCCTCCGATCCGCGCTCAGTTCCAACGGGAAAACTTTGGTCGGGTTCAGTAGCCATTCAGGATCGAATACGTCCTTCACCTGCATCTGTGCTTCCAAATCGGCCTCGCTGAATTGGTAGGTCATCAGATCGCGTTTCTCGATGCCCACGCCGTGTTCGCCGGTCAGGCATCCGCCCACATCGACGCAGGCGCGCAGGATATCGAAGCCGAACGCTTCGGCCTTTTCCAGATCACCTGGCTTGTTGGCATCAAACAGGATCAGCGGATGCATGTTGCCATCACCGGCGTGAAAGACATTGGCAACGTCCAGGCCGTGCTGCTTGCTTAACTCACTGATGCGCTTCAGCGTTTGGGCCAGGGCCGAAACAGGCACCGTTCCATCCAGGCACATATAGTCGTTGATCTGCCCCATCGCGCCAAAGGCGGACTTGCGACCTTTCCAGATCAGCGCGCTTTCCTCGGTGCTTTGGCTGCGGCGCAGCTCGACGGGATTCAGTTTCTGAGCAATTTCGCTGATCTTGGACAGCTGTTCGTCAATCTCGGTTTCCGAGCCCTCGACCTCGACTATCAACAGGGCCTCGCACATCGGGTAACCGGCTTTGGCAAAATTCTCGACTACGCGTATGCACGGGCGATCCATATATTCGATGGCAACCGGCAAAACACCGGCTTTGATGATGTTGCCGACGCATTCCCCTGCCGTCTCGGCATCGTCAAATCCGATCAGAATAGGGCGTGCGCCTTCGGGTTTGGGTAGGATGCGCAATGTGGCCTCGGTCACGATGCCCAGCTGACCTTCCGAGCCGCAGATCAGGCCCAAAAGGTCCAAACCCTGCGCGTCCATCGCTGGGCCACCGATCTCGACAATCTCGCCATCGGTCATGACCATCTTGACACCAAGAAGGTTGTTGGTGGTCACGCCGTATTTCAGACAATGCGCCCCGCCGGAATTCATCGCAATGTTGCCGGCAATTGCACAGGCCAGCTGAGACGAAGGGTCTGGCGCATAAAAGAACCCGTCCTCTTCGACCTGACCTGTCACCGACAGGTTCGTAACACCGGTCTGAACCCGGATGAAACGATTGTCATAGTCAACCTCCAGCACATCCTTGAGGCGCGCTGTGCCGAGGATCACGCTGTCGGCCGTTGGCAAGGACCCACCGGCCAGCGATGTGCCTGCCCCGCGCGGGACAACCGCAACGCCAAGATCATGGCAGACCTTCATTGCTGCTGCGCATTCTTCGGTTGTGCGCGGCAAGACAACGGCAAGCGGCGGGCAACGATAGGCGGTCAGAGCATCGCATTCATATGCACGGGTTTCATACTCATCGCTGATCACGCTGTCCGACGGCAACACGTCAGCCAGTGCGGCGACAATGGCCGACTTGCGGTTCAGGACGTCCTGGTCCGGTTGGGGCATTGCGATGCTTGACATGGTATCCTCCCTTGCGCGCGGTCAGAGTGCCGAGCGCGTTGCCAGCCCGGATTGTTCCGCCAAACGTGCGGCGACCGAGGCCACGGCAAGATCCTGCAGACCAACGCCGGTGCCATCGAACAAAGTGATCTCATCGTCGCTTGTGCGACCTGAATGATCAGAGTTGATGACTGCGCCAATCGGCGTAATCGCAGTCTCGAGCAGAGATCCGTCAGACACCGCGTGCTGCGCCTCGCCAATCGAGATCGACTGGGCAACTTCGTCGGTAAAGACGGTGGCGGATGCAACCAACGCGGCGTCGACTTCTTGCTTGCCTTTCGTGTCCGTTCCCATGCAGGCCAGATGCGTGCCAGGCTTGATCCAGTCTTTCATCAGCAAAGGCTCGAACGCCGAGGTGATCGTGATGATGACATCCGCGTGAGCACCAAGCTCTTCCTGAGTGACGGCCTCGAACTCCAGACCGATTTCACGCGCAACTTCGCCCAGCCGGGGCAGCATCTCGGGATGCGGGTTCCAGGCGACAACTTTCTCGAACTTGCGCTGTTCGGCTGCGGCCCGCAGTTGGAACGCCGATTGGTGGCCTGCGCCAACCATGCCAAGAACTTTGGAATCTTTGCGCGCCAGATGAGCGATCGATACAGCCGACGACGCAGCGGTGCGCACAGCGGTCAGATAATTGCCGCCCACCAGCGCCGACAGCTGTCCGGTGTCGGGGTCGAACAGAAAGACGGTGGATTGGTGATTGGTCAGACCACGGTCCATATTGCCTGGCCAGTACCCGCCGGATTTCACGCCCAGAACCTGACCTGCGCGGTCGAAACCGGATTTGAACCCGTAAAGCGCGTCGGCATAGCCGATAGCTTCGCGGATGACCGGAAAGTTATAGGCGTCACCACGCGCCATGGCGGCAAAGACATCCTGTACCGCGTCAAATGCATCGCGGCGGCCAACAAGTTGCTGGCACAGGTCTTCACCTACGATCAGCAAACCCTTTTCCGACATATCTTTCATAACCTTATCCTTGTGATTGCAGGGATTTGTCCGGGCGGCACGGGAAGGAGAGACTGCCGCCCGGATCATGTGCGGCAGCTTAGAAAGCTTTGCCGCGCGCGGAGACTGACCAGAGGCTTTCAACCTTGCCATTCCGCACACCCACATACCAATCATGCACATTGGCGGTCGGGTCACAGTGGCCCGGCACCAGATGCAGCTTGTCATTCACCTTCAGAACGCCGTCCGGATCAGCAACAACGCCGTGTTCGTCCGAGCATTTGACGTATTCCACGTCTGTTCGACCGAAGATCACCGGCAGGCCACTATCGACCGACTGCGCCTTGAGGCCCGCGTCAACGATCGCCTTGTCCGATTTGACATGGCTCATGACGCTGGTGAGGATGAAGAAGGCGTTCTCCCACTCACCGCGGTCGATGCGGTTGCCGTCCTTGTCGAGGATGCGGCCATAATCGGCGTCCATGAATGCGTAGGATCCGCATTGCAGTTCATTATATACGCCCGAGGTGCTCTCGAAGTAATAGGACCCGGTACCGCCGCCGCCGACGATATCACACTCCAGCCCTTCGGCCTTGAGCCCATCCACAGCGTCTTTAACCTGCGCCACGGCAATGTCGATTTTGGCCTTGCGATCCTCATAGATATCCATGTGCTGCATGGCGCCCTGATAGGCCTGGATGCCCGCGAATTTCAGTCCTGGGGCCGCATCGATAGCCTTGGCGATGGTGATGACGTCGGGCGTCGTCGTCACACCACAACGGCCCGCGCCGCAGTCGATCTCGACCAGACATTCGATCTGAGTACCGTGGCGCTGCGCGGCGTCTGACAGATCGGCAACATTGTCGATGTCATCAACACAGCAGATCGTGCGCGCACCCAGTTTGGGCATTCGTGCCAGCCGGTCGATCTTGGCAGGATCGCGCACCTGGTTCGAGACCAGGACATCCTTGATACCACCGCGGGCAAAGACCTCTGCCTCGGAAACCTTCTGGCAGCACACACCGCAGGCTCCGCCCAGTTCGACCTGCAACTTGGCCACGTCGACAGATTTGTGCATCTTGCCATGCACCCGATGGCGCATACCGTGGGCTTTTGCGTAATCGCCCATTTTCTTGACGTTGCGTTCGAGTGCGTCCAGGTCCAGCACCAGCGCTGGTGTTTGAATCTCGGACGCGTCCATGCCGATGGCGGCGGGGATGTCGTAACCGACCTCAAGCTGCTCGATATTCACAGGCATATTCATTTCTCTTCCTCCTCAGCCCTTGATCCAGGGCAGTTTGTCCAGATCCACATTGCCGCCGGTGACGATCACGCCGACGCGCTTTCCCTTGAACACCTCGGGATGCTTCAGGATGGTGGCCAGCGGCACAGCGCAGCTGGGCTCCATCACGATGCGAAGGTATTTCCAGGTAATCTTCATCGCATCGATGATCTCTTGCTCGCTGGCGGTGTAGATGTCGCGCACGAAGTTCGACACGAAGTGCCAGGTGTTTTCCTTCAGGGGCACTTTCAGGCCGTCAGCAATGGTGACCGGCGCGTCATAAGCGATGATGTGACCGGCCTCGAAGCTGCGATAGGCATCGTCAGCCTGTTCAGGTTCCGAGGCGTAGATCTGCACCTCGGGGGCGAGGTTCGACAGGGTCAGGCAGGTGCCCGAGATCATGCCGCCGCCACCAATTGGCGCGACTACCGCATCCAAACCGTCGGTCTGTTCCAGCAACTCGGCCGAACAGGTCGCTTGCCCTGCAATCACACGAGGATCGTTATAGGGATGCACGAATTCTCCACCCGTCCGGGCCTGCACTTCTGCAAACAGTGCCTCGCGCGAGGTGGTCGAAGGCTCACATTCGGTGATGATCCCGCCATAGCGGCGCACGGCATCCTTCTTCGCCTGCGGCGCAGTGCGCGGCATCACTACATTGCACGGAATGCCCCGGCGACCGGCGGCATAAGACAGGCTAAGCGCGTGATTGCCGCTGGAATGGGTGCACACCCCGCGCTTGGCCGCTGCTTCATTTAGGTCAAACACGGCATTGCACGCTCCACGAACTTTGAACGCACCAGCCTCTTGAAAGTTTTCGCACTTAAAGTACAGGTCGGCGCCTGTCAGATCGTTGAGGTACTGCGATTGCAGCACGGGTGTACGATTGATGTGAGGCCGAATACGATCATGCGCCGCGCGCATATCGGCGATTGTCAGGCTGTCTGCTGTGGTCAACGAGTCCAACATCTGGTCCTCCTTACGCTGCGGATTTCAGTGGGGCGGCATCACCGGAGCGGAAGTATTCCTGTGCCGCTGCCACACCGCTGCCCAGCTTGATCGGATAGCTCAGATCAGCCATGGCCATTTCGATCGTCGCAAGGCCCGACAGAACCATCACATCCGTAAGACTGCCCAGATGGCCGATGCGGAAGGCTTTGCCGTTCATCTCGCCCAATCCGATGCCAAAGCTGACGCCATAGGCATTAAAGGCGTGGTCGGTCAGGGCGTTACTGTCAAAGCCTTCGGGCACGTAGATTGCGCTGACAGTGTCCGAATACAGCTCGGGCGACTGCGCCACCAGCTCCAGCCCCCAGGCTGCGGTGGCTTTGCGCACGCCCTCGGCCAGGCGGTAGTGGCGGGCATAGACGTTGTCGAGCCCCTCTTCGAACAGCATCTTCAGGCTTTCGCCCATGCCATAGATCAGCTGCAACGGCGGTGTATACGGAAAACCACCGGATGCGTTTGCGTTCATCATGTCGCGGAAGTCAAAGAAGGTGCGCGGCAGTTTGGCAGTTTCCATCGCCGCCAGCGCCTTGGGACTGACGCACAGTATCGCCATGCCGGTTGCCAGCATGAATCCTTTCTGCGAGCCCGACACCGCAATATCAACACCCCAGGCATCGAATTCGAATGGCATCGAAGCCAGCGAACTGACACAGTCCACGAACAACATCGCCGGGTGATTGCCGGCATCCATCGCCTTGCGCACCCCTGCAATATCCGAGCGTACGCCGGTCGCAGTCTCATTATGCGTAACCAGAACGGCCTTGATCTCATGCCCGGTGTCCGCAGCCAGAGCCTCGGCGAATTTATCGCTCGGCGCGCCACTGCCCCAGGGGCATTCGATAATCCGAACGTCCAGACCATGGCGTTGGCACAGATCTATCCAGCGATGGCTGAACATCCCGTACCGCGCGACCAGAACCGCGTCACCGGGACTGAGAGTATTCGTGATCGAAGCCTCCCATCCTCCGGTTCCGCTGGCCGGGAAAGTAATGATGTGACCTGAGGTGGTCGAGAACACCTTTTTTGTGTCTTCAAGCACCGGGGCGAATGTTTCCACAAAATCCGGTGCGCGGTGATCCTGGGTTTGAACCTGCATCGCCAGACGCAGTCGGTCAGGAATGTTGGTGGGGCCTGGGATAAAGACCGGGTTTTGGTTTGACATTGCCTTTTCCTCCAATTTGGTAAAATTATCTTACCAGTTTTGAGGTTTTGCAATTTTCTCGAAAAAATTTTTTGGTATGTGAAAAACATGCGTAAAGCCCTGAAAACGATGGCTGAGACCTTTTTTCATTTTTCAGTAAAGTTAATTCGGAAATGAAAAATCTTGGCAGGGCACTGTGAAATTTTAGGTCGAACCTTGGATGAGATAGCGGTTGAGAATCAGAAACGCCCAACAATCAGGGTTCATGAGGCTCATACAATGCGCATCAACGCTCCGGTCGCTTCAGAAACTAGGACGACACTTTTGCAGTTGAGACTTCTTTCTGAACATCAATCCAAATCAATTTTCCGCAGACCAGATTGCTTAGCGACGAGTGCATCAAAGTTTAGACGAAACGACGTGGGTCTTAGCATGTAAAATCTTAAACCCGGCACGCAATCTAAACGAACCTCGTTACCACGCTGAAGAAGCTATTCAAAGGATGGTATCTTAAAGTGCAATACACCGCGTGCTTCATGGTCCGGCGACGGTATAGTTCGTGCCATAAACACAAGGCCCTTCGAAGGCTTCATCCTCAATATACCGATAGCATGCAGTTTCAGAGTCTGGCACCTTCGCTTTAGTGCTTCGATCGCTGTGGCGTCATCGGTCCAGCGGCACCCTCTCATCCGACGGGCGGGGGCCACGTGAAGAGTTGAGCATAAATAACTCTCAAAGGCCTGCATCTTGGTCGCAAAGTCGATCCGGTACGTCTCGTATTGCGCGCCCACCTCTTCAAGAACGATATGGGTTGCCAAGGCGCAGGTATCAGGAGTGTAGTAATACGACAGCATACATCTCAATAGATCTGGCCGCGCCGGCGAAATCACCGCAGATGTGGAATAGACTCGCACTGCGCCCTCTGTTTCGCCCGACCCACCACAGTATCCTATTGGCATGGTCGTGAGCCGAGCCCGTGCAGCTGTTAACCGATTGCTGCAGCCGGAAACGGCAGTGGGTCCGCGTCGTGATCAAGCACCCTTTGCAGCCATAACAGGAAGGCCGCTGGGTCATGTGCTGGCCAAACATGATTTGCACCGGGGATGTTGTATCCTTGGGTATTTGCGAGGCCGGCTGCAGCTTTGCTTGGTATTGTCCAGACATCACCTGACCGATCGCCCCAAGCGATGTGGATCGGCATTGACAGCGTGGCAAGCTCTGCAGCCGTGACAGAGTTGATGCGGTGCTTCGAGTTCAGAAGCGGAATCAGCGTATGTGCATTCTCCTGACAAATCTGGTGGAATTCTGGCGGTAGGTTTTCGAATGTCCCAAGGCCGCCGACGGTTTCAACAAAAGCCCTCAGCACTTCGAACGCGTTTCCCGTACTTGCCGCTTCCGTTACAGGCACAAACGTCTCTTGCATTTGCAGTTGATGGGTAATGATCTCCATCGGCGAGCTGATTAAGCTCGTCGCGCTTGGCTCGTAAACAGCGATGCCGGAAACAAGATCGGGCCTATCAAACGCTAGCCGCAACGCAATATTCGCGCCATAGGACCACCCCACGACGAAGACAGTGCCGCAATCCAGTCTATCAACGATTGACGCCATATCATTCGCATGGGTCTTCTCATTAAACTCTAAATCCGTAGGTCGCCAAGGAGTTGACCCGAACCAGCGCAAAGTTGGCGCGATGCAGCGGTAGAGTCTGGATAGTTTCTGGATATGTGGCCCCCAAATCCGATGATCGCAGGCTGCCCCGTGAACGAATAGAATTGGTGATCCCCGTCCGCAATCTGTGCCGGGAAACCGTTCGGTGGAAATATGAAAAACCATCTGGTTTACTCCTTTCATTCAATCAAATGGAAAGATGAAGGTCTGGCCCAGTCGCGCTGCGGTCCGGTTTCTCGCCGGGTTTCAGCGGGCGCGCATGGCCGGTTGTTTGCCATGCGATGGGGAACGGAACCTTGCTCAGACGCACTGTTTCTGCATCGACCCGGAATTTTGCACGCCGCAGTGCGGTCGCAGCCCGGCGATCCAGCTGACAGCCGCCAAGCAACGATGCCCAAGGCCGTTTGACGATGCTCTGAAATCGTGAAATCCACGGTGTGGGCGCACTGACATGTTCACAAAACAGCACTTCGCCATCCGGGCGCAGCACACGTCTGACTTCACGCAGTACGGCAGCGACGTCCTGAACCGTGCATAAAGTATAGGTGAGGATCACTGTATCGATGCACTCATCCTCAAGCGGGATATCTTCGCCAAAGGCGTGGATAAATTCGACCGAAATCCGTGACGGATCCACCAGCTTCCTCGCCATGTTCAAGCTGCTCTGGCAAGGGTCCAGCCCAATGACTTTAGTTACACGGCTCTCATCATAAAGCGGTATATTCAAACCCGTACCGATTCCCAGATCCAGCACTACTCCGTGCGCTTTGGGTATAATGCGCTTACGCTGGCCTTCAAAAGCCCGCCCGCCACAGCCGCAATCGACAACTCGGGGAAGGATATGTTTATTGTAAAAAGACATGATCTCGCTTTCTGTCTGGTGACGATGCGAAGACCATGTCGGCGATGTGCGCAGTACACTTGGCGGAGTTCTGGAGAAGCAATGAAGAAACGCTGGATTTTCGAGTTCACTGTGAACATCGCGCTAAACAGCTCGGAGATCAGAAACCCGTGATCTATACGTTCTTCAACTGCGTTCTGGACCTCGATCGTCGCAAGTTGTTACGCGATGAGATCCCCCAGCATATCGAGCCACAGGTCTTTGATCTGCTGGTTCTGTTGATACAAGCCAATGGGCGGACCGTTACCAAAGATGAAATAGTTGAACAGATCTGGAACGGGCGCGCGATTTCAGATGATGCAATCACCAGCCGGATCAAAACCGCAAGAAAAGCGATTGGCGATGATGGCCGTACGCAGCGATTTATCCGCACGTTACCAAAAGTTGGGTATCGTTTTGACGGGTGCGCGAAAGAGATGTTTCCAGCTGGTGAAACACAAAAGCCTGTAGCTGTTGCCGAATCTCTTGTGGCGCAAGTTAACTCCAGCTCTGGAACCGATGAATCGACAGCACCCGAAATCGGCTATGTTACGGACCGGAAAGGTCGTTCCATCGGATATGCGATCCATGGCAGTGGTCCGCTCGTCATCCTCCCCCCGTTTTGGGTCACGGCCTCGGACTTGTGGCATGATCATCCTGACATAAGGGCGTTCTTCCTTTCGCTGGGAAAGGGGCTTCGCATATTGCGCTATGACAGGCCAGGCTCAGGCCTGAGTCGAGATGCATCTCCGAATGAGACGCTGGAAGATGAAGTTGCAGTTCTAGAGGACATGGTCGAGGCGCTCGGAACCAAATGTTTTGCACTGTTTGCAATCTCTGCTGCGGGTCCGGTCTCTATTCGCTACGCTGCCACCCACCCTGAACGTGTTAAGCGCATTTGCTTTTATGGCGCTTATGGTTCTGGTGAAGATTTAGCCCCACCAGCCTCAAAGAAAATGCTTCTTGCGTTGATAAGGCAGCATTGGGGCGTTGGATCGCGCGCCCTTGCAGATATCTTCGTTCCATCGGCGGACGCTGACGATCGGCACCGTTTTGCCGTTCAACAACGTGCTGCTGCTGATCCGGAACAGGCAGCTTCCATGCTCGAGTTAAGCTGGAAGATCGATGCAAAGCTCGACGCACCCAAAATCGATGTGCCAACCTTTGTGCTGCACCGTGAAGAGGACCACGCTGTACCATTGGACCATGGGCGGTGGTTAGCACGCTCAATCCCAGGCGCGCGGCTGCAACTTCTTCCCGGAGATGCCCACGCCCCATGGTTTGGACCTATGGATATCGCCCTGAAGGCCAATGCGTTCTTCTTGGACAGCTAGAGGTTCTTCCGCGGACAGCTCAAGCAATGCCGGTCAATTTAGGATTGTCCGTCATCAGGGGCTTTTGAGGCCAATGGCGGCTTGAAGTAGAAGAGAGTTTGGCTCATCCCTTTGGCTTGATTACGCTGTATTGTCGATCGGCGGCGCTCACTCTAATAAATTTCTTGGTGTACTTTAATCTACGTTGAGAAAAATTTCTTTTGCCAGAGCCTAACTTAAAAGAGGCACGAACTGCGCTACAACACCAAAGTCAATTCGTGCTCTTTTGCCTTCATCGGGTTTCCCGCTGTGCTTGCGTGATGAAGTCGGACATAAACTCCTGACCTGCTTCATCGCTGCGAACGGCGGCATAGAGATGCAGTCTGATACCGTCTTTGGTGAGGGGTTTTGTGACGTAATCGGTGGAATTCTTCGCAGATCGCAGTACCCAATCCGGCAGAACGGTTATCCCCCTGGAAGACGCAACCAACAGCAAAATGACGGCGGTCAATTCTACCTGCCGACCTTGGTCCGGTTCCACCTTGGCCGGGTTGAGCAGATGGTTGAACATATCAAGCCATTAGCGTTCCACGGGATAAGTGATCAGCGTCTGGTCAGCGAAGTCGGCGGCTTCGATGAATGGTTTGTCGGCCAAAGCGTGGCTGCTGGAGGCAAGAAATTTCGGGACTTAATCGAACAACTCAATGAAATCGACGCCGGAAATGTCCTCGGAGTCAGACGAAATGACCAGGTTAACTTCTTCCTTTTTCAGCGCAGGCAGAGCGTTGAAACCAAGTCCGGGGCGTATGTCTATGTCGACGTCGGGCCAGGATTCCCGAAAGCCCTCAAGTACCGGAAAAAGTCACTCAAAACAGGCATGACACTCGATAGCGATATGCAAACGGCCTGCCCTGCCTTCGCGCAGACCAGCAAACTCGGTTTGCGTGGCCTCAACCATCGGCAGGATCTGGTCAGCCAAACGCAGCAACCGCAACCCTGCAGCGGACAAGCGCAGAGGCTTTATTTTACGCATGAACAGGTCAACTCCGGCCTGTTCCTGCAACCCCTTGATCTGATGGCTCAGCGCGCTTTGCGTTATGTTCACTCGCGCCAGCCCGCCGGCTTCATGCACAGTCTTGATCGCGCTTAGATGACGGAATTCAAGGTGCATGATTAGTTTTCCCAGAAAAGATTCCGAATATCATGAAGATATTTGAAAACCTTCAAAGGAGTAACTGTTGCCGCATATGTAGAAAGCTAGAGCATTCACCCTTCTTGAGCGCTGCGGCGGTTGCTGATTGTCTCGTCCAGCCAACCCGGATCCATCTGTGGCACCGAGGACAACAGAAGTTGTGTGTAATCGTCATGCGGCGGAGACAGAACCTGCGCCTTTGGCCCTTGCTCGACAATCTGGCCATAGCGCATGACGACAACATCATCAGCGATGGCTTCGACGGTTGAGATGTCATGGGTAATAAACATATAGGCCAAATGATACTGTTTTTGCAGATCGGCCAACAACCTCAGAATACCTTCGGCGACCAACTGATCCAGCGCGCTGGTGACTTCATCACAGATAACAAGTTTAGGTTTGGCGGCAAGCGCACGGGCAATACCAACACGTTGCTTCTGGCCGCCTGAGAGTTCTGACGGCAAACGATTGATGAACTTGTCAGGCTCCAAACCGATGGCGTCCAGCAGGCTCCGAATTTCTTCGAGCAGCTCACGCCCCTTGAGGCCCCGATAGAAAGTCATTGGGCGGCCAATCATTTCCCCGATCCGCTGTTTGGGGTTCAGGGCAGTATCGGCCATCTGATAGATCATCTGAACGCTTTGAAGCTGACCCTTAGACCGCGCCCGGAACGCATTGGGTAACGGCGCGCCATCCAGAAAAATCTCGCCCGTCAGGGGCGGTAACAACCCCGTTATCGACCGGGCTGTCGTCGATTTTCCCGAACCGCTTTCCCCAACGATTGCAACAGTGCGGCCTGCATGAAAATCGATCGATACGTCATCCAGCACGTTGGTTTCCGCACCGGGATATCGCGCGGTAATGGAATTGACTGAGAGCACAGGGGTCTGCGCCGGAGGCACAGGAGGCTTGGCGTCTGTTCGAAATTCCCGTACCGCCCAAAGCGACTTGGTTTAGTCCTGCTGCGGGTCTTTCAGCATAGTCTGAGTTTCGGCATCTTCCACTTCACGACCATGGCGTAAAACCTTGATGCGGTCGGCCATCTGGGCCACGACGGCCAGATCATGCGTGATATAGATTGCGGCGGTGCTGTATTCATCCACGATGTCACGTATGGCGGCCCGCACTTCGACCTGAGTGGTCACGTCCAGCGCCGTTGTTGGTTCATCAAAGATGATCAGATCCGGACGACAGGCCATGGCCATGGCCGTCATGGCGCGCTGCAGCTGGCCCCCGGATACCTGGTGCGGATAGCGAAATCCGATGTCTTCCGGATTGGGCAATTGCAGTTTTCGATAAAGACGTATCGCGCCCTGGCGGGCCTCTTCCTTTGTCATTAGCTGCCGCAGAACAGCAAAATCAGCGTGTTGCTTGATCAGTTTGAACGCGGGATTGAAACTGGCAGCAGCGGATTGGGCGACATAAGCGATACGCGATGAACGCAGCCCGCGCCGATCTTCCCGAGATGCATTGGTCAATTCGATGCCATCAAAATGAACACTACGGCCTGCGAACCGGCACCCATCCCGGGCGTATCACATACAGGCCAGGCCAAGCGTCGATTTTCCTGCGCCGCTTTCGCCGATGAGGCCCAGAACCTCGCCAAGGGACAATTCAGGATCGACGCCGGTGACGATGGGTGTCCAGCTGTCCTGTGCCAGACCTTCGATATGCAGATCTCGTATGCTGAGAAGGGGGTCATGTTTGGTCATCTCTTGCGCCCTCACGTCTTCAAGCCACTGGCTTTGTGCAGCATCCAGTCGACGATGAAGTTCACCGCAACCGTCAGCAATCCGATGGCTGAGGCCGGAATAAGTGGGGTCAGATCACCAAAGGTGATCAGCGACGCGTTTTCACGCACCATCGATCCCCAATTGGCGGCGGGGGGTTGAATGCCCAATCCCAGGAAAGACAGTCCTGAAATGGTCAGAAATACGAAACAGAATCGCAATCCAAACTCCGCCACCAGCGGCGATGCAGCGTTGGGCAGGATTTCGCGCGTGATCATCCACCAGAGTTTCTCACCCCTGATCTGGGCGGCTTCGAAGTGATCCATCACAACCACCACCATCGCGACAGCTCGGGCGATCCGGTACACGAAGGTGGAATAGATCAAAGCAATGACAAAGATCAGGCTGCCTACTGACGTGCCAAATGTTGTCAGCAGCAACAGGGCAAAAATCAGTGTCGGAATCGAAATCACCACATCTACAGCGCGCGACCGCAGCTGATCGACCCAACCCTGCAAGGCCGCCGCGAAGAAACCCGCGATACTGCCGGCCAGAAAGGCAATGATGGTTGTGATCAGGGCAATTCCGATGGTGTTACGCGCGCCATAGATCATGCGTTAAGCCATATCGCGCCCCAGACTGTCTGTCCCAAGCCAGTATTGCGCTGACCAGGGCTCAAATTCGAAGCCGACAATCTCGCTTTCACCATACGGGGCAAGCAGTGGCGCAAAGAGCGCCACAAACACATAGATGAATACGACAAGTATCCCAAACTTTGCCGTTGGCGGTACTTTGCGCAACTCATGCAGAAATCTGTTCATTTGGTCTTAGTTCCTGTGCATGAGGCGGGGGTTGGTCGCGATTGAGATCAAATCAGATGCCAAATTCAGCAGGATATAGCTTGCTGCGAAGATCAGGCAGGACGACTGAACAACCGTGAAATCGCGCTTGGCGACGCTGTCCACCAACAGTTGGCCCATGCCTGGATAGACAAAGACAACTTCGACAATCACGACCCCAGTGATCAAATAGGCCAGGTTGATCGCAATCACCGTGACAATCGGAGCAATCGCATTCGGCAATGCGTGGATCACGATCAAACGGCGTGGGTTTGCCCCTTTTAGCCGAGCCATTTCCACATAAGGCAATGCCAAGACGTTAATGATCGAGGCGCGCGTCATGCGCATCATGTGGGCCATAACGATGACGGTCATGGTTAGCGCAGGCACGAAAGTCAGATATATTCGGTCAGAAAAAGAGGCGCTGTCCGATACCGATGAGATGGAGGGGAACAGGTCCAGCTGAACCGCGAATAGCCATACCAGAATATAGGCCACGAAAAACTCGGGCACTGATATTGCTGTCAATGAGAGGACGTTAATGGATTTATCCAGCCAGGTTTCACGATACAGCGCGGAAACGACGCCCAAAATCAAAGCCATCGGAACAGCCATCAATGCCGCAAATATCGCTAGGAACAGTGTGTTTTTGATCCGTTCACCGATCAGTTCGGTGATCGGCAAACCGGACACGACCGATGTACCCAAATCCCCCTGCAACAAATTTCCCAGCCAGTCGACATAGCGAATATGCGGGGGAACGTCCAAGCCCAATTGCGCGCGAAATGCGGCGACGGTTTCGGGCGTCGCGGACTGTCCCAGAACCTGCTCGGCGGCGTCACCGGGCAAAAGTTCAATCGAAAGAAAGATGACCAGCGATACCACAAAGAGTGTCACCAACCCCAATGCAAGGCGTTGGAGAAGACGTTTCAGAAGAAGATGCATGTTTCGCGCGCTTTAGAAAAAGAGGGTGCCAGGATGGCACCCTTCAGTAGGGGAGATTAGATTAGGCCATCCACCACCGTTCAAGCGGTTTGTACCCGTCAAGCGACCAGTTCGAAGCAACCTGATCTGAGCGGGCGACCTCGGACCGTCGCGCATAGAGGTGGTTGCGGAAGAACGGTACAACTGCACCACCTTTATCACGCAGGATCACCTGAATATCCGAATACATCTGCAATATCCGAATACATCTGCGCCCGCTTGGCCTGATCCAGTTCCGACCGTGCCGCAACCATCAACTGCATGAACTTTTCATCTGAAAACTGCGTTTCGTTCCAAGCGCCACCTGTTTGATAGGCGGTTGACAGGATCATATCCGGCACTGGGCGCGCACCCCAGGCTGAGGTCACAAACGGTTTCTTAAGCCAAACGTCCGACCAGTACCCATCTGCGGGCTCGCGCACGACTTCGAGGTCGATACCTGCCGCTGCCGCGTGTTCGCGATATAAAACAACAGAATCCACCGCCCCTGCGAATATTGAATCGGCGACGCTCAGGCTGACCTTCAGGCTATCCAGACCAGCCTCTTTGATATGGTACTTGGCGCGATCTGGATCGTATTGCCGCTGTTCGATGCTAGCATCATAGAACGGCATTGTCGGTGCGATGGGGTGATCGTTGGCAACGGTACCGTGCCCGCGCAAGACCCGGTCGACCAGCTCTTGCCGGTTGATAGCATATTTCAAAGCCAGCCTGACATTGTTGTCGGTGAACGGTGCCTGCGTCATCTGCATCGCATAGGTCGGGTGGTAGCCGCCTGACATGGTAGTTGACTGTGGCGGTCCCTGTCATTGCAGCGATCTCCTGAAATCTGCGACATTTCCTTTTCAAACATATGGCTTCTGATATTTACTAAATAAAGTGGACACTTTTGTATTCAGAATTCGGAAAGCTGACATAATGGGCATAGATACAGACGAGCTGCGGCTGTTTATCCTCGCGGCAGAATTGCTGAACATTAGCGCAGCCGGACGGAAGCTGGGCATGGCTCCAGCTGTCTCAAGCGCAAAGCTTGCCAAGCTCGAACACAGGGTGGGCTCCGAGCTGTTGCACCGGACCACGCGCAGAGTATCCCTATCTGTCGAGGGCGTTGATTTCCTTCCCTTTGCACGCGAAATGGTTGCGCAGGAGGAGGCGGCGCTTGCTGCGCTAGGACAAGGGTCAGCCAAAGCAAGCGGAACGCTGCGCTTTACTGCTCCCAGCACCTTCGCACAGATCTATATCGCACCAATCCTCCCCGAATTTCTCGACACCTTCCCCGATGTGACGCTGGATTTGCGCATGTCTGACCTTCAGTTCAATCTTATCGAGGGCAGCTATGACCTTGCCCTACGGTATTCCCCGCTCTCAGACACAAGTCTGAAGGGGCGCAAGCTGGCAGATGACAAACGCATACTCTGTGCGTCTCCATCCTACCTTAGGGCCCACGGAACCCCCGCAACCCCCGCCGATTTGGCGCATCACAGGCTTATTGCTTTCAGCAATCTCGATCCAAGGCCCCTAAAATCTGCTCAAGGGGACATAGCGATGTTTGAGTACGGGGACAAAAAGAGCCAATTGATCGTGGATGACGGGCTAACCCAAAAGCGCGCAACAATAGAGGGGGCGGGCATATCGATGAATGCGGTCTGGAGCGTACACGAAGAGCTGTCCTCCGGACTGTTAGAACACGTTCTACCCGATTATGAAGCGGCAGAAGAAAATGTGTTGTGGATGATCTACCCTAAGTCAAATGTACTCTCGCCCAAGGTCCGTGTGTTCATGGACTTTCTCATCGCAAAGATTGGAAAGATCCCGCCTTGGGAGAGTAAGCTTCGCGCGCTTTCAAGGGCCAGCGGCGGTAATGGTCAGTGACCCCAATAAGGTGCATCAGATTTACACGTCACACGCAGCCATAGATGTTCCATAAACGAAGTCGGTTGTCTGAGCAAAGCCGAGCTTGCCTCCAGCCAACCATCCTCTAAACCTATTTAGACCAGTTTATTCTCGGCCCAAGGTGCTCAGATGGCGGAAATCCCTATCAGGTCGTTTATTGCTTCGCTTGTCGCCATTCGACAGACGCACGGGCGTCATGAGGTCCTTCTTCTTAAGTGGACCCAGACGTTGATTGGCGAATGGTGCCAAGTTGCTGGTAGTATTGAGGACGGTGAAACAGCTTGGCAGGCCGCAATTCGAGAACTGGCCGAAGAGACCGGCTTGCGGCCCAGAACTTTGTATTCGGCGGATATTTGCGAGCAGTTTTACGAAGCAGATCGCGATGCCATCACCATGGCACCGGTCTTTATTGCATTCGTAGATGCCACTGCCTAGGTTTCATTGAATCATGAACGCAGCGATTTCCGCTGGGTTTGCTTTGATGATCCGATAGAAATGGTTGCTTTCGGGGGCCAACGGCGCATTCTCCGCTGGATAGAGGACGAATTCGTGAAGCAAAAGCCGAGCAGTCATCTTTTGATCGATCCGGGCTAGGCAATATCGCAAGTCACTAAAAAGTAAGCCTATTTCGGCCGGTTTTCGCGGTAAACACGAAACCCATTCGCCGACAGGAATCATCCGTCAAAACACGGCCACGCTTTGGAAATGCGAATAAGTGGCATGCAACCACTCGGCCAGATCCCCTGAGACACAACTCGATCCGTTGCCGCTGAGCAGGCGTGGCTTGTGAACGACATGAACCCGATCGCAGCCGGACGCCTGCAACGCCAGATCTAATTTGTCCGTTACATCCTCGGCCCGCATATTGGTGCAAAGCTTCCAGGAGATGATGAAGCGGCTATAATCATCCAGGAGCACGCTGAGATAGAACCAACCCCGGCCGATCACCTTGAGATAGGTGAAGTCGGTCTGCCAAAGCTGGTTGATAGCTGTTGTCTTGTGCTGGAACTCTTCTGCCGCCTTAAGGACCATAAAGGCCGGGCTAGTGATCAGATCATGCGCCTTGAGCGTGCGATATACAGTGGATTCCGACACAAAATAGCATTCTTGATCAGTAAAATTCACTGCCAGTTCGCGTGATAACAGCTCCGTTTCCTGCAACGCGAGGGCGACAACCTTGCGCTTCACTTCGGTTGGCACCCGGTTCCAGACGTGCTTTGGTCGCGGCGATTGATCCCGCAGGCCCGCCTCACCACGCTGCAGATAACGATCATACCAGCGGTAGTATGTGGTGCGAGGAATGCCCAGCTTAGCCAATGTCCGACGTGTTGACAGATGGCTTTCTTCCACTAACCGAATGATCTCTAGCTTCTCTGATGCGGCGTACCTCATTCGTGGTTGTCGCCATCCCCGAGCATGCTTTTTTATTAAAAAGGCGCAGCTTAAGCGCCTGTTCAGCGACCACTTCCTTGAGTTCCTTTGCCTCGCTGCGCAGATCCTTGACCTCATCACTTTTTGCAGCCCGCGCTGTGTCCCCGGCCAGACACTTCTTTTCGGCCTCCATAAAGTCCTTGGACCATTTGTAGTAAAGGCCCTGCGACATGCCCTAGCGACGGCGCAGCTCCGCGATACCGTCCTCGCCACGCAGCCCATCAAGCACGATCCGGATCTTCTCTTCACTGGAATACTGCTTGCGTGTGGCGCGCTTGATATCTTTGACGATCTGCTCGCCAGGGCTCTTCGTTGTCTTTCTCATCATACATTCCTTGGTCGTAACAATGAGCAACAAACACTCTCTTGGCAAACAACCCTAAATGGACCCATACGCGCTGACGTCAGACACGTCATAATATCATCTATGGCGATTGGAACCATGGACGACGAACGTCCTTCTTCACCGACCATACTGATCAGACCCCGAGGCATTGCGCGACCATGTCGTATCCAGGGCGCGGCGCATACATCCGCCAAAACAGCTCACTGTTCTCAATATATTGCAACAGAACCATCTTGCACTTATCCAACCAGACGGAAATACAGCAGAGGCAGGCTTTCCAAGTCGCTGATCTGCAACGTGTTACGCGCGCCGAAGATCTGCGGCAGCGCAGTGTTATCAGAGCCGTTCAACCCCACCGCGAACACATCGATCCCGTTTGCCGTCAGCCCCAGAACCGCCTTACGGGTGTCGGCGATCAGGTAATTCGGATCGCTCACATCGATATCCGAAGGCTCGCCATCCGTAATGACCAGAACCAGTTTGCGTCGGGTTTTCTGGGCCGCGATCTCTTGCCCAGCAAAGCGCAGCGCACCCCCCATCCGAGTGGAATATCCCGGACGCAAGCCGGCGAACCGACTTTTGGCCTGAACGTCGTAGGGAAAGCCAAACCCTTTTATCTGGTGGTATTTCAATGCGCTGCGACCATCCGAACAAAAGGCGTGAAGCGCAAAAGGATCTCCCATACCATGCATCGCCTCGGCCAGCAGCGCCGTCGCTTCGCGCTGTAGTTGATAGATGGATTTGGTGGTGCCATTGACAAAATCCTTGGTGGATTCCGAGATATCCTTCAGCACCAGAACCGAAAGATCACGCTGAGAAAAGGCGGTGGTTTCATAAAGACCGATATCGGGGATCTGGCCGCTGCGCAGATCGATACGATGCTGGATGCAGGCATCCAGATCCAACCGGTCGCCTTCGTGCTGGCGTTTCAGACGCCGCGTCTGGCCGATCTTGGATTGGCGCACCAGATTTTCAATCTGCGCCGCCACATCTGCTTGTTTGGCCACGATTGTGTCAATTCTATGCGGCGGAGCCGTCCTGGGCTTAGGTTCGACCAAGGTGACCCAGTTGGCGCGCAAGCTGGCCGCCTTGTGATCCCATTCCGGTAATTTGCAGAGCGGCAAATCCGCATCCTATTCGGAGTTGACCGGGCGGTGCTTGGTCTCGATTTCGTCCAGATCGGGCAGCGATTGCGGGTCGGTGTCAGGATTGTCCTGCTGTTGTTGCTCGATCCTCATCTAAGCTAAAACTGTGTCCGTCTCCTCTTCGGCATCCTCGGGCGGATCGCCAAAATCCCAAATACCCATATTGTCGTCGCTATAGGGCGGTTCGACCACATAGGTCTTGGCGTTAAACTGCAACCGCATCTGCCCGATGTCATTGCCCAGCAGAACGCTGACCCGGCGGATATCCTCGGGGTCCCAATCAGGGCCTGCATCACGGAACATCCGGCGGCCTTGTTGTACCCAGGGATGATCGTCTACGAAATCTTCATCGATAAGAGCGCGCGCATTACGGGCCAGCAGGTTGTTGGTGGCGGGCGCGGTATCGGTCACCACATAGCACACACCGTTCTGATCGGTTTCCTGCACCTCAGCATGGCCTGAAACCGTGTGAAAGGATTTCCACAGTTTCAGCAGCCCGGAATATTTGCGCGCGGCCAGCAGCTCGGCCCGCGTATCTTCCAGAATCGAGACCAGCGCAAACTGAATAGGTTTCAACGCCTTGGGCAGTCGACGCGCACCCATATGCTCGATGTGTGCACCAACATGGGTGATCGCGGCTTTGAATACATCGAGCCAGGCAGCCCATTGGTGAATGGTTACTGTGAAAGTTCAATGCGCGGTTTAGAGGTGAGTTCCTGAATGGAGAAGTCTTCTACTGTCTAGAAGAAGCGCAGATTTTGATCGAAGAATGGAGGAAACACTACAACACAAAACGTCCGCACAGCGCTCTGGGATATAAGCCCCCGGCCCCGGAAACCATCGTTCAAATGGACCAAAGGCCGGTCATGAACTAACAATCAAATTGGACCACACAAATGAGGCTGATCAAAGGCAATCTGTACGTCGTCAGAGGTTGGGGGTTCTGAAATTTGAGAGGTAATTTTAGTCACCCGCTAGGCAGAAAGTTGCATAGTCTGGATTTGGGCCTTCGGTAACGCTCAGGTCATCCTTGTAGGGGGTGAGTAGCAGGGTTGTGACCCCTGAAAACCGGTTTGCCAAGGCGTCCCTATCAATACCCACGGGCAGGGTTCACGACATTGAGCAGTTCCTCACCGCGTATCCAGCGACCGAGGTTTTGCATGAACAACTCGAATGAAGCTTGTTCCCATTCGGCATATACCGATGAGCAATGCGGCGAGATGATCACGTTTTCAAGCGCCCAGAGCGGGCTCGTCTCGGGCAGGGGTTCGGTCTCGAACACATCGAGCGCCGCAGCCGCTATGTGTCCGGCCTTCAGCGCGTCGTGCAGGGCCCTCAGGTCCACTACGCCACCGCGCGAAACATCCGCGAAGATAACGCCGGGCTTCATCGCCGCAATCTCTTGCGCGCCGATCAGACCGCGTGTCCTTGGGGTAAGCGGTGTCGAGACTGCGATGAAATCCGCGCGGGGCAGGAGGTCATGTAATTCATCCGCTGCATGTACCTGATCGACATACTCCATCGGCACGGGGCGGGCGCGGGTTCCCAGAACCTCCATGCCAAAGGCCTTGGCGCGCGCCGCCACCGCCTGACCGGTATGGCCCAGCCCAACGATCAGAAGCGTCTTGCCCGATAACGGTCTAACCATTCGGGTGTTCCAAACCCGGGCGGCCTTGTCCTTTTGCAGCCCCGGTACATCCAGCGTGAAGTGCAAAAAACCGCCGAGGATATACTCGGCCATCATCCCAGCAGCCACGCCTGCGGCATTGGTGATGGTGGTCTTCTGGGGATCCCATTGGCCGTAATGGTCGGTGCCAGCACCGCCATTGGCGATCCAACGTGGGCCATCAGGCCCAATCAACGCATCCCGCGGAAAGCCCGGCGTACCCGCAAAGCGGACAGAATAGGCAATCTCGGGTCGGTAGCTTTCGATCAGGGCAGGAAGCGCCTCATAACTGTTGCATTCGCGGTAATCTGCCTGCGGGTATTCAGCGCGCAACCATCGGACCAGCGGAGTAGTATCGCCGTTATGTAAAACGATACGCGGGGTGTCAGACATGGTTTTCCTCCGTCGGGGCGCAGACAAGCTGAGCCAATTCGTCGAACTTGGCCTCCGGCTGCAATATACGCTCGCGCATTTTCCACATCGCCGTGACGCGAGGCTCGGGGAGTGACGCAGCCATCACACGGAATTTCGCCTCGACTTCACTCAGCGCCATTGGTGCTTCGGGCCCGCCGCGCGCTTGCACATCGCCCGAGGCAAGCCGGGAGCCATCATTCAGTGTGACAACGACATCAGACCACCGCCCGACAGGGAAGCGCTGGCTGTGCCGGGGCTCCTCACGCACCGAGACTTTTGCCAGAACGGCGGCTATCTCCGGATCGCTCAGTGCAGCGCCGGAAATGTCCTTTGGCCCGATGCGGCCATGCACCAGCATCACCGCAAGCGCGAAAGGCAGGGAGTACTGCGCTTGTGATGTGGTCGCGGGCATGTCGGGAAACAGTGCCGCCGCTTGGGAAAACGTGTTCACCTCGATCCGGATTACGTCGTCTGCGCAGAACGCATGATCGCGCATCAGCCCGGACAGGGCATCAAGTGCTGCATGCGCCCAGCGGCAAATCGGATAGGGTTTGATATAGTTCCGTTCAATCGTCCAGACCTCGCCCAGATCAGCCCAGTGCTGGGCAACGTCATCGGCCTCGACCGTGATCGAAGGTGCGCCTTCGAACCCGTCCTGCGCCATCAACGCAGCCATTGAACCGACCAACGCACCCATGCCCGAGCCGTCGTGCAGCATGGTCGGGTTGGCAATCTCGCGCATCATTTGGCTGCGCGGGCCATGGTATTCGGCAATTCCCAACGCGTGGCGGAGATGATCAGGGCTTGCACTTATCAGGCGACAACCCAGTGCAGCCACCCCCAGCGCATTCCATGCACCGGAAGTGTGATAGTCGCTGACCGTCGCATGAAGAGCCAAGGCAGCCCGCGCGGCGATCTCATAGGACATGACCAGCGCAATCAGCGCATCGTGTGCGGTCAGTTCCGACCGGGCTTCGGCGAAGGCAAAAAGAGCGGGAACCACGGCGCATCCGATATGGCCCTTGGTCGGGTTATATCCGTCATGGGCATCGAGATTGTCGATCTGCGTGGCCGCGGCAAAGGCGGCCCCCGGGACCGAAGCACGGCGGCCATCGAACATTATGTGGGCGGCGTGATCCGGGGCACCTGCGCCGTGAAAGGCAAACGCATGATCGCGCGCGATCCGCCCTGCTTCCATGTCGGCGGCCCCTGCCGCCACGCCAACCGTGTCAATAAGCAGCGTTGCTGACATGTTAATCGCGCTTTGCGGCATGTCCCGGCGCGAGAGCACAAATTCTGCGATTTTATCAAAACTCATAGCAGCGTTCTCTCCAAGAGCTGGCCATATCCCGGCAAGGCCTCACTGAAACCTGCAAGCTGCATGGCCTGAAAAGCCATCGCCTGATTTGACGTGATGACCGGTTTGCCTACAGCCTGCTCAAGACGCGCGATAATCTCGACGCTGCGCATGTCAGTACAGGACAGCACAATCGCTTCGGCCTTGGGATGGTTGGCGGCAAGGCCCAGATCAAACACCGCCTGCGGGTCCAGATCACCTTGACCGTAATTGTCGAGCTTACCACTCACCTCCGACCGGGCTACGGTTTCAATACCGGATGCGGCCAGAAATCTGATGGCCATGTCGTTTATCGTGGGCACGTAAGGCGAGGCAAAACCGATGCGGGTCGTGCCCAGAGTTTGCAGCGCATGCACCAATGCCCCAGCTGCCGTTACCGTCTCGGCCCCGCTTTGGACTTTGATCCGCTCAGCGAGTCCCCGGTCGAAGGCCGGGCCATGGGTCAGCGTGGCTGAGGTGCAGCCATACATGATTACATCCGGGCGCACGCCCTGCAGCAGGCCCAAAGGCTCGTCCAGATCGGCCGCGCCAAGCCCGTGCATTTGGTCAGCATCCGGAATCTCATCCTGATCATAGCCCCCCATTCGGGCGAAATGCAGCGATACACCATCGGGCCGCAGCAGCACCATGTCAGGTTCGAGATTGGTGTTGGTGAAAGGCACCAGAATGCCAAAGCGGGCGCGTCCGCGTGAACTGTTCATGGCGTTTCCTCCTTTGCCCAGCGTTCCAATAACCCGGCTGCGATGTCGAGATGACCTGCGACACCAATGGTCGCGCGCAGGCAATTGGCAAGCCCGGCGCCGCCCTGTGGACGTAGAAAGACACCTTCGCTGCGCAGCGCTTCATCGGCGCGACTTGCCGCCTCGGGGTTAGCCATTCGGATCAGCACGAAATTGGTGTAGCTTTCAGGCACGTCAAACCCGGCCTGTCGTAGCCTGATCCGAAACCTGTCGCGCAATGCAGCCGTTTCGCTGCAGGTTGCGACCATATAAGCCTGATCCGCCAACGCAGCAGCGGCAGCGGCCTGTCCAGCGACCGATATGTTGTTGGGGTTCATGACTTTACGAAGCTCGCGCGCGATGTTGAGAGGGAACAGGCCCCAGCCCACCCGCATTCCGGCCAGACCGTATGCCTTGGAGAAGGTGCGCAGAACTACCGTGTCGCCCCGCGCGACCAGATCGAACATGTGCTCACCCAGATGATCGGCAAATTCACCATAGGCTTCATCGATCACTAGCAATATATTGCCCGGCAATCCGTCGCGAAGGCGCAATAGCTCGGCGCGCGGGATGCGGGTACCGCTGGGGTTGCCGGGATTGGCAACAATTACGATGCGTGTGTTTGGCCGGACAGCCTTTAGTAGGGCATCCACCGATACGCTGCCATTCTCCTCGGGGGCAGTGTCGAAACGCGCCCGCACCAGTTGCGCGGCAGTTCGGAAGAACGGATAGGCATGCGCCGGGGCCAGTACTGCATTTCGCTCATCGGCAAAGACATGCGTCAGGCCAGCGATCAGTTCCATCGACCCATTGCCGCAAAGGATGCCCTCGGCCGGGATGCCGTGCAGTGCGGACAGGGCAGCACGCAGTTCGCCCCAGTCCGGATCGGGGTAAAGATGCGCCGCCTCCAAAGCCTTGGCAGCAGCCTGGATCGCACGCGGGCTGGGCGGGCGCAGGCTTTCGTTCTGCGACAGCGAGATCAGGCGCTTGCCTTCGGGCGCATTCAGTTCAGCCAGAGCATATGGCGACATAGCATTGATATGGGCGACGGGGTTGATCATGGATCGATACCATAAATTTCGCGCGCCATTTTTTGACTTATCAGTCCCTCTTCAAGGTCGCGCTGAACATCTTCGCACGGACGATCCTGCGGATCCCCAAAGCCGCCACCCCCCGGAGTTTCAAAGATCAGAGTTTCGCCCGCCTTCACCCGGACCTCGCCCTTGCCTGGCAGGTCAGGTCCGTCCTTGCCAATGCGGATGCGCCCAGGTGCACCTTCTTCTCCGCCGAACCGGCCCCGCGCGGGGTTCAAGACCCGTTCAACCGAAAGGAATAGCATGAAATCCTCGTCCTTTGACGAACGCATTTCGATATGCTGTCCCAATCCTCCACGTGTCCGTCCGGACCCGCCGCTGTCCGGCTTGAGCTCACGCCGGGTGATCAGAACCGGCGCGACCGCTTCGGTGGTTTCCACCTGGCTTCCCCAGACGCCCGACGGAAAGGCGGTGGCCGACAAGCCGTCCAGACCGGGCCGCGCGCCTGTTCCGCCGCTGAACACAAGCTCTAACGCAAACTGCTCATCGCCGCGCGAAACCGCCTCGGGCGCATGCCGAAGGGGTAAATCATACATACACGATGCCCCTTCGGCCGGTACGGAATCCGGCACAGCCTGCGAGAGGCAGCCATAGACCAGATCGGGCGTCATCTGCCCCAGCGTATGACGCATGGCCACTGGTGCGGGAGGCTGAGCGTTCAGGATACAATCCTTCGGCCCGGTTACGTGAAATGGTGCAAGTGAGCCTGCATTGTTTGGAATATCCGGCCCGATTATGCAGCGAAGGGCAAAGACCGAATAGGCGGTCGCATAGTTGAGCGGCACGTTGATGCCCTTGCTGGACAGCCCCGATGTTCCGGTGAAATCCAGCTCAACACGATCCTCGCCGATGCTCAGGGCTGCGTGCAGATCAATCTCACGCTCATAACCGTCCACCTTCAGCACATTGCGCCACGTCCCTTTCGGAAGTTCTGCGATGGCTTCAACGGAAGCGCGATATGAGGCGTCGATGATATAGTCGGCAAGTTCATCCAAATGGTCTATGCCGAACTCATCCATCATGCCCGCAAGCCGCTTAGCGCCAGCTTCGCAACACGCGATCAGCGCATAGATATCGCCCTCGTTGGCGACGGGTTCGCGTGAGTTGGCTTTGACGATCTCCATCAGGAGGGTGTTCAACACACCCTCGTCCATCAGTTTGCAGGGCGGGATGAGCAGACCTTCGTCATAGATATCTGCACCCTCAGGGCCCATGCCTAGCCCACCCAGATCGACCAAATGCGAGGTACAGGAAGTGAAGCCAACCACCTGATCCCGGTGGAACACCGGCATCAACAGCAAGAAATCGTTCAGATGCCCCGAGGCGATCCATGGATCGTTGGTAAGGTAGATATCTCCCGGCCGCATGTCCTGAAGCCGGAAGCGACCGCGCAATGTTTTTACGGCCTCGGCCATAGTGTTGATATGGCCCGGTGTGCCGGTCACCGCCTGTGCCAACATGCGACCCTGCAGGTCGAAGATACCAGCTGAAATGTCCCCGCATTCTCGCACGATAGGGCTGAAAGCCGCACGGATCAGCGCCTGTCCCTGTTCTTCAACCACGGCCAGAAGCCGGTTCCACATCACCTGAAGACGCGTGTTTGTAGTGTTCATCGGTTGCCCTCCCGATTGCGTGTGAGCCAGATATTTAGGCCGCCATCGATTTCGGCGGAGAAATCGGCGCTCACGAAAGTTGTGGTCTGCGGCTCGATGATCAGGGCGGGCCCGCCCAATTGATCGCCCGGGCGAAGCGCAGAGCGATCAAAAAGGTCCGCGTTGCGCCATTCACTGGATACCTCACACAAGATTTGGCGCTGACCGGTTGGTTGCGCAGGCTGTTTCGCAAGAACTTCAGAATGGGACGTAAGCGCGGGCGACTCCGAAGAGACCTCAAGAGCCCAGTTCAGGATCTCGACCGTCATTCCTGGAACGGCACGGCTGAACTGGTGGCTGTATTCCTTTTCGAATGCCCCAAGCAATGCAGGCATGTCTGTCTTTTCCAGCGCCCGGTCAGGCAGTGGGATTTCAATCTCGTGCCCTTGCCCGTGATAGCGCATGAAAGCCCGCCGTCGTCGGGTCAGCCGTCCCTCAGGCGCGCCTGCCCTTACCACAGCCTCAGCTTCTTCAATCATCGCGTCAAAGAAGGCGTTGAGCGCGTCAAGATCGAGCGCCTCAAGCGTGGCATAGCGCGACCGTATGATCTCAAAAGATACGGGTGCGAACAGAAATCCGACCGCTGAGCCCACGCCGGGATCGCGCGGGATCAGGATGCGATCAACCTGCGCGCGCCTTGCAACCCGAGTTGCATGCAAGGGTCCATTCCCACCGAAAGCGATCATCAGCCTCGCGGCCAAATCCTTGCCCGATTCCACCGCGTGCATCCGCCCGGCGGCGGCCATGTTCTCATCGACAATTTCGCTGACCCCATTTGCCACCTGCACCGCGCCAAGCCCCAGAATCTCTCCAATACCCGAGGCAAGCGCCGTTTTCGCCGCGTCCATATCGATCCTAAGCCGCCCTTCGGCAAAGCGCTCGGGTTCGATCAGGCCTTGCACGACATCGGCATCTGTCACTGTCGGTTCAGTTCCGCCCTTGGCAAAGGCGGCCGGCCCGGGCTCAGACCCTGCGCTTTCTGGTCCGACCTGCAGGCGATACAACCGGTCCACATGCGCGATAGATCCGCCGCCCGCGCCAATCTCGATCATCTCGATCACCGGAATGCGTACCGGCATGCCAGAGCCTTTGATGAACCGCGCAGCGCGCGCGATTTCAAATTTGCGGGCTGCCTGTGGGCGATACTGGTCAATCAGGCAAAGCTTGGCCGTGGTGCCGCCCATGTCGAAACTCAACACCTCGCGCTCGCTCGTCTCAGCAGCGAGGCGCGCGGCCAGAATGGCCCCGCCCGCAGGACCGGATTCAACCAACCGGATGGGCAGACGCGCTGCGGTTTCTATCGTCGTCATGCCCCCGGCCGCAGTCATCATCAGGATTGGGCAAGTCAATCCTTCTTGGTTAAATCGCGCTTGGAAATCAGCCAGATAGCTGGCCATCTGCGGTTGGATATAAGCGTTGGCAATCGTGGTCGAGAGCCGGTCGAACTCACGCGCCTCGGGGCTGACTTCGTGCGATAGCGAGATCACGAGATCGGGCAACCTCGCGCGCAGAAGATCACGCAACCGCAGCTCATGCGCCGGGTTGGCATATGCATGCATCAGGCAAATCGCCACGGCCTCGGCGCCACAGGCCACAAGCTCTGCGGCCAATCGGGAAACGGCCTCCTCTTCAAGCGGTTGCAATTCCTGCGCGCGTGCATCCATCCGTCCGCCGATCGTAAAGGCACGCGAACGCGGCACGATCAGATCAGGTTTGACAAGGTTGATCTCGTACTGGTTGAAGCGGCGCTCATAGGCGATCTCGAGAATATCGC
Source organism: Ruegeria sp. BA2 (assembly GCF_056539605.1). Classification (NCBI taxonomy): domain Bacteria; kingdom Pseudomonadati; phylum Pseudomonadota; class Alphaproteobacteria; order Rhodobacterales; family Roseobacteraceae; genus Ruegeria; species Ruegeria sp. BA2. Next base: position 4,280 of record NZ_JBQFVE010000022.1, on the reverse strand, counting down.
GAAACCCCTCGCTCGTGACTGTTGCCACAACCGCACCGCGCCGCTCGATCAAAGCATTGGTGGCCAGGGTCGTGCCATGGATGAAACCACCGATCTGTGACCATTCCGACCCGGATTCAGCTAACACATGTTTTGCACCCGCAAGTGCTCCTAGGGTCGGGTTTTCTATGGTGGTCGGTGTTTTAGTGGTGGCAAGGATATGCCCCCGGCCATCAACCAGAACCGTATCGGTGAAAGTACCGCCGATATCGACGGCAAGGCGTAGCCCGTTCTCTTCGCGCATGTAGGGATACCAGAAAAGGAGAAAAGTCAGAGGGAATGCAGACTCTCGCTCCGGCACCAGCCGAAGCGACAAAAACCAGCTTCACGTCAGACGACGAGATCGCAGCCGGTCGCCCGGCGTCCCTGATTTTCAGTCATGCATCGCGCCATAAATGACCGCTCTCACGCTTTTCCGTTCCGAAAAAATGCTGCCCGAGCATGGGACGGGCTGTCAACAGAAATGTGAAAAATGTTCGGTGGGCATCTGCGATTGCCATGGTAATTGCAGATAGCAGCAATCCACTCACAATTCGGCGTTCGTTCTTTAGGAAATTATCCTAAAACTAATACACGTTATCTCGGAATTTCAGACCTTTGGGCGGTTCTGAAGCTTTCAAATAGCTCACGAGCCAAACTCCATCGCCGCAACCATCCTATCTGCCAGAGAAGACCGGCTAATTTCGCTGTTTCCAGAACCTACGGAAGAAACGCTTGTGCGCGGCGGCTTCAGCAAACAGCCATGACTTGAACTGCGTCAAGGCGTTTGATCCACGAGAGTTCTCAGGCTGAACAAAATAATAGGAGTCCGGAGAAGGCAGGCGCGTTTGGAAGGGACTAACGAGTGACGAATTCTCGATGTACTGCCATGCGGTAACTTCGTCTCCAATTGTTACACCATCGCCCCGCGCTGCGGCCGCGAGGCACAATGAAGACCGGTTATAAATGCGTCCAGCGTCGGGGTTCAGGCTGCGGTCGCCAATTGCCTCTCGAAAGGCGCGCCACCAGAACCGGGTCTGATCGTGGATCAGGTCGGGTTCGGGTATGTCGGATAGCTGCGGCGAACGATTCAGCGCTTGAAAGTAATGAGGGGCGGCCACGGGAAAGAAGGAATTAGTAAGGAGTGGGTCAAACCGGCAGCCGGTCCAGTCTCCTCGACCCCAGATCACCGCGCAATCGTAGTTTTGTTCGGGTGGTTTGTTCATAGCAACCTCGACCGAGATCGAAATTCTGGTATTAGGCCAAGTTGCTTCAAACCGGCGGAGGCGAGGGAACAGCCAGAGCTCGGTGAAGTCCGCATCCCCATAGAACCGGATCTGTTCGGGCGCGGTATCTTTTGCGTGGCGCAATCCTGTTTCGATACGGCTAAACGCATCAGTGGCCAGATCCGCGACTTGCCGCCCGAACGGCGTGATCTCGACTCGCCTGTGAAACCGCATAAACAGAGGTTGACCAAGTTCAGCCTCAAGCAAAGCGATCTGTTTGCTGACGGCCGATTGCGTGACACCCAAACGCTCGGCCGCTTTTGAGAACCCGCCTTCCCGGGCGACCGCGGTCAGGACACGCAACGCGTTGAGATTTGGCAAGCTTCGTTCTGGCATGAGGAAAACTCTCACAATGCAGGAATATTTCGAATTTGACTGAGTTTTCAGCTTTTATCAATCTGTGGCGAAACGACTTGTGGAGGCTCCCTTGGCCCAGATTTTCCCGTTTACTGATCCGGTAGTGGCAGAAGAAACCCCGCCGACGCAATTTTTGCGCGGAGAAGGGGTTCGTGTCTTCGACGCAAAGGGCAAAACCTATATCGACGCAGTGTCGGCCCTTTGGTGTGCGTCGCTCGGTTTCACCCCCGAACGATTGACGCGCGCGATGACAGACCAGATGGGTAAATTGGCCTATTACCATTCGTTCATGGGGCGCACGCCGGAAGTTGCAGATCAACTGGCAGCTCGGCTGGTTGCGCGCTTGCCGGGGATGGATCGGGTGTTTTTTGGCACCTCGGGATCCGAGGCTGTGGAAACGGCATCGAAATTTGTCCGGTACTACTGGAACGCAGAGGATCGCCCGCAGAAAAAGCGCATCATCGCTCGCGAGGGCGCATATCACGGGTCAGGTCAGATGAGCGCAGCGCTGACGGGTTTGGCCTATTGTCATGACGGGTTCGATCTGCCGCTGGACGCGGTCTTGCGCACCGGGCGACCCCATTACCTGCGCGATGCAGAACCAGGTGAGAGCGAGATCGATTTCTCCAAACGCCGCGCCCGTGAACTTGACGCGCTGATTAAAGCCGCTGATCCCGGGACGGTCGGGGCGTTTATCGGCGAGCCTGTGATGGGAGCCGGAGGCGTAATCCTTCCGCCCAAGGGATATTGGGCGGAAATCCAGAACGTTCTGGCCAAGCACAATATCCTGCTAATCGCTGATGAGATCATCTGCGGGTTCGGGCGAACCGGCGAATGGTTTGCCTGTGAAACCTACGACATTCATCCCGACATGATGACAGTGGCAAAACAGTTGACGGCCTCGGTCTTCCCGATGTCCGCGGTTGCGGTGTCGGGCAAAGTCTATGATGCGATTGAATCTCTGGGTCACAGCAATGGAACATTGGGCCATGGTGTCACTTACGGAGGCCATCCGGTTGGGGCGGCGGTCGCGCTGGAATGCCTCGATATATATGAAGAGATGGATTTACCCGCGCATGTCGGGCGTCTCGGTCAACGGATCACGGATGGATTGGCGCCTTTGCGCACAAATCCTGGAGTATTGGATGTACGCAATCAAGGCATGTTGGCCGCAGTCGAATTCGAGACCGACGCGCAGGCGCGTGCTGTGGGTGAAGAAGCTGAACGTCTTGGTGTGTTCTTTCGGATCATCGGACCGGTTCTGGCGATTGCGCCACCGTACACATGCACTGACGCGGAAATCGATCAGATCACCTCGATCATGAGGCAGTCGGTTCAGGCCCAGTTGACTGACGCATGAACTAATTGACCTATCTGTCAGCGACTGAGGCATTGGCGGCATTCCGGCAGCGTAAATTGTCGCCAGTTGAGGTTACGGATGCCGTCATTGCCCTGGCTGAACGGACAGAGCCAGAGATAAACGCGCTTACCTATACCGATTTCGACTAAGCCCGCGCCGTTGCTCGTGAGGCCGAGGCGCGGTATTTGGGAAAAGGTTCTCAGCCTCTACATCCGTTGGATGGCATTTGCATCGCAGTCAAGGATTCCGATCATGTCGCAGGACAACCAACCTCTGGTGGTTCACTCCTGTGGGAAGACGTGCCACAACCCGTCACGTCGCCCATAGATCAACGGGTATTGGAGGCAGGTGGTATTGTGCACGCTCGTAGTGCCGCGCCCGAGTATTCCTGTGCTGCGGTTACATGGCCGAAACGCTGGGGCATCCCGCGCAATCCGTGGAATCCAGATATGACCCCTGGCGGGTCTTCAGGCATAGCCTGTGCCGCGCTGGCAGCGGGTTCGACAACGCTTGCCACCGGGTCCGATATCGCAGGATCGATCAGAATCCCTGCCGCCTGTTTTGGCGTGGTCGGTTACAAACCACCACGTGGACGAAACCCTGTGGACGCGCCGTTCAACCTGGATGGCTATTGTCACATCGGCCCAGTGGCGCGAACAGTTGCGGATACTTTGCTGTTTCAAAATCTGCTGCCGGCACACATCCGGATGATCTAACAATGCTGCCCTTTCAACGGATCGCGCCGGCTTCAGTCAGCGCCAGGGGACTTCGCATAGCAGTGTGGCCGGACTTAGGGTTACTCCCGGTCGATCTAGAAATCGCTGCCGCGCTGGAGCAGGCTGTTCGGGTGTTCCAAGATATGGGCGCCGAGGTTGAAAAGGTTGATTTGCCGTGGGCGACTGATGTGCTGGAAATAACCCTGACGCATCTCAGGCTCATCTTCGGCAGCTCCATTGCGCCTGAAACCGTACAGGACTGGGATGAGCTGACACTCTTTGCGCTTGTATTTGTGCTAGCCGAGCCGGAGGGAACACCCAAAGACTATTTTACTGCGCTAACAACATCCGGTCCTGTCTGATCCTGTTTCGCAGGCAAAAAATCGGGTGCCCTCTGCCATACAGTGTCTGACGTCATGTTCTTACACCTTTTCTTTTGCGACAAGTTTCAACGCATTTTCTGCCGCTTCCAACGCACCTTCCAGATAGCCCCCGAATTGAGGGGCCACTTCAGTGCCCGCAAACAACAGACGATCATCCCAG
>NZ_JBQFVE010000021.1:0-48766 GCF_056539605.1 Ruegeria sp. BA2 | reverse complement strand
AATCATGAACTGACTTTCGGCTGAATTACACCGGCCGCTATTCACTCTCTACGTTCTTGAGCGTCAATGGCAAAAAGTTTGCAACAGATCCGCTTCCAATATTGAGCGGGATCGGCAGTAGTAAACACCCCGGAGTTGTAGAACAACCTGTACCGATTGTCTTATGCAGAGTTTAGCAGAATTGAGGCTAATCGCTCCACCTAGCAACCGCTCTGCAGAGTTTAGTGTGAAAAATGAAGCTGGTGAAGGCAAGAAGCCTAGCTATTCATTCGACCTGGCTTTCCTAACGGTACTTCCGGGAATGAGCCGAAATCCGACGTCCTTTGTGGACTTTGTCGGTTCACTGCTGATCTGTGCCAAAACCATCTCGGCGGCGATCTGGCCAATTCTGAGGTGAGGGACCGCGATTGATGTCAGCCGATAGGGTTGTATCGCCGAAATTGGTAGGTCGCCCCATCCTGCGATGCCGATGTCGCTGGGGACGCTCAGGCCGATTTTCTGAGCGTATTGCAGCCCGCCGATTGCCATATTGTCATTTTGATAAAATACGACTTCGACATCGCGATGGGCCGCGAGCAATTGTTCGGTGCCGTAAAACCCGGTGTAAAAACCTGGCGTGTCTTTAAGAAGAAGCTGTTTTTCAAGTCGCCCGTTTGCGTCTTCAATTGCTTTCGAGAATCCATTGAGTCGCGCGGTTGCTGCATTTGCCACATCATGAGATGTGCCGACATAGCCGAACTTTTGATACTCCATCCCGGCCAGATAACGGCCCATGCTGTAACCACTGTCAAAATGGTTCAGCCCAACGCACATATCCAAAGGGCTTGAGTTGAAGTCCCAGATTTCGACCAGGGGAATTCCAGCGCCGCGCAGCATCTGAATGGCTTTCTGGCTGTGGGAGCGGCCCGTGATGATCAGCCCAGCAGGCTGCCAGGACAGGACAGTTTCTATCCATTTTTCTTCGTGGTCGATTTCATGCTCGGTCAGTCCCAGCACGGTTTGATGGCCGAACGCACCAAGCTTGCGGTCGATGCCTTCCAGTACCTGGGCGAAGATTTCATTACCAAGTTCGGGAATGCTGACACCGACAAAAGTGGACTTCTTGTCGCCCGCAAAAACGGTCGCCAAGCGATTCGGCAGGTAGCCCAACCTATCCACTTCGGCCATAACCTTGGCACGCGTATTTTCCGAAAACCCGCCTTCATCGCGCAAGACTCGACTTGCGGTCATCTTGGAAACGCCCGCAGCCTTTGCCACTTCCGCGAGGCTCACCTTATTGTTTTTACTTAATTTATCGGGGTTACTGCTCATTTACGTTACGGGTAACTCTTTTTTGTTGACAATAGGCTGACCTGTGCGAATGCTAGCGTAACGTTACGGGTAACTCAATACGGTGTTGAGGAGCATTGGGGTTTCCTAGGTCAGGGAGGAGGCAGCTGTGCCTAGCACTGCGCAAAACAATTTATTCTTCGACGGGATAAAGAAGCATTTTGGAGGCACTTATGCGTTGCGCGACGTGTCGCTGAATGTCGAACGCGGTGAGATTGTCGCCCTGCTGGGTGAAAACGGGGCAGGCAAATCAACCCTCATCAAAATCCTTGGCGGCATACACAAGGCTGACGAAGGTCGGGTTCTGATCAATGGCGAACCCTACGAGCATCGCCCGGGCGGATTCGGCGAGCGCCAGTCAGTTGCCTTTATCCACCAGGACTTGGGCATGATCGAATGGATGACGGTGGCCGAAAACATCGCGCTGGCACTTGGCTATTCCCGGAAAAGCGGGCTGATCAACTGGAAGTCCGTCGACAGCTTTGCGCAGGAAGCCTTGGATAAGGTGGGATGTGAATTCGATCCGACCACGCGGGTGCAGGACTTATCACGCACCGAAAAATCTCTGGTCGCAATTGCGCGCGCGTTGGCTGTGGATTGCGACTATCTGGTTCTGGATGAGCCAACGGCGTCGCTGCCCGCAGATGAGGTTGAGAGATTGTTTGAGGCGCTGCGTCCTTTGAAGGAACAGGGCGTCGGCATGATCTATGTGTCTCACCGGCTGGATGAGATTTTTCAGATTGCCGACCGGGTGGCTGTTCTGCGAGACGGCGAGATGGTGGGTCTACGCAGCATTGACCATACGACGCCGGAAGAGCTGGTTTATATGATTGTCGGTCGCAAGACACGGCAGGTGATGAAGCCGGACGTCCCGCCGGGCGATACGCTGCTTGGGGTGTCCGGATTGAATATGGAAGCGGCGCATAATGTCAGCTTTCAACTGAAAACCAATGAGATCGTCGGTCTTGTAGGGCTACGCGGCGCTGGGCACGAGAACGTATCGCGTGCGCTGTTCGGGTCGGAAGGGTTTAGCGGCCGGATAACCCTACATGGTGAAACGCCTGATCTGAGCTCTCCGCAAACTGCTATGGCGTCCGGGATCGGTTTGGTGGCGCGTGACAGAACCGAAGAATCTGTCGCTATGTCCCTGACGATCCGTGAGAATACATTCCTCAATCCCGCGGCTATAGGGCGGTCGTTGCTGTCCTTCATGAGCCATCGGGTTGAAACGGAAAGTGCGGCGCGTATTGGTGCGGATGTGGCTCTGTCTCCAAACGATCAGAGCATGGCGATCGAAAGCCTTTCGGGTGGGAATCAGCAAAAGGTTGTCATCGGGCGTTGGCTTGAAACCAAACGCAAGCTTTTGATTTGTGAAGACCCGACAGCCGGAGTGGATGTTGGTGCCAAGGCAGAAATCTACGCCCTGCTGAACCGTGCCATGGAGGACGGAGTTGGCATCATTGTCGTCTCGACAGACTTTGAGGAAGTCGCGGCCATCTGTCATCGCGCCATTGTCTTCAGTCAGGGGCAGATCGTACGCGAGCTGACCGGCACTGAACTGACTACTGAAAACCTGATACAGGCTGCCTCGGCGTCGAACGCCGTGGCGAGTTAAGGAATACGACTATGCAATCGCTTGAATCCAACGCTCTGGAACCCACCAAGGCCGAGTTGAAAGGTGCATCGGTCAAAACACGAATCCTGCGGTTTCTGCCGGTTTATGGTCTGGTCCTGCTGACGGGCTTTCTGATCATCCTGTTTTCAATCCTTCTGCCTAACACGTTTCCAACGCTTCTGAACCTGCGGGCGATTATCTCGGACAAGGCTATCATAGCTTTGCTGTCATTGGGGGCGATGATCCCAATGGCCGCGGGTCGTATCGACCTGACGGTCGGGTACGGGATCGTGCTGTGGCATATTCTGGCGATCTCATTGCAGACAATCTATGGCATCCCGTGGCCTATCGCGGTGGCTATCGTCCTGTCGCTGGGTCTGCTGACGGGTTTCCTGAACGGATTGCTGGTCGAGGTTGCCAAGATCGACAGCTTCATCGCCACCTTGGGGACGGGTACGGTGCTATATGCGCTGGCGCTGTGGCACACAGGTGGGCGTCAGATGGTCGGGGCATTGCCTGACAGCTTTTATGCGATCAACGGCACCTTTGTCTTCGGCCTGCCAATCACCGGGTTCTATGTGCTGGCTATCACTGTCGTGATGTGGCTGATCCTGGAGTACACGCCGATTGGCCGGTATCTCTATGCGATAGGTGCAAACCAGCGCGCCGCGCAGCTGAACGGTATTCCGACGCGAAAATTCGTCATTGGTTCGTTCATGTCATCAGGACTGATCACCGCCTTTGCGGGCGTGTTGCTGGCGTCGAAACTGCGGATCGGGCAAGCCTCGGTCGGTCTTGAATTCCTGTTACCTGCTTTGGTCGGAGCCTTCCTTGGGTCCACGACCATCAAGCCGGGACGCGTGAATGTTTGGGGAACAGTCGTGGGTGTCGCGATCCTGGCTGTTGGTATCTCGGGCATTCAGCAATTCGGTGGATCCTTTTGGGTCGAGCCGATGTTCAACGGTGTCACGCTGCTGATCGCAATCGGTATTGCCGGTTACGCCCAGCGTCGCAAAGGCGCCAATAAGTAAACGGCATAAGGGAGGAGATTATGCTGAAACGGACTTTCATGGCAGTATCCGCTGCCGCGCTGCTCACCGGTTTGGGTGTGCCTGTCACTGCCGAGACGGCGTTCGACGGACCCACCAGTGGCCCTAAGGCTGCCGAAGGCAAATCCATCGTCGTCGTTGCCGGGGACCTTAAAAATGGCGGTATTCTCGGGGTGACCAATGGGGTCGAAGAGGCTGTTGGGACAATTGGCTGGTACGTGCGCGTGTTGGACGGTGCCGGTTCCATTCAGGGTCGGACCGGGGCGATTGGTCAAGCGCTGGCATTGCAGCCGGATGGGATCATCATCAACGGCTTTGACGCTGTTGAACAACAGGCTGCTCTGGAAGGTGTTGTCAGCGCAGGTATTCCGATGGTTGCGTGGCACTCGGGTCCCAAGATCGGCTGCGACGCACCGGGCGGTATCTTTGCAAATGTCTCAACTGACGCCATGACGGTATCCGAAGTGGCAGCCGAATGGGCGATGGAAGACGGTGGAGACGGCGTAGGCGCAATCATCTTCACCGACTCGACCTATCAGATCGCCATCGACAAGGCAGACCGGATCAAGGAAACCATCGAAGCTGCAGGCGGCACTGTGCTGGAATATGTCGACACCCCAATCGCCGATACTTCGGCGCGCATGGGGCCGCTGACCACCAGCCTGCTGCAGAAATATGGTGACCAGTGGACACATGCTCTGGCGATCAACGATCTGTATTTCGACTTCATGGGCCCGGCACTGGCAGCAGCGGGTATCTCATCCGAAGACGGCCCGCAGGCGGGGTCCGCCGGTGACGGGTCCGAGGCCGCGTTCCAGCGGATCCGCAGCGGGAACTATCAGACCATCACCGTAGCCGAGCCGCTGAATCTGCAGGGCTGGCAGTTGGTCGATGAGCTGAACCGCGCCATGCAGGGGGAGGCCTGTTCGGGCTATATCACATCGCCCGCGTTGGTGACCGAGGAAGGTCTGGCCATGCTGGGAGACACCAACCAGTTCGACCCGGACAGCCCGTATCGCGAAGCCTACGCGAAGCTCTGGGGCAAGTAACCAATTAGGCGGCCTTTGCCGGGTTCGGCCGGGGTCGCCACCTAAGACAGATGATACGGCAATAAGCGAGCTGAACGGTCCTTTGACCGCCATGGCGGAGCTTTGCGCAAAGGAGGAAACCATGAGCGATCAGCCATTGGTTCAAATGCAAGGAATAACCAAACGCTTTGGCGGGGTGACCGCGCTGCAGGATGTAGACCTGACAGCCTATGCGGGTGAGGTGCTCGCCATCGTTGGGGATAACGGGGCCGGCAAGTCCACCCTGATCAAAATCCTGACCGGGGTGTATCAACCGACTGAAGGTCATATCCTGATGGATGGAAAGCCGCTGGAAATGGCCAGTCACTCGGATGCGATCGCAAATGGGATCGACGCTGTATACCAGACGCTGGCCCTTGCCGATCATCTGTCACCAGCCGCCAACATGTTTCTGGGCAATGAGCTGACCAAAAATGTGCTTGGCATTCCGTTTCTGGATAACAAGCGCATGAAATCCGAGGCCGCGCGGGTTCTGGAGGAACGCCTCGGTGTCCGGCTGCGGTCAATGGATGTGATGACCGAGAGCCTCTCGGGCGGTCAGCGGCAGGCCGTTGCGATTTCCCGCGCGGTCTATCACGAAGACCTGCGCCTGCTGGTGATGGACGAACCGACGGCCGCTTTGGGCCCGCAGGAAACGGCGCGGACGCTGAAACTGATCAAGTCCCTGCGTGAGCAGGGGCTGGCGGTGATCCTGATTTCACACTCGTTGGATGACGTGTTCGAAGTGGCTGACCGGGTGCATGTGCAACGCCGGGGTCGCGCCGTTGGCGTCGTCAAAACTGCGGAAAGTTCCGTACAAGATGTCCTGGGCCTGATCGTCGGCGCCCAGGATGCGGCTGCGTGAAGGAGAACGACATGTCCGCAACCACCACAAATCCGGATCAGAGAACTATCATGGACCGGCTCGAGCCTTATCTGGCGTTCATTGGCCCCATGGTGATGATCCTGGCCATCCTTATCTTTATGGGCATCGCCGAACCGGCGCGATATTTCCGCCTTACCAACCTGAACCTGATCCTTTTGGATGCCGCGCTTTATATGCCGATGGCGATGGCGATGACTTTCGTCATTACGCAGCGCGGAATTGACCTGTCGATTGGCTCGATAGCGGCCCTGTCCGCGATCTTGATGGCCTTTCTGGTTAAGCAATATGGTTTCCCGGCTTGGGTGGCCGTACCTTTGGCCATTGTTCTTGGCGCGCTTATGGGGCTGATCAACGGCTTGGTTATCACCCGGTTCAAGGTGCCGGACCTGATTGGCACATTGGCTATGGACCTTGTTTATCGCGGTTTGGCGCTGGTGATAGCCAAAGGGCTGGTCTTGGCCCGTTTCCCCGAGCTGATCACCGAAATTGGCCGTGGCCAGATCCCCGGTTTCATTCCGGTTCCGGTCGTGCTGGGCCTGATCACCATGGCCATTGGTTATGTCGTGCTGACCCGCACCTATTTCGGGCGCTACACGATTGCCATCGGCTCGAACCCCGAAGCCAGTGAAATGACCGGAGTGGCCGTCGACCGCCACAAAATCTATGCCTATGTGCTGATGGGTGCCGCAGCGGCAATGGCGGGTGTCATGCTGACCGGTAAGCTGAACGCCATTCAGGCGACTTCGGCCCCGTATTTCAACCTGCATGTTATTGCGGCTGTTGTTGTCGGCGGGACCTCACTGTTTGGCGGGCGCGCTTCGATGCTGGGCTCTCTGGCCGGCGTGTTGCTGCTGTCGATGATGATCAACGCACTGGTGACCCTGCGCATTGAGTTTTTCTGGCAATCCGTCGCCTCCGGCGTGGTGATCGTCAGCTCGGTCGCGCTCTACACTTGGATGCAAAAGAAAGACCGTGACGGAGCCCGCAGCCTGCTGGATGGGCTGCGCACTAAAGAAGCGCAGAAACTGATCCGTTTCTCCGCCGCGCTGATCGGCGCAATGATCCTGTTGCTGGCCCTCGGGGCGGGACTGGCAACCGAGCCTGCGCCAAGCGGCTAAGGCAAAAAAATGGTGCGCCGGGAGGTAGGAGTCCCGACGCACCTGCAAGACCCCACAATGTTCGCGAAAGGGAGGACTTACCGTGAAACAATTGAACAAAGCACTTCTGACGACAAGCGTGTTTTGCTTATGTGCCGCCGCAGCCGTTGCGGATGGGCACGGAAAGCTGCCGCTAAAGGAACTGCCGGGTATCGAGGATCGGGACTATTGGGTTCCGGGAGAAGTCAACGCCGATGGCAAGTTGGAAGCCTTGCAAGCCACCACGGGGGCTGAGGCTGTCAAATATGCGGGCACGCAGGAAGCGCCGTTGCAGATCGCGCTGATCTATCCCTCTGCTGATACCTCGGACTTCTGGGCGCGCAACTACCTTGCGATGACCAAACGTTTGGACGAGCTGGGCATCGACTATGAGACAACAGAGTTCGCAAGCCGCCAAATCGAACACAGCTTACAATCGACCTATGCAAACCAGGTTGTGCAGGATTCCGACCTGTACGATTTTGTCATCTTCGGACCGTCAGAGCTTGCCATTCAGGCCGACAATATCGACAAAATGGCCGGCAATGACGGGTTCGCCACATTTGTCTGGGCGTTCCATACTCCGCCCAAGGATCTCAAAAACCAGCCGGACGCGTGGTTCGATTTCAGCTCGGCCGCCGGGGCGCTGACCATGTGCGACTATATGCTGGAACGTCTGGGCAGCGATGTGACCATGGCGATGAACCGCGGAATTCCGGGGATCACCGACGACCAACGCTCGGGCGATTTCAAAGCCTGCGTTGAAGAAAAGGGGAACTGGAACACCGTGTACGAGCACTATGGTGAGTACCAGCGCGAAGGCGGTTTCGAGGGCACCAGCCTGATCCTGCAAGCCTATCCCGAAGCAACGATCATCCACAACGCCAACACGGCGATGGCCATGGGATCGGTCGAGGCGCAGGTTGCTGTTGGCAAGGAAAAGGATGTCTTCTCAACCGGTTGGGGCGGCACGGGCCTCGAGCTGGATGCAATCCGTCGGGGTGAGCTGGATGCAACCCCAATGCGCATGGGTGATGACGTAGGCGCGGCTACCGCCGAAGCAATCAAGGCACATATGGAAGGCCGTCAGGACGAGCTGCCCTTTGTCTTCCTTGGCCGGATTACGGTCGCCCATGACCAGATGAGCCCCGAAGAACTGGATGCGCTGGAACAAGAAGCGTTCCGGTTCTCGGGCGTTGGCGCGCTGGAGCGTTGAACGGGCTGGGCGGGGCAATCCCGCCCGAACCCAACCGGTTCAAACTGAATTGGGGATTGACGATTGCCAGTGCGGTTAATAGTGATGTGACCGGTCACATAAGACAAAAAAATGATGTGGAAAGGGATCCAAGATGGCGCAATCCATGATGCTGATCGAAAAATGCAGCCATTGCGTAAGCTGGTACGATATTGAAACAGGGGCCCGACAGGGCCGCTTGGATCTGCCGGATTTTCCCCATGAATTCGTGGTCGATGACGACTTTCACTATGCCTATGTCGGTCACTACGGTGTTCAGAATTCAGGCATCGACGGCACCGATGGCCGCTCGGTCATAGTGATTGATATCCGCAAGCAGGAAATCGTTCACACCTATGATCTGGGCGAGCACGCCCGCCCGCATGGGATCGGTCTAGACGGACAGGGCCGGCTTTATGTGCTTTCGGAATGGACCGGACATTTGCTGGTCAAGGAAAACCCGCGCGCCTTCGATCAGGGCTGGGATCACATCACCCCCACCGGCGGTACCAAATGCCATCTGTTTGCCCTGACCAAAGACGGGCATACGGCCTATTCGATGAACCTGACCTCGGGCGATGTGACGGTGTTCAACCCCTATGATGTATCCGTTGTTCCGATTTCGATAAAAACCGGGCAAAAGCCCGAAGGGCGTTGCCTGCGCGAAGAGGCGAACACGCTTTACACGTCTCAGCGCATTTCCAACACGGTGGCTGTAATCAACACGGGCACTTTAGAAATCGAGCGCAGCTTTCCGACGCCGGATGACCCATGCCGCATCTACTATGATGCGAAACGAAACCGCCTGGTCACGATGAACCACTTCGGCGGCTCTTTCTCTGTCTTTGACGAGGCAACAGGGGAAATGCTGCACGAACAGAAAACACCTGCGAACCCGCTGGCGCTGTGTATCGATGACGAGGCCGCATTCGCCTATATCGCCATTGATTGCGAACAGGTGCAGCAGTTCAACCTCGACACGTTCGAGGTGGTGCAGACCTTTGATACAGGCAAGGAACCGGATGTGATGGTGATCCTGCCCGACGGATTTTCGAAATATTGGGAGAACGCGGCATGACCAAGCCTCGTATCGCTATCGTGCCCGGCGACCCGTCGGGGATTGGGCCGGAACTGATTGCCAAACTGCTGAATCAGGAGGGCGTGCATGAGGCCGCAGATATTGTTCTGGTGGGTGACAGTCACCTCTGGCAGCGCGGCGCGGAACAGGCCGAACTGGATGTGCCGCTAAACACAGTGGATGCGGTGGCAGATCAACCGGGTCTGTCGCATCTTGAACTCGATACGATCGCATCCGAAGACGTGAAGATCGCAGAGGTCACCGTTGAGGGCGGAACCGCATCCCTTCGCTGTCTCGACCAAGCAATGGATCTGGCGATGGCCGGGCAGGTCGACGGCATCCTGTTTGGACCGTTCAACAAGGCCGCGATGACAGCGGCAGGCCTGAACGCCGAGGATGAACACCGTTATATGGCGCGCTATATGGGCCATGATGGATACCACTCGGAACTCAATGTTCTGGACGAGTTGATGACAACACGTGTCACCTCTCACATCGGTCTCAAAGATGTCGCTGCCAATATCACCGAAGACGGAATATTGAAGGCGGTCAATCTGGCCAATGACACGCTGCGAAAGGCCGGGAAAGCCCGCCCCAACATAGCCGTGGCGGCGCTGAACCCCCATGCAGGAGACAATGGCAAGTTTGGCCGGGAAGAGATCGACATCCTGGAGCCCGCCGTGCGCAAAGCACAACAGAAACAGTTGAACGTGACAGGGCCATGGCCCTCGGACACGGTGTTTCTGAAGGCACGGCGGGGCGAGGTCGATGCGGTTGTGACCATGTATCACGACCAGGGCCAGATCGCGATCAAGCTGATGGGGTTTGAGCGCGGCGTGACTGTTGCAGGTGGGCTGCCGATACCGGTGGCAACCCCGGCCCATGGCACCGCTTTTGATATCGCCGGACAGAACAAAGCCAATCCGGGCGCAACACGGCAGGCGTTCGACCTGTTGGTGCGCATGGCCAAGACACATCGCGCAGAACGCAGCGCGGACTGAGGAGACCAAGATGACCAAAATCAAATCCGTGCGCACCCGCGTCTGGAACTGGACCGGGCCGACTGTGCCGCCCACCGGCAATTTCTGCACCAACGCCTCGGATGTCCTTTGGGACAAGGGCGATGCAATGTCATCGTTCCGTTTCCACCAGTGGCTGACATGCGAGATCGAGACCGAAGACGGCACCATCGGTATCGGCAACGCCGCCCTTGCGCCCACGGTGGTCAAGAAGGCGATTGATGACTGGTTTGCACCCATGGTCATCGGCGAGGACCCGTTCGACTATGCCTATCTGTGGGAAAAGATGTATCGCCGCAGTCACGCCTGGGGCCGCAAGGGTATTGGCATGACGGCGATCTCGGCCGTGGATCTGGCGATCTGGGATTTGATGGGCAAGCTGGCGGGTAAACCCGTCTTCAAGCTGCTGGGCGGTCGCACCAAGGAAAAGATTCCGGTCTATTACTCCAAGCTCTATTCAAGCCCGATCGAGGCGATGCAGGCCGAGGCGGAAGAGGCCAAGAAAAACAACTATCCCGGATACAAGATGCGCTTTGGCTGGGGGCCAAAGGACGGCATGGCGGGCATGCGTGAAAACCTCAAACGCGTCGAGGCGGTGCGTGAGGTGATCGGCTACGATGTGGACCTTATGCTGGAATGCTACCAGGGCTGGAACCTCGACTACACCAAGCGGATGCTACCAAAGCTGGTCCAGTATGAACCGCGTTGGTTGGAGGAACCGGTCATTGCTGATGACGTTGAAGGGTACCGCGAACTCAACGCGATGAACATCGTGCCGATCTCGGGGGGTGAGCACGAGTTTTCGGTCATCGGCTGCAAGGACCTGATCGAGAAAAAAGCCGTCAGTGTCCTTCAATATGACACCAATCGCGTCGGAGGCATCACGGCGGCGCAAAAGATCAACGCCATTGCTGAGGCTTTTCAGGTGCCGGTCATCCCGCATGCGGGCCAGATGCATAACTACCATCTGACCATGGCCAACGCGAACTGTATGATCAGCGAATACTTCCCTGTCTTCGATGTCGAGGTTGGAAATGAGCTGTTCTACTACATCTTCGAAGGCGATCCGGATGCCGTAGACGGAATGCTGGACCTGGATGACAACAAGCCCGGTCTGGGAATCGAGATCACCGACAAGCACCTGAAACATTTCGAGATAACGGAGTAAACCATGACTTACACCGGTATCTGGCCCGTCGCGCCGACGCCATTCAATAATGACGGCTCGCTCGATCTTGAGGGGATGAAGCGCGTTCTGGATTGTCTGATCGATCAGGGCGCGGACGGGATTTGCGTTCTGGCCAACTTCTCGGAACAATTCCTTATTTCAGACCAAGAACGTGCAATCCTGACGCGGCTTAGCCTTGAGCATGTCGCCGGTCGCGTGCCGATGATCGTGACGATCAGCCATTTCGCAACACAGATCGCGGTGGAGCGGGCGAAATTCGCCAAGGATCTGGGCGCAGACATCGTGATGATGATGCCGCCCTATCATGGGGCGCTTCTGAAAGGGAACGCTCAGCAGACATTCGAACAGTTTGCAGCCGTGGGAGAGGTTGGCATTCCGATCATGGTGCAGGACGCTCCACTTTCGGGGGTCGATCTGCCGGTGCCGCTGCTGGTGCGCATGGCGCAAGAGATTGACATGGTGAAACTGTTCAAAATCGAATGCCCGCGCGCCGCAAACAAGTTGCGCGCGCTGATTGCGGAAGGCGGCGATGCCATCGAAGCACCCTTTGATGGTGAGGAAGGCATCACTCTGTTGGCTGATCTGGATGCAGGGGCCACGGGGTCGATGACATCGGGCATGATCGTTGACCAGATCAAGCCAGTGATCACGCATCACCGTGCGGGTCGCATTGACGAGGCAACGGCTGCCTACGGGCGTGTGGCGATGGTGATCAACCATGAAAACCGCCAATGCGGCTGGCAATCCTGCAAAGCCGCGATGGTCGAAGGCGGAGTCATCCGGTCTGAATTCTGCCGCCACCCGATTGACACGCTGCAACCGGCTATTCGAGACCGTTTGATAGACCTTTTGAAACCGTTGGACCCAATGGTCCTGAAATGGGGAAAATAAGATGATCCTTGGGCAAAACCTGATCGACGGCAAATGGGTCGCATCAAACAATTTGCGCGCATCAGACGATCTAGACGGACAAAGCTTTGCACAGGCAACAGCCGTTCAGGTGGACGAGGCCTGCCGCGCTGCGCGCCGCGATTTTCGTACCTATTCGGGTAAATCCAGAGCTGAGCGTGCCGCGTTCCTACGTACGATTGCGAACCAAATGGACGTGTTGGGGGGTGAAATCACCCAGACCGGTATGGCCGAAACCGGCCTACCCGAAGCGCGCCTTGTAGGTGAGCGTGGGCGCACAACCGGACAACTACGCATGTTCGCCGAACTGATTGAAGAAACCGGCTATCTTGATATCCGCAAAGACGGCGCATTACCTGACAGGGCGCCACTCCCCCGTCCTGATTTGCGCCTGACGCACAAAGCCATCGGCCCTGTGGCCGTCTTTGGTGCGTCAAACTTCCCGCTCGCCTTCTCAACGGCGGGCGGGGATACGGCCTCGGCCTTGGCTGCAGGCTGTCCAGTCATCGTCAAAGGGCACAGCGCTCACGCCGGTACCGCCGAGTTGGTGGCACAGGCTATCGCAAAAGCGATAGAGATCTGCGCTATGCCCCCAGGTACGTTTCAAATTGTACAAGGTTCCGGCCGGGAGGTCGGCTCGGCCCTTGTTCAGCATCCTGAGATTCGGGCGGTTGGTTTCACTGGGTCTCTGGCCGGTGGACGTGCCCTTTATAATCTATGCCATGCGCGCCCGCAGCCCATCCCATTCTATGGTGAGCTGGGTTCGGTCAATCCAATGTTCTGCCTGCCTGCCGCGATGGCTGCGCGCGCTGCTGAGATCGGGGCAGGGTGGGCCGCGTCCCTGACAATGGGCGCGGGTCAATTCTGCACCAACCCCGGTGTCGCTGTCATGCTGGCCGGGCCTGAGTCTGATACGCTGGAATCGGCCTGTGTGGCCGCGCTGAATGATACGGCTGAACAGAAGATGCTGACAGACGGTATCCACGAGGCTTTCGAACAAGGCGTTCGCGAGTTCCGCGACCTGATGGTCGAGGTTACGTCTTGTGGGGCGGCAACCGGAAAACGAGCGGCCGTTCCGGCGCTGTTCAAGGTCAGCGCCAAGGAATGGATGGCAAATCCAAAGCTGCAGCACGAAGTCTTTGGGGCGGCGGGTATACTCGTTCGCTGTGACGACATTGACGAGTTGCGGGTGGTTGCTGAGTGCATTGAGGGTCAGCTGACCTTGACCTTGCACCTAGATGATGCAGACGCAGAACTTGCCAGCAACCTGATGCCGGTGCTGGAAGAAAAGGCAGGCCGTTTGCTTGCTAATGGTTTCCCCACGGGGGTCGAGGTGTGTTCCGCGATGATGCATGGCGGGCCTTATCCGGCAAGCACAGATGTTCGCGCCACGTCGGTTGGTACCCTGGGGATCGTTCGCTGGCTGCGGCCTGTAAGCTATCAGAATATGCCTGTGGTGCTTCTGCCCAGCGAATTGCAGGGCTGACGTTCTGAGATTGTGACCGGGAACAAGGTGGTCTAACTTCTGCCCAAAGGCGGTAGTTGCATGACGAACAAGATTCCTGGTCGCACACATGTCACCATGCGAGATGTCGCCAAAGCGGCAGGCGTTTCGCGGATGACGGTCAGTCGGGCACTGAAGAAAAACAGCCCTATTTCCAAAGAAACCCGAGACCATATCCTGCAAGTTGTTAAGCAGATGAATTATGTGCCTGACCAGATGGCGGGTTCTCTGACGACAAAGAAATCCGGCTTTGTGGCGGTGCTTTTGCCCTCTTTGAACAACTTGCACTTCGCGTTGACGGTTCAAAGCCTGACGGAAGAGCTGGAAAAGGTGGGTCTTCAACTGCTGCTGGGGCACACGGACTATTCGGCGGAGCGCGAAGAGCAGTTGGTTGAAACCATGTTGCGCCGCCGCCCTGAGGCGATCGTGTTATCTTATGATGGCCATACACAGCGCACGCTTGATTTGCTGGCCGACGTATCGGTGCCCATCGTGGAAATCTGGGAAAAACCGAAACATCCCATTGCGCACACGGTGGGTTTTTCGAACTCCAAAGCCGCTTATGACATGACGACGGCGCTGATTGAGCGCGGCTTCAAGAATATCGTTTTTCTTGGCGAGGGGCAGGATGACTGGACCCGAGGCGCGGCCCGCCGGGATGGTTTCGAGCAGGCCATGCGCAGTGCCGGTTTGAACGCCGACGCTCAGATCATGTTGGGTACACCGCCGCTTACTATCGAAAATGGTGCTGCGGCCGTTGACGTTATTCTCGAGCAATATCCACAGGTGGAATGCGTATTTTGCGTATCTGACATGGCGGCCTTTGGTGTTCAGAGCCGCCTTTTGCAAATTGGTAAATCCGTGCCAGAGGATATCTCTGTCGTTGGGTTCGGAAATTTTGAGGTCTCGCGGTTCAGTTCCCCTTCAATTTCCACCGTTGTTGTTGATCCGACCGAGATCGGGCGGCAAACCGGCAAGCTTATTTCGCGCCTTTTGGGCGACGAAGAAAGCCCAACAGATTCGCCTTGTCACTTAACGCTGACACCGCGCGTCGAGTTTCGCGAAAGCTGCAAGCCTATTTAGTTTTCTAAACCTTTGATAAGGATAAGTATAATTTACTATGTGACCGGTCACATAACTGATATTGTGACCGGTAACAAAGAGTGGAGGAACAATGCCCCGGATACGGTTGGAAGGCCTCGTGAAGCGGTACGGGGACTTTGAGGTTCTGCATGGAATTGACCTCGAGATGGAGGAGAATGAGTTCACGGTCTTTGTCGGGCCGTCCGGCTGCGGTAAGTCCACGACACTTCGCATGATCGCCGGGCTTGAGACGGTCTCGGACGGTGAGATTTTCATTGATGAAAAACCAGTCAGCCACCTTGAGCCCAAGGCTCGTGATCTGGCAATGGTGTTTCAGGACTATGCGCTCTATCCGCATCTCGACGCAGCGCGGAACATGTCCTTCGCATTGCGGCTGCAGAAAGTTCCAAAGGCCGAGATTGACAGGAAGGTGGGCGAGGTCGCTAAGATGCTGGGCCTCACCGACTACCTGCATCGCAAGCCGGGCGAGTTGTCAGGGGGACAACGCCAGCGAGTTGCGATGGGGCGCGCCCTGACGCGCGACAGCAGCACCTTTCTGTTCGACGAGCCGCTGTCCAATCTGGACGCCAAACTGCGCGGGCAGATGCGGGCTGAACTGGCGCTAATGCGTCAACAGGTACAGAAAAACATGATCTACGTCACCCACGATCAGATTGAGGCGATGACTCTCGCCGACAGGATCGTGGTGATGCATGGCGGGTACATTCAGCAGCAAGGCACACCGGAAGAACTGTATAAGCGCCCAGCCAACAAGTTTGTCGCCGGGTTCCTCGGATCGCCCCCAATGAACTTTCTGGATGCAACGGCCGAAAATCGAAGTGGCCAGTTATTTGTAACCGGGGCAGGCTTCGCCATCGGTCTCAGTCAGGAACGTCAGAAAACCCTGTCGAGCGCTGACCTGAGCGACGTCATCCTTGGTGTCCGACCTTCTGACCTTAGCTACAACCAGGATGCCCCGGAAGCCGCCAGTTTGGACCTGAAGGTTGTCGTGTCGGAATACATCGGCGCGCAGTCGGTTCTGATCTGCGACTGCGCAGGTCAGAAAGTCGAGGTCGAACTCAAATCAGACACGCCCATCGCTATGGGTGAAACTCTTCGGTTCGAAGTCAACGCAGGCGCAATTCATCTCTTTGATCGCGAGACGGAGGTCGCCCTGTAACAGCGGCCCAAGACCAGCATGGGAGGAGCAAATGCTGAACTTACTCAAACAAACCGGTGCGGGCGTCGCGGCCCTGACACTTACAGCCGGGTTGG
Organism: Ruegeria sp. BA2; assembly: GCF_056539605.1. Lineage (NCBI taxonomy): Bacteria > Pseudomonadati > Pseudomonadota > Alphaproteobacteria > Rhodobacterales > Roseobacteraceae > Ruegeria > Ruegeria sp. BA2. The sequence continues at coordinate 32,393 of NZ_JBQFVE010000021.1, read as the reverse complement.
CCATCGCCAATCCCTACGAACCCTACGAAGGCACAACTTTGGTTGTTAACTTCCCAGCCCATCCGCATTTTGATGCGGTCATGCAGGTGCTACCGAAATTCACGGAAGAAACCGGAATTCGCGTGGAAGTCGACCAGCTTCAATACCTGAAAATGCGCGAGAAGCAGACACTGGAACTGACCAAAAACAAAGGTGATTATGACCTGATCGCCTATGTGGTGTTTTCCAAGGCTGACTATGTCTATGCCGACCAGTTGGAAAACCTTGCGAAGTACTTCATGAATCCCGCGCTCGCAGATCCGGCCTATGACGCGGATGATCTGATTGATGGCTATGTCGGCAATATTGGTGTCGCGGGCGGCAGCAAAGGATATCTGCCGGGACCTACTGGGTCGCTGTTCGGCATCCCGTTCGGATCAGAGACATCAATCCTTGGGTACCGTAAAGACATCTTCGAAAAGCATGGGCTTGAGGTTCCTGAAACCTACGACGAGTTGCTGGAACTGGCGTGCAAAATACCCGAGCTGGAACCCGGCATGGGTGGCTTGGCATCGCGCGCGGCTTCGGGGCATCACGCATCGCACGCCTACCTGTTGCACTTGGCTCCGTTGGGCGGTCGCATCTTCGACGAGAACTGGAACCCGATTATGAACAACGCTGAAGGGGTCAAAGCCGCCGAAGCGTTGAAGACAATTGTCGATTGTGGTGCAGAGGGGGCCGAGACATTCGGCTTTGCCGAAGCAGGCGCATCTTTCCTGCAGGGCAACTCAGCGATGTTCCTCGACTCCACCGTCTTTGCCGGTCAGGTGAACAACCCCGAGAAATCAAAGGTTGTGGGCCAAATCGGCTGGGCTCCGCATCCTGAAGGCGCGCGCCGTGGCAGCCAGACCGGTGGGTTTGGCATTGGTATCCCGACAAACGCCCAGAACAAGGATGCTGCTTTTCTGCTGATGCAGTGGCTGACTTCGAAAGAGGCGGACAAGGCCATCGCGATTGCCGGAGGCAACCCGTCCCGGTTCTCGACGCACTCCGATCCGGATGTATTGGCCGAGCAGCCGCATCTTGAGGTGTTTGGCGAGGCGCTGAAACATGCTGATCCCGACTGGCGTCCGATCATCCCGGTGTGGGGTAAGATCAATGCTGATCTGGGGACAACGCTCAGCCAGGTTTTGACCGAAGATCTGGATATTCAAACAGCGCTGGATGGTGTGGCTGAACGCAGCAAAGCGATCATGGATGACGCTGGCTACTACACCTGGCAGCAATAGGTTCTCCCCCGGAGGTGGTGCCTGTGGTTTTGCTCGGGCGCTGCCTCCCAAGACGATACTCCAACAAGTCAAAGGGCCGCAGTCATGAGCGCTGTCGCACGGGCCAACCGGCTCACCCCATATCTATTTCTTGCGCCTGCAGCGATCGTGCTGGTCTTCGCGTTGCTTTATCCGATCGGGTACATGATCTACGCCAGTTTCCTCGACTGGAGCCCCAGCCAGCGCATTGGTCAGGCCGAGTTTGTTGGACTAAAGAACTACATAAATCTTCTACATGACAGTGCGTTCCACGAAAGCTTCTGGGTCACGATCAAGTTTGCCTTCATCGTGGTGACGCTGGAAATGGCTCTGGGCGTTGGTCTGGCTTTGTTGCTGGACCGGAACATTCGTGGGATGTCCATGCTGCGGACTGTTTTCATTCTTCCTATGATGATCGCCCCCACCGTGGTCGGCCTGATGTGGCGCTATATGTATCACCCGACGGTCGGCATCTTTAACCGCACGATTAAAAACCTGGGGTTTGACGAGGGTATTCCCTGGCTGTCGGACAGCACGTGGTCATTTATTGCTGTTGTAATTGCCGATGTCTGGCAGTGGACACCCTTTATTTTCATTCTCGCTCTGGCGGCCATGCAGTCACTGCCGCGGTCCGCATTGGAAGCTGCCGAGATCGACGGCGCAAGCGAGTGGCAGAAGATCACCATGATCAAGATACCGCTGATGATGCCGGTTTTGATCGTGACCCTGCTATTGCGGCTGATCGATGCGTTCAAAGTGCTCGAGGTCATTCTGGTTCTGACCAATGGCGGCCCCGGCCTGTCCACCGAGATCATCGCTTTGCGCATCTTCCGCACCGCTCAGGAGTTTCAGGAACTGGGTGAGGCTGCAGCGATGTCGAATGTCCTGTTGCTGATGCTGATGGGGCTGACCGTGGGGATGTTCATGTACACCAAGGTTCAAGAGGCGCGGGCCGCCAGAATGCGTGCCGCTGCCGAACAAACGGAAAGCTGAAGATCATGGCTATTCAGACCGAAAAACAAAACCCGGCTTTCTATGCTTTGCTGGCAGCGCTGGTTGTCATGTCAGCAGGGCCGATCCTTTTGATGCTGGCGACGTCCTTCAAAATGAATGTCGACATATATGATGAAAGCGTGTCGGCCTTTTTCTTCACACCAACGATCAGGAACTATGAAACGGTCTTGTGCGACGTGCTGTGGTACAACCCGGATCACGTGCAATACTGCGATCCAACCTTCGGGCGCGCTCTGCGCAATTCTCTGATCGTGGCGACAATCTCCACAGGTATTACCCTTCTGATTGGTTGTATGGCGGCATATGCGCTGGTCCGGTTTCGCTTTATGGGCCGTGGTACGGTTTCGGTGACAACACTGATGATGCGGATGGTTCCGCCAGCTGTGTTGCTGGTGCCGGTGTTTGGCATCTGGACGTTTCAGTACCACCTCGATCAATCCTATGCCGGGATCATTCTGGTCTACACAGCGATGAACCTGCCCTTTGTGATCTGGATATTACAGAGCTTCATCGTACAGGTTCCCATACAGTTGGAAGAAGCCGCGCGCATGGATGGTGCCAACCCGTTTCAGGTATTCTATCTGGTTGTTCTGCCAATCATCAAACCCGGCCTTGCGGCGGCGGCGATCTTCACCTTCCGCATCGCCTGGAACGAGTTCCTTTTGGCCAATGCTCTGCTTGGCAGATCGACACGGACCGTACCTGTCACCATCGTGAACTCGATCACTGAATATGACATTGACTGGGGTGTGATCATGGCCACGGGCATGTTGCTGGCCGTACCGCCTATCATTTTCACATTTGTGGCTTCGCGGCAGATCATCACCGGTATGACAGCGGGTGCGGTGAAGGGCTGATGATCGAGTGGCTGTTTTCACCTATCGATCCAACGCGAGGACATGAAGTCAATGTTCTCGTGTCCTGGCACGCGCGATCTATGGTGATCGCTTGGGGTGTGATCTGCCCAGCGGCGGTATTGGCTGCACGTTATTTCAAAATCATGCCGGGTCAGAACTGGCCGCACGAGCTCGACAATCGGTTCTGGTGGCTATGCCATTGGAAAGGGCAGACCTTTGCCTTTCTGTTGTCGCTCGTCGGTTTGGGGCTCATCCTCGCTAACACCGGAGAGCGCCCAGATGCTTGGCTGCATAGGGCATTGAGCTATACGGTTCTTGGGCTTGGAACAGCGCAGATTGTTTTGGGTGTTTTCCGAGGCAGCAAAGGGGGCCCCACGGCACCCGCAAGCGATGGCAGCTTATCCGGTGATCACTATGACATGACAGAGTGGCGGGTCGCGTTTGAGAACATTCACCGCGTGTTGGGATATCTTGCGCTGCTTCTGGCGGCACTCGCGATCCTCAGCGGCCTTTGGTCGTCAAACGCACCGCGCTGGATGTGGATTGTGATCAACGGATATTGGCTTGCTTTGATTGCAGTCGCCTTTTTCTTGCAACGCTCTGGCCGGGCCCATGATACATATCAGGCGATCTGGGGGCCGGACCCATCATTGCCAGGTAATAGAAGACCAAAAATGGGATGGGGTACTGTCCGGCCCGGCGACCAATTGGAATACCCCTCACGCGAAGGAGCAGAATAGTGTTTGGCGTTTTGGAAGGCACCGGGTTTGAGGTCATCGAAAAAGAGTTTGAAAGCTGTTTCATCGGGCATGCCCGCGTTGAAAGGCTTTGGACAGGTGCGCGCTGGACGGAAGGACCTGCCTGGTTTGCTGCTGGCCGCTATCTTGTGTGGTCTGATATTCCCAACAATCGGATGATGCGTTGGGATGATACGGATGATTCGGTGTCTGTGTTCCGTGAGCCAGCGAACAACTCAAATGGCCATACGGTTGATTGGCAGGGGCGTTTGGTTTCGTGCGAGCATTTGACCCGTCGGGTGACCCGCACAGAACATGATGGATCGATCACCGTTCTAGCAGATGCATGGGAAGGCAAGCGGCTCAATTCTCCGAATGACGTCGTTGTTAGATCAGATGGCTCAATCTGGTTCACCGATCCGTCTTACGGGATCATGATGGACTATGAAGGAGAGCGTGCCGAAAGCGAGATTGGTGCTTGTCATGTTTTTCGTGTCGATCCCGACACAAGAAAGGTGACAGCGGTCGCGACGGATTTTGTGAAACCAAACGGTCTGGCCTTTTCAAGTGACGGCGAGACGCTTTTTGTGGCCGATACCGGTGGTACGCATACACCGGGTGGTCCTGCGCATATCCGAAAGTTCTCGGTTAGCGATGATGGGAAAGCCCTCTCCGGAGGCAATGTTATTGCCGAATGTACAAACGGGTTTTTTGACGGGTTCCGGCTGGACCGCGATGGCCGCATTTGGAGCTCAGCCGCTGACGGCGTGCACTGCATAAATTCGCAAGGTGCCTTGATCGGGAAAGTGCATATTCCTGAGATTGTCTCGAATGTCTGCTTTGGTGGCGCGAAGCTCAATCGGCTCTTTGTAACGGCGACCAGCTCGCTCTATTCGGTTTTCCTGAATGTGAATGGAGGAAGGTAAACTCCGGCAAAGCAATGCTACGGTATTTGGTAGCCAAGTTTACGGTTCGAATGCTGAATTGCAATGGAAGTCTATTGAGTCGCAAATGGCAAATCTTGTGCGCTAATGAATAGTTGAGTGATTTAAAATCAAAGTCTTATCTGTCCTCGAATGGCAAAACTATGTGTCGCCCAACACCCTGTATGTGGCGACAAATAGTTTTGCCTTTTGCGACAGAACTTTTCCTTTGCGCCGCATAGCTTTGCCTTCTGCCAAATGGTTGTGTTGAGCATGTTTCCTCATAAAAACTGGTTTTGAGCGAAGCCCTTCAGGGCGCTCGTCTCCAAAACCTGCTCCCGGCGAGGGTTGGGGGGTTAGCAAGTGCAATACAATTCGACAGGGTGGTGCGGCCCACAGGAGTTCGCCGAGGACACGGCCCTATCTAATTGGATTGCGGGCGTGGGGGGGCGACGTCCCCTAGCTATGATGTTCTGCGGGTCGGGCGAAACCGGTCATTCGCTGCGAGAGCAAACAGGTCTTTACAAGTAATAGAAAGCTGCCATTCAAGTCAGAGTTCTACGCAGTCAATTAGCTGCGAGGGCGTGACAGTAAAATCCCTTGTTTCACTAACGGATCAGTTCCCATTTTACATTCAATGAAATGTTCATTTTTTGACAAAACTGTAGCAATTTCATCATCTCTAACCACAGACAGTTTGAACGTCGACAATACGATAGTAAGATCAGGACCGTTCTCTCCAGAAAGCGCTCAATGTGTCTCGGCTCAAACTCGAACATCTACAGACGTTTCTTGCTGTTGTACGCTTCGGCAGCGTCAGCAAGGCGGCGGAAGTGCTTAACCTGACGCAGCCTGCCGTGACTACGCGCATCAAGTCGCTGGAAGACGCCTTGGGGACGTCGTTGTTCGAACGTGAAAGCGCCGGGATGCGCCTGACCAAACGTGGGGATATGCTGGTCCACTATGCCGAGCAATTTCAGCACCTTTCCGATCTGGTCGAAGAGCACGTTGTGGACACGAGTGCCGTTGACAGGTTGATCCGCCTTGGCGTGTCCGAAACCATCGCACAAAGCTGGTTGCCCGAATTCGTCGGCGCGTTGCGCGCAAATTACCCCTCTCTCAAGATCGAGATCAGCGTCGACATTTCATTGAACCTACGGGATCAGTTGCTGGGGCGCGAAATTGACCTGGGTATCCTGCTCGGGCCGGTCTCAGATTACACGGTCGACAACGTTGTGTTGCCGGATGTGCCGCTGGCATGGTTTCAGGCTGCGGGTAAACCTGTTGGTCAAAACGTCGATCTGGCTGACATTCCTATCGCGACTTATGGCAAGAACACTCGGCCGTACCGGGAATTGAGGGCCGCTCTGTTCGAACGATTCGGTTCCGGAATCTCCCTGTTCCCGTCCTCCTCATTGTCATCTTGTTTTCGGATGGTTGAGGCTGGGCTATGCGTAGGCGCCCTACCGATCTCGTTGGCAAAAAAGCTGGTGCAAGAGGGAAAACTGGTCGAATTCAACCCGGGATGGGTTCCCGAACCCCTTCAATTTTCTGCGTCTTATCTGGGTGATCCACGCAACCATCTGCTTGAAGCTGCAGCGGGTATCGCCAAGGAAATAGCGCTTCAACAATCATAAAAATTTTTTATGTAGAAGCCAAAAATAATACAATTTGATTTTATGTCTCGGTCACACGAACGTATTCCAAATGAGGGAGGCGTCGTGATGAACGATCTGTTTGAGCCACTAAAATCTGCGCCAACAGAGGCTGTGCGCGCGCAGATCAGGTCACAGGCCTATCGCGGGCACACTGCCGGTTTGGGCGGAAATACCCTGCAGGCCAACCTGGCGATTTTGCCCGAACCTTACGCGTTGGATTTCATGCGCTACTGCCAGCGAAATCCAAAACCCTGTCCGATTGTTGGTGTTTCCGACACAGGTAATCCGAACATGGATACCTTGGGTAGTGATATCGATATCCGCACCGATACTCCGGCCTATTACATTTACCGCGATGGCATTCACACCGACACGGTTCATGATCTTGAGAACCTGTGGCGTGATGATTTTGTGGCTTTCGCATTGGGGTGCTCGTTTACCTTCGAACATGCATTGCAACAGGCCAAAGTACCGCTCTGGCACATCGAAAACGACCACACTGTGCCAATGTTCGCGACCAGCATCCAGACGATAAAATCCGGTCCGTTCGAGGGACCCATGGTCGTCAGTATGCGGGCGATCCCTAATGCAAGGGTCGACGAGGTTGTCGAAATCTCGCGCAAGTTTCCTTTGGCGCACGGCGGTCCGGTGCATTGGGGCGATCCTGCGATCATTGGGATCGCCAACATTAGCAGCCCCGATTGGGGTGATCCGGCTCCGGTCCCGGACGGAACCACGCCAATGTTCTGGGCTTGTGGCGTCACACCTCAGGCTGCGATCAAGAATGCCAAACCTTCAATCGCGATCACACACAAGCCGGGTCACATGCTGATCACCGACATCGCTGATGACGCCGAAACACCAATCTACCAATCAAGATGATGCAACAGGAGAGAAACCAGATGAAGAAACTCGCAACAACACTCGGCGTGCTCGCTGTTTCAGCAACCGCTGCAATCGCCGACGGTCCCGTGGTTCTGAATGCAGTTGGAACTTGGTCCAGCCTCACGAATTACCAGAAACACGAAGAGCCTTTCTTTAACCAGAGGCTCAACGAGGCATCAGGTGGAGAAATAGTCGGAAAGATCCAATCGCAATCCGGTTTGGGGCTAAAAGGCTTCGAGATCATGCGCATGGTCAAGAACGGCGTCTTTGACTTTGCATTCGGGTTGCCTGGCTACGTCGCAGCTGAAAATGCGATCTTCGAAGGTGCAGATTTGTCTACCCTGACACAGGATATCGACACTCAACGAAAGGTGGCCGATGCCTATTTCGACACACTGTCCGCGGCGTTCGAAGAAATCTACAATGCCAAGCTGTTGATGCTGTACCCGTTCCCAAGCCAAACCTTGTGGTGCAACGCCGAAGTGAACGGGATTGCCGATCTGGAAGGCAAGAAAATCCGTGTCTATTCGACGACCTTGGGTGATTTTGTAGAGGGCGTCGGGGGCACATCCGTGACCGTCGCCTTTTCCGAGGTTATCCCGGCACTGGAGAAAGGTGTCGTCGACTGTGCGATTACGGGGACGATGTCAGCCTATACAGCCAAGTGGAACCAGGTCGCCACCCACGCTTATACCTTGCGTGTCGGCTGGGGCCTGGCATTTGGGGCCATGAACCTGGACAAATGGAACAGCCTGCCGCCCGAACAACAGGCTCTTTTGGAAACCGAACTCGCAGTGCTGACGGACTCCATGTGGGCAGAGACTGCAACCGAAGATGATATTGCAATATCCTGCATCACTGGCGGCACATGTGAAATCGGAGAAGCCGGATCAATGACGCTCGTCGAACCCACGGCAGACGATCTCTCCGCGCGGGACAAGATCGCGACCGATGTCGTGCTGGCCCGTTGGGCGGAACGTTGCGGCACTGATTGCGCCGCAAATTGGAATGAAACCGTTGGCCCGATCCTTGGCCTGAAAGCCGAAGCCAAGTAGTCCGGCCTATCCAGTGGGGCGGTCAGACCCCCGCCGCCCCGCTACAAAACATCAGGTAATCAAAATGTTAGACAAGTTCTTAGGCGGCGCGCAAAGGCTGAGCCTTTGGATGACTTGGCTGGGTGGTACACTTATCGTGTTTTCGGCCTTCCTCATCACTCTCGAAGTTTTTCTGCGTAAAGTTTTCAACATCTCTCTTGGAGGAGCGGACGAAATCTCGGGCTATGCCTTCGGTGTGGCAACCGCGTTGGCGCTGTCTTTTGCGCTGTTTGAACGCGCACATATCCGAGTTGACGCCCTGCTTGGAGCAATTCCCAAAGCGCTGCACCCATTTATCAACCTGTTTGGCCTGGTGCTTTTGACAGGGTTTGCCTTGGTCATCGTTGTGATGGTGTGCGGAATGTTGGCCGATACGCTGGCTAACGGTTCCCGATCAATTACGCCGATGCGCGTTCCGCTGGCCATTCCCCAGATACCTTGGCTCTTGGGTTGGATGTTCTTTGTCGGCTCAGGCGTTCTGATCGCTCTGGCCGCGATCAGACAGTACTTCCGAGGCGATCTGGCCGCAGTACAGGACTTGATCGGCGTGAAATCCCTGGACGAACAAATAGAAGACGAGACGGTATAGACCGATGCTGATCAAGACACTTCTAATCCTTCTTGCCCTCATCGGTCTGGCAGTTCCTATCGCCGCTTCGTTGGGTTGGCTGGGCCTGATCCTGCAATGGACTGACAGCCCGATGCCGCTGCACCGCGCGATATCGGACATGGCATGGCAGACCAGCACGGACTTTCTGCTGGTGGCAATCCCGATGTTCGTAATGATGGGAGAAATCCTTTTGCGCGCTGGCATCACCGAACGGATGTACGACGGTATCGTGAAATGGCTTGGTTGGTTGCCAGGTGGGTTGATGCACTCCAACATCGGATCCTCGGCTCTGTTTGCGGCCACGTCTGGGTCATCCGTGGCCACTGCCGCCACCATCGGAACGGTGGCTGTGCCACAGATCAAAAAACGGGGTTACAACGAACGGCTGTTTCTTGGCACGGTGGCTGCAGGTGGAACGCTAGGCATTCTGATCCCGCCATCGATCAACCTGATCTTGTATGGGTTGTTGACCAATACATCGGTGCCAGAACTGTATCTGGCTGGCTTCCTGCCCGGATTTCTGCTGGCACTGCTGTTCATGGCAACCGTCGTTGTGGCATGCATGATCAGGCCGGAATGGGGCGGTGACCAGTTACGCCACAGCTGGGCAGAGCGGCTTGCCGCACTTCCCGCACTGATCCCCCCTCTTGGCATCTTCATGGTGGTCGTCGGCTCCATTTATGCGGGTCTGGCTACGCCAACCGAAGCCGCAGCTCTGGGGGTTGTTGCCTCGATGGCGCTTGCGGCGTTCAACGGCAAGATGTCGATGGAAACCATGCGTCACGCAATCGAAGGTACGATGCGCACGACCGCCATGATCATGCTGATCATCATCGCCGCTGTGTTCCTGAACTTTGTCCTTTCGATCATCGGCCTAACCCAGGCTCTGACCGATTTCGTCACGGGGCTGGGCTGGAGCCCCATGCAAACCATGTTGATGATCGTCGCGGTGCTGATCCTGATCGGCTGTTTCATGGAGACGCTGTCCATGCTGTTGACCATGGCGCCGCTGGTTACCCCGATCGTTGTGGCGCTGGGTTTTGATCCGGTGTGGTTTGGCATCTTGTTGATGGTACTTCTGGAAACCGCTCTGATCACGCCGCCCATTGGGATCAACCTTTATGTGGTGCAAGGGATCAGGAAAGCAGGACCGATGATGGATGTGATCCGCGGCGCATTGCCATTTGTTGTCACCATGTTCGTCATGCTCGGGCTTCTGCTGGTCTTCCCGAAGCTCGCAACCTGGTTGCCTTCACTAGTGTACTAAACCGTCAAGGCACCTTCCCCCTTCATGAAATTCAATGCCGGTTTGGCCGGCAAACAGAGGAGTTATGTCCATGTGGCAGTTTTGGGTTGATCGCGGTGGCACATTCACCGACATCGTTGCGCGCAAGCCGGACGGGAGTTTGCAGACACATAAATTGCTGTCCGAAAATCCCGAACGCTATGCTGACGCCGCCGTGCAAGGTGTGCGTGAAACGCTGGGTCTGAAAAGCGATCAGGATATCCCGAAAGGGTCAATTCGTGCGGTAAAGATGGGAACCACGGTTGCGACCAACGCGCTGCTGGAACGCAAAGGCGACCGAACTATACTGTTCATAACCAAGGGGCTGCGTGATCTTCTGCGGATCGGATACCAGAACCGACCGCGCCTGTTTGATCTGAATATTCAGTTGCCCGAACTTTTGTACGAAGACGTTGCCGAAGTCGAAGAACGCGTCGCGGCGGACGGCGAGGTCGTAACACCGCTGAATGTCGACAATACAAAAGCCGCACTAGAAAAGGCCTATTCGGAAGGCTACCGATCAGTCGCTGTAGCACTGATGCACAGCTTCCAGCATCCCAATCATGAAAAACAAATCGGTGAGCTGGCAAGTGCCGTTGGGTTCCCGCAAATCTCGCTCAGCCACGAAGTCAGCCCGCTGATCAAACTGGTGGGCCGCGGAGATACGGCGGTTGTAGACGCCTACCTGTCTCCCATTCTTCGTCGATATGTAGAGCAGGTAGCGACAGCCCTAGGTGCAGATGAGGGCGGCTGCGATCAACTGATGTTCATGCAATCCAACGGAGGATTGACCGATGCGGAACTGTTCCAAGGTCGTGATGCAATCTTGTCCGGCCCGGCGGGCGGTGTCGTTGGAATGGTACGCACCGCTGCCGATCATGGCTTTGACAAACTGATCGGTTTCGACATGGGCGGTACGTCTACGGACGTGTGTCACTATGCCGGTGAATATGAACGATCCTTTGAAACCGAGGTTGCCGGCGTCAGGATGCGCGCGCCGATGATGTCGATCCATACGGTTGCTGCAGGCGGCGGATCTATCCTGTCCTTTCGCGATGGCAGGATGCAGGTCGGGCCGGAAAGTGCCGGCGCCAACCCCGGACCTGCTGCGTATAGACGCGGCGGCCCGCTGACCGTCACCGACTGCAATGTTTTGCTTGGCAAACTGCAGCCCGAGCATTTCCCTTCGGTTTTCGGCCATGAAGGCAACAAACCGTTGGACAAGGAAATTGTGCGCAGAAAATTTGAAGCTCTGGCGGCGGAAATGGGCACGGATAAATCAGTTGAGGAACTTGCCCAGGGCTTCTTGCGGATCGCTGTTGAGAACATGGCGAACGCGATCAAAAAAATCAGTGTGCAACGCGGTTACGACGTTACCAAATATACCATGAATTGCTTTGGCGGTGCCGGGGGACAGCACGCCTGCCTGGTCGCCGACGCGTTGGGGATGGAACGGATTTTCATTCACCCTTATGCAGGCGTTTTGTCAGCTTTTGGTATGGGTTTGGCGGACATTACAGCGATCCGGGAACACCAGTTCCAGTCCTCTGTTCTGGATCCAGAGGCACAGAATATCTGCGATGCTCTGGCGAAGTCCGCCAGGGCTGAGGTTGCGGCTCAGGGCGTGGCAGAGGTAGATATCTCGATCTCAGCAACTGCCCATATCCGCCCCGCGGATGCGCAGCAAAGTCTGTCGGTGCCATTTTCGGACCCGGTTTCGATGCGCGACGCATTTGTCGTTGCGCACAAGCAGCGCTTTGGATTCGCGCCGGATACCAGCGATCTGATCATCGAAATGCTGGTGACAGAGGCTATTGGAAAGACGGGTGAGCAGGTCACCTTGCCCGATTGTGACGCAACCAATGCCGTTCGGATTCCGGTGACGCTTTATTGCAGCGGCCACCACCAACAGGTTCCCCTCATCGATCGGACGCAGCTTGGCATTGGTCAATCGATCAAAGGCCCGGCGATCTTGACCGAACCCACCGGAACAAATGTCGTCGAAGACGGCTGGACCGCTACCTGCCTGACCGGTGGCAACCTTGTCCTGACGCGTGAAACACCGCTGCAACGGATTGAGGCGGTTGGCACAAATGTCGATCCGGTCATGCTGGAAGTGTTTAACAACCTGTTCATGTCTATCGCCGAACAGATGGGGGCAACGCTCGCGAATACGGCGTATTCTGTGAATATCAAAGAACGGTACGACTTTTCCTGCGCGATATTTGACCAAAACGGTGATCTGGTCGCCAACGCACCGCATGTGCCCGTGCACTTGGGCTCGATGTCGGAAAGTGTTCGTACGATCCTACGTCAAAACAAGGGCAAAATCCGTCCTGGCGATGTGTTCATGATGAACAACCCCTATAATGGCGGCACCCACCTTCCCGACGTTACCGTCATAACCCCGGTTTTTGACGAAGCAGGTGGTAATATTGTGTTCACCGTCGCCTCGCGCGGCCATCACGCTGATATCGGAGGTAAAACTCCTGGGTCGGCTCCACCCGATAGTCGCCACATAGAAGAAGAAGGCGTGTTGATCGACAATTTCTTGCTGGTCGATCAGGGTGAGTTGCAAGACGATGTGGCGCGCGATCTGTTGGCGTCGGGGCGTTACCCATGTCGCAATGTCGATCAGAACATGGCGGATCTTGCTGCACAGATTGCGGCGAATGAAACCGGAGCAGCCGAACTGCGCAAAATATCGGAACAGTTTGGTCTGCCGACGGTCCACGCTTACATGAGGCATGTGCAGGACAACGCTGAGGAAAGCGTGCGACAGGTTCTCGACGTCTTGCGAGATTGCAGCTTTTCCTACCCATTGGACGGAGGCGCAAACATCGAAGTTGCAATTTCGGTAGACAGGGCGTCTCGATCCGCCACCATCGATTTTTCGGGCACATCCGACCAATCGCCGCTCAACTACAATGCGCCACTGGCGATTTGCCGTGCCGTTATCTTGTACGTGTTCCGAACGTTGGTCGGCAGCGATATCCCGATGAACGAAGGTTGTATGAAACCTCTGAATCTGATTGTTCCCGCGGGAACGATGATCAATCCCAACGCGCCCGCGGCTGTCATTTCCGGCAATACGGAAGTCGCGCAAGCCATTGCGGACACCCTTTATGGCGCACTTGGGGTTGTTGCAGGCAGCCAGGGCACGATGAACAACTTTGTCTACGGCAATGCCACCTATCAAAATTACGAAACCATCTGCGGAGGGACCGGAGCTGGCAAGGGCTTTGACGGTACGAGCGCAGTACACAGCCACATGACAAACACCCGTATGACGGACCCGGAGGTACTGGAAAGCCGGTTCCCGGTGCGGTTGGAGGAGTTTTCGATCCGCTCTGGTTCGGGCGGGAACGGTGAGTTTCAAGGTGGCGATGGTATCCGCAGGCGGTTGCGGTTCTTGGAAGAAACAACCGTGACCGTCCTTTCGTCCCACCGGGATACCCATCCACACGGTGCCTCTGGCGGCGCCCCGGGCGCGACGGGACAGAACGCAATTGTCCGTTGCAGTGGGTTGATCCAAGAGCTTAGCGGTAACGACCAGTCAGTACTGTTTCCGGGAGATGTTTTCGTAATGGAGACGCCAGGCGGAGGTGGCTTCGGCCAACCAGACAAAATGGTATGATTTGGAGATACATGATGAAATAGGGATTGTTGTGGCAAAAGGGTGCTCTTGACTTGCTCGGGATGTGGCGAAAACGCTTTTTTTGACAGGAAAAACAGTTGAGGTCAGCTTCATCCAGAGACGCTGGCCCTCTGCCAATCGGCTATTGCTAGTGTTATGAACGACTGCTTGATGGATTCGGTTTTGAAGCGTCGAATTGGTGTTTGAAATGCCGCTCTGGGCCACCCTCGTAGACGGCCCGAATTTACGATATTTCGATGGCCTCGGTGATTGCCAGCGCGTCCTCAAGTTCGACGCCCAGGTATCGGTCTGTGCCGTCCATCTTGGTGTGTCCAAGCAGTAGCTTAACCGCGCGCAAGTTGCCGGTCTTTTTTGCAGATATGGGTCATCTTTGTTCGTCTCATCGAATGCGTGCCATATGCGCTCGCCTCCAGACCGATCAATGTCACGCAATCTCGCACGATCCGCGCATACTGGCGTGTCGAGATGTGAAGACGCTCATGGAAGCGGCTCGGCCAAAGGTACTCAGAGCCGACCATGAGTTCATCCTCCATCCACTTCTCGACCGAGGCTCTGGTACCTTCGGATGCTTCAAAGCGCCCCGGTTTTTGCGTTTTGCTTTGCAACACGGAAGCCCGTTCTTTGATCTGGCCAGATGCCATAATGTCTGCGACTTTCATCTTCACCAAGTCACAGCCGCCCAGCTTGCTGTCGATCGCCATGTTGAACAGTGCGAGGTCGCGATGGTTTTCTGACAATTCAAGTCGGACACGGATTGCCCAGACTTGCTTTGGGTTCAGCGGCCGTATTTGCCCGGCGTTGCGGCCCTTGTTCCATGCAGGACGAAGTGCGCGAATGGCTGGTAGGTTTGGTGTTTCCATGACTGATCCTCCGATCTGCCATGCCCTCCAAAGCGACAACCCGACGATGACGAGGTACCATATCACGCGATTGCTGCACTGCCTTCGAGGTCTGCAATGAGCCCAATCTGACAAATGCTGCGTCGCGCACGAGTGACGTCGATGCTCTGATTGCTGCCATTGGCCTGCACACGGCGGCCCATGGCTGACCTTCATCTACAGGTGGCGATGCTGCGTTGCAGCAGGTCGGAACGACCATTGGCTGCTTTCAATTCGTTCTCGGTCAATCGATGTCGAGCAACACAGGCACCCGCATTAAAGCCGTTGATAGCGGTACATTGAATCCAGACTCATTGAAAACCAGCAGTACTGTAACGCCGAATCTGCGAGCAGCTTGCTAGCAATACCCGTGAGGCCGTCTCTCCAACCCACGCCGGCCTCAATATTCGGTCTATCAATTCCCCTGGTTCCGAGCTTCAAGCCGTTCCAGATTTACAACCGTCGAAAGCATCAGACGATCATGGCTCCAATCCTGAGTTTGACGCACCGAGGCTGACCCAATGGCAAGCACAACAACCAGAGAAAGCGTCAATCCAATGAAAATCGCCGACAATTGTGTGGTCGCCACGGGCGCATCGGTCAGGGCAATCACACGCTGACGCAATACATGTTTTGCTTTCTGTCCGTTCACCAAAGCCACATGAAGAATACGAGGGCTCTTCAGCTTCACCGAACGTGTGCAGTATTCTAGCAAGCAGGCGGTATAGTCGGTCGCGTCAATGCCTTTGCGCGAGACGACGGACTGATCGCAGGCTAGCTCGCGAAGCCGGTCGAACTGATGCTTCATGGCCAAATAGGCCGGGTTCCAGAACAGCAGCGGGCGCAAAAGCTCGAAGCCCAATTCCCATTCCACGTCCAATGCGCGGATATGCTGGAATTCATGTGCCAGAGCAAAGCGAAGATCGCGCGGCGAGTTCAGCAGATGGCTGGGCAAAACGACGTGGCGGCGACGAAGGCCGCGCACTGCAAATGGCACGGTGACGCGGTCCGAGATACGGATATCCACCTTAGAGGATTGCCGCCACAGAAAGCTGGATCTTACGGCGTTGCGAATTGCAAGCGCGTTGCGGACAACCCGAATTGCCAGAACAGCCGATAGAAAAACCAGCGCAATCAACGCGCAAGTCACGAAGACAGAGCCGCCAGACAAGACATAGTCGAGCCAGCGTTCGCGCGTATTCAAAAGGGTTTCGAACTGCGCAGCCGGCATGGCGATTTCGCCGCGCAGATAGGCCGCCACCGCAATATCCCCCAGCGCGACAACACGTCCAGGCCATACCTGAGCGACAAAACCCGAAACACTCATCGCCAGAACTGGGCTGAGCATAACGCCGATGCAAAGTATCTTGAGCGAACGAAGCTGAGCAACAAAGCCGTACCGCATGGGCGTCACCGCAAGGGCCCCGCGCACGACCAGCCAGATCAGCGCCGAAAATCCAAGCACAACGTTGAACTCGAGAAATGCGTCGAGAACCGGTTTAACCGCTGTCATTTTGCAGTCTCCTCTCTACCAGTGCTCGAATCTCCTCTAGATCATCTTCTGTCAGCCCTTCATCGTCGACCAGCCTTGCAACCAGTGTTGCGGGCGTGTCGTCAAAAAGGGTCCGGGACAAATTCTGCAACGACCGCGACTGATACCTGTCCTTCTCTAGAAGGGGTCTGTAGATCAGCGACTTGCCGTTCTTCTCGCTTTCGACGAACCCTTTTTCATCAAGGATCCGCAGAATCGTGGCGCCTGACGTGTAGGCCAGATTGCGATCAGGTGGCAGGCGATCAAGGACTTCACGGACCGAACCCTGACCAAGCGCCCAGAGTTCGTTCATGAACTCAAGTTCCACTTCGGTCAGTAGATTTGTTGTTTTTTTCTTTCGCATCGATCTCGGTGTCGCCATTTTTTAGTATGCCTGACAGACAAGCATCCTTTCGTTGTTTCGCAAAGCCTAAACTTTCCAGAAGACGAAGACGCCCCAACCGATGGACAGGAAAAGAGGTGTCCAAACCGGTTGACCCACCAATCCAAGCCAAGCGAGGAAGATATAGGCCGATCCGAGAAGCGTAATGAACAGACGGTCACCCAGCGTTGTCGTTAGCCCGAGTACGCCACGTCGTTCGATCCCGTCGCGGAATTTGAACCCTTCCAGTGCACCGATCAAAGCAATGGCCGAGAAGATGCCGACAAACAGCGCCAGTGTGGCCGGTGTCCAGGCCATCCAGAAATCGGGCCACAGCGGATCAGTCCACGAAAAGCCCTTTTCCTCTTGCTGGCCGACGCTGCCCCAGCCGGCCTGCTGAGCCGCAGCCATGGAAGGCAGAAATGGAAGGGAGAGAATAAGTTTACGCATATCGAACCTCACACTCGGCCCATCGCGAAACCACGCGCGATGTAGTTGCGGACAAACCAGATGACGATTGCGCCGGGGATGATGGTCAGGGTTCCTGCGGCCGCCAGCAAGCCCAACTCATACCCCGCGCTAGAGGCGGTGCGGGTCATCACGGCGGCGATGGGTTTGGCCTCGACTGCGGTCAGTGTTTTAGCCAGTAGCATCTCAACCCACGAGAACATAAAGCAGAAAAAGGCTGCGACGCCGACGCCTGCCTTGATGTTCGGCAGGAAGATCGTCACGAAAAAGCGCGGAAAGGAATAGCCATCAACATAAGCGGTTTCGTCCAACTCTTTCGGGATGCCGCGCATGAAGCCTTCCAGAATCCACACCGCCAGAGGCACATTGAACAGCGTGTGCGCCAGCGCCACGGCCAGATAGGTGTCAAACAGGTGGATCGACGAATAAAGCTGGAAGAACGGCAGGGCGAACACGGCGGCCGGGGCCATCCGGTTGGTCAGCAGCCAAAAGAAAAGTTGCTTGTCGCCCAGGAACCGATAGCGCGAGAACGCGTAGGCCGCAGGCAGCGCCACACAGACCGAGAGAACCGTGTTGATCGTTACGTAGATGATCGAGTTGATATAACCCCAGTACCATGTCGGGTCGGTGAAGATGGTGATGTAGTTCTCCAGCGTGAAGGTCTGCGGGAACAAGGAAAAGCCCGACAGGATCTCGTTCGTGGTCTTGAAGGACATCGCCACCAGCCAATAGATGGGCAGCATCAGGAACGCGATATAGAGGATCGGGATAAGAGACCGCTTCTTCATTGCGCGTCATCCTTTGTCATCAGAGTGTAGAAGACCCAGCTGACCAGCAGCGTGATGGCGAAATAGATCAGGCTCATCGCGGCCGCAGGGCCTAGGTCAAACTGTCCAAGCGCGATCTTCACAAGGTCGATCGACAGTAAGGTGGTTGAGTTTCCGGGACCGCCGCCCGTCAGAACGAAGGGCTCGGTATAGATATTGAAACTGTCCATAAAGCGCAGCAGAACGGCAATGGTCAGGACGGTCTTCATCTTCGGCAGCTGGATGTAGCGGAACACCGACCACGGGCTGGCCCCGTCTATTTTGGCGGCCTGGTAATAGGCATCCGGGATCGACACGAGGCCCGCATAGCACAGCAGCACCACCAGCGACGTCCAGTGCCAGACATCCATGACAATAACCGTTATCCAGGCCGATAGCGGCTGTTGTGTCATGTCATAGTTGATACCCAGAACGTCATTCAGAAAATATCCCATCAGGCCGATTTTCGGCAGCGTAAAGATATTCCACATCGAGCCGACCACGTTCCAGGGGATCAGCATCGGCAACGCCATCAGCACCAGACAAACCGGCACCCAAAACCCTTTGCGCGGCATGGAAAGGGCAACAATGATGCCCAAGGGCACCTCGATCAGCAGTATCAGGAAGGTGAACAGGAACTGCCGACCGAGGGCCGCTTGGAACCGGTCAGAACGCAGGATTTGTTCGAACCAGCCCAGACCTTCCCAAAAGAACTGATTGTTGCCAAAGGTTTCCTGTACCGAGTAGTTGACCACCGTCATCATCGGCACCAGAGCGTTGAACGCGACCAGCGCCAGCACCGGCAGGACAAAGAACCATGCTTTTTGGTTTTCTGTTCTCATTGCGCCCGCTCCTCGGTTGCGATCCAGCCGTCACGGTAGACGCGGGATTGTTCAGGTTTGAATTGCAGGAAAACCTCGGATCCGGGTTTTGGCACCTGATGGTCGGTGACGGCCTTTAAGGCGGTGTTGCCGACCATGGCGCTGACCACATAGTGGCGACCGATGTCCGAAACTTTGGTCACATGTGCTGGAATGCCGGTGTCGCCAAAGCCCACATATTCCGGGCGAATACCCAGATCGGTGCGACCTCCGTCGCCGTGGGTGGGGCCTTCCAACATCACCTCATGGCCCTCGAATACCGCGCGGTCGCCTTTGGCTTCGCAGGGTAGAACATTCATGCCGGGCGAGCCGATGAAATGGCCGACAAACGTGTGCTGAGGCCGCTCGAACAATTCAACTGGCGTACCGATCTGCACCACTTCGCCTTCCTGCATTACGACCACTTCGTCGGCGAAGGTCAGAGCCTCGGTCTGATCGTGGGTTACGTAGATCATCGTGGCTTTGACGCGCTGGTGTAGTTCCTTCAGCTTGGACCGCAGCTTCCATTTCAGATGCGGGTCGATCACGGTTAGCGGCTCGTCAAACATCACTGCGTTCACGTCATCACGGACCAGACCGCGCCCCATCGAGATTTTCTGCTTGTTGTCCGGGCTCAGGCCACTGGCGCGGGTGTTCAGCATGTCGGTGACGTCCAGCATCTCGGCGATCTCATCGACACGGCGCTTGATTGTTGCCGGATCAACGCCTCGGTTTTTCAGCGGAAAGGCCAGGTTTTCGCTCACAGTCATCGTGTCGTAGATCACCGGAAACTGGAATACCTGCGCAATGTTGCGCTGATCGGGTGGCAAGGCGGTCACGTCTTGATCATCAAATAAGATCTGCCCCTCAGACGGCGTCAGCAGGCCCGAGATGATATTCAACAAGGTGGATTTGCCGCAACCCGAAGGCCCCAGCAGCGCATAGGCCCCGCCATCGCGCCAAGTGACGTCGATTTCCTTCAACGCGTAATCCTCAGGCCCTTTTGGGTTAGGCATGTAGCTGTGTCGCAGGTTCGAAAGTTTGATCTGTGCCATGTCAGGCCACCCTTTTGCCGTCTTGGCCGAAATACCGGCAATGGGCCGGGTTCATATAGAAACTGTGATCCTCGCCCACCTGATAGAGGTGGACACCTGAAGCAAGTGACACCCAAGCATCATCCCCATGCTGGAAATGTGCGCTGGAATCCGAGCCTGACAGCTCGGTAACGATCACGCGGCCCGTTAATTCCACATCTGCATCCGACGTTCGGAAAGGTGTCACGCGATGCGGCCGCACGGCGACCATGTAATCCCCATCCGCAATGCCCGAGACCGCCCATCCGCCGCCGCCTGCCAACTGGGCCTGTGCGTCCGAGATGGTTATGCGACCCACATTGATCGGTGGGTCAGAGAACACGCGCGCGGCGGCGATGTTTTCTGGGTTTCGATAGATATCAGCGGTCGGGCCAAATTGAGTGACGCGGCCGTCCTCCATCAGTGCTGTGTAGCCCCCCAGCAAAAGCGCCTCTTCCGGTTCCGATGTCGCGTATACCACGACTGCGCCACGTCCTGCGAATAGGTCGGGCAATTGCTCGCGGAGTTCTTCGCGCAGTTTGTAGTCTAGGTTTGCCAACGGTTCGTCGAGGAAAACCGCGCGGCTTTCCTTGGCAATCGCACGAGCCAGCGCGGTGCGTTGTTGTTGCCCACCCGACAACTCGTGTGGGCGGCGGTGTAACATCGGGCGCAGTTGAAGCAGATCGGCGGCTTCTTCCACGCGGCCCTCGATCTCGGACTTTGCCATGCCCGCAACGCGCAACGGAGAGGCGATGTTGTCGAACACGGTCATATGCGGGTAGTTCACAAAGAACTGATGCACCAGGCTGATCTGCCGCTTCTGCGTGTTCAGTTTGGTGACGTCCTGACCGTCCATCAAGACCTTGCCCGAGGCGATCGGGTCCAGCCCGGCCATCATCTTGATCAGAGAGGTCTTGCCTGATCCTGTAGCGCCCAGCAGCACGTTGAAATGGCCGGTCTGCAGCTTCAGGTCGGTGGGCTTGATATGGATGACGTTGCCGACCCTTTTGGTCGCGTCTTGAAGTTCGATCATGTCCGTGGGTTCCGGTCCTTCAGTGCGGTGCACTGTGGTCGTGGGGGATGCCTAAAGCGGCATCCCCGGTGGCTAGGGCTTACTGAGACTGCCAGCGCTTGACCAGTTCGTCATAGTTGACGGTCTGGCCTTGCGGCTTTTCGTTCTCCAACTTGGCCTTGGGCGAGCCCGCTTTTTCCAGCCAGAAGGCAGGGTCCTGCGGGTCGTTCAGGCGCGGGCCACAGCCACCGTAGACACCGGCGCTTTCATCCGCGGCCTGCATCCGGGCCATGGTGATGTCCATTTCCTCGGCCAGACGGTCCATCGCCTCTTGCGGGGTAAAGGCGCCCGAGTTCACGTCACCGATCTGCTGCCACCAGATCTGGGCCAGCTTCGGATAATCCGGCACGTTGATGCCGGTCGGCGACCATGCCACACGATCGGGCGAGCGGTAGAACTCTACCAGACCACCGAGCTTGGGTGCGCGTTCGGTGAACGATTCATGGTTGACCGAGCTGTCGCGGATGAAGGTCAGTCCCACGTGGGACTTCTTCACGTCAACAGTTTTGGACGTCACGAACTGGGCATAAAGCCAGGCAGCCTGAGCACGATCCTCGGGGGTCGACTTCAGGAAGGTCCAGGAACCCACGTCCTGATAACCAACCTTCTGGCCTTCCTCCCAATACGGGCCGTGCGGGCTAGGCGCCATCCGCCACAGCGGCGTGCCTTCGTCATCCACAGTGTTGTTGCCTTCGGACTTCGGCTTTACCATGTCTGCGGTAAAGGCGGTGTACCAGAAGATCTGCTGGGCCACGTTGCCCTGGCTGAGTGCCGGCAGCGACTGGTAGAAGTCATAGGACGCAGCCCCCGGAGGCGCATATGCCCGCAGCCACTCATCCCACTTGCGGATCGCGTAGACCGCAGCCGGACCATTTGCAGCACCACCACGCGACACGGACGCACCGACAGGGTTACAGGTGCCCGCTTCCATGCGGATGCCCCATTCGTCGACGGGTACACCGTTCGGCTCGCCTACGTCACCGGCACCAGCCATCGACAGCCAGGCGTCAGTCATGCGCCATCCGAGGTCAGGCGCGCGCTTACCATAGTCCATGTGGCCATAGATCGCGACGCCATCGACTTCTTTCACGTCATTGGTGAAGAATTCAGCAATGTCCTCATAGGCCGACCAGTTGACCGGAACGCCCAGATCATAGCCGTATTTTTCTTTGAACGCGACCTTGTTGTCCTCGTCATCGAACCAATCCTTGCGGAACCAGTAGAGGTTGGCGAACTGCTGGTCTGGAAGCTGGTACAACTTACCGTCTGGGCCGGTGGTGAACTGAATGCCCATGAAGTCATCCAGATCCAGCGTCGGCGAAGTTGTCGCTGCCCAGTCGCCTTCGATCATATCTGTCAGCGGATAGGCCAGCTGAAGGCGCGAATGTGTTCCGATCAGGTCGCTGTCGTTGACATAGCCGTCATACAGGTTCCGTCCGGTTTGTAGCTGAGTCTGAACAGCCTGAACCACTTCACCTTCGCCGAGAATCTGGTGATTGACCTTGATCCCTGTGATTTCCTCGAACGCCTTTGTCAAAACCTCGGATTCATAAGAATGCGTCGGGATACCCTCGGACAGGACATTGATTTCCATGCCTGAGTACGGTTGTGCAGCTTCGATGAACCACTTCATTTCGGACAACTGTTCGTCCTTCGACAAGGTCGATGGCTGGAATTCGTCGTCAATCCAACGTTGTGCTGCGGCTTCGTCGGCCCAAGCAGGACCGTGCCCCGCAATGACGGCCGCTGCCGCCACTGCGGAAAGTAGATGTCTCCGCATCTGTCTCCTCCCAAGATTAAGTGATCCGGCGCGGACCGGATGGCATTCAGCATCGGTGATATTTGGCGCGGCTGTCAAACTAAAATTTTAGTAATAACGCTTTGCCTTGATAAGTGCATGATAATACACATAATTTTTATTGTCGAAATACGTAAGATTGAAACTTGGTTCAATCAACTCGTATCCGTAGGTGCCGAAAGCATCGCAAAAACAAATTTTTGAGCTGGTATAACACCCGCTGCTCAAATGCGAACAGGGTGAAATACAAGGCTGACGTCTGCCAACTTCAAAGTCCAACTAGCCTGCTTGCAATTGCAACGAAAGATTATCATCCCGCTTGACCTGCAAGGGGCAGCTTTCGCGATCCGCCAGCAACTGCCGTTCGAGCGCCCGTAGCGAACCGACGCTTTGTCCGCGATCTTTGAGTTCATGGTCCCTTAGATTTTGCGGTCGCAGCGAAAGTCCGGTCTGACGGGCCGCAGCGCAACTAAGGCGAGCACCGACCGATGACCGGTAAGGGCCGTTCTCACCCAAGCGAGCATTACAATTCATGCACGTGCTGCGCCTCCGAGTTCGGTGGTGAGCCCATTTTGCTCAAGCGACGCCGTACAGCGGATGTGTGGTTGTCTATGCGCGGCTGCACTTAGCGTATAGCCCAGTCGTGAGATCAAAGTGTGAGGTCCCAGGTTTCTTGCACGCTCTCACTGCCAAAGTGATATCCGGAAATGCGCTCGGTCAAAGTGAATCCGAATCTAGCGTAGAGCGCGCGTGCGACTACCTGTGTCTCGTGGGTCATTAACGTCATGCGTTTGAACCCTGATGCACGCGCGTGATTCAGACAGATCGTCATTAAACGCTTGCCCAAGCCCATTCCGCGGGCCTCGGGTTCCAGAAAGAACAATCGCAGTTTCGCGACGCCGGGTTCTTCTGTATTCATGCAAAAAATTGATCCAAGCCGCGTCTCGCCGCTATGAGCAATAAAGGCGCGGTTTCCATCAATGCCTTGGATCGGCAAAAAAGCCGCAAGGATCTGCATGACGAGCATCTCCATGCGGTAATCAAATTTATAATCTGTGTAATAGGTCTCGGCGTGCCGATTGACGACCCATCCGGCGTCGCCTGGGGTTAAATCGCGAAATTCGACTGGACCCGGCAGGTCAAATGATCTCACCGCCTGCTCCAAAGCCCGGGCGACGCGCCCTGCATCTGCCCCATCCAATCGCTTGTGGACCTCAAGCGCCATCCGGTCGACAAGCTCGCTAAACTTCTGGTGCCCAGATTCAGTAAGATGAAGTTCCTTTTGCCGTGCATCATGTTCAGAAGGTTTTCTTAGAATCCATCCGGATCGCTCAAAGTTCTTCAAGATACGACTGACATAGCCTTCGTCGAGGTCCAGGGCATTGGCGATCAACCGGGCAGTTGAGCCATTTTGCACTCCGATCTCATAGAAAACCCGCAGTTCTGTGAGGTTCATTCCACTACCGCCGTAGTCGGGTGAGAACAAACCCATTCTCTGTGTGTAGAACCGATTGAAGGCGCGAATTGTCGAGATGTGATCCATTCTGCAATTCCATTTACTTGATAAATTCAAGCAAAATAGAATTACTTGATTATGTCAAGTAAAAGCGCAATACCGTAGTGCCAGCGCAATTTCTGTGTCCCCGAGAGTACAATGGTTAAGCTCGTGTGAAGGCCAAGTTCAAAACTAGTGCTGGCCGCAACCGGCATTCATTCGGTGTCGGCTCAGTCCCGCTCAGCCCACCAAGGCATGTACAAGTAGACTGATTTTGGCCCGCCGAACCGCCGCATGACCGCTGTGAGCCCCAAGGCTACCGAAGAACCGCCAATTGATCATGATCGCTTTTGTGTAGCATCATGTCGTTTATAGTCATTTCTGAGGGCAGACCAATGGTTCACACTGAAGTTTTTGACACGCAGCTAACTGAACTATTTGAATGGCGTCGCGACTTTCACGCACATCCGGAAATCACATTCGACGTTCATAGAACCGCCGGTTTGGTTGCTGAGCGTTTGCATGAGATGGGTGTCGACGAAGTTTATACTGGTATTGGGAAAACAGGCGTCGTTGCCGTGATAAAAGGCGAAAGTACGGCAAGTAACAAAGTGATTGGCTTACGCGCGGACATGGACGCATTGCCCATGCAGGAGCAGACAAATCTCCCTTACGCGTCAAAAATAGAAGGCCGAATGCATGCCTGCGGGCATGATGGGCACACAACGATGCTGCTGGGCGCTGCGCGCTATCTGAGCGAGACCCGTAATTTCAATGGAACTGCGGTTTTAATTTTCCAACCTGCGGAAGAGGCGGAAGGCGGTGGCCTCGCCATGGTTCAGGATGGTCTGATGAATCGTTTTGGTATTCAAAGCGTTTTTGCGCTTCATACGTCTCCTGGTCTGCCCATCGGCCATTTCTCTACTCGCCCGGGAGGCATAATGGGGTCTGCGGACCTATTTGAAGTGCAAATAACTGGAAAAGGCTGCCATGCAGCTTTTCCACACGAGGGTCACGACCCGGCCATTGCCGTTGCTCAGATCATCCAAGGTTTCCAGACGATTGTGTCGCGTTCAATAAATGCGTCGGCACAACACGTCGTTTCAATCACGCAAATCCACATGGGGAATGCAGATAACATCATCGCTGAGACAGCGGAGATCAGAGGGACCGTGCGCAGCCTATCCAGCAAGGCACGTGCTTTGGGCAAACAAAGGATGTACGACATTTGCGCGGGTGTAGCGTCCATGACGGGTACGGATATCGATTTCAATTACATTGACGATTTGCCGGTGACGGAAAACGACCCGAAACAAACCGACATTGCTATTGATGCAGCCTCCAAACTGGTGGGCTCCGAGTCAGTTGACGGCAACCGAACGCCAACCATGGGTGGAGAGGATTTTTCTTTCATGCTTGAGCAACGTCCGGGCAATTTCATGTTTATCGGCAACGGAGATAGCGCGGCATTGCACAACCCAGCCTTCGATTTCAATGATGACGCACTCGCTTATGGCTGCGCGTACTTTGCTACAATTGTTGAGCAACAGTTAGCGATCTGACCCGCACGGAAGTCCGATTGCCGGAATTGACATTGGTGCCGCCGCCGCGAATTGAAGCTTTGTCCGCGATCTGTGAATTCGTTAAGCGACTGATTTTTCTCGCGCGGCGAACGGCAGCAATGTGGGCCGCGGTTGCAGAAATCCAACGAAGTGCTCAAAGTCTGCTATGGGCCGTTTGGAAATATCGTAGAGAACAGGGCAGGGACTTGTGCTGCTGTTGTACTGAGGTCGGCAAAGAGCCCAATGTGTCGAATGCTGCGCATTGCTCGAATGTCCGAAAAGTAGAACAGTCCAGATAGTGAACAGACGTCGCCATGAAGTAATGGGCTCCAGAACAGCAATTTTTGCAATCTTTTCAGGACCTGCAAGCCTCAATCAAGGCATTGGAAGCTTCACCGGAGTAGACCACCCGTCTTTGACTCGGACTAGAATAGATGATCTCAAAAACTTTATGGTAATAGATTCGTGGGGAAATCGCCGTGTTCTACGTCCCGGAAACAGCCCAACCTGGCTTGAGCCGAACGGCTCTTGGCGTCTGTGCCTTTTGCGCGATGGTGAATAGAAATCCGGCCTATCGCGATGTCTTTTACGATCCTTTTTCAGAGCGGCTGTTTGCTGAAGGGGCGGTCGATGGTCAGCGCATTCTAGACAGATTGACCGACTGGCCATCCGTGCTCACTTTCGCAGATGAAAATGGTATAGCTCGGCGACTTGTCGCCCACGTTTTGTGGCGCAAGACTTTCATGCAGAGCCTGGCCGAACAAGCTGTGGCCAACGGCGCTCAACAAATCGTAGTCCTTGGTTCCGGGCTTGACACAATTGGGCTGCGCTTGTCCGGCAGGTATAGCCAAGTCCCTGTTTTCGAAGTTGATCGACCTGAAACGATAGCCGCCAAACGCGTGCTGATTTCCCGCAATTTCGGTGTTCCGCCTAATATCCGATATACCGCAGTGGATTTTGCCCGGGAAACGACGCTGAATAAACTTTTGAAACTCGGCTACGACCACAGCGCCGGCACCGTATTCATCGCCGAAGTCTCGCTGGAATATGTTCCGCCTGCTGAGGTCGCAAAGGTCTATCAGATGGTTAGGTCCAACCGGTCGCCTGCGACCCGATTCCTGACGAGTTATGCGTCCACGGCCAGTGCCTCCCATTCGATGGGCGAAAGAGACGGCATCGGAATTGCCGTTGCGGGGGCGGGAGAGCCGTTCCTGTTCAATGTTACTCCCGACGAGGTATCCGGCTTTGCTTCTGAGCAGGGCTTTTCGGTACTCGACCACCTTTTTGGTAGTGCGCGTATCGGCGACTACATTGCAGCGCTCGGCCTAAGCGCCGAGATGATGGACTTTCCCATGAAACAACTTGATGCCTCTTCGTTTTCTCTTTGTCAGTTGAAGCCTGATTGAGCTCTGCGAAACAGCGAATTGTGATGGCGTATTTCATCAAGTATTGGATAGCTGTTTCATTCCGTTGGTACCACGAAATAGGCACTGCGGACATTTAAAGTGGTGCAAAGAACGGCCGCAATGCTCGCTGACTGTGAGTTCGACCGGCCCCCGTTTTTGCGCTCGCGGCGAATGTCTCCTCTGACGGGCCGCGTCGCAGCAACGGTGACCAAGGTCGAATGGCAGGAACGGGCCGCGCCGCCCCGATAAATTCGGCCTAATCCAAGTTACGCCAGACTTCTCGCATCCAACGCAACTCTTCAGCTACTCCGGTCTGAATTCTTCGTAGCACAGCATGCAGACGCTTCGGCATTGGGCGTTGCTGAGGCCATAGCAAGTTGATCGGGCGCTCTGGGTTGCCGCTATTAATTACTTTGACCAAGGTTCCGTCACGCAGATCGCTGGCGACCTGGTAGCCGAAGAAAGCCGCAAATCCTAAACCCGCGCGACATGCAGTACGAGCAAGAGCAACGCTGTCGCTTACAAATGCGGGATTGGGGCGAACAATGAAAGGTTCCCCACTGCGTTCATTGAACTTCCATGCCAAACCAAAACGTCTTTTGGCGATATCGACACCGACGCATGGTAAGTCAGCCAGTTCATGAGGATCAGCGGGCTTACCAACCTTTGCAATCAGCGATGGCGCTGCGCAGACGAAGGATGGCATGCTCCCAATCCTGCGCGCGATCATTCCGCTGTCCTCCAATTCGCCAATTCGGACGGCGACGTCATACCCCCCGCGAACCAAATCTAGCGGTTGATCAGTTAGGTCGACCTTTAAATGAAGTTCGCAGAGTTCTGATTGCAGAGCTAAAAGCGTTGGTGCCAACACCAGGTTTCCGAACTCTACTGGGGCCGTCAGCTTTATTTGCCCTTTGGGGCTCGCCCGTTGCTCACGAACCCGTTCTTCCGCCGCCTCAATTTCCCCCAAAATACGTTTGCAATCGTGAAAGTACTGCTCTCCCTCGGGCGTTAGGGCCGAGCGCCGCGTGGTGCGGGTCAGGAGTTGCACATCCAGCGCTTTCTCCAGATCCCCGAGGCTCCTGACAACTGATGATTGCGATCGTCCGAGTCGTCGCGCCGCCTCGGTCTGAGAGCCATGTTCGACGATCGCGACAAATGTTCGGATCGAGGTCAGTCTGTCCAATTGTTCCTCATTTCAAATAACAGTTACCCAAAATCAGCATAATTTGACGTGTCGATTTTCTCTACCCTGTCTTTCATAGACAAGGAGATATGCCATGAAACGCTGTATTCTGACCGGATCGCTTGCCCTTTACCTGCTGAGCTCCACTGTCTTGGCGCAAAACAGCGATCAACGTTTAGGCCAAATCGACTTTCCTGTGAGCTGCAATGATGCCGCGCAAGATGAGGTGACCGAGGGCACCTTGTTGTTGCACCACATGATGTACCGAATGGCCGAGTCGCATTTTGAAGCCGCCGCTGCGGCGGATCCGTCCTGCGCAATGGCTCAGTGGGGCATTGCAATGAGCAATTTTCATCCTCTTTGGCCGGGTATTCAATCGCCGCAAGAACGGGAAAATGGCCTAGCGGCGATAGCAAAGGCTGCCGGTCTCGATGCCCCCACATCTTTGGAAAAGGCTTACTTAGCTGCGGTCTCAAGCTTCTATGATGCTGAGCTTAAGGCCTATCCCGAACGCAAAGCTGCCTGGGCGGAGAAACAACGCAAACTTTACGTTGATTTTCCGGACAACTCTGACGCCGCAGCCTTCGCGGCTTTGGCAATGCTGGCTGTCGCGCCCCCATCGGACCAGACCTTTGCGCTTCAACGCGAAGCCGGGTCTCTCTTGGAGGACCTTCACGAAACCGTGCCTCAGCACCCTGGTGCATTGCATTACTTGATTCATGCATATGACCACCCGCCGCTTGCCGAAACGGCTCTTCCATACGTGCAATCATACCTCGAACTCGCGCCTGAGAACCCACATGCACTGCACATGCCGTCGCACATAATGACGCGGCTTGGCCGATGGAAAGAAGCCGCAGACCTCAATCGACGTTCCGCTGCCGCGGTTCTGGCCCAGCCTATGATTGGTGGAACGGTGTCCAACCACTATCCCCATGCGCTCGATTACCTCACCTATGCGTTATTGCAAATGGGCGAGTTTGAATCAGCGGCTGAGACTGTCGATACATTGCTTGGCACGCCCAAAATGCATGACGTTTTCGGCACGGCCTATGCTGTTGCCGCCGCACCTGCGCGCCTCGTGCTTGAGCAGCAGGATTGGGATGCTGCAGCTGCGCTCCCGGACATACCATATGAAGGACTCGAATGGGGACGCTACCCGCATGCACTTGCGATTGTGGCCTTTGCACAGGGTCTTGGATCTGCACGCAATGGCGACGCAGACGGTGCAAAGGCCGCGCTCGACCGCCTCGCCGAACTGAGCGGGATCATGACCGAGCGCAAAATGGGGTACTGGGAAACGTTGACCAAAGCACAAAGCGGTGCAATCGAAGCGTGGTTGGCCTATGAAGCAGGTAGCACTGACGCTGCGCTTAAAATGATGGAGGAGTCTGCCGAAATCGAGGACTCCGTCGGAAAAGCGCCAGTCACACCCAGCCATGTTCTTCCGGTAGGCGAGCAATTGGGTGACATGTTGAGGCTACTCGGGGACTCTGAAGCCGCGATCAAGGCCTATAGTGCCGCTTTGGCGATTTCTCCTAACCGTCGCAGATCGCTTGCGGGGATTTCTGAGACATCAGGCGAGTGAAGCGATCTTGTCTATCACCTAGAAGGAGCTTCTTCTTCGCCGCATGCTGAACGTCTGCTTTGACGGGATTTTGCCGTGTATCAGCCCCAAACTGAGGAAACTGCCGCAAACTATGTGCACAGTCGAGATGTTATCGGCTAGTTCAATTCGAATTCGGATCGCCCAGACATGCTTTGGCTTCAGCGGTCGTTTTTGGCCAACGATACGTCCTTTGTTCCAACTTGGACGAAGCGCGAATGGCAGGAAAGTTTGGGGTTTCTATGGCTGATCCTCCGATCCACCATGCACAACCACAACGACAACCCGATGTTGACGAGGCACCACATCAGAAGATTGCTGCGCTGCCTCCGAGGTCCGCAGAGAGCCCAAAATAACTGATGCTGCGCTCTGTATAAGCGTCAGCTTTGGGTCGGGCTCTAGGTTTGTTGCGTAGTGGATTCTTCGAGACGCGCCTTGAGACGGACAACAACCTTTTGCGCTGTCGCAATATCATCTGGCGACAGGCCTTCCGAGAGTTCATTCACCCATGGGATTTGCCTCGCAATTGCGGCTTCGTACAACTCCTGCCCCATTTGGGTCAGTACAACTAGGTGTGCCCGCTTGTGGTGTGGGTTCGGCTGAATCTCCACTATGCCTTCTTTGCTCATTTCATTGATGATGCGTTGAACGCCCTGCCGGTGAACGCCCATCGTCCGTGCATGCCAGGCAACGGATTCCGGTCGATCAGAATAGGCGATGGCGCCAAGGATCTGCCATCGGGCACTTGTCAGACCAAGTTCTGATACGAGGCGATCACCGGCAAGCTGCAATCGACCGTTCAGCCGAAACACATCCAGTATCAGCGTTGTCACGGCTTCTCCTGCTTCGGTCCTTTGCTCGTTAGGCATATCGACTCCTCATTTCATTTGACAACATATTGTCATTGTGCTTGATGTCTCCCAAATATGACAACATGACACCAAAATGAAGCTACTTTCAAGGAGTACCGCAATGGTTAGTTTCAAACCGCTCGACCCTGAGTTTCCCATTGAACGGCAATTGGGCATCGACGCTGGACCCGTCGTTCTCGTCAATCTCTTCACAGTCGATCCCGTTGACCAAGACGCCCTCGTTGAAGCCTGGAAGAGCGATGCCCAATGGATGAAAATGCAGCCGGGTTACATCAGCACCCAACTGCACAAAGCCGTTGGTGACGGCAGCATGTATATGAACTACGCGATCTGGGACTCTGTTGCGGACTTCCGCGCGGCGTTTTCAAACCCCGAGTTTCAGCAGCAGCTCAGCCACTATCCCTCAAGCGCTGTGACAGCACCCCACCTGTTCGAAAAGGTTGCGGTGCCGAATTGCTGCACAGCCTGACGAAATCCTTTCCAAAAGGCAATTTAAGTGAACCGCAATGAAAACAAAGATTCACGCCATAGCGGGCGGCATCGGCTTTGTGATGATCCTCCTCTTCTGGACATCAACGGCCACCAGCGAACTCTTTGCGAGCCATGAAACAGTCGCTACTGTCAAAGCGTTGATCTTGAAAGGCATGTTCATCCTCATCCCGGTAATGGCCATCGCTGGCGGATCGGGCATGGCAATTGGCCGGAAACGCAAAGACGCGCTTACGAAAGCCAAGAAAACCCGAATGCCTATCATTGCGTTGAATGGTTTTCTGATCCTCGTACCGGCCGCCTGGTTTCTGGCCGGTAAGGCTGCCGCTGGCGAACTCGACAGCACCTTTTACATGGTTCAGGTGGTTGAGTTGATCGCCGGGGCAGCGAACCTGATCATGATGGGTTTGAATATTCGTGATGGCTTGCGAATGACCGGGAAAATTCGGCGCCCCGCCTGATGGCGCGAAATGCCCCCTTTTGGCGGATATTGTCCGGCATTTGGCGGGAATTGTCCTGTGAATCTGAGGCTCCGGCAGTCATCTTGGTTTCAGCAACGAAATCCCAGAGGGTTGAGATGGCGCAGTTTTTTCAGAATCCAGAGCACTACAAGGTGAGCCTTGCTGTGCAAAGCTGTCTTGAGGTTCGTCACACTCTGACCCGGACCGTTTGCGCGGAGATATCGTCGTGAACACGGTGAGCAATGGAACTGTTATGTGTGTCGCCGCATCTGCGCTGTCGCGCGGCGTGTCGATTGCGGAAGTTCAGAACGCCGCTGGGATCTCCTGCAATGTGCTGATGAACCCAGAGGGGATCTGTTGCAAACTTTTTGCCATTGACGCTCAAGAACGTAGAGAGTGAATAGCGGCCGGTGTAATTCAGCCGAAAGTCAGTTCATGATT
>NZ_JBQFVE010000020.1:0-57252 GCF_056539605.1 Ruegeria sp. BA2 | reverse complement strand
CACATGCCCCCCAATGTCAGAATACGCAGACGCAGCCGAATAAACACAAACAAACACTAAACCCCCACCAAATAAGGTGGGGGTTGAAGCCCGGGTCAGAGTACGGCCGCCACCGGCCGGGCCCACTTAATTTAGGTGGAGGAGAAATGAAACACTATGTTCCAACAGATGACCATGCGCATTTGGCCAACTCCGCGTCAGAAATAACCAAAAGAGAACACCAGATCGATATCATCCTCAGCGGGTCTGAGGCGAGAGCTTCGACAGATATTCTTATCGAGTTCTACCAAGCCCTGAATGATCTGGTCGAAGACCATACCTATGTCGTAAACACGCGCACCGTTGCTGAGAGTGCTGCAGGCGGGCCTTTGCATTGGTCCGGACGGACGGCGATTTTCTGGGGTGACATATATAAAGGTTGGCGACCCGCAGCGCAGGACAAAACGTGGATCGCGCAGGTTTTGAACCTGTCCTCTCGCTCGGTTCTTGTCGGTGGTGCTGTGTTTCTTCTTGCTTCCATTGGGCGCTCGGCCAACGCAATCGCGTCCATTCACCCAAATTTTTCCGCCGCAGCGCACGAAATCGGCCTGATCGATAGTGGATCAAGCACATGTTTATCCTCCGAGGCCCGTACTCATAGTGCGTCCACTCGTTTGGGCGCATTGCGGCTGATTTCGGATTTTGTCGCCCTTGATCATGGCGAACATCTGGCCGACTCGGTTCGCAGCTATGTTGGCTTGACCGAGACAAAGCCTGCGTGCTCAAGCCAGCTTGCAACCCGGCTTATTCAACGCGCCAAAGCAGACCCGATGGTGCGGCAAGCCGTCGAAAAGATGCAAAGTAATCTGGAAGATCCGCTTAGAATCCCACAACTTTCCTCGGCTCTTGGAACATCCACGCGTCAATTGCAGCGGCGATTTCTGGATAAGACAGGCGTAAAGCTGTTGACGACCTACAAAGAGCTTCGCCTCGAACGCGCCCAAAGCCTGCTTTTGTATACCGAGATGTCATTTCTGGAAATATCTGCAGCGACGGGCTTTTCATCAACAGGCGCTTTGACCCGCGCGTTCCGAGATCGCTACAAGACAACACCAGAGAATATTCGAAACCGCCGATTTGCAGGTAAAATCTCGGTATGTGCTGCCTAGTCTTACAAGCCAACGCAAGCTGCCGA
Source organism: Ruegeria sp. BA2 (assembly GCF_056539605.1). Taxonomy (NCBI): domain Bacteria; kingdom Pseudomonadati; phylum Pseudomonadota; class Alphaproteobacteria; order Rhodobacterales; family Roseobacteraceae; genus Ruegeria; species Ruegeria sp. BA2. Next base: position 56,078 of record NZ_JBQFVE010000020.1, on the reverse strand, counting down.
TCCTGCCAGTGGATCGGATCCACCATTTTTTTGACCACTGCTGAAAATGGCTTGGGTTCGATAACATGCTACGCTGGTTTTTCCGACGATCCAATGGGATAGGGTTAGGGCCATTCACCCGACTCGGCCCGCACCGGGAGGAGAAACAATGGAACCAAAGAGCTTTGTCCCAAAGGGTGCCGCCAGTTTCGGCATCGAATATGACGGGCCGCCTAAGGACATTTATTTCCTGCTTCTCCCGAAGCTGACGATGCTTGCATTTAGTGCAGCGGTAGAACCGTTGAGAATTGCAAATCAGGTTACCAACAAAGAGCTGTACAACTGGTTTCTGATTTCTGAGGATGGGGAGCCTGTTCAATGCTCAAACGGGGTCAGGGTAACACCGGATTTAGCACTGCAAAACCTACCGCGATCATCAAGGCTATTCGTTTGCTCAGGCATTGAGCCTGCCGAAAGCAGCAATCCCAAAATCATATCGTGGATCAGTCGCCAGAAGGCTTTTGGATGCAAGCTTGGCGGAATTTGCACGGGTGCGTTCACATTGGCCAAGGCGGGGATGCTTACTGGCAAGAGGTTCACATTGCACTGGGAAAACCAGCCCGCATTCGTCGAGCATTTTGAACATCTCACGCCTTCGGCCAACCTGTATGAAATCGACAATGAACTCATGACTTGTGGAGGTGGTAACGCTGCCACGGATATGATGCTGAATATGATCGAGTCGGATTTTAGCAAGGATCTGGCCATCATCGTTTCGGATATGTGCATCCACTCACGGTCAAACAATGAGAAGACGCCCCAGAAATCAGCCTTTTCCGTCGCATTGGGCAGCCGCAACCAGCACCTGATCAATGCAATGCAGATCATGCGCGAGAACCTCGAAGAGCCTCTCGATATTTCTGAGATTGCCGAAATCGTACAGATCTCACGCCGTCAGCTTGAGCGGCTGTTTCAGAAATATGTCGAGGTCTCCCCGGTACAGTTTTACATCGAACAACGGGTAGAGCGCGCTTACGCGTTACTAAGTGAAACCGAAATGACCGTCGCCGAAATCGCGGCTGCCACTGGCTTTGGCAGTGCCACTCAGCTTACGGTTCGGTTCAAAAAACGATACGGTTCGGCCCCAACATCATTCAGGCGCGGTTGGTCCGAGCAAAACATCTAGCCCGCACCCATTGGTGGACCCGGAGGCACTGGTGTTCTACCAATCCAATTCAATACCCGATCAAATCTGCCACCTTCGAATTGAAACCGCCATGGACTTGAACTTGCCCGAACTTCGCGAACTCAGACATTCATTCCACAGAACTCCCGAGCTGGGCTTCGATGAAACGGAAACCAAAGCCAAGGTTGCAGACCAACTGCGTCAATACGGCCTTGAGGTCCACGAGGGCGTCGGCGTGATTGGTATACTCAAGTGCGGTGACGGCAATCGCGCGATTGGATTGCGCGCTGATATGGACGCATTGCCAATCCAAGAAGCAAGCGAACATGGTTATGTCTCTGAAAATCCCGGAGTAATGCACGCTTGCGGCCACGACGGTCATATGACGATGCTGCTGGGGGCCGCAAAAACGCTGGCGGCTGATCCCGGTTTCAGCGGCGTGGTTGTCTTCCTGTTTCAGCCAAACGAAGAGCTTGGGCTGGGCGCTAAGGCGATGCTGGATGAGGATGTATTGGCGCGATTTCCAATTGAAGAAGTCTACGCCATACATAATCTACCCGGGGCACCGACAGGTCAGATGTCGACACGACAAGGGCTGATTTGTTCATCCGAGAGCCTGTTCGAAATTACGGTCACGGGGCAAGGTGGTCACGCCTCCATGCCACAAGCTGGGCGCGACGCGCTGACAATTGCATCCGAGATCGTTCTCGCGCTTCAGACAATCGTTGCGCGCAAACTCGCCCCGGGTTCAGGTGCCGTTGTGTCAGTGACCGAGTTTCTGACCGATGGTCAACGGAACGTCCTGCCCGGAACCGCCATCTTGAAAGGCGATGCACGGGCGCGCAGCCCCAAAGATCGAAACGAAATAGAAAAGCACATGCGCAAGATCGCCCAAGGTATCGCATCTGCCCATGGCGTCGATGTCAAAGTGGATTTCAAGACCGAATTTATCGAAACAATCAATGCGCCGGTCCCCACCGAGGCAGCAATCCGCATAGCACAGAAGTCCGGGCTGGAAACAATCTCCGACCGCGAGCCGATGAGCTTTTCCGAAGACTTCGCACATTTCAGCGCCGCAGTGCCCGGATGTTTTGTTCTTCTGGGCAATGGAGACTCTGGTCCGAACGGTCAGCCCCTGCATTCCAATGACTACGATTTCAACGACGATCTCTTGCCGATCGGCGCAGCGTTCTGGACAAATCTTGTGCGTGACAGGCTGCCTCTGCAAGATAAATGTTAAGCACGGCAATACATACTTAAGCGGCCGTCAGATCATCGATCAATAACGGCCGCTTAATTTACGATTAAGCTTTGTTGCTGCTTACAGTTTGATGCGGAAAGCCGCAAAACCGTCGGCACCTTCACCAGCGTCTTCAATCGCTACGCCGTTGACATCGCTCATATAATCCCGAGCTTTGGGCCCTGTCTCAAACAGCACCGTGGTGTCAGCAAGCGGCGCAAATGACCAGTTGGCGTCTGCCTTGGGATCAATTGTTCCTTGTTCAACGATATAGCGCACAATCACGTCGCGATTGGTATCCGGGGCTTCGAACACAACGGTGTCGCCCATTGCGCCCGGGAATGATCCACCGCCAGACGCACGATAATTGTTGGTCGCGATGATGAACTCCATATCGTCGGTGACGGGCTGGCCATTGAATTCCAGGTTCGTGATCCGGGCGGCATCGGGGTTAACTTCTTCGCCTTTGGGTCCAAACCGCGAGGGCTGGGACAGATCGATCTGATAGGTCACACCGTCCATGACATCGAAATTGTAAGACGGGAACTCCGGATTCAACAGAATTGCATCGTCAGAGCCTGCCTCAATCTGATTGAACATACCGGCTGAGCGTTCCAACCAGCCCCGAACCTGCGCACCATTCACCCGCACTGCGCGCACCGTGTTTGGATAAAGGTAAAGGTCTGCCACATTTTTGATGGCGACATCACCCACCGGAACGTCGGTGTAATATTCCGGCCCCCCGCGACCGCCTGCCTTGAATGGCGCTGCTGCCGAAAGGATGGGCAAACCTTCATGCTCGGTGCCCTTCATCATCTCTTCGACATACCATTTCTGCGCGATCGAGACGATTTGCACGGATGGATCATCCGCAACCAGCGCAAAATAGCTGTGCAATGGGGCCGACGTCTTGCCGACCGCGCGGCGTACATATGCCAGTGTTTCGTCGTGATCTTTTGCGACCGAGTCCAACACCTTCTGATCGTCCCCAACAAGCGCCGTGATCGAGCGATCTTCGTTGCGCTTTGAAATCGGGCGCGCTTCGGACGTGGTCGTAACAACGCGCCATTCGTTCCCGTCACGTTCAAGCAGCAGGTCCAGCAGACCAAGATGTGATCCCCAGAACCCGCCCATGACAGCCGGTTTTCCCATCAGGGTTCCTTTTTCAACATCAATGCCTGGGCGATCCGCAAAGGTGGCGGACGGGAAGACCAAGTGATTATGCCCGGTTACCAACGCATCGATGCCATCAACGCCAGCCAAGACAACCGAAGCGTTTTCCATTCCATCGGCGTGATCGGCATCCCCGATGCCTGAATGCGACAGTGCGATGATCAGATCGCAGCCCTGCTCTTTCATTTCCGGCACGTAGGCTTGCGCGGTCTCGACAATATCGCGCGCCTGCACGTTGCCTTCCAGATGCTTACGATCCCAGTTCATGATCTGCGGTGGAGTAAAGCCGATAACGCCAACCTTGATCGGGTGCTTACTGCCATCTCCCATCTCTATTTCACGCTCGAGGACGGCATATGGTTTCACAAGAGTTTTGTCGTCTCGTGGAGATGCCCCTTTCTCTTTCGCGACATTGGCCAAAACCACCGGGAAATCCGCGCCGGCGAGTGATTTCTCAAGGAAATCGAGACCGTAGTTGAATTCGTGATTTCCCAGTGTGGCGGCGTCGTACCCCACCGTGTTGAACGCTGTGATGATCGGATGGCTATCACCTTCCTTCATGCCACGCTCATAGGCAATGTAGTCACCCATGGGGTTGCCCTGCAGGAAATCACCGTTGTCAACGAGAAGCGAGTTCGTCGCTTCTGAGCGGATATCGTTGATGATTGAAGCAGTGCGCGACAGCCCGACAGTGTCGCGGGGTTTGTCGGCGTAGTAGTCATACGGAAACACATGAACGTGGATGTCAGTTGTTTCCATGATCCTCAGATGCGCCTGATTATTGGCGGCTGCAACAGAAAACGGATGCAACGTGATCGCCGCAGCGCTGGCGGTTGTTGTGGCAAGAAACTGGCGACGCGAAATCAGACTACGTTTGGAAAAGGACATAAGACACCTTTCAGGTTTGTTGGTCGACGCGTCTTCTGGAGGCATTTCACAACAAGGATGTGACAAAGAGCTTTATTGCATCGCGCGCGTCGAACTTGGGATAGGCTTCCAAAATCTTATTGCATTGGCTTGCGTAGTCAAAGCGACTTTGTCGAATAGGCAATGCAAGGTCCTTTTAGTCGAAGGCACTTAGATCAATCCCAGTGGAGTGCATCCCCAGAAAGCGGTCTGTTATCTTCGCTGATCAGGCCGCCGCAACCAGAGAAGGCGAACAGTCTCTGTAATCTTCGCCACGCGGATCACGTAGTGGACACCCCAAACACCAAAAGCCTGTCCGGTCGTCAAATCTGAATTCCGCAGTAGGTTATTCAAAGTCTTAAAGGACGGGATCAACTTTTGAATCGGAGGAATGTAGTTTACGAATCCCCGCTTGGCATTGCGGCGCAGCCGGGCACCTTCGATGCGGCGCGCTTTGGTGATGTGATCCCTCAAACTGCCGCGTGCGGGGTGCCGCACAATGGCATCTTCGGCGAACAGGATAGGTTCACTCGCAGCTTTGGCGCGGTCATTCCATTCCATATCGCCGCCGGACAGAACTGTGTCGTTGAAACCGCCAATACGATCCACAACTCTGCGCCGCGCGATCAGATTCGCCGTTACCGCACGTCCACGCTCGACCCATTTTTTCTGCTCTAACCCCAGATACACATCGAAGAGTTCGGTCGTTGTCCAATCCTCACCGTTCGGGATCAACACAACATTTCCGCCAAATCGATTCACCTCAGGATGGGCTTCGGCAATTTTGAGCCCCGCCTCCAGATAATGCGGATCAGGCTGACAATCAGAGTCTGTAAAAAACAGCAATTCCGCCGCCGCATTTTCGATACCGCGATTGCGGGCTGCGTAGGAACCCGGCTTTGCCTCAGTCAGAATGCGGGCATTGGCTGGCACGCGAAATCCGTCTGGCACTGGATCAGACGGATCATTGTTGACCACCAAAACCTCGAATTCGTCCGCCATGAGCGTTTGTGCAGCGAGCCCGTCAAGACACAGCTGCAACTGGTCCCAACTGTGATAGGTCGGAATGATCACCGACGCACTAAATGACGAGTGCGCAGGTTTGGTTTCCTGCTCGGGGCTCACGCCTTCATCATTCCGCATTTACAGCATTCGAATACTGATGGTCATAAAGCGTTTTGAATGGGCCGGGTTTCTTGAGCAACTGAGCTGCGCTGCCTTGCTCCAGAACTTCGCCAGCCTCGATCACAACAATCTTGTCGGCATGCATGATCGTTGAAAGCCTGTGCGCAACGATAATCGTGGTGCGCCCTTCGGTTAGACGGCCCAATGCCTCCTGAACAAGATGCTCTGATTTCGAATCCAGCGCACTGGTCGGTTCATCCAACAACAGGATCGGGCTGTCACGCAACAACGCACGCGCGATTGCAAGGCGCTGTTTTTGACCACCCGAAAGGAAAGCGCCGTTCTCCCCAACCATGGTGTCAAAACCTTTGTCGAGCGACATGATGAAATCATATGCATTTGCCGCCTTGGCCGCCTCGATCACTTCCTCTTGTGAGGCGCCTTCGCGACCAAATTTGATATTGTCAGCAATCGAGGCTGAGAACAGGAAGGTTTCTTGACCGACGAAGGACATGTTTTTCCGCAGCGTTTTGAATGAGGCGTATTTGATATCCTGCCCGTCAATCGAAACCGACCCGCTGATCGGGTCGTACAGACGTAGAGCAAGGTTCAGGATGGTTGATTTACCACCGCCAGATAGCCCAACTAAAGCTGTGGTCTTACCAGCTTCGAATGTCAGCGAAAGCCCCTTCAGAATAGGATCGCGACGAGCGTAGCCAAATATAACATCGTCGAAAACGACCTCACGCGGACCATCCGGCAGTGCGATGGGGTTGGCTTCTTCTGGCAGAGTTTCCGGTTCGTCCAGCATGTTGAACAGCATTTGCACGCGACGCAAACCCAGTTCCATCTTCACCCGCACTTTCGTCAAGCGCTTGGACGGCTCATAGGCCATCATCACGGCTGTGACGAACGACATCAGCTCGCCAGGAGTTGAAGCGGCGGCGCCAAACAATTGACCTGCGCTTAACCCGATGACTGACGCAATAGCAAAGCCAGCCAGAATATCCGTAAGTGGGCTTGTCGCAGCTTGCAGGCGCGCAAGCTTATTGCGCCGCTTTTCAACGCTTTTCACTGCCGTGTTCATCTGTTCGGCCATGCGCTCTTCCAGACCGAAAGATTTGACCACCCGGATACCTGCCGAAGTTTCCTGAATGACCTTCATTATGACGCCCATTGACTGCAGTTCCATATCTGCAATCTCGCGCACCTTCCGAAGCAGTGCCCGAACGCCCAGAACCGCCAAGGGACCAACGATCAACGTGAACAAAGACAAAATCGGCTGCTGATAGAACATCACGGCCAGCAGCCCGACCAAAGTCAAAGTATCCCGAACTGCGGTGGTGACCATAATCTCGATCACCGTGCGCGCGGCTTGGGCGGTTTGTGTCACTTTCAACAGCAGATCCGAACTTTCGGTCAAGTTGAAGAACGAAACCCCCTGTCGCAGGAGCTTATCATAAAGCTTGATCTGTTGTTTCGAGACAATCCGATTCCCTGCTCGGGTTAGAGCCACAACCTGAACATAGGTTGCTATACCCTTGACCAAGAAGATCGAGAACACGGCCGCGGAAACGCCGAAAATCTTGGCGGAATTCTCGCTGTCAAACAGAGAGTCCACCACATCGCGCATAATAAAGGCGATACTTGCGGTGGTCGCAGCAACAAACACCATCGCGATGATCGCAATAGTATAAGGTACCGCTTGTTCCCGCATATTCTCGGAAAGCAGGCGCCACAATACGGAATTACCCAATACTGCCGCAAATTTTGATTTGATCTTTCGCAATGCACATGTCCACTGTGATCAGGGTCGAGGCGCCCAATCAGGCACGCTCTTGAAACAGTCCCCGCTAGATAGTCCCCTACTCACTATTGAGCAAGCCCGCCCCAAAGAACGGCCTTATTCCGCTGTTTCAAACCGTAATGCGCGAATCGACGGGTCAATCCGGGAATAAGCTGCCAAAATTCGTGCTGTCCACTTCTGAGAGATATAGTCAGCCATAAACCGCGAAGGAGCGATCAATGTCGCTTGCCCCCCTGCCCTTTCAGCTTCAATCAAATGCTGGAACCAACTGGCCCAAAGCTCGGGATCGCGACCGTGGAGTATGGTTTGCACTTGTGCCCAAACGTCCTCGCCTGGTGGGGGCGGAACCTGCGGCTTGGATTGAAATGGAACAACATTGGTGTCCGGTTCTGGATCTTGCTGCATGCGATCCTGAAAGTCCGTTCCGATGACAGGCCAAACATCGACCGTGTCCAGCATGATTTGCTTGAGATCGAGTTCATATACCGCGACTCGTCCGCGCGCCGCAGGTCTCTTGACCATGATCCAGCCCGCGCTGCGCATCTTAGCCATTTCGCGCTTCACGGTACGTTCATTTACAGACCATAGCCTTGCGATCTCTTCTCTGCCAATCGACAATTCATTTGTACGCCAGTTATAGCGCGTTGTGATTAGCGTCATAATTCGAAGAACACTGCGATGACGATGCTTGTCACCTGACAAAGCATGTACGGCAAGCGCCGATAGTATATCGTATTTCAGTGCAGGCGCATTGCGCCCGACTGGCCTCGCAACTTGCATTGTTGCCCTCACCGCTCTTCTACAGCCTCATGCGAGTTGGTCCCGCTTCGAATACGTCGTTATCCAACGCTTTTCGTGATTGTGCCCTGATTAGCGTCCAATACTTCGATTCTGTCAAGAGTTCGTTGTGATTGCGTTCGTTGGAGACCTCAATTCAATATCAAAATCAAAAAAGAAAAGGTGAAGTATGGTGATGGGGGACGCCTTGAATGACCCCCTATTGGTCTCTTGTGTCCCCCTATATGCCGTATCTGGCCACCATATTACCCCCTAAATCGTGGCTCCAGACCGATGCAACTGGATTAGCTTACGAATGGTACGCCCCGAATCGGTCAGTGCCCGATTGGGCCTTATTTTCTTACCCATGGGTAACATAGCATCTTTACAATAATTTCTTTTGCAATAAACGCAAATCGGGCGTAAATACGAAAACCAAGAAGATTAGCGTCCAACAAAAAATGAGACTCGAGGCATGTATACGCACGAAGACCTAAATGCATTGCGCACCCAGTCCCTGAAATTGCAGGGCTGGATTCGTCAGCAAACTTTCAGCCCAGAGATGGAGAAAACTCTGCGACGGTTTTCGAGCTGGGAGGTGTCTGAACTGATCTTTAAAGTGAACCAGTCGACATTTCGGGGAAAGCTGGCCGCAGACCCGTCATTGCCAGGTGGAGAGGTTGAGCCGGATGGACGTCAACGCTGGTTCAGTCTGGAAGAGGTGAATGAGTTGCGCCGGCGGCTCAAGGTGAACCGCAAAGCGCTCACACCACAGCGTCCTGCTGGTAAACGCGCCGTGCGCGCTGCAGTTGCCAACTTTAAAGGAGGCGCAGGCAAGTCGACGGTCGCGCTGCATCTGGCTCATGCTGCGGCCTTGGATGGGTATCGCGTATTGGTGGTGGATTTCGATCCGCAGGCCACTCTGAGCCATTCGATGGGCCTGACGGATGTCGCGGAAGATTACACCGTATGGGGTATCATGGCCCGGGACCTGATCCGGGAAACGGAGCGGATGAATAGTCGCCCGGTCGCCGCCGAGTCGGGTACCGCCCTGCCCCGCCGCGAGCTACCGCCCTCGATCACCGATATGGGGCTTGGTGATTTGCGGATATCCGATTTCATCAAACAAACCTCTTGGTCAACGATCGATGCGATTCCTTCTTGCGCGAACGCAGCCTTTGTTGAATTTGCTTCTGCGCAGTACCGCCATCTGAATCCTGAATGGTCATTCTTCGCCGCGGTCTCTCGCTACTTGGATCAGATACCGGATGATGCCTACGATTTAATCCTGTTCGATTGCCCACCCGCGATTGGTTATCAATCGATGAATGCCGTGTTTGCGGCTGACATGCTCTATATCCCGTCAGGGCCCGGATATTGGGAGTACGATTCAACCACGTCGTTCATCGGGCAGTTGGCTGAGGCGCTGGAGGATCTGGCTTACGGTTTCGACAAGACCTTACCCACGGGTAAGATCGGCTTACCCAAGACATTCTGCGAGGTCCGGTTTCTGCTAACACGATACGAGCCCGGGAACGCGCTCCATACCGCGATGTACGATGCGTTTAGCAAAGTCTTTGGTGAGCATCTTGCGGAACATCCCGTCGAGATGACGCGTGCTGTAGAACAGTCGGGCAGGTTCCTGAGTTCCGTCTATGAAATGGACTACCGCGAGATGACCCGGGAAACCTGGCGTCGCGCAAGATCAACATTCGATAATGTCTATGAAGAATTCCAAGGCGTCATGTTGTCGGCTTGGGACAAGCTGGAGGATGACGCATGAGCCGCAAACGCAGAATGTTTGATATCGATGTGCCTGCGATGGAAGATATCTCCGTTGGCAAGTTACCAAATAGGGACCCTGAAAAGCGTCGTGGTCCTATGGCGGCGGCAATTTCCGAAAACGCGAGTGCGTTGCGCGATCAACAATCTACCGAAGACGCAATTCGCATTGAGAATGATCGATTGGCACATGAGCTTGTGCGTTTGCGTTCGGAAGGGTATATTACTGAACAGATCCCACTTGCGGACGTAGTGACAGAGCGCCTGACACGTGACCGTAAACCTGGGCCCGATCCAGAGCTGGATGAGCTAAAGGCTTCTATACTGGATGTGGGACTTTCGAACCCGATTCGGGTCGAGCGGCGGACCGATGGACGGTACGACTTGATCCAAGGAATGCGCAGATTATCAGCATTTCGCGCATTACATGAGGAGGTGGGTGGAGACCGATTTGCGACGATTCCGGCGGGTGTTTCTGACGCAGCCAAGCTTGATGACAGCTATCGCCGCATGGTCGATGAAAACCTTATCCGTAAGGAAATCTCTTTTGCCGAAATGGCGACCCTTGCAAGGGCTTATACCGAGGATCCAGCGAACGATTGTCCCGATGTGGACAAAGCTGTGTCGACGTTGTTCAAATCTGCCAGTTACACCAAGCGCAGCTACATTCGAGCGTTTGCCAGTCTGCTAGCGACGCTGGAAGACGCACTTATGCATTCTAACGACATTCCGAGGAATGTCGGTGTAGAACTCAAGCGAAAGCTCGACTCTGATCCAGGGTTGATCAAGCAAGTGAGTGCAGCTTTGCTAAGTGAGCCAAACCGCGATAGCGCCCGTGAAATCACAATTCTTCGTAGCTTTTTAACTCAGGAATACGCATCGGCCGTTAAGCAAAAAGTTGACACGGTTGGCAAACCACGCCGCGCCAAAACGACGTTTCAGGTGCGGGGAAGGGCAGGGATCGCAAAGTGTTCTGCATCCAGCGGCCGCATCGAGTTGCGCTATGATCTCGATTTTACGCGCGTAGACCGGGCCAAGCTTGAACGCGCGGTGGCTGCACTGATTGAGGATTTACGAGAAGAAGATGATCTTACCCACGGGTAAGATTGGCCGGATAACATGGTTTGGAATTGCGGAGACAAATTTGATCAGCGTGGCCAACCATTGGGTTCTTGCATAAGTGTAAAAAATTGGACGAGTTCGGTTTGTTGTGGCGCGGCGAAAGCAAGAAGTTGTGCGCATTGACGTTCTTCGGGGAATGGACACGCTGATACACCTATTCTTCCACCACCAATTCGGCAATATGGCTGGGCTTGATGCACATGAATTCTCTTCAATGTAAATCTCGCCCACTCTCCAAGGGTTATCTTTTCACGCCTTTGCGACGACGACATCTCAGTGATTGCATCATCAAGCCTTGCCGCTTAATTACTCGAAATCGTCTGTTCTATTGCCACAATAAGCTCAATCATATTCTATTTCCTGCCCCGGGGCGAAGTGCCGTAATATACCTGTGAGAACACCGCAAAATATGATCACTTCCTTAAAGGTATGCAAATATACTAAAGTGTTCACAGATTGATATTCGTCTATAGATTAGAGCTGTTTGAACGAGAGACTGGATATTCTATACAGGTTGTTGGAGCAGAGCTATTCCAACAAATCCGCTGCCGGGTTTTCGGCGATATCGACGTCTTCTTAGTATTTCTGTGCTTGGGCAATAGAGCGGTGCAAAGACAGGCGCATGGCAGCCTGGATCGGTGCGCCGTCCGGGGCGGCTTGGGTCAGGAAGCCCGAGCGCAACCCATGGGGGGAGGCAAACCCGTCGGGCAGCCCGGCCAGTTTCAACCGGTGTTTGACGATCTGGGCAATCGCATCCGGCGTCAGGCCGCGGTTCAGCACCCGGTCGGCCTTGGAGATGGGGCGGAACAGCTCACCGTCCGTGATCTGCGCCACATCGATTCAATGCACCAAAGTCTGCGCCGCACGGCCTTTGAGTATCAGCCGGGGCGTCTCGCCCTTTTGGGTGGTCTTGGTTTCCAGCAGCGAGGTCCAGACCACGCCTGACTTGTCGAACTCCTTCAGCGAGACATCCTCGCGTTGCAACCGGGTTATCTCGGACCGCCTGCGCCCGCCTGAGGCCCAGCCCGGCATCAGGATGGCCCGGTCGCGGCAATCGCGACGCGAGCCGCGACAAGTGGCGAGCGGTTGCTCCAGCATATCGCGGGTGATCGGGTGCTGCAAATTCGGGGCCAGGGGCCGGGCGGCGGCGCGGCGGGCCTTGGCCCGGGCCTGTTTCACCAAGGCGCCATCAAACGGGCTGGAGAGGTTCTTCATCCGGTGAAACGCCAGTCAGGAGGCAATGCGCCGGTCCAGCGTCGAGGGGGCCGGGCAGGCCAGGGATTTGCGCAGCCCTTGCGCGATCAGCGCCTCAGCGGTTTGACGCGCGCTGTCCGCCTCTGGCGCGTCGCCAAGATCGCGCGCATGGTCGAGCAGGAAGGCCAGTGCCGTCGCCTCACTTTCCGGCCAGTCCAGCGCCGACCCGAAGCGCGAAGCCTTCCAGGCGGTGATGTAGAGCAGATCGCGCTCATGAGCCCGCAGCGTATTGGCGGGGGTGCCGCGCACTTAGAGATCGGTCAGCGCCACCTGATCTTCGGCGGACAGGGCCGGGGAGGCAGCTGGGAGATACGGGGTAGGCAGCTTCGTGGCAGCTATTCTGCACCCAATTCTAGGCCAAATCAATCATTGCTGATAAGGGGTACTTATCGCGTGTTATAGTGATTTGGCGGAACAACAAATGTAACGCGCAAAAATGGAGGATAATGAGCCTAAAAATGATGTGGTTGCTCAGGACAAAGGGAATTGTCGCGGATATGCCGCAAGCATTTGGAACGGCCAAAGGGCTCTGTTGCAAAGTTTTGGCTGTTGACGCGCTTGAGTTTAGCGTGTGGATGGCTTTCGGTCCCAACTAGTCGAAAGCCAGCTCATGATCTCCTTCAAAGGCGCGCAATACCCCAAGGATGTGATCCTCTTTGCTGTATTCTTCTACGTCCGATATGGCGTGTCGTATCGTGATCTAGAAGAAATCATGCCTGAGCGTGGCGTTGCGGTAGATCACACGACGCTGAACCGGTGGGTGACAAAATACGCTAGTGCAATCGCCGAAGTCGCGCGCAGGCACAAGGGACCGTGTGACCGCTCCTGGCGGATGGACGAAACTTACATCAAGGTGAAAGGTGCGTGGGTCTATCTCTACCGAGCCGTCGATAAACACGGCAAGACGTTGGGTTTCATGCTTGCAGGGCGTCGGAACAAACCTGCCGCTACGAAATTCTTCGCTCGAATGCTTGAATGCAATGGCCTTCCAAGAAAGATCGTCATCGACAAGAGCGGTGCGAACACAGCCGGCATCAAAGCCATCAACAAGATGCTGAAGGGCTTTGGGTGCCCGATCCCAATCGAGATGGTCAGGCGGAAGTATTTGAATAACATCGTGGAACAGGACCATCGCTTCATCAAGAGACGCACTCGGCCGATGTTAGGGTTCAAGGCCTTTGCTTCAGCGGCGGCTACACTGGACGGGATCGAAGTGACGCACATGATCCGCAAAGGTCAGCTCACGCCTGGAATCTGCCCGTTTCGTCAATTCTCCGAGTTGGCGATCTGAACTTGAAACGATCGTATATACGTTTGACCAACCTAAAACTTTGCAACGGAACCCAGTCACACTAATTGGCAACGTTTGTTCAGCTTCCGGTCCCTACCCGTCTGGTGCGAGTATCCTGAACAACTAACGCGACCGGTTCCTGCGGCATTATTTCGCCAACGGTGTGAATTGGATTGCCCTAGACGGGCGTCCGATCCGCGACTTGACCTCATTCGCTCTGACCATCAAGCTTAAGAAATTAAGCCACACTTCTTAGCAATAGAGGAAATTTCCCATGTCTCAAAATGACGGGTTGATGAACCGCAGGTCATTTTTATTGGCCAGCTCAGCCGCTTTTGCGCTCTGCCCATATCGTTTGGTGGCGCAGGACGCCAACGTTACGTGCGGCGCAATCGATCAAATGATCATCAATGCAGCTAATGCCAAACAGGCTGCCGGCGGTTGGGCCGTCACGACAGCTCCAGGCCGCGCTCAAGATCTCTTGGCAGAGATAGCCAAGCTTGAGGAGACATATGCGGATACATCAGTTTTGGCCGATCGAGCGCAGCTAAACGCATATCTTGCGACATTGAATGCGGTGGTAGCAATCGGGTTCACCTTTGCAGCTGGCGGCATCGCAACGGGTCCACTCTTGGTCGCGTCAGTGGCGACCGCGGGCGTTTTCATGGTGGCCGATGCACTAACTGCCGTTCAGGCGCCCGAAGCGATGGAAGTAGCTACTGACGTAGGTATCAATCGTGTCGGTGTGGTACTCAGTGCCGCTGGAGACGATGCATATGCTCTCAGCACAGAGGCAGCGACCCTTTCACAAGGTGCTGCAAAGATCGTAGGTTCTGTCGGCATCGTTCTCGCGGCCTATACGGCTCGGAAAAAGCTAGACACGGCAACTGCGCTTGCAGACGAGGAGGTCGCCCTCAAAGCCGAGCTCGACAATCTCAAACAGTTGGCTCAGGACATGCAGGACAAGGATTTTGCCGAAGAAGTCCGTGCCAAGTGCATGGAAGCATTAGAGGGTGGATTAATTAGCGCTCGTACAACCCAGAACCCACAATGCCTGAACTGAGGCAAGTCGATCTAGAGTGAGCGATTTTGTAGCCACAGCTCCTCCGGCGTTCAGGGTAGGAGCGTTTCTGCTCCACCCTTGGAGTTTTGCGTTGTGAGGTGCTCCTAGATTTGTAGACGCTTTGGGGACAGCACACGCAGTTAACAAATTCGGTAGGGGAGATGAGATGTTGCTAGGAGCAACCGCCCATGCCACGTTGATCGAAAATAATTCACTTCGAAAGGAAAAAACGATGGGAGATTGTACATCTAGTGCGGAATTCACCGGTCCCCAGATGGGTAACAATCGGAAAAATGTGCAAGTTAACTCCAAGATGGGAGGTGGTGGTCTACTGGTGAACGGCACCAAAAACGACGTTGAAACCTATGGAGAAGATGCCGCCGGAAACAAGTCTGCGACCAAGATTGCAGATTCCGTCATACCTAGCGGAACACAATACGAGGCGTCCGTACAGCATGGTGCAAATTGGGAGAAAACGTATATCAGGGTTAAGTGCGCGGACAAATCATGGAGTAACTGGACGCTGGTAAAAAAGTAAGTCATTTGTCGGCCGGTATTGGCCTAGGTGTTTGATCCCACGGTTTGTTGGTGTGATCCTTTCGTTGGAATGGAAGGAAGCGCAATGGTATAAGTTCGTCATGGCAGCGCCACGACGACGCACGCCATCAGAGCAGCAACACAGCGATCGCAAGCTTCGATCGCGGAGCTGAGCCGGGAACTTGTGGTCAATCCCAAGATGGTGGCCAAGCGGCGTAGACGCCAAACCGTTGAAGATCTGAAGACCGGGCCAAAAAGTATCGCGCTCAACCGCTTTCAACGAGGAAGAAGAGGCCATGATTGTCGCGTTCCGGCGGCACACTTTGCTGCCGTGGGACGACTGTCTCTATGCTTTGCAGCCCTCGATCCGACACCTGACACGCTCTTCTTTACACCGATGCTTGCAACGGCACAGGATATCGCGTCTGCCGGATGTCGCGGGTGACAAGCTGAAGCGTCAGCAGTTCAAGCGCTATCCGATTGACTATTCCCCCGCCTCCCACCTCGTGCCGTCGCGATCGAGGGTCCCGATATCGATCCCGCCGGGTAAGAAGGCCATCTTGAACCGCGCGATGTCCTCATCGTCATCCGAGCGATCACGCAGCAAGCACACGAAGTAGTAGAGGTCCGGTCGCTGGTGCTCGTGATTGTAGAGCGGCACAGAGTTGTCGAAATCGATCTTGGGACGAAAGGTCCGATCTTTTGTCTTGAGATCCAAGGCCATGGGAAAGATCATGAAGGTGGTGCGCGACTTGCCTCACATAGCGCGTCGTTTTATCACCTTTGACCGCTGCACCGAGTTCGTCAGCAGGCTGCACCGGCAGGCTGAGATCGGGACGCAAACCTGGTTCTGCGATCCGTCCAGCCCGTGGCAGAAAGGCACTGTCGAAAAAACCAATTGCCAAGATACGCCAGTACTGTGCAAACCGGCGGACGCTGCATTGACACAGCGCTTTCATGCTAAACTTGTCGCTCTCGATGGTTAGGAGCATAACAATGAATGACATAGAGAAACGAGGGACTGAACCGACGGCCGAAGACACGAGTCTTGAAGCAGCGAAGCGAAAATTCAATGAATTCATAGAGAAACCAGAGACTACTTTACAACTGCATGCGCAGAGATATGAAGCGTCGGAAAGGTCATATGAATCCTTTGCAAGGTCCGCCGTACTATTGAACGGTGGAGCACTGCTGGCGATTCTTACCACGGAAGGCATCGGAAAAGGCTTTGACAGTTTGACTTTCACGCTTTGGTTCGTGGTGGGATGTATCGCGTTCATGGTGGGTGCATTCTCAAGAAGTAGAGGAAAGATTTTACTTCTGAACAGCCACGTTAGCTATTTTCCGGCCGCTGCCGGCTCATCTCGGGAGCTGCAGCACATAAGTGGGAAAGTGAGACGCTGGTCAGCCGTTTCGGTGTATAGCGCGGCCCTTTCTCTATTTGCCTTCTCGTTGGGATGCATGCACGGATTTTGGGTACTGGACCGGGCGTTGGCGCTTTGCTAGAGGTCAACCTTGACCCTCGCGTAGCGATAGCTGAATGTCCTTTTATTGATTTTGGTTGTTTACAGTGGTGCCGTGCCATCAGTGAGGACCACTGTTTGGGAGCACCCGCATAGTCAGTTTACCTGTGCTATCACGCATAAGAACCGGCTTGGCGGCGAGGGCCGGTGAGTTATCGAAACCAACGAGCTAGCAACCCTGCTGATGAATCAAAATGAGCTATTTACGTACTCTAGCTCCACTTTGGTGGTATTTTCTACATTCTTGCATTTAATCCATTGACAACGTGAGATTTTTCGAGATGTCACGCATCTTTAGAAGGGCCCGCCTCCGATGGTGAAACCATTTGATGATCAAGGTCGGCAGCTTGATGCGCTTTATTCTATCGAACCTTGCCTAGGTGGATTTGACTTGATCGTCGGGTCCCGTGGTGGATCAAGTCAGGGCTCCAACCCGGCCCGGAAAAGCGACTATGCACCGGCCCTCAAGCTGCACCACCTCAGGATGGAGCGCTTGGCATGGTGTTGATGGACCTGCAGGTGGCCAGTAGCGTGGCTTCAAAGATGCCAGAGCAAGAAAGAAGGGTCAGCATCGACAGGTTCCAGTTACGGTTGGCACTATCAGCTTCGATGGACGCATGGGAAGTGCGTCTTTAGATAGGGCATGCGTCCGCGGCGTTCGGACGGAACGATGGAAGTGGCCTTGGAAACCAGACAAAGCGCGTGTTACTGCGCATGCAGTGGTCCGGTGCTGCAGCCTGCAGGTTGTTCAACTAGAGCGTCGTCTTTCGCGACCGATTTCCGAACAATCAATCGAACTCCCGACCGATGATGATTGCGAGCTACAGGAGCGGGTGTTGCGCGCCTCGAGCCGCCTTCGGAGTGACACGTTACATGGAACCGCTACACCCCCCTCTGGTCAACTTGTCCCGCTTAAGACGGAGGGCGCATAATGTATTTCGAGGATCCGCTGTTCACGGGGCTCGCCGAGAAGCAGACGGGACGCGATTTTCCCTATCCGCCGCGGGTCGAAGGGACCGGGCCCTGGATCGATGAGGAGGACGACGGCGAAGCTGCTGCCCAAGGTTTCGAAGAGGAAGAAGCCCGCGCGGCTCGGATCCGTCGAAGGCAGGCTCGTAACATGCAGGCCAAACCACACGAGGATCACGCAGATGGGTTCCGGCCGGAGGAGATGGAGCGAAGCGACCCGATCCCGGAGCCTCGGGAGCGGACTTTCCGGGAGCAGGAGGATTTCATGGACGAGCTGCTGGAGGAGCGTTAAAAGTCATTGGCGGCCGCCGCCCAAACATTGACGCAGTTGTTCGCTATCTGAGGATTCATGAGAAGGCCGATCCTCACCATCCTCGCGTTGCTTTTTGCCTCTCAGGCGTGCGCCGCAGAGTCGAAATGTCGCGCGGGTGGTCGATGGTGACACGCTCTCGCTATCGGGTGTGAGGAACCGAGTAAAGGGAATCAATGAGCCCGATCAAGACCAGGCCCGATTTCCGGAGGCGACGCAGAAACTGCAACGCTTGGTTGCGTCTCAGACAGTGACTTGCAGACTGAAAGGCGATCGCAGTCACGACCGGGATATCGGCACCTGCTATGTAGACGAGGTCGATCTTGCCGCAGCGTAATCGCCAGCGGCAACGCGCTCGCTTGAGCATCTTCGGATCATCGGTGACTATTTGTAAAGCGAGTCCCGACCGGCCTTGTCGTCAGACGTAATCGCCCGCTTGGCTGTTCCAAGCTCAATCCCTTCGAACATGACCGCAGTCGATTCCGTCGAGTGTGCGAGGCCTATACAATGGCCAACTTCGTGCAATACGACAGACATAAGATCGTATTTGTCTTTGGGAACCGCACCCGCGCCGGAGTATATCGCATCGCTCTCGCTGATCCGAATACTGCAGCCCAGCGTTTTTTCCTTATCGGTGCACCTGAATGTTGCACCGCCCGGCGTCTGGAATTCGGGTGCAAGCCCGGTCAATGGGCCGCGATCGATGACGTTAATTTTCAGACACTCGCCGATCTTGGGGTTGGTATCGCACTGTCGGCTGTCGTCGATGCGCAGCAACAGGCGGTCCTTGACGCTCCATTCATTCAGCGCGGCGGCAATGCGGTCTTTTTCCTCTTTCCCTAGTCCCTGGTCGCAAACCGCAAATTCGACAACTCTGGGTTTGGACAAATGGCCCCAGCTTGACCCATTGGTATCGAAAGCCTGTGCTTGGACTCCAACGAGTGAACAAAGAATGGCGAATATCCTGGTGTACATTGCGAGGTTCCTTTTGCTGTGTTGAAGCATCTTGTAGGGCGGGGGATCAAATCTTCAGCGCCGTTGCTTGGCAAGCGTTCCCAGCGCGAAGTGACCGCTGAAGCGGGGACCGGCAAGATCGAAGGATGCGGCAAGCAACCCTTCGGGCGGGGGTTCCGTTCCACTGGCGTTTGGGAGTTCGGTGTCGTTTTCGGCTGGGGCCGTTGTCGGTTCTTCGGTAATGCTTGCGACCGACAGCACCGGCATCGCGTCGCGTTCTTCGACCGTCATGGGGTTGTCCACCTCAGATCGTTCCACGTCCTCAACAATGATCTCGATGTCACTGAAATCATCCGGGTCTCCCAGGGCCTGATCCGGTATGACAGCCGCCCATATGCCGTCACCGCGACTGACGACACCGCATTCGACCAGAACTCGACCGGCCAGCATGTATCCGCTCTCGGGTACAAATTTGTGATCGAACTTCACCACGCTGGTGTCATAGTCCAGCGGTCTTAATAGCAGGCTCTCCTTGCCCATGGCGGGCACGGGCAGAGGAATGGTTTCCACAAAGGGGCTACCGGCGGCATCGATGCCCCTGCGGCGCACCTCAATTGACATCAGCGGGGCGGCATCGCCCCCCTTGACGACACCGTCCAGATCGGCGGCGCAACCGGGGTAGGTTGACGTTTCGGGGTTGATCGCGCTGATGGCGGTTTCTGAGAGGCGGCGGCGGTCGAAAGTTCGCCCGCACATGCGCACGCGCCAACCGTCGTCCTTCTCATGACGCCAGACTTCGACTTCGCGCACCGGCAAGGGCTGAATCCATTGTTCGACCGGTCGGGAACAGCGCAGCTCCGGGCGGGTGTGCGGTTGATAGCGGACAAGGCCCAGCCTTACGAAGGTTTCCGCCGCTGGACTGTCGGCGAGTTCAACTTCGACGTACCATTCTTCCTTCCCGGCATCGAAGCGTGGCTCATAGGTGAGAAGAGAAACCAGCATCGGCGGCAAAGGTTCTTCGGCATCGGCCGGTGAGCCATCTGCGTTCTCGCGCTGTCCGGCCTGGGATTCGTCGGACAGCGGCATCAGAACATTGCGCACCAGCGTCGCCTTGCCAATGTGGTCGTCTCCCTTTTCCAGATCGGGAAAGTCGGAGGGTGCGAAGAAAATCTGTTTGTGTGGTTCGCCGACGCGCACTGGATCAGCGCCGCGACGGGATACAAATCGCCCGCCGGGGCCAAGGTGGCTGTCTTCGAAGGGCGGAATGTCGGTCGCCGGATCAAGCGCCTCCGCCGCCGCCGGAGTGTCCTCTGGGCGGCAACCTTGCAGTTGTGTCCCGTCGAGTTTCACAACCCTGTTCCCGCCTTCCTGATACGGTCTTCGGATTAGAGCCTTGTTTTTGGCAAGGTCGATGTTGGAGGCGATCAGCGTCGGGGGCCACAGGACAATGCCGAGCTTTTCGTCTTCTCCGCTGGAAAACCACTCGCGTCCAAGGGGGATGCGAATGATGGACGAGCGGCGACGGTACAGCCGGCCTTTGCGAATTTCGGCAGGCTGATCGGGTGCCGGGTGCCACCGGAAACCGGGCTTCAGGGCGTCGGCATCGGGTTTTGCGGGGCGGATCGTGGCGGGAAGGATCGCTTCCACGGTGGCCGAGCGGTTTTCCTGATCGAATGGGCTGAGCCCTTCTGCCGGGACAAGATCGCCCACGCCATAGGCAGGACCGTCCTTCCCGATCCAGGGATCGCCTGGACGCGCCCGGCGGTCGATGGTCCGCATGAACTCTGCGGTGCGCGCCAGACCGTTGATGCTGACCTGCATGCGCCGCGCTTTGCCGTCCGGAAAGATATGGCGTTCGGTAATCCGGACCCTCGGGTCGCGGCCTTCGAAAAGCGCCCGCAGGGATACCGAATTCCGGCAGGACCCATCAAAGGGACGGGGCAGGCGTTCTGCCCGCAGAAGCGTAACCTCGGCCCGGGCCAGCGTAACCTTTCCGTCCCGCTCGACATCGAAGCCGAACAGGGCGCGGCTTTCCAAGAAGGTTATCTCATTGCCGTCACGGTCGACAGTGTCCGTCGCCGGTGCCCCGCGCGGATCGCCTCTGAGCGGCCACCAGTCGGCCTCTCGGTGGGACAAGGATCGGCCGCGAAACTTGTCGTCAAACGTGGTTGTTCCGGGCAGGACCATATCGGCGCGCACCTCAATCGTGTCGATCTGATTCAGGTCAAGCTCCACCTCGCCAGTCAGGACCAGTTCTGTTGAACCGGGGTGGGCCACGTCCAGCGAGGTGGTGTTTTCGGGGCAGATGCAGGCCGCATCCATCGGCGCGTCGCCGGTGTCCGTTTCGGAGGCGCGGGTTGCTTTGACGCGTTTTTCGAGAACGTCGGGGGCAGGTCGCCAGGCCCGCACGCCATTGGCAGGGCAGGGGGCCTCTGGCACCTCCACATCAAAGTGACCGGGCTGCACAGACGTGATGGCGGGGGCGACCGAGGCGCGGTTAGAGGCCGAAATGGCGCATAGTTCGGCGGTTGCCGCAATCTCGGGCATCGGGTGGCAGATCATCTTGTCGCGGACGGTTCCGGCCAAAGCCAAAAGAACATTCATCGCCGGGCTGGCGATTCCACCGGAGCCGAAATAGGCGCGCGCGCCCTTGGTCTCTTTGATGGCCTGTTTCAGATCGTCGCTAATCTCGTCCGGCAGATGGGACGACGCCCCTTCAACCACATTGGCCGCACAGCTGGCGATCGAGCCATTGCCTTTCTGGGCCAGATCAATCGCCATTGTCTGCAGAACCGAAAAATCGCGGGCGAGGCGTCTGGCGGTCGGCACAAACCACATCTGGACATCGACCCATTCATGCGGTGCAAGATAGAGCGGGATTTCGGTCGCGGAGAACCCGCCGCCCCGGGTGATATCGCCGCGCAACGCAGGGTCGAAGGAGACCGACCGATGTTTGTGGATGAAATCTGCCCAATTGGTGCGCTTGTCCTTCATGCTGGTTTCATGGCGCAGGGACAGGATCACCGGCGTCAGGTGCGGATACCGATCCGACTTGTCCAGCGGGATCAGATCCCCTTCGCCCTGCATGGTGATCGGGCGATCATATCCCCGCAGCAAAAGACGAATGGCCAGATGATCAGCCGCAGGATCAGGATAATAGGATGTATTCTGTGCACCGCGCCGCGCAAAAACCGCGCCGTTTTGAACCTCTCCCCGGTCAAGGTTGTCCCTCGGATCGTCGACAATATGGCGCTTGGCAAAGTGCTGGCGCCCATTGAGGCCGGGCAAATTGCGGGTCCGCACCGCCGGGAGGGTCGCATCCCCCCTGAGCTGGCGAATGGTGCGGTAGGCCCCTCGCGGCGGGCCGCTGACTTTTTGCTGATCGAAGACGCCCTTGTGGCTCAAGAGGTTCGTGTGGGTTACGGCCCGCGCTTGCGGGATCGAGGGTACCAAGATGATCCGCTGGGCGATGTTGGGTTGGCCGCGGGACGTCACCTTCGGCTTGCGGCTCTTGCCGGCCTTTTTGTCAAGGCGTCGGATGACCATCGTACCCGCATGGTCGGGACCCATTGGCCCGTTGACCCGCGTTGCGTGACCTTCTGGCATTGTGACCTGGGGTGCTGCGATCTTGGCCTGCCGCAACGCGCGGACATAGGGGCGAAGGTCACATTCAGGGTCGCAATCTTGCGCATTACTGACCATCGTTTTGGAGGGATAATAGAGATCCGTGGCAGGCGAGAGCGGGCCACTCTTCATATCGTCCGGGAAAGCATATTGCGGGATCGAATGACCGCCCGACAGCACGGCGGCCATCGCAAAGCGATAGGGTTGTCCGTAGCGCAGCCTATGCGGGCGCAAATCGCCCCTGGTCGGCACCGACAATGTGCGACCGAAGATCAGCGCATCACCTGTCGTGTTCTCGCCGCCCTGGGGTTCCGAGCAATCGACCCCCATCGGCCCGCCGTCCCAGATCGCGATGGCTTCTTCGAAAACGGCCTCTGATTCCTGGGTCGTGGATCCTCCGGGATGTCTGGGCAGCATCCGACCCGGCGCACTCATCATCGCACTTTCCAGAGCTATGCGATCGTCCGAACCGGCCCGCCCGATCAAGGTCGTCAGGACGCCTTCGATCGAAGCATTAAGGCCCGTATCCGGCCCGGATGTGCCAAATTTGATGGAACGGGCCATCAGCGGTCGCCAATCCGTTCTGCCCGCTGGATCAGGCTTGCCGACGTGCAGCCGATAGCCGGTGATCAGGTCCTCTGCGTCGATCACGACACCAGCGTTACAACTCACGGTGCAGTCCGGGAGAGCACCGCATTTGGCGGCCTTAGTGGCCATCTTGCAGATCGCATCGCTCAGAAGTCCGCGATCAAGAAGCGTCAGGCCAACATCCTGGCGGTCGCCCTCATCGCTTTGATCTTCTACGGGTGTCTTGTCGGAATTCAGGTTCGAAGTGACCCCGGGGCGCAGGCGTCGGTTGCCCCGGTCCGTGGCCGCGCCCTGTCGGTTCGGCAGGGCGTCATTCGCGTTGTTTTCGAGGTTGGCTTTTATCTTCGTTTCGCGTTGCTGCATCCGAGCAGCCGCTTCGGTTTCGTTGCCGACGGCTTCGGCTTCTTCTTCAAGATCCGCCTGTTTGCCCTGGCGGCGCTGGGTTTCCAGTTCCAGCGCGGTGCGGATGTCTAGGCTGCTGATATCAAAGCGCGGCGCGTGACCCTTCGGCGTGGCGGAGGCCCCGAACCCCATTACCATCAGGCCGCCATAGTGGCGGGTATGGTCCTTCAACCCGTCGCAGTTCGCCTCGCCTCGCGAAACGGGCCAGAAACCGCTTTGCAGGGTGGCTTCGGGCAGGGGCGGGCGGCGGAAAAGCGTCCAGTTCTGGGGGATGCAACTGGCCTTGTCATCACCCATGTCGAGTGTGATGTGGCCGTACTTCGTGATCGCGCCGAGGTCCGCGTCGGGTATTTCGACCTCAACCGCCAGGGTGAAAACCCGGGCGAGGCTTGGGGTGGATTGCATCGTGAAAAAGGCGCGGCTGGCCTGTTCGACGGCCTCCGCTTTGGCTTCGTCCCAGCCTTCCAGAGGCTCCGTCGTAGCGCCGGGTTTGGTGTTGGGATCTGCAGCGGTGCGATACTGGGGCCAGTTGGCGTAGTTTGCCACCCGGGTGAGTTTTGCGAAATCGGGTTCCGCCATCGCGCATAGGGTGGGTGTGATTGCATCGTTTTGCCAACTGGGCGGCAGGCAGCCGCCTTTGTCTTTTTTTTGCAATGTGTTGGCGATCAATAGGTAGTCAGAACTTGCTTTCTCTCTGTCGCCATTGAGGTCGCCCCACAGCTTTTGGCGCTGCGCGATCTTGCGCTTCCTTCGCAGTTCGGCCACCACCAGCGTGTCATTGAGAAGCCGTTCTTCGACGTCATCCTGTTCAAGCCCGGAGGCTATCTGCAGGGCGTCCACATATTGGCTGAAAGTCCGGTTTCCCCGTGGCTTCTCCTTGACGATGGCGTTGACCAACGCTTTCGTTATGTCATCCGTGCCCTCGGGAAGCTGGGATGGTTTGTAGGGTTTGATCTTGTCCGCGACGCCAAGTGCCAGCGGCTTTGCAAGTTTCGGGGCCACTTCCCCGCAGGATTGCTTCAGGGATTTCGCCAGAGCCTGGGCGCGCTGGCATTCCAGAGCAATCGCGAGGTCCGTGTGCCCGATGGACAGCGCGGTTGACACTTTCAGGGTTTCCGGCGCGCGGCGTTGCTGGGAATTCGGAGCCAGCTGGCCATCAGCCCCGTAGATATTCGGGTCTGGCTCGGTGTCGCTATTGTCCGCGACCCCCTGCGTCGCGACGGCTTCGCCCGTCAGGCTTTTGGCCAAACGTTTTGCGAATTCGGACCAAAGCGGCTTGGTTTCTGCAGGCCAGAGCGAGCCGCTCCACATTTTGGCGACATCGCGCACCTGCTTGTCGCTGAGCGTAGACAGCCTGGGGATCTTGAAACGGACACGGCTTGGCGTTTCTTCATCCAGGTCAAGCGCATCGCCACCAGCCATGGGTTGCGCTAGAAGTTTCACGCGTCCATCCGCTTGCCCTTTCAACAGGGTTTCGCGCGCCGCGGTGGGCCAGTGGGCAATCGACACACCCGTGGAGCCATCCGTGACCTCGCCTGGCGACAGCAGAAGCGTCGCCTTGTGGTAGGTTTCGCTGACCCCGTTGCGGCTTCGTTCATAACTGCCATAGGGCACCACGCGGGCGTGGATCGCGACATGCGGAATGGCGTCTTCACCCGCGCCATGGCTCTGGGGGAGATCGGTATTCATGCGAAGGGATCCTCCGGCGTCGTATCGTGGAAATACGTGTTGTAGCGGGCCCAGTTGCGGCTTTGGCATACCGTTGTCCGGTCAATACGGGGCTTGGATTTATCAAGTTGTTCCAGCGGGGTGCGGCCAAAATCGCCGAGCTGGGCAAAGCGAAGGGGGCTGTCTCTGAAGGGTCCGTCGTAAAGTGAAGCACTGTCTTGACCGTTAAAGCCCTTGGCCTCTTGCTTGAACATGGTGATGGAGTATTCGAAGTCCGAAAAACCCATCGAGAAGGAGAAGCTGAAAATCGCTTCCCCGCTCATGTCGCCATTCACCATACCAAGGCGGACGGACAGCGCCGCGCTGAAGCTGAATATCCAGATCGACGCCGATCCGCCGACGAACACCGTCGCGCTCAGTTCTGTCAGTTTCTGGCCATTGTCGGCGACAGACATGCGAATATAGAAACCCGACATGAGCCGCCCCTGACCGCTGAGCGGACCAAAGGCAAATACGGCCGATCCTCCGAATTCGAAGGAGGCTTCAAATCCGACGATCCCGTTGGCATTGGCTTCGATTCCGAAAAATCCAGAACCGCCATATGGCAAATAGGTGATCGTGAACGGGCTCAGGCGGGTGGACAGGGAGGCCTTGAACCGTGCTTCGCCATCGTCGAAAGGAAGGACCGCCGATGTGGCAAGACCGACATTCGAAATGGCCATCGCGCCGACAGTGAAATCGCCGAGGTTCAGGATGTACCCGGCTTCGATTCCGAAACTTGGTGAGGTCACCGGTGACAGGAAAAAGCCGCTGTCGCCCTTGGGGGTCAGAAAACTCTGGAATTGCTGAACGAATTCCAGCATCGGCCCGATTTCATAGTCCGAGTATTCAATATCAAACTCGAACTTCTTGCCGCTTTCTGCGCGGAAGGTTGCACCGTTGAATTTGAGCGTCAACGCGTCGAAGGCGTCTCCGACAAGTTTGACATCAAAGGGCCCGAGCGCCCCGGTGGTCGTTACGTTGATATTGGGTGCGCCACCGCGAGCCGCCCCGGTCAGGTCGATGGAGATGCCGGTTTTGATGGTCAATTTGGTGCCTTCGCCGGGCGCGAATATGCCCGCTGTGGCGGCCCTGACCTCTGACCCCAGCGCAACGCCATAGCCATAGGTCATTTCCGTCTTGGTCGGCACAAGGCTGAGGATATAGTCTTCGACCTGTCGGCGCAGAAACTGGAAATCTATGGCGGCGAAAATGTCGCCGCGCACAATTTCGCGCAGGATGCCTGCGATTTTTTGGGCAACCCGCAACGGCGTGGGATTGAGGTTCGACCATTCTTCAAGAAACGTTCGGATGAACAGCTTGCCGTCGTCTTCCCGCGCTCCGCCAAAGAGGTCGTTCTGGTGTAGGTAGTAGAGCCAGGCCACGTCACCGGCCAGTTGATCGGACTTTGTATCCGGGTTCTCCGTGTTGGGTGTGTATTGGGCTTCCTTGCTTTCCTGTTCTTCATTTTTCGGCAGGATGTATTTGACCGCTTTCCGGCCCATTGGCTCGACCAACAGGCTCTGGGCAAAACCAATGTTCTGCCCGATTTGCGTGATCTGTTCATAGGCGTCGTTACGGCTTTTGAGGATGCCTGCATAGATGGACGGCAAGGTTTGTCCGCCAATGCCGACCCCCAAGGCATCGCGCAGCGCCTTGTTCGCGATTTTTTCAAGGTCTTCAAGGGCGTCACGGATAAAGACCTCCATCTGGTCTTCGATTGCTCCAAGCGCCAGGACGACCTGATTTTCGATTTTCACGATCTGGGCGACGGTCCAGTCGCGAAGTTCGCCCTTGAACGTGTCAATCGGAGCCGTATTGGCCGGAACGTTGCCGACCCTGACCGCCACAAGATCCTTGAGCGGTTCCATGCTGTCCGGTTTCGCAATGCCTTCGAACCGTTTGATCAATTCGTCCAGCCAGCCGATTGTGCGATTGAGTTGGGTGTTCAGGGCTTCAAGCGATGTGGGCACGATCGCGGGAATTTCGGGGATACTGTTGATTTCGTCCCTGACATTCGTCACTTGCGCCCTGAGATATGTCAGCGCCTGAACGCAAAGCGCGGCGAGGTCTCTGGCATAGGCGTCGGCGGTTTTTTCGAAGGATTCTTTGAGGTCGTCGAATTCCTTTTTGAGCCCTTCCAGTGCTTTCTTGTTGTCACCTTCCGGCAGACCGCCAATAGCGGTTTCAACAACCTTGGCAATGCCCGCCAAGGCGGTGACAAGGTGCAACGTGTCGTTATCAATGATTTCCTCAATCAGCGCTTCAAAAGTGACTACCAGCTGTTCCAGTTGGGTGGATAGACGGGCCATCATCATTTGGCGGTGTTCGACGAAGGCCCCAATGTCCTTGGCGATTTTAGTCAGGTCCTCGATTTTCTCCGGGGTGCAGGCCGGGGGAGTAGCCGTAAAAGTTTTGATCTTTTCGTGGATCCGATTCAGACGGTCGTTGTCGTCCGTAAGTGATTTCTCAAACCCAGCGACAACGGAAATGTAGGCATCAAGTGCGGCTGTTGTGCTATCGGCGACCCTGAACAGGTCATCCCGCTTCTCCACAACCTGATCTTTGATCCCTGTGTCCGTCAGAACTTTATCAGAATCGGTAACGCTTTTCTCGACCGTTGCGCGGATGGTGCTGACCTGGGTTTTCCAGCCACTGATGTGATCGGAATGTGCTTTGATACGTTGCTGGAGGTCGGTCAGTTCCCCGGGCGGAGGAAGGATCGCTGCGATTTTCGTGATGATGGCTTTCTGGACGTCAATGCAAAGCGAATCCACTTTGCTGAGGTCCAGCGGGCCGAAGTTGAATTCAACCAGGTCGCGCGTGGCGGTCAATGCGCCTGGAATGTCACTTGCGTTAACGGCTGCAATGACCTTGCGCGCCAGCCGTTCGTTTACCCGCACGAAGCGCCATTCCTCGGCAAATCCGGCTCTGACCCAGGCTTGTAGTTCCGGGAGAATGCGACGCCATTCGGTCTCAAAATCGGGTGAATTGCTGGCGTTGTCCCAGATATCCACCGCTTTGGAGAGGAAATCTTTGGCTTCGGCCAATTCTTTTGGAATTGCGACGGGAGGGGTCGCCTTGTTCAGTAAGTTTTCGACCGCTTCAATTTTTTCCAGCGCGGCCCGTGCATAGGCAATGATAAGCGGATCACTCCGATTGCTATCAAGCGCCCGGAACCTTGCGCCAATCAAGGGGCTTAACAGTCGGTTGGACGGGGCCTCCTGAAGGAAGATATCTTCCAAATCGACAGTTCCGCGTCCTTCGATCAGGCCGACCAGCAGACTTTTGGCAATTTCGCGCACCTGGTCATGCGTGAATTTGAGAGCGTTCTGAGCGTCGTCGGGGAGTGTCGGAATTTCCGGGAAGAACACAAGGTCATATGCCGCGTTTTCGGGAATGAAAATCTCGAGAACGCGGGTGATGTAGTCATCCAGAGTTTCCGGCGCGTCTGTGCCTTCGCCGTCGGCAAGCCATTGCGCGATGGCAACGGCGTTCTGGATATGGGTGTCGGCGGCGGTGTTATTTCCAAGAAACACCTTGAGCGCGATGCGCAGAATTTCGGTCCGGTTTTTGTCCAGACCGGAGAACAGATCGAGGATCTGGTCAATCCCTGCCGACACGGTGGCCGCGATCCGGCGACCGGGGTCGGACGCCGCGCGGAAAAGGGCATCGAGGAAGCGGCGACCGGAGGAGAAGACCTCGCTTGTTGAAAGGGTGAAGGAAAGGGCGTCGGAGGCATCGGCGGATTTCTTGAGCGCGGCTGCAAAGGCCACAAGGGTGCAGTGAAGTTCGGGGAAGACCGATTTGAAACTGATAGTGCTGAGTGCACCGCCCGGAATTTTCGCGGTCTGTTCCTTGATTTCGCGATCCAGATCGTCCCAGCCGTCGCGAATTTCCGCCACCGCACCCGATAGCGGCACGATGACTTCGGAGCGGGCGGCCTCTGCTGCGGCTTCGATCGCGCCGAGCGCATCATCTACCGTGTCCTGGGTATCGCTGATCGCCTGTTGAACTCCGGCTGCGCCATATTGAATCTGTTCCGCAAGCTGCGGCGCACCTGTGGATGGCGGATCGAGGTTTTTTATGAACTGGAACAGGTCTTTGATGCTGATCAGACCCAGGATCTTGGCATCACCGTCGAAGATGTCGGAGTAGATCTTCTTGGCCTCCTTGAGGCCGTTTTCCAGTTCGGTCGAAACAAGATGGGACTCGTTCGGGGCACAGATGTCCATCGCTTTGAACTGACTTGTTTCGCTGGCGACCGCTGAGGAGGACTCCTTGACCATCGACATCAGTGGAGCAACAGAGAGCAACGCGTTACAGGATTTCTGCAGGTCTTCCGCTTTCACGTCCGCGGCATTTTTGGGAAGGGCACCAGACTCTTCGGGGAATTTGATCAATTTGTCCGTGTGCCAGGTCAACGCGCCGCGAGTCCGGGATAGAGCGACCAACCGACCGGACGGGCGGAAGACGCCACCGGAATTGTCGCCCTTGTCGCCCATATCCAGCGCGGGCCGGTCGATCATGGCGAGGTAGACTTCGGCCTCATTGCCATCCATGACCTGATGCAACGTGCCTTCGGCGGACTGGCTTCGGGTTTGCCCCGACGGCAGGCCGAAAGCGACATAGCGACCATCGGGCATGGCCCGCAGGAAACGGGGGTCCTTAGTCTTGCCGGCTGTGTCGTTCAGGGGCCTGCCCACCAGACGTTCGGCCTGTCGGGGCCGAATGCGGGCGCATTCCAGAGCCGGGTAGAAAGGCGGCTGGTCCGCGCCTTGCAAAAGGGGGTCGGATTGATAGTCAATGTCTGACCGGTGAACCTCCTGCGCCAGACCCTTGGAGTTTTGAACGGTCGTTGTCCCGCGCTCCAAACCTGTTGCACAGAGTGTCCAGAGCATGGTTTCGACGCTGGCCGAGCCGGCTTCAAGCTCCGGAGCGTAGCGACGCTTGCCGCCTCGCATATTCAGGGTGCGCAGATGCTGCAGTGGGTCGAAGACTTTCTGATCTTTGTCCGCGGAAATAGGGTCGGGGGTTTCAAGGCTGTTGTAGTAGAGTGTCAGCGCACCCAATGTCGCGGCATGATTGGCGGCCACATTGTCGACGAAAATCAGCGGCAGGTCGGTCTTGGTGCCATCCAGGTCCAGTTCGAACCGGATGTTCGAGCTTTCGAGTTTCGCGGTGCGCGGCCAGAAGACAAGACCCTGTGATCCTGCGCCCAAATTGATGCGCCCATTGGGCAGCACACCCCCCGGGCCAAGGGTGGCGGGAATTTCCGTATCGGACGGGTCGACGATGTCCGGCGTCTTGCTGGTCAGGTTCACAAGTCGTTCGACCGGGAACCGGCGACCCTGCGCAGGTTGTTTCAACGCAGGATAGATCTTGTCGGCCTTGCCCACCCGGATGAACATGCGCTGTCGCAGAACCGCGCGGATCGCGCCACGTCGGTCAATGAAAAAGGTGCGTTCGGTCACCTGTACAAGGGAGGCGCGTTGCCCGATGGGCCATAGGAAACCCTTGTAGACGACCTCGCAATGGATGTCGCGACCAAGGTTCGTCCTTTGCTGCCAGCTTTCGACCGACAGTGCAGGGAACAGCGGGTTCCTGTTTGTGTCGAAGGCCGCAGCGGGCGTGGAAAAACTGGAGGCGTGCCGCAGGCTTAGGCCTAAGGTGCTCAGCGAAAGTTCAACGGTGCCCAATGTCTGCGGGACGTAAAGCGCGGACCCGGTCTGCACATCCACCAGCCGGTGGCGGGATGCGACCTCTGCCTGGCTTGCACCTTCAACCAGTGCCCCGCTTTCGGAGCGTTTGCCAAGCGCGGGCAGGCCCCAGGCCGAGGACAGAATGACCAGTTCATGGCGGGCATAGGCATCCAGGGGCGCGCGGAACCGCAGATCACGCTTGGCGACCTTTTCCCGTTTTTTTGCCTGACCCGAAAGGAAGTCATGCAACCGTTTGAACAGGGAATTCTGGCTGATGCTATCAACGTCACCTTCGCCTAGTGTTTGGGCCTGGGTCTGATGCGGGCCAATGTGCCATGGAGCGAGCGGACCCCTAGGCGGGGCTGCCGCGCCTGGAAATGGCTTCCCACTGACGGTCTTGGCCACCCGGCTTTCGAACACATCGGGGCGCAGGTCGGGTGAATGGACGGCGCGCAGGTTCGGATCCACCTCGTCGACGAGAAACTGCACGGTAAAGACTTCGGTTGCCACAGGTGCTAATGGGCGGTCCTTATCCACGGCGAAAACGCCATCTGGGACCGCGCCATCATTGGCCACCACAACAGCGTTTTGATCTGGCGACAGCGTGAGGCGGGCCATTTCGATGGCTGTCTCGTAACGCGTTGGCGTTTCCCTCAGGCTTTTGGCAATCTCGCCGAGCCTTGTGTCGCTGGTGACCCAATCCCCGTCGGTAAAACCCAGATGATCCAGTCGAGCGGCCTGCGACGTATCCAGCCGTCGCGCGCTTCGCGCGTCCAGCCGACCGGCTTCGCTAGGGCGATATATAGTTTCGCTTCGGGCTGTGACGGACAGTTCGAAATCTGAAAACTGCGTCATATCGGCGAGCGTCAGTTTGAGGCGTTCGCGCACCAGTTCCGCCGGTGCGTCGGTTGGTGTATCCAGTGTGTCGACGTCGGTTCGCGCCACCGAGATGCCATCGCGGCACCGAACGCGGAACGCCAGACGCGAAGGTGGCGCGATGCGGGCGCGGGCGGGAATGTCGACATCCTCGGACCCGCTGATGGCCAATTTGAAAGCGGCTAGCGCGCTGATATGGCGGTCGGCAAATTCGGCGGCTGAGACACCGGTTGCAGCTGCCCAGTCCGGCAGAGCAGTCTGTCCCGACCGGAAGGCATAGATCGCCTCAAAATGCGTTCCATCCAGATCGATCGCGCCAAGCCGGGCGTTTCCCCCTTCAAAGGCCTCCAGGATCACATCACGGTAGGCTGTCCGGTAAAGCTGATAGGTCGGGAAAAGCGCTTCCAGCCGTTGTTCAAGCGCAAGCGCACCGTCAAAGGTTTCTGCCGCGGTCTTTATGCGCTCATCTTCAGGCGTGGGCGGTTTGGCTTTCTTGGCGCGAATAATTTCTTCTTTGGCCGTGTTGCCGATGCGTTCGAAAAGCCTTTCGATTTGCGCGTCGATATCGACTTGCTGCTTTTTCGCCCAGATTTGTGCGGACAGCCGCATGGCATCAGGATCTAGCGCAAACTGGCCGATGTAAATTTCTTGGTCTTTGGGCAAACGACCTAACGGCCGATCTTTGAGCTTCTGCGAGTAGGACTCTGCGTGCTCCGTGAAGGCCGCCGCGTTCGGGTCGACGCTTCCGGATTTTCGGTTTGAAATTTCCCTGCGGAACTTGGCACGAATCTTCTCCGATTTCATCTGCCGCAGCGCTTCGACGATCTGAACGCGATCATTGATATCGAGAGTCCAGCCGCCGTCCATGTTGCGGCTGAGGTAGACGGGCTCCTTTGCCCCGGTCAGTTCGCCCTTGTCGACTTTTGGGTCGAACGTAAGCCGTGCAAAGGGTTGTTCCACTTCGCCATCGAAGACCTTGATCTCCACATCCGGGGGGTCGGTCGGAAGGGGGCGGAAGTAGGCCTCTTCCAGCATGTGCTGACCGGGGAATTCTACGACCAGCACGGGCCGGGTGTCGTGCGGGCGACCCTTGGACGTCGGGGCAGGGGACAAGAGGCAGGCCGCGTTCTTGCGCACCAGTTCGACGGTATCGCCCTGAAACGAAAGGCCGAAATCCTGAAAGCGGAACACAAGGGATAGAAGATCTGCGCTGCGGGAGGCGCGGAGACTGGCGTCGCGCAGGTCGAACTGTGCCCGTTCGACCTCCTTTGGCGGGGCGAGGCGGATATAGCTTGTCAAGGGCGGTGCGATGGGGCCCTGGGCAAACAGGATCGTCAGGTGCGTTGGCGCGAACATCAACCGGTTGGTGGTGGCATCGGGGATGGTGACTGCGGCCTCGCGCATGATGCCGTTGACTTCGGCCCAATCCGCCTTTGGCGTGTTGCGGAAGATCGGGTCGGAGGTGCGCCACCCTTTCCAGCGATAGACAATCTGCACTTGATCGCCCCGGCGCGGGGAAAATGCGCCACCTGAGGTCGGCGCTGTCGGGGAGGGTTCGGCGTTGCCGTCCTCTTCCGGGCTGAAGCCGCGAAAACTGATCGGACCCACTGGTGTCATCATGCGCCAATGGAGGCTGCCCGGCCCGGTGAAATTGGCGTTGAAGCTTATGTTGCCCTCGCACCGGGCATAGTCGAAGCGATCCATGCCGGCAGGCGCATCCACCCGTTCCAGCAATCGGCCCTGAAGGGACTGGAAAGGCCCGGCCGATGCGTCCGGGGGACCTGTCAAACTAAATTTTGTCCATTGCGCGGGCAAAGAGGCTTCGGATCGCAACATACCCGGGCCGAGTTGGCCATCTTCAATGTCGCTTTCGTTCAGAACGCGGAATTGCACCTGTTGCGGGCTGGCACCGCTTCGCTTCAGGTGAAGCTGCAAACCGGGGTCGCGCCGCTGTGCGTTGATTGTTATCTGTTCGACATCCTCTTCCAGTGTGGCTGTGCCAACCAGTTCGAAGGGGCGGGCGGCCCGTGCGATATCGTCGGGCAGGCCCTTGGGGCCAGGGCCTAATTCTTCGGTTTCGGCCTGTTCTTCTGCAGCTTCGGCGTCTTCCGCTGGGGGACTGGCACGCGTGGGGGCCTGCGGGGTCGTGCCGTTTTGTGCTCCCTCCACCGCCTGCGGGTCCTTGACTGGTGCCCACTCCAGTGTCAGGTCGCTCAGTGTGACGTCCGGCGTCAGTGCCCAGAGCTTGGCGGTCTGGGTTTTGACCGTCCATTTCAGGTCGCGGTGCAGGAACAGTC
Organism: Ruegeria sp. BA2; assembly: GCF_056539605.1. NCBI lineage: Bacteria > Pseudomonadati > Pseudomonadota > Alphaproteobacteria > Rhodobacterales > Roseobacteraceae > Ruegeria > Ruegeria sp. BA2. The sequence goes on along the minus strand of NZ_JBQFVE010000020.1, from coordinate 21,884 downwards.
GGGTCAGCCGATCAGCATGCCGACGCTCAAACCCGACCTGACCGTTGAAAATCAACCGCATGGTCGAAGTCACACGACCCGCGTTCACCAATTGGGAGAGCGTTGGTTTTTCCTGATTGATCCAAGTTCTCAGCGGCAGAAACCCGTTGACAGTCTGCGCAACCGTATCGGGATCGGGTTCAAGAGCGAAGGTCTGGGCGGCGGTCGCGCTGCGGGTCAAGCTCCAGAAATTTGTGGACACCTCGATCGTGAACACATTGCGGCGCGGAACACCGGCGCCGAGGGTTTCAAGAAACTTCAGGGTTCGACGGTCGTAATCGTCCTTTTTGGTCTTGAGTCTCGCCAACAACGCGGTGCCTTCGGGGTCCGGGATGCGACGCTGCTGAAAGGTGAAGGTCATGCGGCGGTCGGCGATGCGCCCGTAGGCGAGGCGTTCGACCGTCAGGGTGTAGCGCTTCAGGCCATTGTTCTCGGTGAATCGCAGGCGGACCTGTGCGTCGGGGCCGAAACGGTTCATGGCGATTTGCCAGACCGTGATCGGTTGCGTTTCGTATTCAGGGGGCGGGCAGGTTTCGAATACACGGAGTTTTTGCCAGAACTCCCGGCGCCTGGCATCAAGATCCTGAACAATCGCGACGGACAGGATGCCGCCGTCCTGGGTGAAAACCAAATCGGTTTCTTCAGTCAGGATTTCCGGAATGTTACCAAAATTTTTCGCAGTTGCGGCAACAGGCGCGGCAATAGCAGACCCTATGAACGCACGGCGCGTAATTCCGCTTTCATTCCAGTAGTGAGTTCTTTTCAGATTGACCCGATCAAATTCGTCTTTCAATAATCAGTCCTCAACCTAAATCAAGGAATGAACAATTTGCCCATTCTTCGCAGTTTAAATCGCCCGCGAAGCCCGTACCTGGAAATCAGCCCCGAACAGCACACATAGATAGAATAATATGGACCCTTGGCGCGTCTTTCGCGCAAACCTTGCTGGTCAGCATGCTGGAATGATGATGCATTGAAAGAATGTGCGCTGCATCTGCGCGGTTACCCCTTTGTCAGGTAGCTTATGGCGTTGTTAAAATACAGTCAATACGATTTGGTTCTGAAGGTTCTGTCGCAAATTTCTTTGAGAGTTGTATAGACGAAACTGGAGAGCCGATGGCTATGTTGCAAACATTTGACCATTGACCTTTGTGGCGTTAGCGCCTGTGTGGGGAACGGCATTATTCAGTTTAAGGTTGGTGCATGATTTCTTTCAATGGTGCTCAGTATACAAAAGAAGTGATCCTATTCGCAGTGTTTTTCTATGTTCGATACGGTGTCTCCTATCGGGATCTGGAAGAAATCATGGCGGAACGGGGTGTATCAGTTGATCACACCACACTGAACCGTTGGGTCACGCGATACTCTTGCGCCATTGCTGAAACTGCGCGTCGCCGAAAAGCGACCTGCGACCCTTCTTGGAGAATGGATGAGACCTTCATCAAGGTGAAGGGCATTTGGGTATATCTCTATCGGGCAGTCGATAAGCACGGCAAAACGCTTGATTTCATGCTTTCGCAGCGCCGAAACAAGCCAGCAGCCACGAGGTTCTTCGCTCGAATGATGGAGGTAAACGGCCTTCCCAGAAAGATTGTCATCGACAAAAGTGGGGCCAACACCGCAGGCATCAAGGCGATCAACAAGATGCTCAAGGGCTTTGGCTGCCCAATCCCAATTGAGATGGTAAGGCGAAAGTTCCTGAACAACATCGTGGAACAGGATCACCGCTTCATCAAGCGACGGACTCGTCCGATGATGGAGTTCAAAACCTTCTCTTCGGCAGCGGCGACGTTGAATGCAATTGAAGTCGCGAACATGATCCGCAAAGGGCAACTCACTCCCGGAATCTGTCCTTTTCGTCAGTTCGCGGAATTAGCGGCTTAACCCGCCGGTACGGCGTGATCTCTTCGGTCAGTAAGAAACTTCGCAACAGAACCTAGAGATTTGCATCTTGGTCTTAGCGACAGTCATCTTGTGCTGAAACTGAAGCGTTTCTTCCAACGGAATCTCAACGTAGACGTTCTTCTTTGTCGATCCTAGTCCAGCCCGAATGTCGGATGTTTCTCTAAATGGGTCGTGCGTAATTCCAAGAACACCCGGACTAAATTGCTTGTCTATTTTCATTGTTCCCAATTTGGCGGTAAAGCCCCACGGGTTCACGGTTGGACCACCGCCCACAAGCTCAACGTTCTTCGTAATACTGGCTGTAGTCTCTGTTGTTACTTGTCCAGTTTTCAGATTGATTTCCGTACGTTGTGAATACTTGTTTCTGCCAGCCGGAAGATCAATACTCTTTGGGAGTGGTATGTCACTTTTGCGTCCCAGTTTAATTTCAGGAACCTCATCAGGAGTCGGCAATGCATCAACCCAACTATCATCAGCCATCTCAAATTCCTTTGCTTAGAATAATCTAGATTTACGCATTACTCTCTAAGAAACCGAGCTAATAGCACGGCACATGACAAAAGAAGCTCCCTAGAGAAAAGCAATGCACAGAAAAATATGAACACGTATGGTGCTCGCGGACTGGACCAGTAATCTTCTTCGCTCAGCAACGTCAGTGCCAGCGAGAAAGTCAAAAAAGCAAGCTTCCCTAGTGTAGATTTATCGAAAATATCGGCCAACGATATGTTTCTGTACGTTCTTAGATGTTCAAGTAGCTCTTGCATTTGGCTGTAGAAGAACTCCGAATTCCAAACTTTTCCGCTGCCGCAATCGAAGCGGCGTATCCTCACAAATCTTCATCGCTAGAGTAGATGATTCAACTTATGCGATAGCATTCCGAGTCGTAACCTAGAGTCGGTTCTGTCGCAAACTTATTTCCCACCTGTCAGACTAAGTGTCGTTTTGGTAGCGCATACTCAAAATGACAGGAGCAGACCGTGACAATCTCATTCAAGGGTGCACACTTTCCGAAAGAAGTGATCTTGTACGCTGTTTTCTTCTATCTCCGATACGGTGTGTCATATCGGAATCTGGAAGAAATCATGGCTGAACGTGGCGTTGAACTGGATCACGCGACGCTGAACCGTTGGATGAGTCGATATGCCGGTCTTGTGGCTGATGCTTCACGATACAAAAAGCGCCCTGCCGACCGTTCATGGCGCATGGATGAGACCTATGTGAAGGTGAAGGGTGAGTGGGTTTATCTCTATCGCGCCATCGACAAACACGGAAAGACCCTTGATTTCATGCTATCAAAGCGCCGGAACAAAGCGGCTGCGACCAAGTTCTTCGCTCGTGCGCTTGAGGCGAACGGTTTGCCACGGAAAAGGCTTTGGCTGCCCTGTACCAATCGAGATGGTGAGACGGAAGTATCTCAACAACATCATTGAGCAAGACCATCGCTTCATAAAACGTCGGATCAGGCCAATGCTGGGTTTCAAGTCTTTCGACTCAGCCGCATCTGCCCTGGCGGGCATCGAACTGGTTAACATGATCCGCAAAGGTCAATTCACGCCCGGACTCTGTCCGTTTCGTCAATTCGCAGAACTGGCTGCCTAACTTTGGTATGATCGCCAAGACAATTTGGCGCGTTCAGAACTTTGCAACAGAGCCCCAAGAGCCTCGGCATCTGCTGTGTTCTTGCGTCTGCGTATCATTTCACGGAATTCGGGCGCTGCAAGCACCGTATGCGACAACGCATCAGAATCGTATGCCACTGGCAGCTGCAGCAGATCGGTTACTATGCAGGCCTCTACCCTACGAGCCACGGTAGTGCGCAGTAAGATGCGTCGTGAAGCCAAGAAGTCCGCGCCTGCGCTCCATCCAATACGACGGAATAGGAACGAAGCGATGCGCGTCAGCACATATGCCGGTGACAGCATCACATTTATTGGTGCTCGAATAATGTCCAAGCCGAGCGCAGATCGATGTAGGCTAAGTGTTCCGGGCCAAGTGAAATGTCTCGCAATAAACTCATCAACTTTCGCCCGTCGGTCTGCGAAGTAGTCACGGTGCTTCGATGATGAAGCTATGTCCGATGCAATGGTGGGGGTTGATGATGAAAACATGGCAGTTACCCTGCATATTCCTCACACTGAGCAACGAAGGAGCGCTTTCCTTACTGCTTCTTGTATTGGAGCGCTTGCTTCCGAGCTAGTAGTTACTTCTCACGTTAGCACATAGTTGCTGCAAGGCGCTGGCGAGGTTTCACATTGGAGCGTACACGTTCTATTTTCAACGCGTCAGTAACAGTGTTCCTTCGAAAGTTTCGCGGTTATGGCCAGATCAATCGCGGCGCGAGAACCTGACTGTGCACTTTGTGCGTTTCTGGCGGAGAACCACCAGTGTTGAGATTGTTGCCGTACCGAGCAATCCTAATGCTTCCAAACCCGGCTGGCATGAGGAACTGATCCCCAAGCAATATTGGTGGTTCCTTTTTTGCTCAAGAGCTCGAAATTGAATTCCTTTGCCCCACAGATTCGCGACGGACCAGAGCTGCTTCTTCGAGATAGCCGCACCTAGGGGCGTCCAGATTTTGTATATGGTCTAAGAGCAGGTTTGCCAGTTCGGCACCAGACTTTCGGTAGTCGACCGAATAACTTGTCAATCCAGGGGAGAAGCAATCAATCAAAGTATGATTTCCGAACCCAATTACCGAGACTTGTTCACCAACTGAAATCCCGAGTTCTCGGCACGCTGCATACACCCCAAAGGCAACGGTATCACTTTCACACAAAAAAGCTGTCGGGGGGTTGCTCGACGACAGCAGGACTTGAGCAAACTGTTTGGCATCTTGCACGCTTGAACTGTTATTACTCTGAAACCCTGGTACTATGGCCAAATCAGATTGGCTCATCGACCGATGAAAGCTGTGTAACCAATGATCGGGATCGATGTTGCTCTTATTGAGCCCGACAAACGCAATTCTGGTATGTCCGCTGTCTTTAAGAATGGACACAGAGTTTGCGATGCAACCATCGATATCGACATCGCAATACAGGCTGCTTAAACCGTCGACATGGCCATAGGTCACAAAAGGCATCCCATATTCGGATAACATTTCAATGCGTGAATCGTTAGTCGCCGGAGTGGGTATGATGCAACCATCGACGCGTTTTTCTTGAATGATCAGGCGCTGAATTTCTGAAAGCCTATCAAGACCGTTCGTCGAACAAACAGTCAATGTCCAATCCTTTGACAGGAGCTCGTTGCTAATCCCTTCAATCAATTCGAGCGTCGCTAGTGCATTCGCTTCCTCATACCCCTGCGGCAAAATAATGGCTGCAGACTGGCTCGTACCTGTCTTAATGGATCTGGCGATTGCTGACGGGTGATAACCAAGTTTTTTTGCAGCGTCTTGTACTCTTTGCTTTGTTTCCGATGATATGTCGGAATAGTCGGAAAGTGCTCGTGAGACTGTGCTTTTAGAAAGCCCAGTATGTTCGGACAGGTCTGCAAGGGTTGTTACCCTTGGGCCAACCTTTCTTGAGTGCTTTTTCTTGTTTCCATCCGACATAAGGCTGTCCGATAACTACGGGAAAAACGGTGTCGATACGCCAGGGTGCAACGCAACGCAAATTAGTCCTTGGTTCCACGCGCCAGACGAGTATCGACCTGCTGCAGTAATAGTCTGAGCTAAAAAGTTTTTAAGGGTTGGACACGACTCCTGAAGTTTCTCGCACTTTCAACGTTGCAGAGTACTCGAGATGCCGAACAGGGAGGCTTGGTGTTCTCAGTCGGTCCAACAGGACCTCGGCCAATCGCGTGCCCAGCATTTTTGGATTGATCGCCATTGTGGTGAGGCGAGGAGTCGCGATACCGGCATCCTCAATGTCATCAAAACCCACGACAGAAAAATCATGTCCCGGCGCTAGCCCGGATCGGATCAATCCAAGGCAGGCTCCAAGCGCGACAACATCACCATTGCATACGATGCTCGTCACCTCAGGATGCTGCTTGCGGAGTGCTGCTATTGCGTCAAAGCCAGCGCGTTTGTTGTCGTCACAGGGCCAAACAATCGGTTGCGCGCCACCCAAAGGCTTAAGAGCTTCCAAGTACCCTGCTATACGCTCTTCGCGCACGGATGTTTGTTCGGTTCCGCCAAAATAGGCGATGTGCTTGTGACCTAAATCGATCAAATGCTGAGTCGCCTGAGTCAGAGCTTCGGAGTTTAGAACGCCGACATAATCAAGAGACTTCGACACTTTCCGCATAAAGGTAACAGTGGGCACGTTATGAGCATTTATGAGCTCCAACGACTCTTCTTTTGTGTCGAGCGCCGGAACCCAGATCAATCCGCCGCGACCAAATCGGATGCAGGCTTCCATGAGGCGGTCCTGGCGCTCAAGATCGCCTTGCGCATCGAGGATGGAGACCATGAATCCTTCGGACTCAAGAAGATCTACAGCGCTGCTCACAACTTCCGAGTTAAATGGGTTCGCCAGCTTGTTTAGCATAAAGCCGACTTCCCGATTTTTACCTGATCGCATAGTAGCCGCCGCGTGATTTGGGACGTAGCGCAACCGCTTTGCGGCGTTCAGGACTTTCTGGCGTGTTTGATCTGAAATCCGCCCAGTGTCGCGCATGACCTGACTGACGGTGGGAACCGATACGCCCGCTTCTTTGGCAACGCTAGATAGGGTGGGCTTTTTTATCATGGCAGCTGTATTTAGATATAACGTTCTTCTAAATTTGCAGGAGACTCAAAAAATATCAAGTAAAATATGAAAACCACAAAATGGTCTCAGGCTTGACTCATGATATAACGTTGTATCATAGTGTCTTCATTCGCCATAGGCTAATCCAAGTTCGTCGGCGAGGGAGGGAGGTTGCCAGTTTTCGGTCAACCTCAGGCATAACGGAGGAAAACATGTCTATTCATTCGAAACTTGCGGGTGCCGTATCCGGTGTTGCCATGCTTGTCGGCGCCGCTGCCGTACATGCGGAAACCCTGTTCTGGTCAACGCAGGCCCGACCTGCCGAAGAAGCGCAGGCGATGCGAACCGAGGTCCTCGGCGGCTTTGATGGCGAAGTTGATTACCAGCCGAACGAAGATGGGCCGTGGCTGACACGTCTGCAAGCCGAACTGCAAGCTGGTTCGGGCAGCATTGATTTGCTGGGGTCCTTGCATGGTAACTTCTCGGCGATGAACCCCGAAGACCTGATGGATCTCGGCGAACTGGGCGTCTCGTCGGCCTCAGACACATTTAACGATCTGGCCAAGCTTGGAACTGACAGCCTTCACTACATGCCATGGATGCAAGCGAGCTACATCATGGCCGCGAACACTGAAGCGCTGCAGTACCTGCCCGACGGCGTAGATATCAATGCGTTGACCTATGACCAGTTGATTGCCTGGGCGGCCAATGTTGAAGAAGCGACCGGCCAGAAGAAATTTGGCTTTCCTGCGGGTCCCAAAGGGCTGAAGCACCGCTTCTTCCAGGGCTATCTCTATCCGTCCTACACAGATGGCGTTGTGCGTACTTTTGCATCGCCAGAGGCCGTGACAGCATGGGAGAAATTCAAAGAGCTGTGGAGCCATACAAACCCTGCATCGACGAACTTTTCTTTCATGCAGGAACAGCTATTGAACGGCGATGCATGGATCGTTTTCGATCACACTTCACGTCTGGCGCAAGCCTTCAACGAGCGCCCTGACGACTTCGTCGCCTTCCCGGCACCTGCCGGTCCGACTGGCCGTGGTTTCATGCCTGTTCTGGCTGGCGTTGCCATCCCGCGTACCGCACCGGACGCCGAAAGCGCGAAAGCTCTGGTGACTTATCTGATGCAGCCCGAAACACAAATTGCGACGCTGAAGGCCACAAATTTCTTCCCCGTTGTCGAAGTAGAATTGCCGGACGACCTACCGCCATCGGTCAAGGCCGCAGGAGAAGCGGTCGCCACAATGAGCGGATCGGCAGACGCCAATCCTGGACTACTGCCTGCCGGTTTGGGCAGCATGGGTGGTGATTTCAACCGTGTCTATGTGGACACGTTCGAGCGCATTGTATTGGCGGGGCAACCCATCGAGCAGGTTCTGGAAGATCAAAAGAAACAGCTCGAAAAAATAATGAACGAAACTGGCGCACCCTGCTGGGCTCCTGATGCGCCTTCAGACGGCCCATGTCCCGTCGAATAAGTCCAAACAAATAGGTGGGCCGCTTTGGCGGCGGCCCGTTTCCCAGCATTTTCCCAATTTAAAGGAGCGGTCCGATGGAAGCGCGGCTATTGCCATACTTTCTGATCCTCCCGGTGACCCTGTTTCTCTGTCTGTTTTTCCTCTACCCGTTTGTGCTGGTTGCGCAGGAGGCGTTTGGAACGGAGAACGGTTTCTCACTGGATAACTTTCGCGAGGTTGTGAGCTACTGGAAGTTCCCGATCTCGATGAAGAATACATTCCTTCTGGCCGCTGCTGTCGTGCCGATCCAGCTGGCACTGTCCCTACTGATGGCCACGATGGTCACGAAGATGCAAAAGGGCCGCGATCTGGTTCTGTACATTTGGACAATTCCGCTTGGCATATCTGACCTTGCTGCCGGTATCATCTGGCTGGCGATCTTCGAGCAATCGGGTTTCCTGAACTCGATGATGGTAGGACTCGGTGTCACGGACCAACCTGTGAGCTTGCTTAGCTATCAATCCCCGTGGATCGTCTTCCTGGCGATTATGCTGGCCGAGATTTGGCGTGCGACCGCGATCATGCTTGTGATCCTGGTGGCGGGCATCGGTTTGATCCCCAAAGAATATTATGAGGCCGCCGATGTGTTTGGAGCTTCTCGGTGGAAGCAATTCACCCGGATCACCCTGCCAATGCTGCGTCCATCGCTGCAAACAGCATTGATCCTGCGTGTCATTCTGGCTTTTGAAGTCTTTGCAGTCGTCGCAGCGCTCGGTGGCACGCTCTTCCCGGTGCTCATGGGTGAAATCTACGCGTACCAATTTGACCTGCAAAATGGCGGCGGAGCAGCTGCATTGGCGATCATCGTTCTGATCATCTCGATCGTCTTTACTCTGCTCATCATGCGCGCACTACGTGTCCCGAAAGGAGCAACGATATGACCGCTGTAGCTGATGTTGTAGCCCCTGATGCCCGCAAGGCGGGCAGGGGGATCTACCGGGCCGGAGTGATCTTGCTGTGTGCCTGGGTGATCGTACCGCTCTACCTGTTGTTCGTGAACACGATGTCTTCACCGGAAACGGTGAACAGCTTCCCGAAGAGCTTCATTCCGGAGTTCAATATGGGATCCGTGAACTTCTTCATGGGGTTCGAAGGGATGTTGATGGCTTTGTGGAACTCTGTGGTGGTTGCTGTGCTGACGATGGTGATGTCAATCACCATCGGAGCGCCGGCAGGTTACGCTCTTTCTCGGTTTGAATTCCGCGGGAAAGAGCTGTTCAGGTTGCTGATCTTGCTTACACGGGCTTTCCCGCTTCCGCTTCTGGCACTTCCGCTTGCGGTTCTCTTTATCCGCACAGGGCTGGACGACACGGCCTTTGGCCTGTCGCTTGTGCACACGACCCTGGCGATTCCGTTCGCGGTACTGATCACCTTCTCGCTTTTCTCGGGCATTCCGTTGGAGCTGGAGGAAGCAGCCTGGACTTTGGGCTGCACGCGCCTGACCGCATTTACCAAAGTGATCCTACCTCTGGTGTTGCCGGGGATCACGGCCTCGGCGATCTTCGCCTTCGTGATTTCGTGGAACGAAGTGTTCGCGGCGGCCGTGCTGACCATCGAGAACCGGACGCTTCCCGCGTTCCTTTTGCAGACATTGGGTGAAGCTCCGTTGCACCTGAAATTCGCAGGCGGCTTCATCCTCGTGGTGCCTGCACTGATCTTCATCTTCGCTGTGCGCAAATATCTCTTTGCCATGTGGGGCATCGCCAACCGCTGAGCGGTGGCTGAAAGGAAACTGTTATGGCTGAAATACAGATCAAGAACGTCGCCAAGAACTTTGGATCTTACCAAGCTCTTCACGACATCAACCTGACCATCGCAGACCAGGAGTTCATGGTCCTTCTAGGGGCTTCTGGCTGTGGTAAGTCTACGCTCTTGCGTATCATCGCCGGACTTGAGACGGCTACAACCGGTGAAGTCTGGATCGGAGGGCGTCGTGTGGATCACCTATCGCCCAAGGATCGCGGCATTTCGATGGTGTTCCAGAACTATGCGGTCTTTCCACACCTGACGGTGTTCGAGAACATTGGCTTTGGACTGCGGATGCAAAAATTGCCCGATGACGAAGTTAAACGCCGCGTCGAGCGTACGGCAGGGTTGATGCATATTGAGCAGCTCTTGAAGCGCTATTCGGGCGAGCTGTCAGGTGGTCAGCGCCAACGGGTCGCAGTAGCGCGCGCATTGGCAATGGAGCCGGACGTAATCCTGATGGACGAACCGCTTTCGAACCTGGACGCGCTGTTGCGGATGGAAATGCGGGCAGAGCTAAAGGGCGTTTTGGCCGAAAGCAAAACCACCGCCATCTACGTGACCCACGACCAAGTCGAAGCCATGTCCATGGCCGACCGGATCAGCGTTATGCACCAGGGCAAAATCGTTCAGGCAGCCTCGCCCATCGAGGTTTACAGGGATCCAGCGGCCGAGTTTGTTGCCAGCTTCATCGGCAATCCGCCGATGAATTTCCTCCCCGCTGAAGCTGCGGGCTCTGGTCGCTGGACCGTCGCAGGGCAAAACTTTGACGGCCCGGCAAGTGGCAAAGATTTGAAATGGGCCATTCGCCCGGAAGATCTGCGCATTGCCGATGCGGGCTTTGGAGCGCGGGCTAAGGTAGTGGAACCTTTAGGCGCGCATCTACTTGTGACGTGTGATGTAGACGGACATCAATTCCGCGCTGTCCTGGACAGTGAGCTCAACGTGAAACCTGGCGACGTAATTACGCTGGCGCCTCAAGAAGGCAGGGGACGCTGGTTTGATCCGGAAACCACTCTGGCCGTCGCCTAAAGGAGAAGCAGGATGAGCCAAGCGCTGATTGATCGGGCCCGTGACATTATGGAAGGAAATGACCGGGGCGGCTACACAGTGCCGACGCACGGTCTCTATCCGTTCCAATGGAACTGGGATAGCGCTTTGTCCGCGCTTGGCTTTTCGCATTTCGACATGGACCGGGCCTGGGTCGAAGTCGAGACTCTCATGGCGCATCAGTGGGATGACGGTATGGTACCCCATATCGTATTTCACGAACCTGATGACGGGTACTTCCCCGGTCCTGATATCTGGCAAACCGGCCAAGCCGTGCCCACGACCGGGATCACCCAGCCAGCGGTCGCTGGCTTGGCTTTACGCAAGCTTTACGACCGCTCTGATGACAAAGCTGTCGCTCGTGCGCGTCTGGGCAGGCTCTTACCGAAAGTCCATGCATGGCATCAGTGGTTTTATCGCAACCGTGACCCCGAAGGCACTGGGCTGGTGGCGATCCTGCACCCATGGGAGTCTGGTCGGGACAATTCTGTAGATTGGGACGAGGGGTTGGAGGCCGTGCCAACTGAGGGCGTAACCCCGTTTACGCGGCGCGACACTACGCACGCCAACCCCGATCATCGCCCGACTGATGATCAGTACCAAAGGTATATCTGGTTGGTTGAGCACTTCCGCGAATTGGGATGGGACAACGCGAAACTGCATAACGCCTCGCCATTCAGACTGGTTGACCCGGGCTTTAACGCCATCCTGATAAGGTCCTGCGACGATGTCGCTGAATTGGCCGAAATCTTGGACATTCCGTCGATGGCTTCCGAAGCCCGTAATATGGCTGCCAAGGGCCGCGCAACGCTTGAAAACTTATGGAATCCCATGCTTGGACAATATTCGTGTTACAACCGTGCCGCGAGTAGATTGCAGGACACGCCAACGGTCGGTGGCTTACTTGCGGCAATTGCGCACGTGCCCAACGAACGCGCCGAAGCGCTGGCTCAAAGGATCGAATTGTTGGCCGAGCGATGCGGTTATCTGGTGCCCAGTCACGATCCGGCGGATGAAGCCTTTGACAGCAAACGCTATTGGCGTGGGCCAACATGGTTGGTCGTGAATTATATGATCGCGGAAGGTCTGGCCCGGTCGGGACAGAACGCTATGGCGCAGCGCATCCTGGCTGACAGCTTGCGCCTCATAGAGAAAAGCGGCTTTGCAGAGTACTATGATCCCGTCAGCGGTGAGCCGTGTGGCGGCGGAGACTTTACCTGGACGGCTGCAATGGTAATCGAAATCCTCAAGGCTCAAAAAGTGGCTGCATGAAACGCTCACGTATCCACAAGGTTATGGCGTACGCAGACGACGTAATTGGCTCTCACGGTTTCACGTTACCACCTTTCGCTTATTGGACACCCGAGGAGTTCAAGGCACGTGATCAACGCGCGTTGCGGTCGGGATATCACCGACTTCGGTGACGGTGATTTTGATAGGATGGGGCTGTTTCTTTTCACGCTACGCAACGGTCTACAGAGTGATTTGGCCAAAGGCGGCGGCATGTGCTACGCCGAGAAGCTCCTGATTTCACGGCAGGATCAGCTGTCGCCAATGCACACGCATGTTCTAAAGGCCGAAGATATCATCAACCGCGGCGGCGCAACCCTGGTCGTTGAACTCTTCGGCTCGGACGACGCGGGCGATTTTGCAGAAGGCCGCGGTGGAGTGGTCTTGTTGGACGGCATCCGCCACAACTTTGGTCCGGGTGAGAAACTGCGCCTGGCGCCGGGTGAAAGCGTCACTTTACGCCCCGGCGATTGGCACGCATTCTGGGGCGAAGGTGGGGACGTTCTGATCGGTGAGGTCTCGACCTTCAATGACGATGAAACAGACAATGTCTTTCGTGAGCCCATTGGACGTTTCTCTGAGGTTGAGGAGGATACTTTTCCAACACATCTTTTGGTCAGCGACTACTCAAAATGGCTTGGCTGATTGATGAAACCGATAGCGACGATCTGGCGCTGGAATTGGAAAGTTCCTTATTGAACGATCTGAGCCGCCAGCAGTCGCAAGGGGTCAACAGTACAATTGAACTTGTCTGCCAAAAGGATGGAATTCTGAAAGGCGGGCTTCTGGGTACAACATCTTACGGTTGGTTCTTGCTAAAAGTACTTTGGGTGGCCCCACCATTTCGGCGTCGGGGGCTGGCAAGAGCCCTGTTCGACCGTGCTTGTACTTTGGCCAGGGCAAGAGGCTGTCATAGCGTCTGGCTCGATACCTCAAACCCTAAGGCCCGACAGGTCTATCTTCGTTGGGGATTTGTACAGTTTGGCCATCCGGAAAACGGGCCGGATAAGCGCCTCCAGAGCACTGTCGTTGGTTTTTGCAACGTTTAATTATTTGACCCTCCGTACAAAACCTAAGAGTACATTATCGGCTACTCACAACGGATTTGCTGCAGAGTTTAGTTGAGGTGTCTCACTCCGCGATTGCAAAGCGCATACAACAGTTATTCGAGAGGAAAACACCGAGGCAGGTTTTGTCCGCAGACCGTTGGTTCGCCCGACACCCAGGTTTGCAGCTGCGGCGAATGGCGGCTTTGGCGGGCCGCACTGCAGCGATCTCGAATCTTGCTCAACGGCAGGTTTGGGCCGTTTTCGCCCGACCTGAAGGTGAACTATCGATTAGGCACTGGTTTCAGGTCAGCTTCTGACTCCGATGCGGGGGGCGAGTTCATTTGCATACGAGCGGGGTTAACCGTTGATCTGTAAACCCTCACTTTTATTCTTGTAGCCATTAATCCGCTCTTGGGTTTCGGTGGCTTCGCGCTTGAGCCAATCTACGAAGCGGCGCAATTGGGGACGCTGCAATGTATGCTCGCGCAGGTGAATCCGAAATGGGTTTGGCGCTGAAAGCCCCTTTTCAACAGGATAGGGAAGCACCAGGGACCCTTCTTCCAGATCGTTCTCTATCAAGGAAGCGCCGCAAAGGAGAAAGCCCACATCTTCTCTCACCGCTTCAAGGGCCATCTCCGCTCGCTTGTAATACGGTCCTCGGTCAGCGCCAGTACGCCGCATTCCGAAAGTTTGGAACCATTCGCGAAAACCTGGCCTGTCTTCTCTACTTCTGTGCTCTTCCAAATGAAGAAGCGGCATCCCTTCCATTTCGTGCTCGGTGTCGTAATCGGCTATTCTGCGTAAGTTGTCTGGGCTACATACAGGGACGAGATAATCGAAGAAGAGCGGCTCCCCTTTTTCATGTCCGCCGTATTCAACGCGGATATCTGGCGCCCCCAGCCGCATCGGAACGTCCCCCGCTCCGTTGATGCAAAAGAGAATGTTTGGATGGTTTTCTCTAAATCTTGGTAAACGAGGTGCCAGCCACAATTCAGACCAATCGGGATCGGCAACGATGTGAATTTCGCTAACTCTCTGAAAGTCGAGTGTGGCGGATACGCGTTCAAGTGCCGAAAATGCAGTGCGAAGATCCGTCAGTGCCCCTGAGAGTTCGGGTGTAGGGTGTAAACCCGATCGTCCACGGACCAAAAGGTCTGTTCCAAGGTAGTCTTCCAGTGCCCGGATCCTTTGACCAACCGCAGCTGGGGTGATCCCCAATTCGCTGGCGGCTGCTTTGAGCGAACCAGTTCGAAGGGCTACTTCGATAGCTTGAAGAGACTTGAGGTGCGTCGCCATGGGAGTTTGATAAAGATTTTCTTTCGACGGCGCAAATTTCTGCGCTACTACGTCAGTTTTTCTTTAGTACAGCAAAGAAAATTTGGTTCGGAATCTTGAAGCCTGAGTGCCACAATCTCTGTACACGGTAAAACGGAGGTGGAGAAATGTTGAAGAGATTTGTAATCGAACGGGACATTCCTGGCATTGGAGATTTTTCGTTGACCGAGCTTTGCGCCGCGTCGCGTGCTTCAAATAAAGCACTTGCTGACGTCGGCCCGTCAATTCAATGGCAACATTCCTATGTTGCCGGAGACAAAACATTTTGCATCTATCTGGCTGAAAGCGAAGCCGAGATTCAGCAGCATTCAGAGTTGTCGGGGATTCCAGTGGGAAAGATAACCGAGGTTCACCAAATCATCGATCCGCTTACAGCGAACAACTGATGCACATGGCACGCGCGGTGACCAGCCCTAGTTGGTCACCGCGCGCGAATTACCGATCTTTTTTAGTAAGAGTAGCGTAGCTCAACCATAGTCCAGATTTGGTTGCGCATTGGTGAATTTGTATCAACGTTGGTTTCGCAAATATTGCGAATGGCGGAAAACCGGTTAGGACAAAAAGCGCTGCGAAGATCCACATCAATTACGTAGATATCATCAAACCGGTGACCACACGCCTTATTCAATCCAGTAATTGACCAAAGCGGCTTCTGCAAATTCACCAAGCTCAGGATGGTCGCTGAAATAGTTCAAAAACCTCAACACGGCCTCATTCTGTGCAGGCGTCAATTGGTTGAACTTGGACTTCCTGAACTCATGCAGCAGTTCTTTCGATGTGCCGGGGTCGAGTGCAAGTAGGATGCTTTCACTGGCATATTCCGGACTGTCTGAATTTCGCAGAGCCCATATCAGATACGCGGGCAAGTAGTACTGAAAGGCTTTGGCGCTGAAGGCAGTGGGGGCAGCGTAACCGTAAACGATCATTTGATCGGTCATCTCATGCCATTTGACCCCGCCGTAGAATTCAAGAATATCCACGTCATCCACACATTCGGGATGAAGAAGTTCATCATCAGCAGGTGGATCAAGGCCGTCAAATGCAGCAATGATCTGAGTTGCAAGAGCTTCCGTTGTTGTCGTTACCTTTGGCATGGTGCCACATTAAACCGGCTGAAACCCCGAAATCGAGTGTATCAGCAACAATTCGGATTCGAGTGATTGTGATGGATAACGGACAAAAGCTCTTTCAGGACGTCAGCCATGAATTCCACGACAATTCCATTTATGCCCTAAAATTGATTTCGCCCGACCCAGACAACGATGACCGGGTGAGTGAGCTAAAACTCGACATTGATCATATTGAGGAATGGATCAGGCAGGACAACGGGCAATTCAGTTTCTCCGTTTCCCAGGTCAATCTGTGTTTCGAGGGCGTTTCCGATCTGTCCGTTTCCTTTTCGTTTCCGAAATCGACCGTTACACCGCTGCCAATCGACCGGATTACCCGGTCCAAAGAACCAGTTCGGATCCATGGAATGGACTATTCCGAGTTTGCCTGGACCATCGAACTGAATGACCGCCGCGGCGGTCGCATTTGCTTCCACGCCACCGGGTATCGCTTTGAAAGCGTCGGGGAACCCGTCATCTGCGAAGAACAATATATACCCAAACACCTGCGCCCACCGCAATGAATTCAAAATTTTTTTGTCACCACTGCAATTTACAACGTAGCAGACCATCTGCGATCTTGCCGAGGATCTGGATTAAGTACTTGGGTGTGTTTTTCGGTGCCGCTTGTGCCTGTCAGCCTTTCGGTTATCAGGTTTTGAAGAAGGAAAGCTACTCGGTGACCGATTGTCCGCCGTCACAGTGGCGGCGACTTCATTCTGCGCATAGCAAAATTAAGCAGTAGCCACACCTTCCGGGGATTGCGCCTCCTGTTGCAACCACTCTCGAACAACACGGACAGCTCGCCGCCGTCCCGCGCGCTGGTTGGTGGCGAGGTAATATCCACCAAAGGGAATTTCTACGTCGTTAAGGCTCACCAACGCACCTGTCTCAACTTCTGTTTGACAAAGGTGCTTGTCCATCAGAACCGCCCCTAGGCCGGCGACGGCTGACTGGATTGACAGGAGTGCTCCTAATGGGTGAGGCAGATCAAGAGTTGGAACTTCTTTCAAGCCAGATTTCGAGAACCATTCTGGCCAAAGACGGAATGTTGCCTCTTCAATCAATGGGCCGGTTGCCAGAACTTTGAGATCGGCCTCAGAACCTATAATTGGCGCAAAGTTTGGCGCGGCAAAAGCTCTGACCAGAGATGGGAACAACAGGTCGTACCCTTCGTCTGGGTGGGTACGCAGATATCTTAGGCCCAGATCGAAATCGTGCGCCTCAATATCCATGACCTCTGTTGTGATCGAAAGACGTAAGTCTATCTCTGGATGCGCGGCTTTCAGACGTGGTAGCCGTGGCACCAACCATTTTTGCGCGACGGCGCTCTCTGTCGTCATGGTAACAACACCCTTTGGTGCAGACGTTAGAGCGTCAGTTGCGATGGCAATTTGGTCAAGAGCGGGTGTGATCTGCCCCAAGTAGATTTGCCCTTGTTTGGTGAGGGCAACACCAGATTTTTGCGTCCGGAAAAGATGCACGTTCAGCCGCTTTTCCAACCCGCGTATGTGACGGGAAATTGCGGAGTGCGATACGTTCAATTCCTCCGCTGCACGGGTAAAGCTGCCCAACCTCCCAGCTGCCTCAAAGGCACGCAGCGGATTTAGGGGAGGTAAGTTTCTTGGCATGATCGATTGTGACTTTTTGGAACAATAAATGTCAAGAAATGGCGTTTGTGGGATGCCAAGCATTCTAAGAGAGTAGGTGCACAACCAATAAAGGAGAGATCCATGAAGTGCGCCTATACTCGTGATTTTGTATCACATCGTGAAGTCCCGGTCTCAGGAGTCAAAAGTGCGTACGCCTTGTGCGAAAAAGTCAACGAGTCGCTCCGATTATTGCTAGCAAAGCGAAATGATCCTATCAGAATGAGCAGGGTTGAACGGCAAGATTCCGAAATCTCAAACGTCGAGATCGATTTGCATAACGCCTTACACGGACCTTTGATTAAGTAAATCAGACAGACAAACCAGCTTTGTGCAGACCAGTCGCCAAAACTTCAAAATCGTCTCGACGCCGCCACATGGATTCATAACCACGCGCAAGAGTGGGGAGATTATCTTCGGTCACTTCGATGCCTCGACTCCCAAGTTCGTCATGGCGTTCCGCAATAAATTCCTGCAACGATGCCGCCGCCTCTGATTGCCGACCAAGATGCGCGTAAGAAGCTGCCACGAATGCCGCAGCTAGCGAGTTGAGCCGTGCCTCTCCCATCAAAAAGCCGATTGCTTTCTCGTAGTTTCCGCAGAAGAATTCTATCTGCCCCATGATCCAATCGATTGAAGGGGGATGCAACGGATCTAATCGCATTGCTTCCGATACGACCTCTTTCGCCTTTTCGTGCCTCCCCAGCAACAGAAAAGCATAACTGCACCACGCCATGGACTCCGCTTCGTTTTCGATCTGCGATAACGTCTTTTCGAACTGTGCATCAGCTTCGTCCCAGAGACCTGCGCAAAGATAAGCAAAACCCAGTTGGTCTTGAATGTAGACGTCTCGATTGTCCAGTGCGGCGCCTTTTCGGGCGATATGCAGGATGTGATCAGGTGCGTCAGAGTCTGCCAATCCGAGCCAAAGATCGATAACATAGGTGTCTGAGAGGTACATGTAGGACCGAGCGATGGACGGATCGAGCGCAATGGCCCGTTCCAGCAAGGCTCGTGCTTTAGCCGTATCCCTGGCATTTAGACCATCTCGAAGAGCTTTGCTTCGAAGCATCAGCTCATACGCCTTCATCTCATCTGCTGGTTTTTGCGATGATCGGTCGACAACGCTGTGTTGAACTCGTCCCGGAAGGACCGCAACGATGTTGCGGGCCACCTCGTCCTGAACGGACAGGATGTCTTCCAACTCGCGATCATATCGTTCTGACCAAAGCTGCGAGCCCGTGCTGGCTTCCGCGAGCTGTACGGAAATTCTTACCCGACTACCGGCCTTTCGAACGCTGCCTACGACGAGATAATCGGCTCCCAATTCTGCTGCGATCTCAGCCGGATCGGTTTCCTGAGTTCTGAAACGGAAAGATGCGTTTCTGGAGACAACCTGAAGAGTACGAAATCGAGACAACCCGGTGATAATGTCTTCCGCGATGCCATCGCTGAAGAATGCCTGCTCCGGGTCGTTACTCAAACTGAGCAGAGGTAAGACTGCGATGGTAGCTTTGCGGGATGTAGCTGCTGGCTTCGCGTCAGGCTGTGCTTGCTCCGCTCCTCCAATGCGCCAAGCCCTAACAGGCTCAGTGATGTTCTTGATGGTATGTGTGCCCGCATCCTCCCACACGACCGAAATGCGGTTGCCAACCACGCGATAGACAGCGTCCGAGACGAGCACACCTCCTGGCGGGGCAAGTTGCTCTAAACGCGAGGCAAGGTTAACACCGGAGCCAAAGACATCATCCTCTTGCTTGAGGATGTCACCAAGATTGATGCCAATGCGGAAAAGTAACGGGTCTGGCTCTTCCAAGGGTGATTGTTGCCATTCAACGGCGCAAGAAACCGCGTCTGAAGCACTAGTGAAGCTGGCCAAAAGGCCATCACCCATTAGTTTGACAATCCGCCCGTGGTGACGATTGATCAGTGGTGCAACTGTACCATCTATGTGAGCGGTTAACGCCGCAAGCGTGCCGGCTTCGTCTCGCTCCATTCGACGAGTATAGCCGACCATATCGGCGACCAGAATTGCCGCAAGCTGTCGCTCCAAAGTTGCCTCCCTTACTCTGCATAACGACCAGCGTGGTATTAGGCCATCGGTAACTGAATGGTCACATCTATTGATCGGAAGAATTGCGCTCGTTGAGAGCGCTCGTCCGGCACCGGCGTACACAAACGCAGCGAATGACCGGAATGCGGGCTGCGACCGTAGAATTTGAAATGTGTGCCGAGAATCTGGTTTGGGCCGCTTGTTGGACGTGATCACCGATGATGGACTTAAGGTCATAATGGTTGCACAGACAATCGTCGCCCATGGTGTGCATCATCAGTATCTTTTCCGCGATTTATCCGATCAGTGTACCAAGACCGGCCGCTTTGATGGCGGCATAGGCATGCACCGCGATGGCAGTGTCCTGAGCTCCGGTTCCGGTCAGGTCGCAAACAGTAATGGCCGTTGGATCCCGCTGGAAGGCATGCGGCGCTGAGGTGAGCGAACCAAGTTCCAATATGGCATTCCTATTAGAACCCAAATGCTGCAGCTCGCCCCCAATGCGACATTGAGCCTCGACGTCGCAGGCGAGTACATCGCAGCTTTCCAGGATCTTAGTATCCAACTCCTGCTTGTCCGGCAGGTCAGAACCCATGGCCGTTATATGAAGCCCGGGATGTAACCAATCAGCCTGTAAGAGCGGCTCTGTGGCCTGGGTGGTCGTCACCACGATCTGCGATGCGCAGACAAGCTCTTTCAGACTGACACGGGGCTCAACTGCGATGCCAAGGCGTTTCGTCATTTCACTGCAATATGCATTTACCCGTTCTGCGTTTCGACCATACACTAAGAGTCGCTCAAAGGTTCTGACTAGGGCGAGGCTTTCAACTTGGTATCGCGCCTGGACACCTGTTCCAACAACACCGAAGGTGGCGACGGCATCAGGCGCAAGATGTTTTGCCGCGACTGCACCCGCCAGACCCGTACGCAAATCCATCAAATAGCCGTTGTCGAGAAAGACGCAGTCAAACAATCCTGTCCGCGCGTTCACCAACGCCATGATGCTGCTGCAGCTGGGAAGCCCATGTGTTGGATTTCGAAAAAAACCGCTTGCAACTTTGACGGCTAAATGGTCAAGCCCCGCAACAAAGGCGCCTTTGGTGTCAACGGCGCTGTCCGCATCCACATCGATATGCATTACCGGTGGCATTGAAACGCGGCCTTCTGCCAACCAGGTGAAAGCTTGTTCTGTCGCATGCAAAGCAGGTTCATCAACCTTCAGACAGGATCGCAACTCGGTTTCAGTTACAAGCAATGTCGGCACTCTAATGTTCCCTTTAGCTAATCTGCTCAAAATAGCCGAGCTTCAAACCAAAGTCAGGACGCTGCGCCAAACCGATCGTCTGTGTATTGCGCCACATCCAACACATTGGGCTCTCAGCCGTTCGACGTATGAGTGGAAACAGGGAGCCCACAAGCGTCCAATGCAATCAGGATGAGAGGGGAAGTTCGAAATATGACCTCCAGTTAGCCAATCAATTTTGATACGAGCAAAACAGAGCAAATTACCAGTTTGGCTAGTTGATCTGCAGCCGTTTCGAAAGGCCAAGCTCATGAACAGTTCAGCAATCACGCCTGAGGGGATCATTAAGTTCTGGTTCCCCGAAGGTCCTGCGCCCGAACCGAAGGAGCACTTGGAGCTTTGGATGTGGCGGATGCGTGGTGGCGCCAATGTCGAAGTTTTGGAGAAATACTCGGAAGTCACGCAATTGGCTGCGGACGGGGAATTTGATTATTGGGCTGAGACTCCGGAAGGCCGATTTGCGTTGATAATCATCTTGGATCAGTTTCCACAAACTGTTTGGGCAGGCACGGCCAAGGCGTTCTCGCAGGACCCGAAAGCCCTGAAACTCTGCCTAGAAGGGTTCGAAAACGGACATTTTGATGCGCTCGAAAACGTGTGGTACAAAACCGCATACAAAATCCCACTTGAGCATTGTGAATGCACCAATCATCTTGCCAATTTGGATCGTGCGGCGGCAATTGCAGAGGCTCTCGCAGAAGAAGCCCCCGCGCACCTGAAAGAATTGTACGAAAGGGCCACACAACAACCCAAACTACATCGTGCAGTAGTGGCAGCTTTCGGTCGTCATCCACACCGAAACGAAGTTCTGGGTCGTCAATCAACGGAGGCAGAACTTGAATATCTGGCAAAGGGGGAATTCCCACACCAGACAGACCTTGGAGAACAGTACAGGGGCTTAATGTAGATACCCAGGATCAGATGCTTCCGGTTGAGATTCCAGCCTTTTCTCATTCCATGATTGTTCGCACCGAAATCGCACTCAAGTAAAAGGCTGCCAAGTCCGCGCGGCTTGAGAGCGATTGCAACGAGAATCCAAAATGCAGGGTAATGGGCCGTTCGGCATGTCATGGTCACCGGGGCAGGGGCTTATACTGCCACCGCTCCAATGTCAGAACTGAGCCCAATGCGGGCTTTGC
>NZ_JBQFVE010000019.1:0-71693 GCF_056539605.1 Ruegeria sp. BA2 | reverse complement strand
GCAAAGCCCGCATTGGGCTCAGTTCTGACATTGGAGCGGTGGCAGTATAAGCCCCTGCCCCGGTGACCATGACATGCCGAACGGCCCATTAACGCTGTGTTTGCCCGTCCATGCGGGCGCAACCAAATTAGACTTTCACTTCATTGTCGTACACACAGTGAAACTTTCTCGTTACCGCTGAGGGGATCAAACGGGAAACCACGATCGTGGTTCGCCAAAGACATCATGTGCTGCTGCCTGACCCGTAGGACCTGTCGTTCGCTGCTCTCGCAAAATTGCCGTTTGATCAACCTCACAACTCGCGGGACAGATCTGCCATTCGCCAGGCTTTCCCAAATGCACCTCACTCAGCTTGTTGGGGTTTGCGGTGAAAGAAGCGGGAAAAAAGCCGACCGTCGGTTACGGCAAAGCCAAGAGCAATGATGGCAAACCCGACCCAAGCTTCTGGCTCCATCTTTTCACCAAGGAACGTGACACCAAGACCGATAGCGAACGGTGGGATCAGCAGCGTAACCAAAAGAAGATTGGCGGCTCCGGCGCGCGCAAGGATTGCGAAATAAAGTACATAGGCCAGCGCTGTTGATAGAGCGGCCATCCCAATAAGCGCTGCCCATACACCAGCAGACAGTGCGAAGCTTGGGAGGCCATCCATCACAAGAACAATGGGGATCATAAGCACTGTGCTGCCGATCAGCATACCAAGTGCATTTACAAGAGGTGGTTGGCCCGAAAGAGCTGTTCTGCCCCAGACCCCAGCAAAAGCATAAGAGAGCGTCGCCCCAAGGATAGCCAGCTGTGCCAGATTGCTCGGGTTAAACTCAGTTAATGCGCTTGGCCCCATAATGAAGGCCACCCCTATAATACCCAGGGCAGCACCTGCTATTTTCTTCGGAGTCAGCGGCTCATCCTTCAGAAGTAAGCCAGCCACGACCGCTGCAAACATTGCTGTTGTTGCGTTGAGGATTGAGGCTAACCCGCTGTCTATTTGCGTTTGCCCCCAGAAGATCAACGAAAATGGGATGGCATTGTTGAGCGCTCCCATAACGAGATAAGCTCCCCATACCTGAGGGACACGTGGAACACTCAATCCTTTAAATAGGACGATGAGTGCCAGAATAGGGACTGCCCAGATCACCCTATGCAGCGTTATTGTCAGCGGGGGCACTTCGGTCAGTGCGACCTCGCCGAAGAAGAACGACCCGCCCCAAACAGCAGCGAGCAGAAGCAGCATGACGCTTGCTGTAAAATCCATTGCTGGCATGGGGCGATTTGTCATGTCTTCTGGTTCCGTCACTAACTGTCACCTAACGGATTAGCGTAAGTGACCCCGGCACCGCGACCCGTTTCTTGCTGAAAACCAATACAAAGCCAACCTTCATCTATCCAATTGCGAACGGCTGCATTCGACTATCGGTGGAGTGCCTCAGCAATCATTTCAGCAAGCCCTTCGGGCTGATCAACGCTCGCCCAGTGTGTTGCTGTTTCGAGGACGATCCGATCCACCTTGTTTTCTTCCAGCCAACGAACAGTGCTGTCCGGACAGTTGTCGGGGTTGTAAAGATAAATCACATTTGCCGCGTTCAGCAAAAGCTCGCCGGGCACGCAGCCTGCTGAAAAATGCCGTGCGTCGGTGCCGAGTTGCCACAGCGCCAGAGTATCGGCCTTCGATACCTCATCGCGATACCGCCGAATGATTGGTGCCGTTTTCGCCATTTCATCAAGCCGCTCAAGAAACGCCGCACGAAACGCAACCGGATCACTGTAGTCGGCGGCAGTTCCAGAAAAATAGGCATCCTCGGCAGTGATATTTCCTTCTAAAGAAATGATGGTTGTCAAAGGACAGCTGGCCTTTTTGGCAGCCAGTGAAGCTATGATTGAAGCAACCGAATGAGCGACAATAATCTCGGCACCGTGCTTGTTCGCTTCGTCGGCGACGGTTTGCGCGAGTGCTTCGAGAGTTGTTTTCTTTGCCAGAGGCTGAGCGCCAAACCCCGGAAGATTGATGGGTAGCAGACGATAGCTGTTGGCAAGGTTTGTGTTAGCCAAACCTTCAAACATGCTCGCATTGTCACCAAATCCTGCAACACAGAGAATGGCGGGCCTTTCATCGTTCATTTGACTGGGGCATTTGGTCATTTCGGCTTCCAGAGCATCGTATGCGGACACTAACACGGCTCCGCAGCATTCAACAATTTAGGCTCAGTCCGGTCATCTGACGGTTTCAGTAGGTTTTAGGGTCGGTTCAGACGACATCAAGTTCGGCTCAGCGCACTAACTTGCCTTCGGTTCGAGTGGTTTCACTATGGTGGGGTCTGCGGTACCGAGAATGTTTTTAACCCATCAGTGGCTGTATGCCCGGACAGGCAGGCGGCGGCGGCCCTCTCTCCAAATTTGAGGCAATTCTCAATTGGCCAGTCTTCGTGGATTCCATGGACAACGCCGGAGCAGAAAGCGTCACCTGCGCCTACCGGGCTGACTATTTGCTCCGCAGGTATAGGGTCCGGTGCGAAAGCGATTTCAACCTCGTTCTCACAACATACAATTTGTGTCGGGCTATGGATTATGACAGCCCGGTTGACCCCGCCAGACTTCAGGATGCGAGCCGCTTTCATCATTTCGTTGGGATCAGTTCTCTGCGTCAGGTTGATACCTGTCGCCTCTTCGGCTTCAAGTTCGTTCGCAAAGAGAAAATCGATTTCCGGAAGCGTCTTTGACACGATGTCTCTGTATGCCCCGGATCTGAAAGATGCGAGGTCAACACAGGTTAGCATTCCCGCAGCTCTGGCGTCCGACAAAACCAGTGCGGCCTTGGTTTTGCCCTCCGGCAGAACCTCATCCAGCTTATCGAGCAAAGTTAGATAACCAAGATAAAAGAGCTTAACTCCGGCGGCCGATAACTCATCAATTTTTATCGACGAAGCGTCAAACAAACTGTTCGCACCACGGTGGTGGAAGAAGGTGCGGCTGTCGCTCTGCACGTTCATTACGTGGGTCTGAGATGTTGTTGCCCGGCTTGTTCGCTGCAGGCCGTTCACCGGTAGTCCCGCCTCGACGCAAAGACGCAAGACTTCGTCGCCCAGAGCTCCCGCGCCGATTAGCCCGATTGGGATCACGGGGTAACAAACGCCCATAGCTTTCAAACCCAAGGCGACATTGGCTGACCCGCCGCCAAGGTCAATATGCTGGCTTTCAATAAGCGCCAGTCCTGACTTTTCTGGCCAATGCGAAATTGTGTGCACCGTGTCGAGGATCCAATTCCCCGCGCATGCGATGCCTTGTCTCTTGTTTCCGGGCTTTCTCGGGCTGAGCACGAAAATTTCCTAAATAGAAGATGACACTGCCGTGAGATTAACAGACCTCTTTCGACTGCGCACTCTGAAACCAGATTACTGATTGACCTGCTGTCGACTGAGACCACCACACGATCATCTTTTCAACCAAACGTTGCTTCAGTCGCTTTGGGCTTATAACGGGCGCCTACCAAGCTTTGCCAAATGACCTTAAAGTCGTTCAGCACGATTCCAATCATTTCGTCCGCTGAACATAGTTTGCATGGCGTGTGGTGAATGTCTTAAACGACTGTCTCACTAGCGTTGACGACAGCCCGTTTGCGATACCAGCGCATCGGTATCACGACGAACGTTGATGCTCTGGCTGTCAACTGGTTTTACTATCCCTAAAGCAAGGGCTCCACCAATTTTGACAGTTGTGACTAAGTTCAGTTCATCAGACCCTATGAGATACGGCGCGAAGTTCTTATCATGGCTGGCATGAGAGATACGATAAGCCCCTCCTCGGAACTTGCAGCGATTGTCGAACGTTGGATTAACGCCTATGGCCGGGGCGACGGTGAGACGGTGGCACATCTATTTTCTGACGATGCTGCCTTGTCATATTTCGGCTCAGCCCAAGGTGAGGCCTGGAAAGGTGATGCTCTGCGTCGCGGTATGGAGCAATACATCGGAGAAGTCCCACGATTCCGGTGGAACGCAAAGGAACTGAGAGGATTTGAATGCGGATCACTTGGTTGGGTGGAATGGGAAGCAAGGATTGATGGCATTGAGACAGGGCAGTCCGCGCATCTGCGCTCCACAGTCATTCTGAAACTCGAAAAAGGTTCCTGGAAGATCGTACACGTTCACAATTCCATTCCGGTCAACAACGTCGAAGGCTTCGGATACGAGGCCAGAGGCTTTGAAGAGTTGCTCGATGCCGCCCTCTCTACACCCTACGAACTCGGGCAAAGTGGGATTGCGACCATTATGTTTACTGACATAGCGGATAGCACGACAATTGCGGAGGCTATAGGAGATACACTTTGGACAGACGCTCTCGGAAGACATCTGCGACTAGTCGAAACACAGATTGTTGAAAGCAGTGGACGTTTAGTAAAATCACTGGGAGACGGCGTAATGTCGTCTTTTGCATCCGCAAAGGCAGCGCTACTGGCTGCTCAGAATATACAACGGGCAAATTCGGCGGAAACCAACGAGCCAAAGCTACAGGTCCGAATTGGCTTGCACACCGGTGAAGTGATTACGTCCGATGCTGATCACTTCGGAACTGTTGTCAACAAGGCTGCACGTATAGCGGCCCTCGCAGCACCCAGTGATATTCGCGTTTCGGATGCAACACGGATCATGGTGGGCGGGTCACAGGAGTTCCAGTTTGCCGAGCAAATAACAGTTCCGCTCAAAGGCCTGGAAGGGGAACATACGATTTTCAAACTGAACTGGCTTGAACACACTTGAAACCGGAAGCCGTGATCGGTTCATCACTATCGCCTGAAGTGCAGAACGACCAGAATGGTGCAATCGCAGAAGTTTGACTTCGGGCACATTGCAGACCTCCGAGCAGAAGAAGCATGCACCCTGTAGCGCGAATTGGTCAACGGCCCACAAGAGACGTTCTTCGCCCGCCTCCGATGCTGCGGTCGCAGCCCGCATTGCCGTCATTCGCTGCAGGCGCAAAGTCGAGAGCTTGTTGGGTTAGAAGCGGAACACTGGTTTAAGCTGCGCCGCATATGCTCAGAACGAATTCAACGCGTTGTTGCACTGATACCCTTGGCAGCTCCGTTCTCAAGTAGCCAAGGGTATCTAGTGCGCACAAAATACGGTGATACTCCTGAACTGCTGCGCAGAAGTCGTGTCTGCGCTCACCATCCTGCGTGAAAAGCTCTTTCCATGGCGGAGCCACAAAAACTTGCTTCGCATATTGCCGCGTTTTTCCGAGTGTTTCTGATAGGTCCTGTCCGCCGGAACTCGCTAAAGCAACAGCTGCATCGACCAACCCGCGATCAAAAAAGACAGAACCTTCTAACTCACGCGCTGCGTGCAAGTCGCTCCTTGCAACCTCAATGGCACGCAATGCGAATGCGTGCATGTTGACCCACGGCAAAGCGTGACCCGATCGGGCCAATTCATCCGCAACAATCCGTCGACCGGGCTCTTTCACCGTGGCGTGTCCGCGCTCGCCGAGGGCCTGAAGTAACGTTGACTTCCCGCCACCAGAACAGCCTGTCAGCAAAATCAACTTTTGTCTCATCTCTGTTTCCGAAAACCAATTCTGCTTCGCGCTAACGTTCGTTTTGAGGGAGTCCGTCTGCGATCTCGTAATAGTCCCCTTTCTCGGACACGAAGATATGCATCGCGAGGGACGTTTGCGTTGGACCATCGAATACGCCCATGGCGACAGCCGTCCAGTCATGGTGGATCGGATCCCAGAACAGTGTCGATCCACAGGTGCCGCAAAAGCCCCGTCGCACCTTTTCAGAAGATTGGTACCAGCGCACTGCATCCTCGCCTTCGACCCGAAGTGCCGCACGGGGAATATCTATGGAGGCCTCGAAATGGCCAGAATGCTTGCGACACTGCTCACAGTGGCACGCGGTGGGGCGTGGCAGGTCACTTTCGACGACGATCTTTACGGCGCCACAAAGGCAAGATCCTCTATGCATGGCCGACCTCCTCTGCTTTTGGCGTACGGTTTCGGCGCCGCATGTTCAGTGCTTGAATGACAGCTTTCGCCTCGACTGGCGGCTCTTGTTCGACGCGTCGGTAGTTGGTGCCATCCTTTTGGCGCGTCAGAAGTCCGGCTGAGATCATTGTGCGCCGCAGGGTTGCCGGGTCTTTGAACATGTGTTCGAGAGTCAGACGCTCATTGACTTCCCGTTCCATCATCGACTGTCCCGGTGGAAGTCTTGCCCAGAGCGCCCAAAGAGCCAGCGTTTGTACGCTGCGTCTTGACGGCCAGCGAAGGAGGCAGCCATTGGAATCGAATTGATGCAAGGCGCGCTCTACGGCTCTCGCATCAACAGTTTGTCCGTTGGTTGCGCGCGCAAGCCTTTGACCAGCGGCATGGACCGAGCGCATGTGTTGGACGTTTTGAAAACCTGCGGCACGCGCAGCCATATTCATGAGCACGAGGTGCGGCGGGCTTGCGTCACCGAGTTGCTTGGCGAGGGATCGCACAAACACGGTCAAGTCGACCGCGTGTAACGGCAGAGAGATTTTAGGCATGGGGCTTCCACATCAAGCGCCGATGCTGGATCGTCGGTCGCTGGCTTAACGAAGCGGCGCTCTCAACTGTGTTAGTGAATGCTTTGCCGTTCGATCTGTTTGGCAGGTTTAGCTCTCCCGGAGGAGCAGCGACGCCTCGGTTTCTGCCGACCGTGCAATGTAGATAGCAAACGATGCGACCGAGGCCAAGGCCATCGTTGTTTTGCCCGCCCAACCAGACCGTTTCCGTCATCCGTCTCTTCCTGGTTCGCTCTGATCGCTGGAGAATAACGCGATCTTGTTGCCTTGAGGATCGCGCAGGTAGCCGACAAAAAAGTTCGGTCCGTAGGCCTCTCTGAAGCCGGGCGCTCCATCGTCTCTTCCACCCGCCTCAAGTGCAGCGGCATGAAGATCACGAACCTGTTGTTGGCTGCGCGCCTCGAACGCGACCATCGTGCCATTTCCTGTTGATGCGGGCTGCCCGTCAAAAGGAGATTTGACATAGAACTCAGGGAGGTTTGGCGCCTGCCCCGGCTTTGTAGGAAGCGCATAGCTCAGGTCACCGTGATAGTGTTCCAGCTGATATCCGAGATCTGGCAGAAACGCGGAATAGAAGCGTTCGGCGCGCATCATGTCATCGGCACCGATTGTGATGTAGGCAATCATCGTTCAGCATCCTTGTGATTTGTTCCCATTCGTCGCTTGGCGCGCTTAGTCGCGGCGGTTCGCGCATTTGATCATATAAACCAGTATCGCCGCGCATGTTCGGCCTTAGCCTCTTCGATAGTCATGCGATTTCTAACAAGCGGATCAACTGATGGAAGATCATTGGGTCGTGCTGAAGCGGGCAGAGTGCCGATGGCAAGAACTGCCGCACCGCCAGCAAGCGCCGCAGAAAGGCCAAACATGGCACCCCAGGATAAGCCAGCGACGATCCCGGCCAAAACCGCTCCAAACGCGCCTACCCCGTCCAGCAAAGTGAACGCGAAACCCAGCGTCGCACTTTCGTTGCGATCCGAGTGATCAACCGCGGCTGCCAGCATTGTCGCTCGAACTGCGTCCAGCGAGGCAACCCCAAAGGCCATGATTGCAATCATGACCAAGAACGGGGGCTCGAACACCAGTAAACCGATAGCCAGGGCAGCAAACCCGTTTCCAGTCGCGAGTACCGGAAAGCGGCCGAGCTTGTCGGAAATTGAACCAACCAACGGCTGGGCGAGCGCCCCGGCCACAAGCATAGCTGCAAAGATGACCCCAATCTTTCCAGGTGCAAGTGCGTGAACCGTCGCCAAGTAGAGCGGGATCATGCTCATCAGACCAATCAGAGCCATGTTATTGAATGAGACCATGGCAACGAGGCGAACCCCATTTAGACTGCGCCATGTATTCAGAAGCAGCAATAACTCCTTTCTACTGATACGCGAAGCTTCGGATAAAGGAACCGCCCGCGCGACCCATAAAAAGCAAACGCCAACAAAGGCGGTTGGAAGTACCGAAAGCGCCAGAGCAACGCGCCAATCCACAACCGATAACAGCAACCCGATCAACAGTGGAGCGAACACCTCCGCAAAAGACCCTCCAACTGCATGTATTCCCAAAGCGCCGGCGCGCGTTGTCTTGTTGTCGCCGGTCAGTACTCCGGTTGCAATCGGATGCCAGGCCGCGTTGCCCATCCCAGCGAGTGCCAGAAGGATCGCAAGGCTCCAAAATCCTGGCGCCTGTGCTGCGAGCGCATATCCCACGACGACCCAGAAAAAGGTGCCGACAAGAAGACGACCGCGGCTCGACACCCGATCTGCGATGAGGCCCGCAGGCAGATAGGCCAAAGCGCCACCAACGCTGAGCAGCGTGAACAGTAGACCGACCTCAGCGGGGGGAAGGTCCATGTGGAGGCCAGCGGCCGGCACGATCAACCATAGCGCTGCGATTGGCCAGTCGATGGCGAAGTGTCCTGCGGCAAACCAGGCCATCAGGGATCGTTCTGTCATGATGCCTAACCCATTGAGTGCGAAACTTCAGGCACGGTGCCCGACTGATTGGCGATTGTTAGCGAAGGGTGATATGTCTGTCTGTCGACAGGGAGACGATTGTTATCGAGGATTCGTCAATGAAGGACAGCAAGCCGACAACATCTGATCAACCCCGCTATCTCGGGGAAACGATTGAGCCAGCGTCAGGCGAATGCTACGACTGGCATTCCCACGATTTTGGTCAACTCATCTCCGCGGCCTCGGGGTCTATGTATGTCGGAACCCCGGACCGGGTCCTGCTGCTCAGTCCGGCTATGGCGATCTGGATTCCCCCGGACAAAAAACATTGGATGCGCTATGGGGCAAACAACGTCATGCACTATGTCGATGTCAATCGCGAAGAAGCAGAGTGGCTTGGGCCAGATTGCCGGGTCGTGGCCATGACACCACTTCTGGATGCATTGTTTGTTGCGGCGATGCCAGAAGCTATAAGCGCACGAACAGTTAAGCACAACACAGCGCTGCAGACCTTGCTTCGACACGAGCTACTCGCAGCGAAGGACGTGTCGCTCTCACTTGTTTTGCCGAAAGATGCGCGGCTACTCGGCGTCGCGCGTGATGCCCTCAACGACCCAGGCAGCATTCGCTCAGTCGAAGCCTGGTTGTCGGATGTACCAGCGAGCAGAAAGACCATCGAACGACTGTTCATCGCCGAAACAGGCATGCCGCCTTCGAAATGGTTGCGCCATGCACGGGTCTTGCATGCCGTATCGCTGCTCGCGGCGGGTAAGAGCGTAACCTCGGTTGCCTTCGACATGGGATACGAATCTATGAGCGCGTTCAGCTACATGTTTCGACAAACTCTGGGCGTCAGTCCGAGAGAGGTTTTAAGGAACCGGTAGGTTGTACCAAAAGGGTCAGATGTTTTCTGCGGCCCATTCCGGCCATTGATCACGCCGTTCCACGCCGCAATGCGGTTTCACCGAACCTGCCATTCGCCGCACAAGCGAGATAAGGATTCGGTTTAAGGTCTGGAGGGCGGGACATTGCTGCCTTTGACTTTGATTTTCGGAACGTCCGCTTGCAAAATGGTACTTGTCGTACTAGCTCATTTTCATGTGCTGCACGATCGTAGGGCGATGGAGAATTTATGTCTACGATTGCGGCCCTCCGCTAAGGTCCACCTGATTGGACCAACTTGAACCAGAAGACTTTCGCGCGATATGCCGGAAGCCTTTTCTGCTGACATAAACTCAAGAGACAATCCGTTGAATATCTCAAAACACTAACAGCGTGTTTTGCACGTTCTGGCGCAAGGTGGAGCCATCCATTTTGAGCGTATGGCGAACGGCAAAGTGCGCGAAGTCTCATGCTTCTCCCGCGACGGCCAAGTATTGGCTGATTGCTCGCTGAACCGTTACCGTTCTAGCGCTTCTGTGACGACGCCGAACAGACGCCTGTGCCCGCGCACCAAAAGCACAGCAGCCCGCTGTTTGTTGCCTTTGCCAACCCCGTCAGCAAAGTTGACGTGTTTTCGTTAGAAGTTTGTTCGCAAGTCAGGTGGAGGGAGGAGTATGAGCGAACCCAGCATTGCATAGAGAAAGTGAGCACACGTCCCGAAGGAAGTGATCCTGTCGGAAAGACAGAAACAGCGCTTCAACGCAAGTTTACAGGCTCATCCTCCACATACCTGCGCAACGCGTCGATATCCGAGATCTCAGCATGGTTGCGATCGATCTTCACGCCAACCACTTTGAGTCTGGAGAACGCCCGGCTAAGGCTCTCGGGCTTCATCCCCAAACGGCCAGCAATGAGCATTTTGTCATAGGGCAGCGATACATCACAGCGACCCCCTTCGTCGTCGCAAAGGTTCAACAGAAATTCTGCAACCCGCTGTGCGCCTGTCTGCGCCTTAAGCTGCTCCAATTGCGCTACCAGCGAATGCAGATGGGTGAACGTCGACGCCAGAATCGAGATTCCGATTTCAGGGTCCTCTTTCATCAACGAGATCAGGATCGGGCTGGGGATGTGCATTACATCACAGGCCGACACGGCCTCGGCTGATACGGGGTACGGTACGTTGCGAAGGGCGACCGCCTCGCCAAAGCTGTCACCGCGTTTGAAAACGCTCACGACCGCCTCTGCACCGGTTGGCGTCATGCGAAAAAGCTTGACCCATCCCGCCAGCACGACGTGAACGGCCTTTGCAGTCTCTTCCTGCAAAAAGATAGTCTCGCCACGATCATACTGTCGCCAGATCGCGTGGCTCAGCAGTGTTTCAACATGCTGATCCGGCAAACTGCGCAGCAGAAGCGACTGACGCGCGATCGCCTTTTGGGCTTCATGAGGCACGTATACTCCCCCGTGTCTTTTCCGCAGCCGAAAAACCACGGCCCGTCCATCCTGTCTTTAAGCTATGTCAAACCCGGCGCGACCGCACAAAACTTTTGATGCCGGGTTAACTTGACAATAGTCATGTGGTGAAGCGCATGCCTGACCTATCCTCGTTCCAAAGCCAGTAATCCGGGGAGCCCGCAAGATGGACTACGAGCGATTTTTTACTCAGAGCCTTGATGACCTTCGAGATGAAGGAAACTATCGGGTGTTCATAGATCTACAACGCCGCTGTGGGTCTTTCCCGAATGCGCGACAGACAGATGGTGCGGTGCAAAGGGATGTGCGGATCTGGTGCTCGAACGATTATCTTGGCATGGGGCAGCACCCTGCGGTGATTTCGGCGATGCATGATGCGCTGGACCGGTGCGGCGCAGGCGCGGGGGGAACGCGGAACATCTCCGGCACTACCCATGATCATGTGTTGCTTGAGGCCGAACTTGCCGATCTGCACAGCAAAGAAGCCGCGCTTCTGTTTACCTCGGGCTATGTCTCCAACTGGGCGGCGCTTGGGACGCTGGCAGCGAAAATTCCCAGCCTGGTCGTGTTCTCGGACGCGCTCAACCATGCTTCGATGATCGAAGGCATCCGCCATTCCCGAGCGCAGAAAGTGATCTGGAAACACAACGATCTGAAAGATCTTGAGGCCAAGCTGGCCGTTGCCGATCCAGACGCACCAAAGATGATCGTATTCGAGTCGGTTTATTCGATGGATGGAGACATCGCGCCAATCAAAGAGATCTGCGATCTGGCCGACAAATACGGCGCGATGACCTACCTGGATGAGGTTCATGCCGTTGGGCTTTATGGTCCACGCGGCGGTGGTATCGCCGAGCGCGATGGCCTTATGGATCGTCTGACCGTTATCGAAGGCACGTTAGGTAAAGCATTTGGCGTGGTCGGTGGCTATATCGCCGCTTCGGCCGCTCTGTGCGATTTCGTACGCAGCTTTGCAAGCGGGTTCATCTTTACCACCGCCCTACCCCCATCGATCGCGGCCGGAGCTGCGGCCTCAATCCGGCACCTGAAGCAATCGAATGCTGAGCGTGATCTGCAAAAGGCGCGTGTGGCGCAGGTGCGCGCGCGGTTGGACGCCGAGGGCATTCCGCATCTTCCCAACTCCAGCCACATCATCCCGGTGATGGTTGGCGATCCGGTGAAGTGCAAGTTTGTCTCGGACACGCTGCTGGAGGAATTCGGCATCTATATCCAGCCGATCAACTACCCGACCGTTCCGAAAGGGACCGAACGTCTGCGGATCACTCCGTCTCCGGTACATACGGATGAGGATATCGACCACCTCGTCGGCGCGCTGTCGGCTCTCTGGCAACGATGCCAGATCGCGCGGATGCCAATGGCTGCTCAGTAATCAAAAGACCCCCTTTGCGTGAAACTTCGCCGTCTCTTCGGAGGCGGCTTTTTTAGATCAGATAGAGGGCAAATATTATGATCACAAAAATGGTTAGCACTGACATAAACCCTCGCAACCAAGCTGGACTTACCGCAAAGTCCAAATAGTGGGCGAGGATAATCCGGCATTTCACCAAGGCGAGGAACAGGATACCGGCACCAATAAGCTTGGGTGAGACGGTCAACACCGTCATCAGCGCTGATGCGACGCTAAGCGCAAGAAGGGCGAGCCAAGCTCGCGCGAGCGCGTTTGGACGCCTCCGGCGGGAGTATTTCGGAAAAGATGAAGTTGCTAGCATTGTCATCATCCCAGCAGGTGGATCACTGGGAAGAGCATGATCCAGACCAGATCGACCATGTGCCAGAACTGTGCGCCTGCTTCGATATTGCGCGTGTGGTCGCGCCACGCGGCAAACAGCAATATGCCAACCCCGACGAGGACATGCGCAGCGTGAAAGCCGGTCAGCAGGTAATAAAACATGAAAAACGGGTGGGCCTCAAACGTGATGCCCTGCACGGCCTTGTCGGCCTATTCCGCGCCTTTGATGATCAGAAACAAGATGCCAAGGCTCGCTGCACCGATCAGGGCCAGACGCGCGGCACGTCGCTGCGCTGCTTGTCGCCATCTCAGTGCCTGTGCTGCGAGATAGCCTGATGTGACCAGCACGGTGGTGTTCAGTGCCGCACCCGTGCGGTGCAGGTGGGATTGCGCTTCGGCAAACCCGACGGGATCGGTCAGGCGTACGCCCATGAAGGCGATCAGCCCTGCACCGAAGACCAGCAGTTCAGAGATGATCAGAACCCACATCAGCAACTCGCCCGGAAGCTCGTTGATGATGGAGGTGTCGCTCATGCCCCAACCAGTTGGCGGTAGATCTGCGGCAGCGCCATGGTCAGGCGGTGCGGGTCAGGGATGACGGCAAAACCGCCCTGCCCGAACATACGCGGGAACCAGCTTTTGCCTGTTTTGTCGATGGTGACGCCAAAGACCGATTGCCCGGCGCGGCGTGCCTCGCGGATCGCTTGACGTGTGTCTTCGATTCCGTGGCGGCCCTCGTAGTGGTCCAGATCGTTGGGTTTGCCGTCGGTGATCACCAGCAGCAAGCGGCGTTTACGGGTCTGAATGGCGAGTTCGGACGAGCAATGGCGGATCGCCGCGCCAAGCCGCGTGTAGTGGCCCGGGCGCAGCGACGCGATGCGCTGTTCGACCTTTGCACCCATCAGCTCATCGAACCGTTTGCAGCGTTGCACAAAGACCCGTTGTCGTTTGAGCGAGCTGAAGGCGTGGATTGCGAAATCGTCGCCGCAAGCGTTCAGGCCCCAGGCCAGCGCGGCCAGTGCCTCGCGTTCAATGTCGATCACGGCGCGACCGGTGACTGCGCTTTCGGTCGAGCGGCTAACATCCAGCAGGATCGAGACAGCCAGATCGCGCGCCTCGGGGCGGGATCGTTGCCAGATGCGTTCGGTGCCCTCGCCATTGGCACAACGATCGACCTGTGCTCGAACGGCGGCCTCGATATCCAGCTGGTCACCGTCCAGATGGCCGCGCGTCATCACGCGGCCCGGGCGCAACGCCTCGAACTGGCGTTTCACGGCACGGATGCGGCGGGCGGTGGCCGGGTCTTTGCCGAATTCAGCCGAGTCTTCGCGGATATCGGCATCCGACAGCAAGACGTTGACGTGATCCGGCAGGTACTGCCCCGTGCGCACGTCCCATTCGGGATAGAGAATGCGGCCTGAAAGGCGCTCGCGATTCACATCCTCTGGCGCTAGGTCCAGATGCAGTTTCAGCTTGGTTGGCGGGGCTTTGGAGATCTGGCCCAAGCCGATCTCTTCCTGATCATCAGCGGCCTTTTTGGCATTGTCGGGATCGTCATCGTCGATGCGCCGATTGATGTTCAGGAACTCGGCCCAGCTGAGGATCGCCTCGAACTTGTGCAGGATGAAACTGTCACTGCGCGAGGCCTGATCCGATTTTCTGCGGCGGGCGCGGTGGGTCTTCTCACCGGACTCTTCGGGCGGTCCGTCGGTATCGGGGTTTTCGACTTCGTTATGTTCGGAAAAACCAACAGCGCGCAGTTCGGGCCACAGGGGCACGAGACGAAAATGCTGATATCCGCGCGGGGCGGTCAGATCATCACTTAGCGCCAAGAACTTCTCGGCTCTTGATGACAGCGGCGCGGGGTCGCCAAGCATATGGCGAACCAGTTCTTCAAGCGCTACTTCAACAGGAGGCAGAACTGGGATATCGCGGTGATGCAGAACACCTTTGCAAAGCTCAGTATAAAGTGGCCGCAGGCCGGGAGCGTTTTCCAAGGTGGCCTCGACCATGCTCTGCGCCGCGATCAGCGCGTGCAGATCGGCACGCAATGGGTCGCGTTCGTCAATTCGAGTTCCGGCATGAGCAGCAGCAGCGGCCAGCCAGACAAAAAGCGCGCCATTGGCTTCGCGCGCAGGGAAAACCGCCAGCCGGTCCGGCAGGCGCAAAACTTCACCATCGAACGAGGCGCGCGGCATCAGCTCGACCTCAGTTGCCAGCTTGCGGCGCCAGCTTAGACGGTGATGTGAAACCTCGGGTGAGACCGGGCGCAATTCAACGCCCGGACTACCCCCAAGCCCTCGGAAGAGGACGGCCAGCCGCCCTGCGACCTCTGAGAGGTCGACCGCGGCTCCATCATGCACCTCAGGTGCATCAAGGCGGCTGGCAAGGGTGTGCCACAGTTTCCCGATCGTTTCTTCGGGTTCCCATGGCTCAAAATCGATCCTGACCATCGGCCGGCCTCACCCAAAGACAGCCGTGACAAGATCGAGGAGCCCGCGTTTGATGTCCTCGTCATCAGTCAGAGGTTCAATCATTGCGGCGAGGATGGCGCGGTCGGTGGACATGCCTTGCGCGATCAACGTCGCGGCATAGACAACCAGACGGGTGGAAACGCCTTCCTCAAGGTCCTGACCCTTGAGCCCGCGCAGCTTGTTCGCCAGACGGATCAGCGGCTTGCAGCGCTCCAGCGCCAGCCCGCTTTCCTGGGCAACGACTTCGGCCTCCATCTCAGGCGAGGGGAAGTCGAATTCCAGCGAGATGAACCGCTGCCGGGTCGAGGGTTTCAGGGTTTTCAGGATATTCTGATATCCGGGGTTGTAGGATGCAACCAACATGAAGCCGGGCGCCGCCTCAAGCTCCTCACCCGTACGGTCGATCGGCAGGATGCGCCGGTCGTCGGTCAGCGGGTGCAGCACGACGGTGACGTCTTTGCGCGCCTCGACCACCTCATCGAGATAGCAGATCGCGCCTTCGCGCACCGCGCGGGTCAGGGGACCGTCGACCCAGACGGTTTCTCCACCCTTCAACAGGTAGCGGCCAATCAGGTCGGCAGCGGCGAGGTCATCGTGGCAGGCCACGGTGTAAAGCGGGCGGCCAAGTTTGGCGGCCATATGGGCCACAAAGCGGGTCTTGCCGCAGCCCGTCGGGCCTTTCAGCAGAACCGGCAGGTCGTTGTTGTAGGCGGCGGTGAATACATCGCATTCATCACCTTGGGCGAGGTAGAAGGGGGCGTTTGCCGCCCCCTCGTTCAGTTTCATGGAGCCGTCCATCTTCATGACTCCGCTGCGACGTGGTCAGGATCGCTTTCCAGCCGGTCGCGTTCGATTGGGCCGGGTTCGACTACCTCTTTCCGGGGCACCCAGATCGAGTAGATGAACAGCAGCGCGCCAAGGACGACGACCACGCCGGAGCCGAGACGCATCCAGTAGAAGACTGCGATCTGGTCCTGGACGTCCATGAAGTAGTCTCCGACCACACGCTGCATGTGCGTCTGCACGGTCCCACCAAAGGTCAGCACAAAGGTCATGAAGACCATGCCGCTGCTCATCAGCCAGAACGAACCCATGTTCAGCACCTGATTGTACGGGTCACGGTTCTTCAGGATTGGCATCGCATAGCTGAAGATTGCCAGGTTGAGACAGACATAGGCACCGTAAAAGGCCAAGTGACCGTGCGCGGCAGTGATCTGCGTGCCGTGGGTATAGTAGTTCACCCCATGCAACGTGTGCAGGAAGCCCCAGACACCGGCACCGAAGAAGGCCAATGTGGCGCAGCCCAGCGACCACAGCAGCGCGGCCTTGTTGGGGTGGTCACGGCGGCCTTTCCAGACCATGACGAATGCAAAGGCCATCATGGCAAAGAACGGGATCACCTCGAGGCTTGAGAAGATCGAACCGATCCACTGCCAATATGCAGGCGTACCAATCCAATAGTAATGGTGACCTGTGCCAAGGATCCCCGAGAACAGCGCGGCGGCGACGATGACGTATAGCCATTTTTCGACGATTTCACGGTCCACACCTGTCAGCTTGAGCATCAGATAGGCCAGGATCGATGCCATGATCAGTTCCCATACACCTTCGACCCACAGGTGGACAACATACCACCAGTATTGCTTGTCCAAGGACAGGTTGCCCGGGTTGTAGAAGGCAAACAGGAACAGCAGCGCCAACCCCCAAAGACCCAACAACAAGATGTTGGTGATGGCGGTTTTCTTGCCTTTCAGAACGGTCATCGAGACGTTGTAGAGGAAGATCAGCGCGGCAACGACAATGCCCGCCTTGACCCATTTGGGTTGCTCAAGGAACTCGCGGCCTTCTTTGCCCAGAAGCCAGTTGCCTTCAAACAGGTTGAACACATAGGTCACAACCACACCCAATGTTCCGACCACAAGGATGATCAGTTGCAGATAGGCCAGCTTGGTCGAATGAATCTCGCGCTCCGCCTCTTCCGGGATCAGGAAATAGGCCGCGCCAAAGAAGCCGAGGATCAGCCAGACGATCAGAGAGTTGGTGTGCAGCATCCGCACGATATTGAACGGCAGAAGCTCGCTCAGGAAGTTGGGCGATACATAGATCAGACCGGCCAGCAGGCCGCCGATCACCTGTATCGCAAACAAGGCCATGGCTACCGCAAAGTAGGCATAGGCTATTTTTTGGGATTCGTATTTCATTGCTCCGTTCCCTTTCTCAGCCTGCCTCGTTGGGCGGCCAGCCCTGAGCGTCGATATTGTCGGTCCAGATCAAGAAGTTCGCCAGATCACGGATCTCCTCGTCGCTGAGGTTGAAATTGGGCATCTGCCGGCGACCGGGAATGCCGGTCGGTTGCGCTTCCATCCAGCCCTTGAGGGCCTCAAAAGCTGATTCCGGGTCGTCCAGCACGCCCCAGCGGGTCATCACATTTGCGACTTCAGGCGCAAAGTAAGCACCCTCGCCCATGATCGTGTGGCAGTTGATACAGGCGTGCTTTTCCCAGACATGCTTGCCCCGCACCACACTTTCATCGAGCTTCGCCGAGTTCTCGGAGTTCACGATATACAGGTGCGAATGTGCCGACAGGGCCAGAAAGATGAGGATAAAGAACAGTGACCCGCCATAGAATATGTTGCGCGCCATGCTCTTGGTCATGACTTCTCGCATTGCGCTCTCCT
This sequence comes from Ruegeria sp. BA2, assembly GCF_056539605.1. Taxonomy (NCBI): domain Bacteria; kingdom Pseudomonadati; phylum Pseudomonadota; class Alphaproteobacteria; order Rhodobacterales; family Roseobacteraceae; genus Ruegeria; species Ruegeria sp. BA2. The sequence continues at coordinate 53,951 of NZ_JBQFVE010000019.1, read as the reverse complement.
TTGCGCAGATTAGCTTGTGTGCTCAGCATGGCGGCTGGGGCGCTGTGGCTCCTTAACGAAAGTCAAGACTAGGGAAATGAAGTCAGATCAGCCCGATTTCGTAACTTTAGGGCCGGTCAACGCGGACCACATCGAAACCAGGTACAGAGCAAACGCGGCGACCCATAGGCCGTCTGACAACAGCATGGCAACCAGGTATCCGGCGTTCAACTCAGCCCCGATCCAGCGAGACAACGCAGCCGCAGCCATAAACCCATAGGCCACAACCATCGGCAAGGGCGCGACCAACGCGCGACCGCTATGTCCAAGCGCCGCGCGGCTCATGACTGCAAGCGTCATGCCACCAACGCAACCGATACCCAAAATGTGAAGAGCAGCAACCTCATTCCCGACGCCCAGAATGGCCAATCCCCAAAGGATCAGGCCCAGCGCCAGCATGACCAGGCCCAGGTGCAGTGCCAGCAAAATCGGTTGCCGAGCCGCCCAGATCGCGCGCCAGCGCGCCATGCGCAAGATCTGCACCACGCCCAATACTAGAGCCAATCCTCCCACCACCGATCCGGCACCCAAGCTCAAGGCACTGAGCGGCAAAAGCAAAGCCAAGACCATCCCGGCTTTGTCGAAAATCGGGGATGAGACCGGCCAAAGCGCCTCGGGCACCTCGGCGCGTTTCATGGCGTTTCGGGTAAAGGCCGGTGTAATTCGTCCGCCCAATATGGCGATCATCGCGCACAGAGTCAGAAGCCCTGCCCTCAGCCCGGTTTGACTTGTGCCATTGCTGACCCCCATCCAGCCCAGATGGGTCATCAGATTGGCAATCCAGATGAAGCTCAGCAAAGCCAGAAAGGCCATGTTCTGCAGCTTTGGGCGTTTGATCAACTGCGTCAGTATCTTGGCCGCCAGAACCGGGACAAAAGCCAGATCGAGCACGGCGACCATCGCCGGAGGAAGAGCGCCTGAAAACCACATCGCCAGCCGACCAGCCAGCCAAAGCCCGGCAACGATGGCAATGAACTTCGCACGGGCCTCGGGCGCACCGGTCCAGTTGGGAACGGCGGTCAGGAAGAAACCACCCAGCGCAGCCGTGGCATAGCCAAAGATCATCTCATGCGCGTGCCACATCGGCGGGGTCATGCCGTATTCCGGTGCCAGGTAGGGCACTGTCAGCCACAAGCCCCAGACCAGCCCGACAAACATGCCGTAGAGGCCCGCAGACAGAAAAAAAACACGAAACCCTTCGCCGAGAACGCGGGTGATGATTGCGGACATAGCTGCTCTCCTTGACGGTTTTGCAAGCCCTAGCATTCAGCCCGCACGCGTAACTTAACCAAAATCAAAACCGCAAAAACATGCATCCATAACCCAAATTTTCCTGAGGTTTTTTTGGCTCTTTTTTCCAATCCGCCAACAGATTTGCACCCGCAGCGTTGACTTTCGTCAAGGAGTATCCACGCGCGATGTCTCACCCTTGGACCTGCCTCACCAGCAAATGGAGAGTGATCATGTCACTTGGAATCAGCTACAACAAAACTGGCCGCGCCTTGCGCGTCGGTTTGGCGATGCTGCTGGGCAGCGTCGCTGCACCAGCCTTTGCCGACGAGCCAACCCTGAGCAAGGAAGCCTTTGAATCCTCAAAACAACTTTACTTTGAACGCTGCGCCGGTTGTCACGGCGTATTGCGCAAGGGCGCGACCGGCAAAAGCCTTGAGCCTTTGGTGGAAACAAGGAACGCCGACGGCACCGTGACCGAGACGGGCACTCTGAAACTGGGGCAGGAAAGGCTTGAGAAGATCATAGCCTGGGGCACCGAAGGCGGGATGAACAACTTCTCGGACGTGATGTCCGAGGACGAAATACGCGATATGGCGACCTACATCCAGATGGAGCCGCCCAAGCCGCCGGAAATGTCGCTTGAGCAGATGATGGCGACGCGCAAAGTCTATGTCGAACCTGAAGATTACCCGACCGAGCCGCTGCATGGCCGCAACTGGGAAAACTTCTTCGTGGTCATCGAACGTGATGTGGGCAAGGTGGCCGTGATCGACGGCGACACCAAAGAAGTGCTGGCGCATATTCCGACAGGTTATGCGGTGCACGTTCTGAAAGCCTCGGAACACCATAAACTGGATGAGCCGGAAAATCCCGGCCGCTTCTGGTACACTATGGGCCGCGACGGCAAAATGACCAAGATCGACCTGTGGCAGAACCCCGAGAATATGCTGGTTGCCGAGGTTACCATTGGCTATGACGCCCGCGATGTGGCCGTATCTGGTGACGGTAAATACGTCATTGGTGGCGCCTATTGGCCGCCTCATTTTGCCATCGTTGACGCCGAAACCATGGAGCCGAAAAAGGTTGTCTCGACCCGCGGCTACAACGTAGACGGGGATTATGTGGAAGAGGCGCGCGTAGCGGCCATCTACACCACCCCGAACGAGCCCACATGGATCGTGGCCGTCAAGGAACTCGGTCAGCTTTGGCAGGTGGACTACTCCGATCTAGACAACCTGCGGATCGACAAGATCGACAGCGCCAAGTTCCTGCATGACGGGTTCTTTGATCCATCGGGCCGGTACTTCCAGATCGCTGCAAACGCGTCGAACAAGATGGTCGTGGTTGATACCGAGACCCACAAACTGGAAGCACTGATCGACACCGCGCCACTGCCGCACCCTGGCCCGGGCGCCAACTGGGATGACCCGAATTGTGGTCCTGTTGCCGGAACAACCCACCTGGGCGAAGGCACGGTTACCGTCTGGGGCAACGACCCCGAAAGTCGCCCGGACGACGCCTGGAAGGTCTGCTACGAGGTTGAAACCGACGGACCCGGTCTGTTTATCCGGACACACCCGGAATCGGATTACATCTGGGCTGATCAGACCAAGCATCCTGAGCCTGAAATCCAGCAATCGGTGCAGGTCATCGACAAGGCCACCGGTGAGATCGTGAAAACGATCCAGATCACTGAAGAGGAAGGCAATGTCGCCGTTCACTTCGAGTTTAACCAGGACGGCTCCGAAGTTTGGGTTTCCAAGTGGAACCGCTCGACCTCGAAAGAGCCAAACGGTGAGATCGTGATCTTCGACGCCAAAACGCTGGAAGAGATCGGCCGCGTGAAGGGCCTGTTTGCCCCGACCGGTAAGTTCAACGTCTACAACCGGTCGAACCACGTCACCTGACGGGTTTGGCACTCAGCATCACAAAGGGCGGGCCCCTCGCCCGCCCTTTCTTCGTTTGATCCATCCGACAAACTCACCGGCCACATAAGGCCAGACTAGACAGCCAAAACGGAGCCCGGATATGACCTCGGAACCGGAAAAGAAAAAACCAATCTGGCGCCGGTATTTCCTGTGGGGAATGCCCGTGGCCGGTCTTGCTGCAGCCTTTGCTGCCGGCATCATCTTCTGGGGCGGGTTCAACACCGCCATGGAAGCGACCAACACCAAGGAATTCTGCGTCTCGTGCCACGAAATGCGAGATTTCGTTTACGAGGAATACACCGGCACAATCCACGACGTGAATCGTTCGGGTGTGGGTGCGGTCTGTTCTGACTGCCACGTGCCCAAGGACTGGACGCATAAGATCATCCGCAAGATCAAAGCCTCAAAAGAGTTGTATGGCAAGGTTGTCGGCACCATCAATACCCGCGAGAAATTCGAGGCCAAGCGCGTGCATCTGGCCATGAACGAATGGGAGCGGATGAAATCCACCGACTCGCGCGAATGCCGCAACTGCCACGATTTTGAATCGATGATGCCTGAGTTCCAGAAACCCCGCGCCCGACAGCAGCACCTGAACGCGATGACGGTCGGTCAGACTTGTATCGACTGCCACAAGGGAATTGCGCACTCGGACGCCCGTGATCGGGCCGATGAAGAGTATCTGGAAGAACTGGAGGCCCCGACCCCTGCGTTCATTCGCGAGATTCCGGCCGAATATCTGGCAAGCCTCGAACGCATCGAAGCCAAGGAAGCTGCCGATGCCGAAGCTGAGAAAGCCGCGCGTGTGGCTCAGCTAGAAGCGGTGCAAGCTCAAATCGCAGCAGCAGTTGATGCCGCTGTCGCGGAAGAACGCGCCAACGCTTCTGGCCAGGAAACCACAGCCGCCGCAGGTGGCGGCAGCGATGTCGGTACGAATATCGATTGGGCGGTGGTCCCAAGCGCGGATATGAAACTGTTCTATCCCGGTCAGGCTTCGTTTGAGTGGGTCCAGAACGGCAGATCCCACGGCGGCGCGCGCCCGCTGACCAAGGGCGGTGACAAGTGCACAACCTGCCACGCAGCCGAGCTGGATGCGATCGGCAACAAGATCGTGGCCGGTGGCGATCTGGAACCCACGCCGATCCCCGGCAAGCGCGGTGTAATCGACGCGACGGTGCAGGCGGCTCATGATGATCAGAACCTGTACATCCGTCTGCAATGGCCGGATACGGGTCACAACCCTGCCCCGTTTGTGGATGGCGGCAAGATGGACCCGGACAACAAGATCAAGGTGGCCATGATGATCACTGGCACCGGGATTGAGCTGGGCGATCAGGTCGGCTGCTGGGCCTCATGCCACGCAGACAACTCCTACATGCCCTTCGATCCGGGTACCGAGGCGATTGCCGCAAACGGGGATGTTTCGGGCCGTCTGTTCACGCAGGACACAGTGACCAAATACATCAGCGAAAGCCGCACCGAGGTCGAGATCAAAGGCCGTCGCGGCAAGGCGCTGGGTGGCTGGGACAAACTGCAGGCGGCTGATCAGATCGAGCAGTATCTGGCCGACGGCACCTATCTGGACCTGATGCGCGTTTATGCAGACGGCAGTGCCACGAACGGCTATCTGCTTGAACAGCGCGTGGTCAATGACGGCGAAATCGCCGCCTCGGCCAGCCTCGACGCGGGCGTGTGGATCGTGGTCTTCACCCGCCCGCTGAACTCGGGCGCGCCCGGCGATGTGCCGCTGGAGGCCGGTCAGACCTACACGGTCGGCTTTGCCATCCACGATGATTTTGCCGCCGCACGGTTCCACCATGTGACGCTGGATACCAGCCTGGCACTGGACGATGACAGCGCCTTCATCAACGTGGTCAAACAATAAAGGACAGGGGCCGGGCGATCCGGCCCGTTCCACTTAGAAGAGGAGATTTGGACGATGAAACCCCAACACCTTCTTCCCGCTTTGCTGCTTATTGCCGCGCCCGCTTGGGCGGATGTAACTGCCGAGCTATGTGCTGAGGCCGAAGAGCGCTATGTGGAGCTGTTCGGTCAGCCCTTATCCGCCGTTGAGGATGCCGAGGTGGTGCTGATGTACAAATACACCTTCTGTCCAGTCGAGTTGACGGTGAAACCGGGCACAACAGTGCGCTGGGTCAACGTCGACAAACGAACCAGCCATTCGGTTCTTCTGAAAGATGGCAGCGAACCCGAAAGCGATCGCCTGTTTCCCGAGGAATCGGTTGATCTGACCTTCCTCACCCCCGGTCCGCAGGACTATCTGTGCGGACCCCATTGGGAGACGCAGAACATGATCGGCATGATCACCGTCGAACCCTGAGCTGAGGCAACCATACAGGCATGAGAGAGAGGAGCGCGGGGCCAAATCCTGCGCTCCTTAACTTTAGTCAAGGAGGTTCCATTTCGATTGCGGCAGGCTTGGCCCATGACACGCCCGGCTCACCCAGCAAAGTCCCAAAACCGCGCAGGAATTCCGGGCTCCGAAGACATTCGAACCAAGCGAGTTTGTACATGAGCGGTAAGGTTTTTCTGATTGGCGCAGGCCCTGGCGACCCCGAACTGATGACCCTGCGCGCGCTACGGATGCTGCAAGAGGCGGACGTGGTGGTCTATGATCGTCTGGTCTCGGCTGATATCCTTGCCATGCACGCCAAGGGCGCACGGCTGATCCCCGTTGGCAAGACCCCGAAATGCCATACCGTGCCGCAAGATCGCATCAACGACATCCTTGTTGAAGAAGCCCGCGCCGGACACACCATTGCGCGGCTCAAGGGTGGCGACCCGATGATTTTCGGGCGCGGCTCAGAGGAGGCCGCGCATCTGATGGCAAACGGCATCCCTGTCGACTACGCGCCAGGCATCACTGCAGCCCAAGGCGCATCCTGTTCCACCGGCGTGCCGCTGACCCATCGCGGGCTGGCGACATCGGTGCAATATGTCACCGGGCACCGGCAGGCTGACAAGGTACTGGATCTGGATTGGAAACGTCTGGCCGACCCGGACTCGACGCTGGTCGTCTATATGGGCGTCGCCAATATCGGCCAGATCGCCATGGGGCTGATGACCGAGAACCTGCCAGGCGCGACCCCGGTTCTGGCAGTTGGCAAAGCCACCACCCTGGATGAGCACCGTCTGGTGTCACGGTTGGACCGGCTGGCAGCAGATGTGCGCGAAACCGGTTTGGACGCCCCCACGTTGTTTATCATTGGCAAGGTGGTATCACTCTACGCCGAGCGACCTGTGGCCGAGTTGCTGGAGCAAGCTCATGGCTAAGCTTGGTTCCCGGAGATCAATACAGCAATCAGCTACCGCAGGACGCAAGGGATGGACTGCGCGCGCCGTTCTCACGTCGGCCATACTTGTGGCCACAACAGCCTTCGCCGCCGACACGCTTGACCCCAACGCACTGAAGCGTCTGATCCATCAGGATTGCGGCTCATGCCATGGGCTATCGCTCAAAGGCGGCCTTGGTCCTGATCTGCGCCCCAAAACGCTGGAACATTACGACGCCGAGGTTCTGACCGGCGTTATTCTCGATGGCATTCCCGACACCGCAATGCCCCCATGGCGGCCCCTGATCAGCGAAGAAGAGGCTGAATGGATCGCCCGTTATCTGCTGGCACAGGAGGCACAATGAAACAGCTTATCCTCACACTTGCCGCTACGCTGCTGATGACCAGCGCGCAGGCCGAACCCACCTCGACCGGCGACCTCGGCCTTGTGATCGAACGGGCCAAAGGCTCGGTCCTGTTGGTCGATCAATCCGAGCGCGCCGCACTGGCCCGGATCGCAGGGCTGGGTGATTTGTCTCATGCGTCGCTGGTTTATTCGCCTGACCAACGCTTCGCCTATGTCTTCGGACGTGACGGCGGACTGACCAAGGTTGATATCGTCACTCGCAAGATCGCGAACCGCGTTGTGCAAGCTGGAAATGCAATCGGCGGGGCCATCTCGGATGACGGCAAACTGGTCGCCGTGTCGAACTATGAACCCGGCGGCGTACGGGTCTTTGATGCGGACACGCTGGAAATGGTAGCCGACATCCCAACTGACGGCAAAACCATCGGTCTGGTTGACGCACCGGGCCGCCGGTTTGTCTTTACCATGTGGGACACGGGCGAGACCTGGATCGCCGATTTCGCCAGAGGCGACCCCGCGATCACCAAAATCCCTGACATGGGCAAGAATCCTTATGACGCGCTGATCACCGCAAATGGCCGCACCTATATCACGGGTCTGTTCGGCGAGGACGGCCTGACCGCACTGGACCTTTGGGCCGAGACGCCCGAACCGATCCGCGTGCTGCCCAACTATGGGCGCGGGCAAGAAGAGATGCCGGTCTACAAAATGCCCCACCTCGAAGGCTGGGCGCTAACGGGTCGGGAGTTTGTCCTGCCCGCCGTCGGCCATCATGAGGTGCTTTGGATCGATGCCGATACTCTGGCTGAAACCGGACGCACCAAGACGCACGGGCAGCCGGTCTTTGCAATGGCGCGACCCGATGGACGGCAAGTCTGGGTAAACTTTGCCCACCCGCTGAACGACACGATCCAGGTGATCGACAGCGTTAACAAAGAGATCATCCGTGAATTCAAACCCGGCCCTGCGGTGCTGCATATGGAGTTCACGCCGCGCGGACATGAGGTGTGGCTAAGTGTGCGCGATGCAAACAAAGTGATGGTCTACGACACGCACAGCTTTAAAAAGCTGCGGGAAATCGAGGCCGACAGCCCTTCTGGCATCTTCTTCACTGCGCGTGCGCACAAAACAGGGCTGTGATCGATGGAGCATATCACCGACCCGATTGATCGCCGCCTGCTGGACGACTTTCAGCGCGATTTTCCTTTAACCGAGCGTCCGTTTCAGGTTCTTGCAAATGCGCTCGGGCTGGACGAAGCTGAAGTAGTGGACCGCCTGACCCGAATGCGCGCCACCGGGCGGATTACGCGGGTGGGCGCTACGATCGCGCCAGGCGCTGTATCCGCCAGCACTCTGGCCGCTGTCGCCGCCCCTGATGAACGTCTGGAAGAGGTCGCGGCCCTGATCGACGCGGAACCCGGCGTGAACCACAATTATCAGCGCGAGGACGACTGGAATCTGTGGTTCGTCGCCACCGGCCCGGACCGCGCGCATGTGAACGACACACTGGCCCGTATCTCACACCGCTCTGGTCTGCGCGTACTGGACCTGCGGCTTGTACGCCCCTTCAACGTCGATCTGGGGTTCCGCATGTCGGGGAAAACCAGAAACGTCCCCGGCCCGCGTCGGGTGGATCGGGATGCCATGCAGGATGGCGACCGCTCGTTGTTGCAGGCGCTTAGCTCGGGTCTACCGCTTGTCGTCGACCCTTATGCTGCGCTGGCCCGGTCATTGGATCGCGATGCAGATCACGTGATGACTCGCATCGCAGCCTTGCATTCTGCTGCTATCATCTCACGCTTGGGGGTGATTGTGCGGCACCGCGCGCTGGGGTGGTCGGCAAATGCTATGGTCGTCTGGGATTTGCCTGTCGAACAAATTAGCGCTGCTGGCAAAGCTCTGGCCGCCTATCCGGGTGTGACGCTGTGCTACGAGCGCAACCCGGTCGAGGGGGTTTGGCCGTACCGCCTGTATTCGATGATCCACGCCCGTTCGCGCAAAGAAGCTCGACATACTCTGGCCGGTGCCGCCGCCCTACCGGAACTGTTTGGAGCCAAGCACAAGGTATTGTTCTCGACCCACTGCTTCAAACAGACCGGCGCGCTGATCCAACCAAAGGAGGCAGCCGCATGACGCTGGACAAAACCGACCGCGCAATCCTAAACCGGTTGCAGGACGACTTGCCACTGACCTCTCATCCCTATGCCGCGATTGCCGAGGAAATTGGTATCCCGGAAAATGAGCTGCTGAGCCGTCTTTCACGTATGAAGGATGAGCGCATCATCACCCGGTTCGGCCCTTTCTTCGACGCCGCTGCGATGGGTGGCGCGTTCTGTCTGTGTGCGATGGTCGTCTCGCCCGAGGATTTCGAAACCGTCCTGACCAAAGTCAATGCGCACCCCGAGGTTGCCCATAATTATGAACGCACGCACCGGCTGAACATGTGGTTAGTGCTGGCCACCGAAACGCCCGAGGGGATCGAGGCCACGGCCGATGCAATCGAACGGGAAACGGGGACACGGGTTCTCCGTTTCCCCAAACTACAGGAATTCTTCGTCGGCTTCCGGGTGGCGGCATGATCGACGCGAAAGACAGAGAGATTATCGAGGCGCTGCAAGGCGGCCTGCCTCTGGTGTCTGCACCCTATGCACAAGTCGCGGCAGATCTTGGCATCGACGAGGACGCCTTGCTGTTCCGTCTGGCCGACATGAAATCGCGCGGCGTCATCCGCCGCATCGCCGCCGCTCCGAACCACTACAAACTGGGCATGACATCGAATGGTATGACCGTCTGGGATGTTGACGACGATTGCGTCGCTGAACTGGGCGCACATGTCGGCGCGCTGCCTTTTGTCACCCATTGCTATGAACGCCCGCGCGCCCTGCCTGACTGGCCCTATAACCTGTTCGCCATGGTCCACGGCAAAGACCGTGATGAGGTCGAAGAAAAGCGCGCGCAGATCGCCGCCATTCTGGGCGATGCCTGCCGGGCCAAAGATATCCTCTATTCCACGCGCATCCTGAAGAAAACCGGGCTGCGCCTGAAACAGAAAGGCTGAGACGATGTTCCGCCTGACCGAATACATGCACCAACTGGTCACCCCGACCCCGGTACGCAAGCGCCGCCCCGGGCCGGTGAAACCGGTGGTGATCTGGAACCTGACGCGGCGCTGTAATCTGAAATGCCGCCATTGCTATACCGTCTCGGCGGATGTGGCGTTCCCCGGTGAGCTCAGCCATGAGCAATCCATGGTAACCCTTGAGGATCTGGGCCAATTTCGCGTCCCGGCTCTGATCCTCTCGGGTGGGGAACCGCTGGATCGGTTCGATTTTTTCGACATCGCCAAACGCGCCCGCGATCTGGTGCCGATGCTGGCGCTGTCGACCAATGGCACGCGGATTTACGACGAAACCGCTGACATGATCGCCAATGTGGGGTTCAACTATGTCGGCATTTCGCTGGACGGGATCGGAGCTACCAATGATTGGTTCCGCGGGGTCGAAGGCGCCTTTGCCGACGCCCTGCGTGGCGTGCGGGAATGCAAGAAGCGCGGCATCAAAGTGGGCCTACGTTTCTGTCTGACCGAAGGCACCCAGCACAATTTGCCCGATTTGCTGCAGCTGTGTGACGATGAAGGTGTCGACAAGTTTTACCTGTCGCATCTGGTCTATGCCGGACGCGGCGACAAGAACCGGTGCGAGGATGCCGCGCATCTGCGCACCCTTAAAGGACTGGATTTGTTGCTGGAACGCGCGTGGGAGGCTGCTTCGGGTGGTCGTCCGCTTGACATCGTGACCGGCAATAACGACGCCGATGCGGGGTATTTCCTGAACTGGGTTCGGGCTCATTTCGACGACTCCAAAGCCGCACATGTACGCGACCATCTGGCGGCGTGGGGCGGGAACTCCAGCGGGTTGGGCGTGGCTAATATCGACAATCTGGGCCGCGTACACCCCGACACTTATTGGTCCGACTACACCATAGGAAATGTGAAAACCCGTTCCTTTTCAGAGCTTTGGACCGGAGATGATCCGATGCTCGCCATGCTGCGCACCCGTCCGCGCCCGCTGAAAGGGCGCTGCGGAGCTTGCCAGTTGAAGGATGTGTGCGGCGGCAATACCCGCATTCGGGCCTTGCAAGTGACTGGCGATCCATGGGCCGAGGACCCGGCCTGCTATCTGTCAAATCAAGAAATCGGCGTCGAGGATGCGGGCGAGCGCCTGCAGGTCACGCCATTCCGGGGGAAACGTCATGATCCGGCGCATCAGTTCTTTTGACACCGTAAGTGCAAAGCTTTCAACCGCTACGCTCGTGACGCGGGCGGGAGCCTCCGGCGGGAGTATTTTTGAAAAGATGAAGATCGGGGCCTTGTGCTCGATCCTGAGCCTGAGTGCCGCCTGGGCCGATGCGCCGTCGGATTATGCCGAACACTGTGCCTCGTGCCACGGTGAAAACCGCTTGGGTGGCGTTGGTCCGGCTCTGATCCCCGAGACGTTGAAACGGATGCGTGGACCGCGCGTGGCCGCCGTAATAGCAGAGGGACGCGCGGCCACGCAGATGCCTGCGTTTTCGCATGAATTGGATGCGTTACAGATTGAGGAACTGGCAGGGTGGTTGAAGTCGCCGCTTGAAACCGACCCTGAATGGGGCGAGGCCGATATCATGGCCAGCCGTATTCTGGACGAGGGCTATGTGCCGGTGGACGCGCCCGTCTGGGATAGTGACCCGATGAACATCACACTGGCGGTTGAGACGGGCGATCATCATGTCAGCGTGCTGGACGGCGACACATTCGAAGTTTTGGACCGGTTCGAGACACCCTTTGCAGTCCACGGCGGGCCGAAGTTCAGCCCGGATGGTCGCTATGTCTTCATCATGTCTCGCGATGGCTGGGTGCAGAAATACGACATCTGGGCATTGAGACAGGTGGGCCGCGTGCGCGCGGGTTTGAACAGCCGCAACATCGCCATGTCGGGTGACGGTAATTGGGTGGCAGTAGCGAACTATTTGCCGAACGCGCTGACCCTGCTGTCGACCGACGATTTGTCGGTGGCGAAAGTCATTGAAGTCAAAAGCAAAAAAGGTGTTCCCAGTCGCGTTTCAGCGGTCTATCAGGCCCCGCCGCGGGAAAGCTTTGTGCTGGCCCTAAAAGACGTGCCCGAGATTTGGGAGGTGTTTTATGGGGCGAACCCGCCGCAATTCGGGCTGGGGCATGATTTCCGCATCGAAGGTCAGTTCAAGAACCCCGATCCCTTCCCGGTACGTAAGATCACCACACCCGACTATCTGGACGATTTCTTCTTTGACCAGAGCTATGAGTACGTCATGGGCGCCTCGCGTGATGGTAAGGGCGGGCAAGTAATCGATCTGGTGATCGGGCATAAAGTGGCCGATCTGGACCTGCCTGGGATGCCGCATTTGGGCTCGGGGATTACTTGGAAATATGGCGATACGACCGTGATGGCCACGCCGCATCTGACTGATGGCACGGTCTCGGTGATCGACATGGAGACATGGGAAACCGTTAAGCGGATCAAGACCGAAGGTCCGGGGTTCTTCATGCGCAGCCATGAGAACTCGCCCTATGTCTGGGCCGATGTGTTCTTCGGTCCCAATAAGGACGCGATGCATGTCATCGACAAGCAAAGCCTTGAAATCATTAGGACTATGCGCCCTGCACCCGGCAAAACCGTTGCCCATGTCGAGTTCACCAAGGATGGAAGTCATGCGCTGGTGTCGATCTGGGAGGATGACGGGGCGGTGATTGTCTTTGACGCGCAAACTCTGGAAGAGGTCCGCCGCCTGCCGATGCGCAAACCGTCTGGGAAGTACAATGTCTGGAACAAAATCTCCTTCTCGGAAGGCACCAGCCACTGAGGGCAAATGGCCAGTCTGGAAGCTGGCCATATTGCTCTATCCAGCCACGATGCTGACCGTGGCGATCAATCTGTTCCTGCTCGGTCTGATCCTGCACAGTGCAGGGTATAGAGCCATTGAGCCAGTGCCTGCGATCCTGTGGTCGATCCCCTTGGGCATACCAGCCTCGTGGCTGGCGGGCCGATGGGTGCGCGGGTTGATGGACGAGGCAGATGATTGATTTCAAATAGAAAACCAGAAATTCACTGCACCTAACTTAAGTCAAGTATCTGCAAAACCGAATCTTCTAGAACTCAGGCATAGCTTCCCGAGTCGGAGTCTCCATGCCTGCCCTGGTCCCTTTGCACAATCTCCCTGCCCGTGCGATCCGCACGGCGGCCGGGTTGGCAGGCATGCTCCTTCTTTTGTTGCAGACCATTGCACCGGTGCTGGCGAGTCCCGGTGAAAGTGTCTGGGTAGAGATCTGCTCGGAAAGTGGCGCGGTTTGGGTCGAGGTTGATCTGGATGAGGACACCGATGACCCGACCGCGTATTGCCCGAAATGCGCGGATTGCGCGCTGTGTGCGGTGACCAGCGCGGCACCTGTGCCCGAGCTTGCGCAGGTCGCAGAAATCGGACTCTTCTGTGTTGTACAGGTTCAGAACAGCAAATCTTCCGTGTTGTACAAGTCGGATCAGCTGTGGCCCGAGACCCGAGGGCCCCCATTACTGACCCAAGGAACAACTGAACGCGCCCCGCGCGCGTCCATGGCGTCTACCTTAAGTATCGGAGGTGCGCCGTGGTCGTAAGTCGCGCAATCCATTTCCTTCTGGCCCTTGTCCTGTCTTGCCTGATGGCAATCAGTGCCCAAGCGGACAGCTTGGCCAGCTTCTTGCCCGAGATTGAACCCGCCGATCTGGCCCCGGGAGCCGATGCCTTCGGGCCGGTCCGCGATGACGTTCCGGTTGCGCCCGTCCTGAAGGGCGGCGAGACCGTTGCCTGGGCTTTCCTGACTTCTGACTTCGTGGGTACCACCGGGTATTCCGGCAAACCGATCCATGTGGTTGCAGGCATCGATCAGGATGCGGTGCTGACCGGGGTGCAACTGGTCAAACACTCGGAACCCATCGTTCTAATCGGCATCCCCAACTCGCGGATGGTTGATCTGACCGAAGGCTATGCCGGTCTGGACCTGAAGGTTGAGGCAGAAACCGGCGGTGAGGGGCATGACCTCGACATTATCTCGGGCGCCACCGTCACGATCATGGTGATCGATGACAGCCTTGTGCGCGGCGGCATCAAAGTGGCCCGAGCGCTGGGATTGGGGGGCCTGTCCCCCCTGCAAGTCGATGGGCCGAAGCGCGAAGTCGATATGGCACAGGATGCCGTTTATGACTGGACGACGCTGTCGGGCGACGGATCGGTGCGGCGGCTGACGTTGGATGTCGGCCAGGCCAATGCGGCGTTTGAGGCCACTGGCGACCAGCGCGCCATCAAACGGCCCGAGCCGGGCGAACCCGATGACACGTTTATCGACATGCATATGGCGCTGGTCTCGGTGCCCTCAATTGGCAAATCACTGCTGGGTGAGGCCGAATATCAGAACCTGATCGACTGGCTGGACGAAGGGGAACAGGCCATTCTGGTGCTGGGGCGCGGGGCCTATAGCTTTAAGGGTTCGGGCTATGTGCGCGGTGGTATCTTTGACCGTATTCAGCTGATCCAGGGTGACAGCTCGGTGCGGTTCTTTGACCGTCAGCAGCGCCGATTGGGCGAGGTCGCAGCACCGGACGCGCCAAGTTTCACTGAACTGGATATCTTCAAAATCCCTGCCGATGCCGAGTTCGATCCTGCCGAGCCGTTCCGCCTGCAACTACTGGTGCAACGCGCCGTGGGTGCGGTTGAGAAAACCTTTCTGACCTTCGATCTGGGATACAAGCTGCCCGAACACTATCTGCTGCCAGTCGCAGCGCCTACGGTCGTTGATGACGCAACAGACGAGGCCGCAGCCAAGGCTGCCTTATGGCAGCGTATCTGGAAGGACCGCGTTGTTGAGATCGCGGTTCTGGGTGCGATGCTGCTGGTGCTGACGGCCACCTTCTTTTTCCAATTCCATGCCACGATGAATGCGCGGGTGTTCTACTGGTTCCGCATCGGGTTCCTGACCATGACCCTGTTCTTCATCGGCTGGTACGCCAATGCGCAGCTGAGCGTGGTGAACCTGATGGCGCTGGCGGGCAGCTTACGCACAGGCTTCTCGTGGGATGCCTTCCTGCTGGATCCGCTGGTGTTCATCCAGTGGTTTGCCGTGGCCGCCGCGCTGCTGTTCTGGGGGCGCGGGGCCTATTGCGGCTGGCTGTGCCCGTTTGGTGCGCTGCAGGAACTGACCAACAAGATCGCGCGCGCGCTGAAAGTGCCACAATGGACCCTTCCCTGGGGCCTGAACGAACGCCTCTGGCCCGCAAAATACATGATCTTCCTCGTGCTGTTCGGGATCAGCTTTGTCTCGATCCCGCTGGCCGAGAAATATGCCGAGGTCGAGCCGTTCAAAACCGCGATCATCCTGAAATTCATGCGCGACTGGCCGTTTGTGGTCTTTGCGCTGGCTTTGCTGGTGATCGGGCTGTTCATCGAACGGTTCTATTGCCGTTATCTCTGTCCGCTGGGCGGAGCGCTGGCGATCCCTGCCCGTATTCGCATGTTCGACTGGCTGCGCCGCTACAAGGATTGCGGCACCCCCTGTCAGACCTGCGCCAACGAATGCCCCGTTCAGGCGATCCACCCGACCGGTGAGATCAATCCGAACGAGTGCGTCACCTGCCTGCATTGTCAGGTGCTCTACCAGTCCGAGGACAAATGTCCCGTCGTTATCCGCCAGTTGAAACGGCGGGCCAAGACAGGGTCGGTCCAGATGAAGACCCCACTCGGACAGCCACCGGCGAACCATCCGAACGCCAAACCGCAAACCGTTTCCTAAAAGGAGAGACGATCATGTCGGAACACGATAAGAAACTGAACATTACACGCCGCGGGATGCTGGGGGCAACCGCCACCGGCGCGGTGATTGCCGGGACCGGTCTGGGTTCGACCCTGATGACCGCGCGCCAAGCAAGTGCCGCAGCCAATGCGCATCTGGAGCCGGGCGAGCTGGACGAATACTATGGCTTCTGGTCTTCAGGCCAAACCGGCGAGCTGCGCATTTTGGGCGTGCCCTCGATGCGCGAGCTGATGCGGGTGCCGGTGTTCAACCGCTGCTCGGCCACTGGCTGGGGCCAGACCAACGAGTCGCTGAAGATCCTGACCGAAGGTCTGCTGCCCGAAACCAAAGAGTTCCTGGCGGCAAACGGCAAGGTTACCTATGACAATGGCGACCTGCACCACCCGCATATGTCGTTCACCGATGGCACCTATGACGGCCGCTATCTGTTCATGAACGACAAGGCCAACACCCGCGTGGCCCGCGTGCGCTGTGACGTGATGAAATGCGACAAGATCATCGAAATCCCGAACGCGCATGACATCCACGGTCTGCGTCCGCAGAAATACCCGCGCACCGGCTATGTCTTCGCCAATGGCGAGCACGAAGCACCGCTGGTGAATGACGGCCAGATCCTCGACGATCCGTCGCAATACGTGAACATCTTTACCGCCATTGATGGTGATACGATGGAGATCGCATGGCAGGTGATGGTGTCGGGCAACCTCGACAACACCGACTGCGACTATCAGGGCAAATATGCGTTCTCGACCTCGTACAACTCGGAAATGGGGATGAACCTTGCCGAGATGACCGAGAATGAGTTGGACCATGTGGTCGTGTTCAACCTGAAAGGCATCGAAGACGCGATTGCTGCGGGCAACTATCAGGAGCTGAACGGCGTCAAAGTTGTGGATGGCCGCAAAGAGGCCGGTGGCAACCTGACCCGTTACATTCCGATCCCGAACTCGCCGCATGGTGTGAACGCCGCACCCGACAAGAAACACATCATGATCAACGGCAAGCTGTCGCCGACCGTGTCGGTGATCGATGTTGAGAAGGTCGACGCGCTGTTTGCCGACAACGCTGATCCGCGCTCGGCCATCGTTGCCGAACCGCAGCTGGGTCTTGGCCCGCTTCACACCGCGTTTGACGGAAAGGGCAATGCCTTCACCACGCTGTTCTTGGACAGCCAGGTTGTGAAATGGGACATCGCCAAAGCCATCGAAGCCTATGGCGGTGCGGACGTTGATCCGATCCTTGACAAGGTGGACGTGCAGTATCAACCGGGCCACAACTCGACCTCGATGGGTGAGACTGCTGAGGCTGACGGCAAGTGGCTGATTTCGATGAACAAGTTCTCGAAAGACCGCTTCTTGAACGTGGGTCCGCTGAAGCCTGAGAATGAGCAGTTGATCGACATCTCGGGCGACAAGATGAAGGTGGTCCATGACGGGCCGACCTTTGCGGAACCGCATGACTCGATCCTTGTGCACCGGTCCAAGGTGAACCCGGTCAACGTCTGGGATCGCAACGACCCGATGTGGGAAGATGCGCGCAAACAGGCCGAAGCCGATGGCGTCGATCTGGACTATGGCGCGGATGAGCCGATCCGGGATGGCAACAAGGTGCGTGTCTATATGACATCCGTGGCACCTGTGTTCAGCATGGAGAAATTCACCGTCAAACAGGGTGACGAGGTGACCATCTATGTCACCAACCTGGATGATGTGGATGACGTGACCCACGGGCTGTGCCTGTCAAACTTTGGCATCGCGATGGAGATCGGGCCGCAGGCCACCGCCTCGGTCACGTTCATTGCCGATCGTCCGGGCGTGCATTGGTACTATTGCCAGTGGTTCTGCCACGCGCTGCACATGGAAATGCGCGGCCGGATGTTCGTTGAGCCGCGGAGCGCGTAACGATGCGTTGGTCCCTGCTCATACCGCTCCTGCTCGGCTCGCCCCTTTGGGCGGCGGACTGGGATGTGCCCAACCGGGCGGGGGCCATCAACGAGATACTGGCGCAGGCGGCGGATGGAGACACCCTCCGCCTGAGCCCCGGTGTCTACACAGAAACACTGGTTCTGGACCGGCCCGTCACGATTGACGGGCTGGGACAGGCCACCATTGATGGACAAGGTGATGGCAGCGTCATCACCGTGACTGGGCCGGGCGTGACCCTGCGTGGGCTGACAGTGATCGGCTCTGGCTCGGACCATGACGGGATCGACAGCGGTATCCAACTGACCAAGACGGCCCACGCGCCGGTGGTCGAGGATAACGTGCTGCTGGGCAACCTTTATGGCATCGACATCCACGGGGCCAAGGACAGCATCGTACGCCGCAACCGGATCGAGGGGCGGCAGGACCGCCACATGAACGCGCGCGGCAATGGGGTTTATGTCTGGAACGCACCCGGAGCCGTAGTCGCCGACAATGACATTCAGTTTGGCCGCGATGGGATTTTCGTAAATTCTTCGAAGAAGAATTTGTTCACCGGCAACCTGTTCCGCGATCTGCGTTTTGCGGTGCATTACATGTATGCCGACAATTCCGAGGTCAGCAACAACGTCTCGATCGGCAACGATCTGGGCTATGCGGTGATGTTCACATCGAATGTCAAAGTCACCGACAATGTCTCGATTGACGACCGCGAACATGGCGTGATGCTGAACTATGCCAACAAGAGCGTCATCACCGGCAATGTGGTGAAAGGTGCGAAAGAGAAATGCACCTTCCTGTACAATTCGAACAAAAACGAGTTCACTGACAACTGGTTCCAGGGTTGCGGCATCGGCATCCACTTTACCGCCGGCAGTGAACGCAACCGGATCGTCGGCAATGCCTTTGTCGGCAACCGGACTCAGGTGAAATACGTCTCGACCAAATGGGTCGAGTGGTCCGAAGACGGGCGCGGCAATTACTGGTCCGATTTCGCCGCCTATGATGTGGATGGCAACGGCATTGCCGATGCCCCTTATCGCCCCAATGACAGTATGGACCATGTGCTGTGGACCCAACCCGCAGCCAAATTGCTGCTCGGCTCGCCCGCCGTGCAGCTGGTGCGCTGGTCGCAATCGGCCTTCCCGGCGCTGCTGCCGGGCGGTGTGATGGACAGCAACCCACTGATGCAAGCCCTTGAACCCCCAGCTATGAAAAAGGTGCCTCATGACGGATAAGGCCCTGTCAATTGACCATGTTCTCAAGGACCGAGGGAAAACCCGCGTTCTTGACGATATCACCCTGTCTCTTGCCCCCGGCCAGCGCGTTGCGCTGCTGGGCCATAACGGCGCGGGCAAGTCGACCCTAATCAAATCCATCCTCGGCCTAACACCGATCCATGGCGGAGCCATTCGGATCGGGATCGCCACCCCCGGTAGTGCTCAGGCGCGTCGCGAGACGGCCTATCTGCCCGAAGCGGTGTCGTTTCATCCCGCCTTGACGGGCCGCGAGCAATTGACCCTTTTCGCGCAGCTTTCAGGCGTAAAAGCCGATGTGCCCGGTTTGCTGGATCGTGTCGGCCTCAGCGATGCGCTGGACCGCCGGATCGGCACCTATTCCAAGGGGATGCGGCAACGTCTGGGTCTGGCGCAGGTGCTGCTGGGCCAACCGAAAGTGGCCTTGCTGGATGAGCCGACAAGCGGGCTGGACCCGATTTCTCGGCAGGACCTGTACGCCATCATCGACGAACTGGCCGCCCAAGGCACCGCCGTTCTGATCGCGAGCCATGCGCTGACCGAGGTCGAGGCCCGCACCGACCGCATCGCCATCATGCGCAAGGGCCGGATGGTGGCCGATGACACGCTGACCAACCTGTCGGCGCTGGCCGGTCTGCCGATCCGCCTGAAAGTACGCGCCAGCACCAATCCTGATGTGCTGGCCGCTGAATTAGGCGGCAGCCGGATCAATGGGGCATCCGTTGAATTGCTCTGCTCACCCGAAGACAAGATGGAGGCGCTGCGCCGGATCGCCGGGTTGGGCGGCGCGGTCGCGGATGTGGAAATGACGCCGCCCAAGCTGGAAGACCTCTATCGCCACTACGCACAGGAGGGTTTGCAATGACCCGCTTCCTCGCCATCACCCGCACTGAAATGCTGATCCTACGCCGCAACCGCTGGCTGCTGGTTGCAACGCTGATCATGGTTCTGTTCGCTCTGGCACTGACCTTTGCAGGCAGCGCCCCAACCGGCACGCTGGGGGTCGACATGTTGACCGTTTCGGTGGCCTCGATGACCACGCTGTCGGTTTATCTTGCGCCGCTGCTGGCGCTGATGATCGCCTTTGACGCCATCGCCGGCGACGTGGATCGCGGCAGCCTGTCACTGCTGCTGTCTTACCCGGCAGGGCGCGGAGAAATCCTGTTGGGCAAGTTCACCGCCCATCTGGCCGCGCTGGCCTTCGCAATGACCATCGGTTTCGGTACTGCAGGTGCGGTGGCGTCGTTCTTTGGTGGCGCGGGGCCGGAAAGCCTGATGGCTCTGGTGCGCCTCATCCTCACTTCGATCCTGTTGGGCGCTGTGTTTCTGGCGCTTGGATACCTGCTGTCCGCCTTGGCAAAGGGGGCCACGGCCGCGGCAGGTTTGTCGGCCGGGCTGTGGCTGGTTTTTGTCGTCCTTTATGATTTGGGCCTGTTGGGGGCCGTCGTCATGGACAAGGGCGGCACCTTCACCCAATCCGTCTTTCCTTGGGTGATGGTGGCCAACCCGGCCGACGCTTTCCGTCTGTGGAACATCGCCGCAACCGAAGGCGTTGCGATGGCGTCAGGCATGACCGGAGCTGCGCAGGCCCTGCCCGTCTGGGCCGCGCCTGCCTCGCTGCTGCTCTGGCCGCTGCTGGCATTCGTCCTTGCCCGCGCCGCATTCCGGAGGGTTGAGCCATGAAACGCTTCTGTCTGGTCGCATTGATCGCGCTTATCGCCTGTAAAGAAGAGGTGGCCGAGGCCCCCGGTCCAGTGGACCTGACCCCCGATGCGTTGAGTTTTTTCTGCCAGATGAACATCGCCGAACATGGCGGGCCGAAGGGGCAGATCCACTTGGAAGGCTACCCCGCACCTTTATTCTTTGCACAGGTGCGCGACATGGTGGCCTATCTCAAAAGCCCCGAGCGGGACGCGAAGATCACTGCCGTCTACGTCAGCGACATGAGCGTCGCGCCCAGTTGGCGGCAACCGGGGATTTCGAACTGGATCGACGCAGAGAGCGCCAGCTTTGTGGTTGGGGCCAATGTCGCCGGTGGCATGGGTGCGCGCGAAGTGGTGCCTTTTGGCGATCCCACCGCAGCCCAAGCGTTCATCGCCGATTATGGCGGCACGACCCTGCCCTTGTCCGACATACCAGATACCGAGGTTCTGGGCCCCGTCGATCTCGATCTTGTGCTGGAGACACCCGCATGACCTTTCTGACACGCCGCCGTTTCCTGAGCATTTCGGCCGCCTGCGCTGCCTTGCCTGCAACGGCTGGTGCCGTTGCACAATGGCGCGGTATTGCATTGGGTGCACCGGCCAGCTTGCAGCTTGAAGGTGTGACCAACACCGACGCTGCCCCAATCTTCGCCGCGGTTGAAGCTGAGTTGGATCGGTTAGAGGCGATCTTCAGCCTTTATCGGCCCGAGTCAGAATTGTGCCAACTGAACACGTCGGGACTCCTGAAACACCCTTCACCCGAGCTTTTGAGCCTGCTCAGCCTCTGCGACGTTCTGCACGATGCATCGGACGGCGCATTTGATCCGACAATTCAGCCTTTGTGGAGCGCGCTTGCTAGTGGGTCTGGTGCATTGGAGCTGAAAACAGCCCAAGACGCAGTTGGTTGGCAGAAGGTGTCAGTGACAAGTAATGAAATCCGATTGCCTAAACCGGGTGTCGCCGCAATAACTCTGAATGGCATCGCACAAGGAGAAATAACGGACCGCATCGCCAACCTGTTACGGTTGTTCGGCTTGCAGAATGTGTTGGTGAACATGGGCGAAATTGCCGGAATGGACAACCGCACCGACGGTGCTGCTTGGCAGGTCGGACTGGCCGGTCCAAATGACGTTGTGCTGAGCAGGATAGAACTGCATAACCGCGCCGTTGCCACTTCGGTCCCCGGTGCCATGCGCATGGCGGAAAGGTCGGGGCATATCTTCGATCCAATATCTCTTTTGGTGTTTCACGAGGCTGTTTCAGTTTCAGCACCTACTGCCGCATTAGCGGACGGGCTATCCACCACATTGTGCGTGACCCCGACTGAGCGGATCAACTTGGTCCTATCCCAGTTTCCCAATGCGAGACTCGAAGTGTTGGTTTGATTAAACATGTGAGCTGATCGAAAAAAAGTGTCGCTTTCCCACCCGGCCAAGTGAAGTACGAAGCTTTCTTAGCTTGGTTCTGGTTGATCGAAATCACTGCTGCGGTCGGAGTATTCGCTGATCAAGCTTAATTTCGGTTTTCTGCACAGAGCCAAGACTTTGCAAATCCGGTTTCTGCGCATCAGCGACATTTGTCGACAACTCAGCCTCGCGAATTGAGATCACATTTGAAGCTGCTCGTTTGCTGGCAAATGCCGATGCGGAATTCACAGTGCTTCATGTGCAGGAACCGATCCCTGCATATGTGGCATCTCAGATACCCGAGGAAGTTCTGGCAAATACGCGAAAAGAACTTCAGGAAGGTGCTGTCAGACGAATTCGAACCAGTCTCAGTGTGCCGCGGGAACCGCGAACCTATCCGGAACAAAGTTGACGCCACTCGGCGAGAGCGGCGGTGCGTGTCAGCTTGAAGGTATCTCTGCTGCTTAGCGATCTTTGCTGGTTGAAGTGGTTGTAGACGGAAGAGTGGACGGAGGCGAATTTCTGTAAACTTCGCATGCGCCTGAAACGTTGCATCGCGCGTTCGCGTCGTCGAAACGGCAGGTGCGAATTCTCGACGCGGTTGTTGAGCCACCTGCCCGTCTGTTGTTTTTCGAGCGCGCCCATTTCTCTGAGCGCAGCCTTGTAGGAAGCGAAGCGATCTGTGACGATCTCTTCGGCGCAACCGTGCCGCTTTATCAATTTCTTGAGGAATTTCAGTGCTGCAGCTTTGTTTCGGCGTTTGGTGACAACGGCTTCCAGCACCTCACCTTCGTGATCAACAGCCCGCCAAAGATAATGCCGCTTGCCATTCACCTTCACGAAAACCTCGTCAACGTGCCACTTCCATTTGGAGAAGGCGCGCAGTTGCTGAACACGCTTCCGTCGGATCTCAGCTGCAAACATTGGACCAAACCTGTTCCACCAATATCGGACGGTTTCGTGGCTCACGTCGATGCCTCGCTCGTGCAACAGATCTTCGACGTTCCGAAGCGAGAGCGGGAAACGGATGTACAGCATCACTGCAATGCGGATGATCTCTGGGCTGGTTTTGAAGTACTTGAAAGAGGCCGGATTGGTCATGGGCAAAAGCTACGCAACAACCCTAACTCGCTCAACCAAAGTTCTTCTGACAAGACCTTTTCAGTTTCATTGACTCCGATTTTTGGGATCAACGAAAGAGCGCACGCTAAAGAACTGACAGACAGTTTTTCCCCGCAAATCTCGAACTCCGTAGACAAGCAGTCCGATGCTGGCGTTCACGACTTGGCCTTTTGCTTGGTCGGCTGACCACATGTGGGACAGTGATCGACCTGTGATATTGTTTCGGCATGCACGCGGTTTCGGATATGATCGGCAGCGCGGCGCGAGAGACCCAATTGCTTGCGAACTGAGTCAATCTCTTTCTCATCGGCCTCGCAGATATCGCCGTCTTCCAAGGCCTTTCGAAATTCACGTTCCAGGCTGGCCCGTCGGCGGTGCAATTGGTCGTTCAGGCCGCTGGCAATGATCCCTGCAGGCAACGCAGCCATACCGATGCCAATCACGGTGATCGCAGCGCCGAAGATCTTACCGGCAACTGTCACGGGCGTCACGTCGCCATAACCAACGGTCGTCAGCGTTGCCATCGCCCACCACATCGCTGCGGGGATCGAACCGAAGGCATCCGGTTGCGCTTCGTGCTCGGCCAGCCAAGCACCACTGGCCGCAAAAATCAGCATCACCATCAGGATGAAGAAACCTGCAAAAAAGGCGCCAGCCTCTTCCTCAAACACAGCAAGCAGCATGCCGAGCGCGGGGGAATACCGCGTGAGTTTAAGCAGTCGCAACATGCGGAAGGTACGCAGCAGACGCAGGTCAACCGGGAAGATCAAGTAGAGCAGCGCAGGTAAAATCGCTAGTAAATCGATGATGGCGATCGGGGAGACGGCCCATGCAGCGCGCGTTTTGTAACTTGGATTTTCAGTGGCGACCCACAGCCTTGCCGCGTATTCGACCACGAAGACAAACAGAGAAAGACCCTCAAAGAGGTTCAGAGCGAGGCCCCAACGGAAATATATGGAGTCAACCGTTTCCAGGATAACGGCGGCCACGTTCAGCGTGATTAGGGCAATTAGAGCTATTTCAAGCAACCAGGGACCGGTGGCCGCCCGGTCCGGGCGCTCGAGCCACCAATAGACTTTTCTTTTTAGATAGCCTGAACTTGTAAGTGCCTCACTCATGTCGAAACTGCGTCCAGGCGCGCGTCAGGGGGATCGCGATTTGCGATAGCAAAGCTGTCCCCCAGATCAGATTGCCTAACAAAGAGGGGACATGTGGGACGACAAAGAAACAGATGATTGCCAGCACTATCCCGAATACACGCACGTCCCATCGCCCGAAATCCGACGCCAAACGATGTTCTATGACGTTTTGAAGCACCCAAAGCATGGCAATGTAACCGGCAAGACCGAAACAGCCTATGGCGGCATATTCGGTTGGATATGGCTCCCAAAATCCGACTTTGACCTCGGCAGCAAGAGCCACGCCGACCATGACGCCGCAAAGCATCAAAATCAGGTGCGCAAGCCACCAGATGACCAACGTCGACACCTTTTTGTCTTTTGGTTTGGCATTGCCGACAAAGTCGAAATAGATCCAACACATCACGAACATCGAAACGCCACCGATGACGAAGTTGACGAGTACGTCCGGTGATACTTTGTAAATTCCTTTTTCGGACAGGGTGACGACCAGTTTGAAGAACCCTTCGCCTAATACGATCAACGTTAAAAGAGCAAACCGTTCAGCCATATGGCCAAGACGCGGGACAAACCTCTCGAAACGCAGGACTGTGACACCGGGGATCATATACATTGCCTGCGTGGCCACCATTGCGACGGCAAACACCCAGTAAGCAAGAGGAGCAGGCAAAAAGGCTGCAATCGCAAAGATCACCGCAAAGACCGAGAAATTGCGGATCTGGGCCGTCGACATCGACTCGCCTGATGAATTGGCCCGCCGGGCTCGATAGTACAGCGCCGCGATCATGGCCCTGTTCGCAGCAAATCCTAACGCGAAGAAAACCCAACCATTTCCGTCAATAGCCGGGATCGCCGCTGCCATGAACATCACCGTGCAGATCATCACGGCCATAATCAGCCGATGCCAAAAGTCGGTACTGACGTAGATC
Source organism: Ruegeria sp. BA2 (assembly GCF_056539605.1). Lineage (NCBI taxonomy): Bacteria > Pseudomonadati > Pseudomonadota > Alphaproteobacteria > Rhodobacterales > Roseobacteraceae > Ruegeria > Ruegeria sp. BA2. The sequence goes on along the minus strand of NZ_JBQFVE010000019.1, from coordinate 28,760 downwards.
GAGTTGAATATGCTGAGTTCGCCCCAAGCGTACCAGAGCGTTATGAAGACTCCGGCGAACACAAGAAACCCATGCAGATCGAGATGATGCGACAGGTAATTGCCCAATAGAAAGATCGTCACGACGTGGATCAGGTCGTAGAACAGCTCGGCCCAGTGGACATGGTCGTGCGCGTGGTCGAGGTCTTGGTGATGTTGCGGCTTCCGCCAGATGGGGTGATCATGCAGTGCCATAAATTAGGAACTCTTCCAAGTTGAAGGGCTGTAGCGGCCGGCATGCGGCCACTCCGACTGAGTTTTTAATTTAAGAGGAAGGTTGTCGCGGAGACTTACGTCATGCAACCCCCACAATGGTTGTTCAGCGATGGCAGGCCGGGCGACACCTGTCCGATCGTGGTTTTTTTGCGCCGGAAGTGCCTGGTATTCACTGGTGTCACGCGGCCCTGTCGTCTCGTAGATGCAGCAGGATGCGGGCGTAGTTTTCCTCGCCCTGCGCACCGGTCACGAGGTGACGTTGATCGAACACCATTGCAGGCACGCCCCGAACACCTTGGCTGATCCAGAATTGCTCTTTTTGGCGCAAGTGATTGGCCCGATCTTGGCTTTGCAACATGTCTAGCGCATCCACGCGGTTCAGCCCGATGCCTGCGGCCGCGTCGGCGAGAACCTGCATGTCCGAGACGTCCTCGCGACGGGTGAAGAAGGCCGCAAAAAGTGCCTGCTTCATCTCGTGGCCTTTTCCTAGTTCCGTTGCCCAGTCAATCAACTGATGCGCTCGGAAGGTGTTATACATCCGCATGTCATCGGCGTAGTTGAACTTGAACCCAAGTGCTGCGCCCATCTCGCTGAGGCGGGCACGCGCCTTGATCGATCCTTCCAAAGTGGTCCCGTATTTTGCCGCCAGATGTTCGCGTAGGTTCTCGCCACCCTCGGCCATCTGCGGGTTCAGCTCGAATGGATGCCAATGGATATCTAGTTCGGTCTGGGTGTCGCGCGCAGCTTTGGCAAGTTGGTGGTAGCCGATCACACACCAAGGGCAAACAACGTCTGACACGATATCGACGCGAATGGGCAGAGCAGCTTGCACGGTTCAGGTTCCTTTTACATCGCTGGAAAAGCGCGACGCGTTTTCCTTAGCAAAGGCGCTGGCATCTGCGTTGGTATCCCAGAATTGGGGGTTGGCCTTTGGGATGGTCAACGCCCGTTGCACGGCCGGCCGGGCGTCAATACGGTCGAACCAGGCGTTCAGATGCGACAGGTCCGACACATCTACCCTTGCCCAGACATATGCACGCGCCCATGGGAACAGCATCATGTCAGCTATGGTGTATTCGTCTGCAGCAATCCATTCGCGCCCGTCCAGACGAGAGTTCATCACCTCCATCAAGCGGCGGCTTTCGTCCACGTAGCGACGGATTGAAAAGGGCTCTTCATGGCCATTAGGCGCAGCGATGTGCTGGAAATACATCGCCTGTCCCATCATCGGTCCTACGTGCCCAACCTGAAACAGCATCCATTGCATGACCTCGGACCGTTTGACCGGGTCCGATGGCAGAAATATTCCGTATTTCTCGGCCAGATACCACAGGATCGCGCCGGATTCGAAAATCGCGCGCCCTTCCGAACGGTCTTCGATGGTCGGGATCTTTCCGTTCGGGTTCAGCGCCAGATAATCCGGCGCTTTTTGTTCCTGTTTGGAAAAGTTGATGTGAGTCAGGTCGTAAGGGACACCTGCCTCTTCCAGAAAGATGACCGGCTTGTAACCGTTCATCGTACCGGCGGTGTAGAGATGGATATCAGGCTGGGACATGTTCAACCTCGGCAAACGTGGTTTTCAGATGCGCGTCAAATCGAGCGAAATCGGTGTCGATTTCCGGGTTCTTCATTACATCAAATGCCGCAAAGGTCGGAAGCGGCTGCATCGCAAAGAACTTTGCGTTCAGGTGCATCGGGCGCAGCAAATCATCGACGCTACCACCGGCAAAGAACGGTTCGGCCTCATTGTTAAACGCTTCTTTCGGGGCGTTGAACGTCACTGAAAGCATGTAAGTCTTATCGCTCAGCGCACCTCCCATCCCATAATTGGCCTTCGGTGCTTCTGCCGTCCGACCGTCACCGGTACTTAGCCGCCCATCCATTCCAGCGGTGTAAACTTCATCCATGTATTTCTTGAAAACCCACGGAACGCCCATCCAATTCACCGGAAACTGCATGATGACCGTATCGGCCCACATGTGCGCCTCAACCTCAGCATTCGCGTCATAGCCGTCGGCGACAGTTGCCACGCGTACCTCGTGACCCATTGCGGTAAGCATGTCGCGCGCGCGCTCCGTTAGGCTGGCGTTCAACTGCCCGGGGGCGAATTCGTAGGGCTGAGTACCGTTCACGATCAGGATTTTTCTCATGTCCATATCCTATTTGTGTAATCTTGAACCCTTGACTTTCTTCGGGCTCAGAGAGCATTTGATGGTACAGGTGTTGGAAATCAACTAGTATACTTTTGGTAACCTAGTTGCCTAAGCTAAAGGATGACGATGCGAGCGCGGATTGACGAAGATGCCAAAGGGCGCCGACTGGTCTCGGAGGCCTGTGTGGAGCCATGTGCAATAGAACGAGGTATGCGGATCATTGGCGGAAAATGGACCGGGTCTATCTTGTGGCACCTCAAAGATGGTCCTGTGCGTTTCAACGATCTGTCGCGCATGATCGGCGGGGCAAGCAAGAAGATGATCACCGAGCGATTGCGTCAACTTGAGGAGCAGGGCTTGGTTGCGAGGCAAGTGATGGATACTGCCCCTATTTCCGTTCAATATTCCATTACCAAGTTTGGCTGCACGGCGCTTGGATTTCTCGATGAACTGCGAAAGTGGAGTGAGGAGTTACCCAACGGTTTGAATCGATAGCATCGGTGTGTGTTTTAGTTTCTTCTGATCGCCGTTTGTCAAAATGCAACGACTCGATTTTGATGTGTACAGTTCCCTTCAGACGTCTTGGTCGCGTCAGAGATTTCTTCCGTCATAGATTATGTCAGGTAGGCGAAGAGCGTCCAACTCATCTATGCATCCCAGGTTAACTCGATAGTGGCCCGGGTTCAGTCGCGTCTCGACGAATGTATGAATTCCGCAGCGACTGCAAAAATAGTGCCGCGCCGTTTCTGTGCCAAATTGGTAAGTTGACAGAACACCCTGCTCACACCTGATCTTAATTTCTTCAGGCGGGATAACCGTTGCACTCATCACCATGCCTTTGCGGGAACATAGTGAACAATCGCATCGCATTGCATGATCGATGTCGGGTATCGAAAACGTGAATTTTACAGAACCGCAATGACAGCTGCCTTGGAATTTTTTCACCTTTCACTCCACCGGTTGAGTGCGGAAAGAGCGCCCACAAACGATCTGTAGTCACTCAAGGATTGTTCACACTTTTATTCGGCCACAATTGGGCCTGTATCCGGAACTGTAGAGGTAAGTCCAACTGCGTTCCTGCGGCTACCGTTGATGATTGCCTTGATCAGAGCAAAGCCGATCAGCGCCATTGCCAGCCTTCCGGTCATCTGGACCGGAAGGCGTAAGGGTATCAAACACTCTAGCGGAATTCACTTCCAAGCTTGGAATTCGTTACCGCCTGAAGCATTCTTGGAAACGTATGTCACTACGGGAACCAACTGTCGACAACAGCCGAGTTGTCTTCAACCCATTGCTTTGCAAATGCTTCGGGGTCCTTTTTCTCGACCGCCAAGGCAAAGGACATTTCCGAGAGCATCTCGGTCTCCAACTTGACATTGCTTAGCATTGCGACGGCATCAGGCTGCGCGCTTTCCAAACTGGTCGCATAACTGACATGAAGATCGTCAGTATCCCAGGCGACGCCGGCGGTCGATTTCTCCAACCAGCCCGGGATCGAGTTGGGCGGCACGATAATCCACTTTGAACTTACGTGCGCTGGCTCGCTCAGAACGACAAGGTCGTGCACTTCGAACATGTAGTGCGGCTGATAACAATAGAATACGACATTCTCGTTCTGTCCGACAGCAGCCCCCAGTTCTGCCAAGGCGTCGGCTTCATCCATGATCCTGAGGCTCATAGTCTTGTGATAGCCGTAGGAACGTGCACGGACTTGTTCGATGGAAGTGGAAGTCCAACCTTCAGCGCCGATCCAGACTTCACCTTTTCCGTCTCCGTTACTATCAAATTTCTGAGCCATTTCCGGATCGGAAAGCTGCTTGATATCCGTGATACCAGTGCGTTCCGCCGTGCCCTTTGTCACGCACATTCCTTGCGCCCCCTTGGGGCCACTGGACTTTACCTGAACCGTTTTTCGGCCGTCGACATATTCCCGTCGAAGGTAGTCGAGACTGGGCAGCCAGACCTCAGGGTGCACATGCAAAGTTCCGGCATCCATAGCCGCAAACATGGCTGCATTGGTGCTGTCCTGCAATTCGACATCCAAGTCCAGCCGACTTTCCAAGGCAACCTTCAGAATATGTGCGGTGGCTTCCCCCGATGGCCAGTTCGGGACCCCAATGACCATGTCGGCCGCCGAGACCGTAGAAGCGGCAGTTACCGCGGACACCACACTGATAGCTGCAAAAGATTTACGCGTTTTCATCTCGAAGTCCTTTCATCACTATCAGGTTTCATTCCGCAGCAGATGCCGGGGCGGTGGTCGGTACACCTTCGGCAATTCTTCGGCTATCGTTGTAGATCGCTTTGATCAGTGCAAAGCCCATCAGAACCATCGCCAAACTGAATGGCAAAGCCGCAATAACCATCGCGGTTTGAATGGCTCCCAGACCCCCAATGACAAGCAGGGCTCCGACCACCAGTGCCAGGGCGACACCCCAGAAATAGATGTGCGGCTTGGCTTTCGGGCCGTCATCGCCCGCGGCGTTGATTGTATTTACGATCAAAACAGCGGAGTCTGCCGTGGTCACGAGATATGTCAAAAGAAGTACCACAACGATAACTGAGAAGACCCATGTCAGATTGTCGTTGAGAATAACGGCCAGTGTCGCAAACAGCTGGTCTGAGATTCCCGCGCCCAGAATCGAGCCCCCAGCCTCACCTGTAAGTTCAAGGTGGATGGCCGTACCGCCAACAAAGGCGAACCAGATGAAACACATCATTGCCGGGACAAGCATTGCACCCAACACAAACTCGCGCACTGTGCGCCCTCGCGAAACCCTGGCAAGAAACAGACCAACGAATGGGGTCACCGCGATCCACCAGGCCCAGTAAAAGACCGTCCAGCCGCCTTGCCAGCCGGCGAGTGCGGCGCCCGTTTCGGTTCCATCATCTGACCAGACGGTAAAGCTGATTCCCGGCAGTGCCAGCAGGTAGTCCCAGATACCGACAAACATGGCCTGCAGACTGAAGAATGTTGCACCGAAAATCAGGAAGAACGCCAACAAGAAAAAGCTCAGCCCCATATTGATATTGGAGAGCCATTTGATCCCCTTGCCGACACCGGAAAGTGCGGACAGGGTCGATGCACCCATGATAACCACAAGGGCGAAGATGATGGCAGCAAAGGACGCTTTTTGTGTTCCTCCCTCATCGGTCACCAGCAACCAGTCACCGAAACCAATCCGGTTAAGGCCGGCTACAAACTGCTCGACACCAAAGCCAAGGGTCTGGGCAACGCCCAGGATAGTTGCCACTACGGCTACGATATCGATGACATGACCAATTGGGCCCGAAAGCGACTTGCCGAAAAGCGGGATGAGCGCGGTGCGCACCGTAAGTGGCAGGCCCCTGCGGTATGAGAAATACGCGAACCCCAGCCCGGCAATTGCATAGCATGCCCAAGCCGATAACCCCCAATGCGCAAATGACCAGATATAAGCTGACCTTACGGTTTCAGCCGTCTGAGCGGGCACGTCTCCCATAATCACGTGGGGGTTGTTTTGAAAATGGTAAATCGGTTCGGCTGTCGCAAAGGTCAGCATCCCAATGCCGATCCCGGCGCTGAACATCATTGAAAACCAAGAGAAATTCGAAAATTCAGGCCTTTCATTGTCCTGACCCAACCGAAGCCTGCCAGAAGCCGGCAATGCCGCCAGAACAAGGCAGAGTATGAGGAAAAACGATACTGCGTAGATGTACCAAGAGTTAAAGCTCGCCAGAATGAAGCCATTCAATGTTCCTAGTGTCTCTGCAGCACTCTCCGGAAAGGCCACGGCCCACACGATGAGCAAACCCACCAGGATTTTCGCGGACACGGCAACGTTCTTCGAGAACCCTTCATAAAAGCCGCTCTCTGAAACTGGAATGTCCAATTCGCCTAAAGGTGGTTTCATACTTTCCTCCATTGTATGCTAATTTTGAACCGTCAGCGGACCGTGTCATGGGTTTGCTGGCGGCCTTTGGATATTGCGAATGCCAGCTAGGCCGTTTCTCCCATCAGGCGCTTATCGAGCGGGTAGGTCGAAATCGTTTCGAACCCGCTTTCAGTTACAACTCCCTGATCCTCCAGCTTGACCATGTGGTCGCCGCCGACCTCACCCACCAGCGCTTCGACACACAGCGTCAGCCCAGGTTCGAGAATGGCGTCGAAGGCGCCGTCCACCAGTCGGTCGGGATAGGCGATCAATGGCCATTCGTCGCACAGGCCCACACCATGCATCGGAGAGGAATATTTCAGCGCCTGATACTTGTCCTGCAGCACATGCAATGAGCGTGTCAGCTCCTCCATGTGGAGGCCGGGGCGCAGGAGCGCCGTGTTGTAGCGGATGTGCTCGACGGCCTCGGCGTAACTCTCGCGCATATGTTTCGGCGCCAGTTCGTCACCGATCCACCATGTACGGCTGAGGTCCGCGCAAATGCCATATGGCCCGATCAGATCAGTGTCGAAGGCGAGGATCTCGTTCTCGGCGATGACCCGGGGCCCACATTCCTGGAACCACGGGTTCGTGCGTGGCCCCGAGGTGAGCAGCCGTGTTTCGATCCATTCGCCGCCACGCTTGATGTTCTCGGCATGGAGCACGGCCCAGACATCGTCCTCGGTCACCCCGCCCTTTGGAATTTCTGCGCGCGCGAACTCTTCCATGGCGGCCATCGAACGCTCGCAGGAATGTATGGCGCAGCGCATGGCGCGTAACTCGTGCTCGGTCTTAGTGCCCCGTGTGCGTTCGGTCACTTCTTCGCCGTCGCGATACTCCAGCCCCGCTCGGCGGATCGCGTCCAGTCCCGCAGGCTGGATCTTGTCGATCCCGATCTGTGTATAGCCCGGCGCATGGGTGGCCAGCAGATCAGCCACCTCAGCGGCGAAGGCGTCGGCCGCTGGCCCAATCCGGTCGCCACGGGCGAAATAGAACATGTCAGCGCCAGATCGGCTCTCGCGGACGAGCGGATTATACTCGGCGAGGAAAGGCGCGTTCTTGTAGTCCCAAAGCACCATGTATCCGCCGGCACAGAGCAGGCAGGCCCGGAACGGGTTGTGGGTGTTCCACAATTGCATGTTCGTCGTGTCGGTCGCATAGCGGATGTTCAGTGGATCGAACATCAGCAGACCCCCATAGCCGCGGGCCACGATGGCGTCGGTCAGGCGCTTGTGGCGGGCCTTGCGCATCTCGGTCAGGTCGGGCAACGCTAACCCCGCCTCGCGCCATTCAGCATGGGCAAGTGCGGTCGGCCCAATCTCGACCCGGTCGCCGTCATTTGCCGTCCCATCGCCAAGACGAACGCCCTGGCTAGGGTCGATCTTGCGCCGATCACTGTAATGGGTGTTCATTTTGTGATTTCCTTTCAGACGCTTGATTGCAAGCAAGAAAAGCCGCGTCCCGACTTGCGCGGCCTTTCATTCAAGCTGCGTTCATAGCTTGATCTGCGAAGTCCCCCCATTGTCGTAAGCGGGGTGCGATTTTCTGCGGTATTATTGACCGGGACACCGAAGGCATAAGAGATCGTTCTGTGTTCTGCTTTGCCGCCGTCACAGTTTAGTTCCGTAGTGACCAGTGTTGTCTGAGTTGATTGCAACGCCGTTCTCCGAAGCTAGTGCGCAAGCACAACCTTTTCTTCTCGAGGCGCTATGCCGAAGTGCCTTCTGTAGTGTTTGGAGAACACGCTTTGTGTTGAGAATCCGCAGGCCGTAGCAACGTCGATCACGCGCATCTGGGTTTGCTGCAGCAATACGCGTGCCCTCTCGAGCCTTAGAACCATCATGTAGGTTTTTGGGGTCATTCCCAGATATCGGCTAAACAACCTTTCAAGTTGCCGTGTCGATATCCCAACCTGACGAGCGATAACCGACGGTGAAACAGGCTCTTCCCAGGTTTCCTGCATATAACTCAGTGCTTTGGATAGCTTTTCGTTCCGGTGTTTCGGACCATAAAGACTGGAGATACTCTGACGGCAATTTCCGTCACGCATAGACCCACAAAGGAGCTGGTCAGCAACCTGACTAGAGGCTTCCGGACCTGCTTTTTGGCGGATCAACGCAGAAAAAAGGTCCAGAGTGGCGGCACCTCCCCCGCAGGAGACGATATTTGAAGCCTCTTCAAAAATTGTGCAGGTAGGCTCCAGATCCAGATAGCCTTCCTCAAAGACAGGCTTCATTCTCCAGTGTGCGCTGATGGGCCCTTCGATCGCTATGCCGATCCGGGCGAGAAACAGTGCACCACCTCCTAGACCGCATAGTCGTGCTCCTAGTCTTGCGGCTTGCCTTAGCCAAGCCGCAGTCCTTCCTGACTTAGAGTAGTTTTGGGAATTGAAGGCGCAGCAAACAACGATGCAATCTTCACGGTGCACATCAGGCAGGGCACTATCGACTGCTACTGTCAGCCCTGAAGAAGATTTTATGCTATCGCCCGTTTCGCTGGCTGTTTTCCACTGAAAGAAGGCCTTACCCATTGCTTCGTTGGCGGCGGCCAGAGAGTCGATGCCGGATCCCAGTTCCAATGCCGAGAACCCGGGCATCAATAAGAATACGAAGCGGTTCACCTCAACAAGTTCACTTAGAACCACATCTATGTCTTTCTCTGGCCGCCCCATGGTTTTTCTCCTGATCAAGAACGCATGTTTGCGCCGTTGGCGTCGTAGATTGGTCCTGCCAGAACCAGCGCGTCGTAGAAGTTGCCCAGAATTTCCACCTGAAGCGTCGTTCCCGGCAGTGCGAACTCGGCTGCGACGTAACCCATCGCCATCGACTTGCCGACATGGTGCGCATAGCCGCCCGAGCTGACGTAGCCGACCGGTTCACCATCTTTCAGGATCGCCTCGTCATGGGCCACGTCGATCCCCTCGACGTCGATGGTCATTGTCACCAACTTCTGCGAGACCCCTTCATCGCGGGCTTTCAGCGTTGCTTCTTTGCCGACGAAGTCCTTCTTCCAGTTGATGAAGACATCCATGCCGGATTCGACAGCGTCGAAGTCGGGACGGTATTCCATCGTCCAGACACCCCAGCCCTTCTCGAGTCGCATCGACAGCAACGCACGCGCGCCGTACCAGCGATAGCCCAGATCGGCGCCGGCCTCTTCGATGGCGTCTGCCAGGCGCATCAGGTATTGCGGTTTGCAATAGATTTCGTAGCCCAATTCGCCAGAGAAGCTGATCCGGTTAATGATCACCGGCACGCCGCCGACAAAGGTCTGGCGCAGGTCGCGGAACTTGAAGGCTTCGGCTGAAACATCGTCCCGCGTGATCCGGGCCAGCAGGTCTCGCGATTTCGGGCCAGACAATGCAATGCCGTGCCAGTCGTCTGAAACGTTGGCATAAGAAATGCCCGCAGGCAGGTCTTTTTCGAACCAGCGGCGGTGTGCCTCTTGCATCGCGCCCGAGCCGAACAGCATAAAGTGATCCTCGGCCAGGCAAGCCACCGTCAGGTCGCCGTAAAGCTTGCCCTTGGGTGTCAGCATCGGCGTCAGAGCCAGGCGTCCGGGCTTGGGAACAAACCCGGCAAGGATATGGTTCAGGTATTCGCGAACACCCTCGCCCTTGAACTCATGCTTGGCAAAGTTGGCAATCTCAATGCCACCTACGGCCTCGCGCACGGCCTTGATCTCCCGTCCGACATAATCGTGAGACCGGTTGCGCTCGAACGAGGGTACCTCATGCGCATCTTCCGGGCCATCGGCAAACCAGAGTACGTTTTCGAGGCCGAAACCCTGATCCATCACCGCACCTTTGGCGATCATGCGATCATAAAGCGCGGTGGTCTTCTGCTTGCGGCCCTTGGGCAGGGTTTCATTCGGGAAGGTCATCACGAACCGGCGTTCGTAGTTTTCCGACGACTTGACTGTACCCCAATCCGGTGTCGCGAACTCTCCAAAACGCGCCACGTCCATCGCCCAGACATCGATGGATGGCTCGCCGTCGATCATCCATTCCGCAAGGGTCAGGCCCACGCCGCCGCCCTGGCAGAAGCCCGCCATGACACCAACCGCCACCCAGTAGTTCTTCATGCCCGGAACAGGGCCGATCAGCGGGTTTCCATCAGGGCCAAAAGTGAACGGACCGTTGATCACATCCTTGATCCCGGCATTGGCCATAGCCGGAAGACGCTCGAACGCGGTTTCCAGACGATCTGCCACGCGATCAAGATCCGGCGGCAGCAATTCATGACCGAAGTCCCAGGGCGTTCCGCCGACTTTCCACGGGGTCGCCTGGGCTTCATAAGTACCCAGCAACATGCCCTGCCCTTCCTGACGGCAGTACACGTTGGCCTCGAAGTCGATGCCGTGCGGTAGCTGCTGACCGAAGTTCACGACTTCGTCCATGCGCTCGGTGATCAGGTAGTGGTGCTCCATCGGCTGAACCGGCAGATGACGGCCCGCCATATGGCCCACCTCACGCGCCCACAGACCGCCGCAGTTCACGACATGTTCTGCATTGATCGTGCCTTTGGGGGTGACAATGTCCCAGCTGCCATCGGGGCGCTGTGTCATATCGGTGGCGCCACAGTGGGTGAAATACTGGGCGCCATGCGCCTTGGCCGCCTTGGCAAAAGCGTAGGTCGTGCCGGACGGGTCCAGATGGCCGTCCTGTGCGTCCCACAGAACCGCGTGATAGTGGTCCGGATCGATCAGCGGATGACGCTTGGCCAGTTCCTTGGGCGAGATGAATTCCTGATCCAGCCCCATGTAGCGCGCTTTCGAACGCTCGCCCTTCAGGTAATCATACCATTCCTTGGTCGAGGCGGCATAAAAGCCACCAGTTTGATGTAGACCAACGGATTGCCCGGACAGTTCTTCGATCTCTTTATAAAGATTGATCGTGTATGATTGCAGGCGCGAGATATTCGGATCCGAGCTGATGGTGTGGATACCGCCGGCCGCGTGCCAGGATGAGCCGGATGTCAGCTCGTCACGTTCAAGCAGGACCGCATCCTTCCAACCGAACTTGGCCAGGTGGAACAGGATCGAGCAACCAACAACGCCGCCGCCAATAACAACGACTTTGGCGTGCGACGGCAGTTTCTTTCCGCCTGTGGACTCGTCGGTCTGAATAGTAGGCATATTTCGTTTTTCCTCAGGAATTCAGCTTTCACTCTGACTGCATTTGGGTGCGCGCTCCTCGTTTTGACCCAAAGCATCTATCTCGGTGAAAAGGGGTTCTCTTCTTTGCAGTGGATTGCTGGTAAGCGGAACGATCCCGGTTGTCGCGACCGTCCTGGCGAACCTGCAAGTGTCAGAAATCCGTGGCAGCACCGCCCTCGGCCTTGCGCTTGACGACAAAGGCGTCAAGCTCGTCCCTGATCGCCGGGTCCAAGGCCGGGGCCTCATAGGTGGCAAGGCGGTTTTTCCACTCTGCGTTGGCACGCCCAATCGCAATCGGCGATCCGGCCTCCTGCCAGGTCTCAAAGTTGCGCCAGTCACTCAGGATTGGCGAATAGAAGGCGTCGCGATAACGCGCCTGGGTGTGTTCAGTGCCAAAGAAGTGACCCGCTGGCCCAACCTCATTGATGGCTTCCAGCGCAAGGTCTTCCGGGCTAGTCGAAACCGGCTGAAGAAATTCCGTGACCATCTGCAGCAAGTCGATGTCAAGCATCACCTTCTCATACGAGCAGCACAGCCCTCCTTCGAGCCACCCTGCCCCGTGCATGAGCATGTTGGCGCCGCCATTGATCGCACCCCAAAGCGAGAAGACCGCCTCATACGCCGCTTGCGAGTCAACCGTATTGGCCGCGCACACATTCGAAGAGCGATACGGAATGCCGTAGCGCCGCGCCAGCTGTCCACCGATATGCTGCGCCTTCATGTATTCCGGTGTGCCAAATGCTGGCGAGCCGGTCTTCATATCCACGTTGGACGTGAAGCCGCCATACATCACCGGCGCACCTGGCCGCACAATTTGGGTAAAGGCCACACCCGCCAGAGCTTCGGCGTTTTGCAGCGTGACGGCACCCGCAATCGTAACGGGCGCCATCGCCCCTGCCAGCGTGAAGGGTGTGATCACAACAGGCTGGCCCATCTCGGACAACGCCATCACGCCCTGCATCATCGGAATATCGAGCTGGAGAGGAGAGTTCGTGTTGATGATCGAGAACATACAGGCCTGATCACGCATCTGGTCGAGCGTCAGACCATGGGCAATCCGCGTCATCTCGATTGCATCGGAGACACGCTCCTCACCAAGTGAGTAGATGCAATAGGCCTTGTCGGTCAGCGTGATGTAATCCTGAATACAGTCAAGATGGCGGATAGATGCGTGAATATCGACAGGCTCCACCGGATACCCACCCGTCACGTGTAGAACGTTGTGCATCTGGGCCAATCGGAGGAAGTTGCGAAAATCTTCCTGATTGCCTGCGCGCCGGCCCCGATCCGTATCCGAACAATTCGGCGCGCTTGCCATCATGTTGAATACAATGTTGTTTCCGCCCATGGTCACGTTGTGCTGGGCGTTTCGCGCGTGGAGCGTGAATTCAGACGGCACGCTTACAATGGCTTCGTTGATCAGATCAGGATCGAAGCGCACACGTTCTTCACCGTCCCGGACATCAGCCCCCGCTTTTTTCATCGCTGCACGCGCGTCGTCATGCAAGACATCCAGGCCGGTTTCTGAAAGCAGTTTCAGGGATGCCTGGTGAATGTGTTCAACCTGATCATCCGAAATCAGCTCAACGGCAGGATAGGAACGCTTAAGCTGCGCGAACGGGCGCTGCACGATTGCCGGGGCTGGTACCCCGCCATCACGGCGACGCCCACGGCGCCCGCGCGCTTTCTGGGCCAGTTGTTCAGTTGTCATCCGATAGCACCTTCATTGCCGGAGTTAAGCCTGAGAACGAGTGGATTGGGCGTTACGCCTCAAGTCATTTGCTGCTTACGGCGGCAGGCAAAGAAACCTGACCGCGATTCGTCGCTCAATCCTGCGTGGGCCCGCGAACGGAAAAGTCCGCTATTACTTGGAGGTACCAGTTGATGTTTCACTTTTAGATTTCCAATATGCCGCACGAGATGCGGTATATTGGAAAATCAATATGATTCAGTCAATACATTTTGTAGGCCTTCTCAAACTGACGCTGTAGGTTCCTGATATTGAGTCGGCTGAGCCACGAGAAGGATGGCCTCCGTTTCTCCATCCGCCTCGTTGTTAATGCGATGATTGCAGTCACTGCGGTATCGCAATGTATCGCCCGCCTCAGCCCGAACAGTTCGTCCAGCGACCGTTACCGACAGTGAGCCGGACAGGCAGGTCAGGTGCTCGAAGGTTCCAGGCGCATGGGGCTTTGAATCAAGCTCTGCTCCGACCTTCATGAGAAGCCTGTGCCACTCTACGGGAAGAACAGTGCGTCGCGGGCTCAGCATATAAATCTCGCATTTACCGTCCGCACTTCGCTGCATCGGCGTGGAATAGTGATGAAGATGCTCGATTGGATCCTCGCCACCAGGCGTGCCCTCAAGCAAGCTAAGGTCAACGCCAAGTGCCTGAGAAAGGGCCCAGACTATGGAAAAGGTCGGGTTGGTGGCACCCCTCTCAATGGCGGATAGCATTGATCGGGACACCCCTGTACGCTCAGAGAGTCGCTCAAGGGTCAGGCCCAGCGATTTCCTGGCTTCCTTCATAATTTTCCCGATTTCAGGTGTAGGTGAAGGTGTGTTCATTCCGTAGTTCCACTATATTAGATTTTTTGTTTACGAACGATAGAGGTCTTGCTAAATCCACAATATTAGAAATCTTGGAAAATGCCATGCTCTACTCAAGTACTCGCGGGAACGCACCCGCTCGATCTCTCCGAGAGTTGCTAAGCCGTGGAACTGCCGAAGATGGCGGTCTTTACGTGCCTGAGGCCTGGCCCGAACTTACATCCAGCGAATTGGCCACGCTGAGCGGGCGGGCCTACGACCAGATTGCATCGGATGTTCTGGCACTGTTTGGCGGAGCTGAGTGGCAACAGTGCGACTTCACCGCAGGCATAAGAAAAGCGCTGGCCGGTTTCGAACGCAATGATGGCCCACCTCTGTCTCGCCTGGATGACCAGATGTGGAGCATGGAGCTTTTCCATGGCCCCACGCTCGCTTTCAAGGATTACGCCCTCGCCCCTTTGGCGGAAACGATCGATCGGGAACTCACAATCACTGACAAGCGCGCGACCGTACTCTGCACAACGTCGGGAGATACTGGCGCAGCCACCGCAAATGCCTTTGCGGGACGTTCGCGAGCCAATGCAGTAATTCTGTTTCCGGAGGGCCGCGTCTCTGATGTTCAACGCAAGCAGATGACTTGCCTGGGAGCCGCAAACGTTCAGGCAATTTCCGTTCGAGGCGACTTTGATGACTGCCAAAGCATAGTCAAAAACCTGTATCAAAGCGAAGTTGCCAAAGAATATAGCTATACGGCTGTGAATTCGATCAACCTGGCCCGGATCCTCCTTCAGACGTCCTACTACATTTACGCTTCGGTCAAAATCCACAACGATTGCGGCCAACCCGTGAACTTTGCTGTCCCCAGCGGGAATTTTGGAAATGTCTTTGCGGGCTATATCGCGAAGCAAATGGGCGCTCCCATTGGGAAGTTGATCGTCACATCGAACGAAAATGATGTCCTCCCCCGGCTTTTCGAGACTGGTATGATGTCGAAGGCAGAGACAATACCGACGATCTCACCGAGCATGGATATTCAGGTTTCCAGCAACTTTGAGCGTATGCTGTGGATCCTGAAAGGACGCGACGGGAACACAACGCGCGACATGCAAAAGCAGCTCGCTGAGCAGTCCATTTACGAACTTTCGCAATCCGAGCATTCAAGACTGACCAAAGATTTCGATGCGATGAAATGCGGCAAAGATGATGCCTTAAACACCATGCGCCAGATCCATAAGCAATTCGGCAAGATCATTTGCCCACATTCGGCAACCGGCTACTTCGCGGCGCATCAGCTGAGGGCAACGCTTAACGGACCCATTGTTGTCGCTGAAACAGCTCATCCGGCAAAATTCCCGACGGCAGTTGAAGAAGCGCTTGGAACACTCCCAGAAACTCCGGCGCGGCTGGAAGCCTTGTTTGCCCGCGAAGAAGAGTTCGCAACCGTCGATCCGACGGTTGAAGCGGTGCAAAGTGTGATTGATGGAAAATTCGCAACACCATGAAGCTGACGTGTGTAACCCCGGAAGTTCAATCTCTTCTGAGTGAACCGCGTGACATACTTCTGATCGGGATGTCGGGAATTGGAAAGACGCTCCTTTCGAGCTTTTTGAACCAATCCGGGGCGTGGCGCTATGTGTCGATAGACGCCCAAATCCAAAGGCAGTATTTGCGCAAGCAGATACTTGACGCATTCAATGCCGAGGTCAGCAAGGGAGCTATGCTGTCCAGGCTGCAGGAACTGGGCATTCTCAACTTGGACGACGAATTGTGCAAGGACACGCTTGCGCCATTGACTTCCTATTTGGGGATGCCTGGAGACCCAGACAGAGGCGGGATTGAATTCAACGAATATGTGAAACGGCAGAACTTTCATAGGCAGGCTGAACTCACCGCAGTCGAAGGCCTTCTTAGCCTGGAATCCGATCAGCCAGTTCTGGCTGATTCAAGCGGGTCGTTCTGCGAATTGTTTGCGGCTGGTGATCCCACATTTTCTGCTTTGAAAGAAAGGTTCCTCATCGTTTCGCTTAGGGAGAGCGATGAACTCGTCCAGAACCTGATAGTCAGGTACGTTGAGAACCCAAAACCAATTTACTATCCTCCAGACCTGCTTTCTGAATATTGGAGCGAGTATTCAGAAATGGCCGGAGACCGAGACAGTGATATCGATCCAACGATGTTCGCGCTTTGGTCGTATCAGAAGCTAATTTCGGTCAGGCGAGATAAATTTGCGGCACTAGCTAGGCACAGCGACATATCTATTAGTGCCGCAGATTTGCGATACGCCTGAGTCTTCATCGACCAACGCGCCAGGCCATGTTGAGAACGATCATTCTTCGAACACTATTATGTCTTGCGTCAAGTTGACCTCCATCACAGATACCAGCTTGTTTCATGTCGGAAAGTAGATGTGAGCCCCTTTTGTGAACACGGCCTAGTCGGAAACAACTTCTATCAGTTGATTGATTAGCCAGATGTGTAGAGGACTATTGGCGTCTCGAATATGACGAACTGCATGGAGTTTGAATATTCCCCCTGCGATCGGTAGGGGTCGGTGGGATATATCGAATCTCCGAATGTTGTTATTTGCGGCCCGCTTAGGCAATGTCATCACAAGGTCGGAGCTTTCCACAATCGATAGAGCGGAAAAAAGTGAAGGAACAATCGTCTGAATGTTTCTTCTAAGCCCTTGAAGTTGCAGAGCTTGGTCGACCAAGTTTCTAGTAGGACCATGCGGTGAAATGAGCAGGTGGTTCGCCCTGGCTATTCGTTCAAATGTCAAATCTTCCTCCAAAAGAGGATGACCATTGCGACCTACCAGCACGTAATCTTCTGAAAAGAGCTCTTCTGAAACAAAGTGATTTTCACTTTTTGCCGGAAAGTCGAAATATCCTATCGCGAGATCAATGCGCCCCTGCGTCAGGGCCTCAAGAGCTTCGTCGTTGAATAATGAAAATGCGTGGATATTGATGCCCGGACTCACCTTGCGCAGCTTCGCAACCAGCGGCGGAATTACCCCGGTAAGCTCGTAGTCAAATGCACCTATCTTCAAGTCGGTGGAAGTAGAACTCGGTTCGAATTCATCGGCACCTTCTAATGTTTGTGAAATGAGTCGAACAATTCTGCGAACTTTCGGTTCCAATTCGTGCGCTAAAGCAGTTGGTTCTAGCCCATGCGCGCGCCTTAGAAACAGCGGGTCATCATAGAGTTTTCGAAGACGCTTTAAGGCATGGCTGACGGCAGGTTGGGTCAGCCCCATCTCGCGCGCGACGGCTGTGGCCTGCCTGTGGCGCATGGCCCCGAGAAACACCAGGAGTATGGTGGTGTCGACAAGTCTGAGATCAATTTGATTTATATCACTCATAGAATGAATTCATTATTCTGAAAGTGGCTGACCGTCTAGCCTTATCTCAATCGTATGCAAGGCGATTCCGGGAGGGATAGATGGCGGAAATCCAACTTCGCAACATTGGCAAGCGTTGGGGCAGCTTCATTGGGGTGGACAATTTCGACCTTACGATTGCGGACAAGGAGTTCTTAGTCCTTCTGGGCCCTTCGGGCTGCGGCAAAACCACAACCATGCGGATGATTGCAGGACTCGAAGACGCCAGCGAAGGCGACATTTTGATCGACGGCCTGCGGGTTAATGAAATGGAACCAAAGGATCGCGATGTGGCGATGGTGTTCCAGAGTTACGCGCTTTACCCGAACATGAACGTTTATGAGAACATTCGCTTTCCGCTGAAAGTGCGCGGCGTCGATCCAAATATCCATGACGAAAAGGTGCGACGAGCCAGCGCGATGGTTGAGTTGGATGACTTCCTACATCGGAAGCCTGCTGAACTATCGGGTGGACAGCGGCAGCGTGTGGCGTTGGCTCGGGCAATTGTGCGTGAACCAAACGTTTTCCTGATGGACGAACCTCTTTCGAATCTGGATGCGAAGCTTCGGGTTTCGACGCGGGCGCAGATCAAAAACCTGAGCCACGAACTGGCGGTGACCACCATCTATGTAACCCACGACCAGATTGAGGCGATGACCTTGGCGGATCGGGTTGTGATCATGAAACAGGGTGTTGTGCAGCAAGTGGGTACACCTGTTGAGATCTACGACAGCCCCACCAACGCTTTCGTCGCCAGCTTTATCGGCAACCCTGCAATGAACCTGATGGATGGCGATATGTCAGGTGGAACTTTCCGCGCACAACATGTTGACGTGCCGGGATTGAGTGCACCAGATGGCAAGGTCACCCTTGGCTTCCGGGCCGAGGACGCCAACGTCGTCGAAATCGGCGGCCAGATCAACGCTCCAATCTACACGATGGAACTCCTGGGTGACGCGACCATGGTTTCGGTTCGCATCGGCGGCGCGCTTGTCTCGGTAAAAGCAGACAAATCTTACCGCGCCGAGATCGGTGAAATTGTTTCGATCAACGTCGCCCCTGAACACTTCCATCTGTTTGATCAGAAATCTGGAGCACGCATCGGAAGCTGACACATAGCACATTCCGAAACAGCCGAGAAACCGGGTGCAAAGTTACAAGATGCGCCCAACATCAAAGGGAGAAAACACATGCTCATCAAAAAACTATTCGTTGCTGGAGCAATGGCAGGACTAATGGGGACGACTGCTTACGCGGCAGATTGCGGCCCGTCTGATCAGTCCATCCGTATACTTGCGAGTGATTTTCCCGCCATTCACGCTGTGGCGGGCACCGCAGAAGGAAATTGCGCCGAAGCAGCCTCAGAGTTTTCGCGCAATCATACGACCGAAGCCCGACAGATCATGAACGCGGCGCTCACTCCGGATCCTGCCGAATACACCAGCGTAATTGTAGCTAATTCAACACTGACACAATTGATGAATGATGGACTGGTCCGTCCGCTGAACGATCTAATCGAAAGCCACGGTCAGAATATTCCCGACAATCTAAAGATCGCCATTGACGGCAATGTCATGGCCATTGCTTTCATGGCTAATGCGCAGCACCTGTTCTCACGCTCCGACATTCTGGCGCAAGTGGGGATCGACAGCACTCCGAGCACCTATGACGAGGTGATTGAAGCTGCAAAGGCGATCCGGGATGCCGGAATCATGGAATATCCCATCGTCATGAACCTGAAGACCGGCTGGAATGTAGGCGAGTCCTTTAATCTGGTCTTTCTTGCGCACGGTGGTGAGTTCTTCAAACCCGGCACCGCCGAACCAACTGTCAACAGCGAAGCTGGTATTGCTGCCTTGGAGACACTGAAAGCGATGGTGGAATACGCGCATCCAGACCATCTTACGCAAGCCTCGAACGAAACGCAGGGACTTTGGGAAGCTGGCGAGGCCGCACTTGGTATCATGTGGGGGTCTCGTGGAGCGCCAATCCTCGACGATGAAGGGTCAAGCGAGGAAGTTACGTCGAATACAGTTCTATCCGCTGCGCCCTCAGTTGAACCGGGTGGCATCCCCGGAGCAACACTATGGTGGGATGGCTTCACAATCTCCACGAATGTATCTGACGCTGAAGCAGAAGCGACATTCGCTGCACTGGCAAGTGCGTTGACGCCGGAAATGGTCGCGGCCAACAACGACGACGCTGTTTGGTTGCTCGAAGGATTTACGCCTGGCCCAGCGGCAGCTGGTGTTGCGGCAACTGTTCAAGGCGGGGCGCAACCGTACCCGATGCTTCCTCAGATCGGATTGCTGCACGCTGCATTGGGTTCCGAGCTGTCGGACTTCCTAAAAGGTGACGAAAGCGCCGAGAAGGCGCTTGCCGATGTTGAGGCAGCATACAGGACAGCGGCGAAAGAAGCGGGCTTCCTTCAGTAACTCCCCTGATCGAGCGCGCGAGGGGGGTACTTGTAAGCCCCCCTCAACCTAACACCCACCGACGGGGACATTTGACATGAAGCATCGCACATTCTTCTGGTTCATCCTGCCAACTCTTTCAGCAATGATTTTGTTCATCGCTCTGCCAATTGTTTCTGTCTTTATCCAATCGCTTTTCGTTCAACACGAACAGGTTCTGGTTGTTTCGGAAAGTTGTGGACCTTTTGGATGCAAGGAGTCCACCTCGGTCGATCTTGAGGCGACACAGAAACTTCGTGATGAAGCACCTTTAGGCAAGTTCAATGGATTGGGTACCTATACAAACCGCTCGCACTTGGCCTTTGCCGAAATTGGCGAGGCTTGGGCAAACACCGAGACAATGGGCGAGTTCTGGCGAGAGCTGGGTGACCTGCCATTTTATAATGCTCTCACCTTTACCCTAGCATACACGTTCATAGTAACGCCGATGGTCCTGATCCTCGGTATGGCCGTAGCGGTGGGTGTGAACACCCTGCCGCGCAAGCTCAAGGGCGCAGCGATCTTTGTCTCACTCTTGCCCTTCCTTGTCACACCGCTGGTCGGCTCGCTGATCCTGTTCTGGATGGTGGATGGCGACGGTGTCATCGGCGCAACCATTCAAAACATCTTCAATGACCCGAACCTCAGCTTGAAAGCTTCCACCGGTCTCATGTGGTTCATGCTTATGGTATATGGTGTCTGGCACACTTTGCCTTTCAGCTTCATCACATTTTATGCCGGGCTACAAACGGTTCCCGCGGACACAATGGAGGCCGCGCAGATCGACGGAGCCTCGAAGTGGCAACGCTTGGTCTACGTCGTGGTGCCACATCTGATGCCACTCGTGACCTTCGTGACACTGATGCTGATCATGGACAATTTGCGGGTGTTTGAACCGATCGTGAGTTTCTCTGCCGAGGCCCACGCCCGGTCACTGAGCTGGATTATCTTTAACGACCTGCGCGAAAGCGGCAACCCACTCTACGGTTCGGCCGGGGCAACGTCTTTGATCACAATCTTCTTGGTTGTCATCCTGATGATGCCGGTACTCGTTCGCACTTGGCGCGATTTCACGCGCAAATCTCACTGAGGACAAGATCATGGCGAGAAAAGCAGAAACACGCATGACCCCACTGAAACTGTTCTCCTTCACGATGGTAGGGTTATGGCTGCTTATCGCAGCGTTCCCCTTCCTTTGGACCTTCTGGGGAAGTTTCAAGGTGCAAGCCGATTTCCTGTCCAAAGCGGATTGGATGAACGCCGTGCGAGGGACCAACACACTCGAACAAACCGGCAGCACATTCACTGGACAAGGCTATTACGGCGCGTGGGTGACGGAAGATTTTTGGTTCAACTTTAAGAACACCAGCATTGTCGTGTTCTTTACAGTCGTCATTTCCCTGACGTTCGGCACGCTTGGAGGCTATGCGCTGGCGCGCTCGGGTTTTCGGTATGCATTTTGGATTCTCATGGCCGCACTCGTGTTTCGTGCCATGCCACATATAACATTGGTTTCGGGTTATCTGTTGTGGTTCTTCGAATGGAATGTCTGGGGCATATTACCGACCACAATCATAGTGTTGGTGGCAATAAATCAACCCTTTACCCTTTGGATGTTGCATTCGTTTTTCAAGAACATCCCTAAAGACATGGACGAGAGTGCCATGGTCGACGGTTGTACACGTTTTCAGGCCTTCAGACACGTGATTGTTCCCGTAATGTGGCCTGGTGTAATCACCACCGGTTTGTTCAGCTTTCTGCTGGCGTATAATGATTTCACCGTCGCCGTGATGCTTCTCAGCGAAGAGAACGAGACGATAATCCCCGCAATCAACAGCTTCATGGGGACCACTCAAGTCGAAGGCAAGGTAATGTATGCGGTTGCCGCCGTGGTATCCGCAACAGCACCGCTGTTCGTCCTGATCCTATTCTTCCAGCGCCAAATCGTAAGCGGTCTGACCGCTGGAGCAGTCAAAGGCTAATACTATGAACGACGCTAGTCCCGTCTCAGACATACACACGCGAAACAAGGCGATCTTGGAGCCTCTTCGAAATGCGATGGTCAATTTTGAACTAAGTAACGTTCGCTCGGCCATTGCCGATATCTTTACGGCAGATGCGGTCATACACATGCCGCACCCGTTTGGTGATTTTTGCGGCCCGACGGACTTTTTCGACGCCTGCTATGTGCCACTTTTCGAAGCAATGCCCGACCTTGAGCGTCGAGATTGGATTGTAATGGCAGGCCGGACCGAGCGGGGGGATGATTGGGTCGGATGCGGCGGCCACTACGTTGGCACCTTTGTAGGGCCGTGGTTGGACATTCCGCCAACCGGGCACCTGACACATATGCGTTTTCACGAGTTCTATCGGATTGTGAACGACAAAGTTGTCGAAATTCAAACCCTTTGGGACATTCCGGAAGTGATGATGCAAGCCCAGGCTTGGCCGATGGCACCGTCATTGGGGCTAGAGTTTTGCATACCGGGCCCCGCCACAAACGACGGCATCATACCCGGACCGTGGGACGAAGTGAAGGCGAACGCATCCTGCGACCACATCGTTACAATGCTGAAGCATATGAAAAAACACCCGAGTCAGGGCGGCCCCGAAAAGATGGAAATGCCGCGTTTCTGGAGCGAACGCGTCAACTGGTACGGCCCGGCCGGAATTGGCACAGGCCGAGGCATCGCTGGTTTCCGCAATTGGCATCAGATCCCATTTCTGAATGGGATGCCGGATCGCGGCCGATACGTAGATGAAATAACCTATCACTTCTTCGGTGACGGCAACTATGCAGCCGTGACCGGGTGGCCGAATATGATCCAAACCGTGACCAACGATGGGTGGATGGGTATTGCACCCACGGGTAAACGCATCACCATGAAATCATTGGATTTCTGGCGCCTGGAAAACAATAAGATTCGGGAAAACTGGGTCATGGTTGACCTTCTGGATGCCTATCAACAACTCGGCGTGGACGTTTTTGCGCGATTGCGTGAATTCAACAAGGTGCGCGTTCCGGGTCGACTATCCTTCCCGATTGGAGACGCTTGATGCCGTCATACCAAGGACATTAGACATGAACGGTTTTGACCCAAAGTTTGTCGATTTGCCCGACTATATCATCAGCATCACGAAAGAACTGTGGGAAGACCGCCGCATCGCCAAACTGCACGACTATTACGCCCCAGATATTGTCGTTCGCTCGCCCGCGTCGGTTGTTGTAGGCAACAAGGACGTGATCGCAGCGACTATGGCGACGCTTTCAGAGTTTCCAGACCGCAAGTTGCTGGGCGAAGATGTGATTTGGTGTGGTACGCCAGAAGACGGAATGCTGTCATCTCACAGGCTTTTGTCGACGGCGACGCATACGCATCCCGGCGTTTACGGCGCACCCACGGACAAACAACTTCAATACAGGATCATCGCCGATTGCCACGTCATCAACAACCAGATCAACGACGAATGGCTTATTCGCGATCAAGGCGCAATTGTGCGACAATTGGGTCTGAACCCGAAAGAATACGCACGCGGTTTGATTGAACGAGAAGGCGGACCGAGCAAATGCGTCCAGCCCTACTCTCCAGCGAATGATATCAGTGGTCCGTATTCCGGGACAGGCAATAGCAATATCTGGGGCACGCGATTGGCGAACTTGCTTGAACGTTTGATGCACGCCGAATTCGAAGCAATCCCCGAAGAATATGAACGTGCCGCGCAGTTGGAGTATCCAGGTGGGGCAGCAGCTGTTAGCTTTGACGGTGCAGATCAATTTTGGATGGGATTGCGGGCCAGCTTCCCAACGGCTGAATTCAAGATACACCATATAATTGGTCGTGATGATCCCGCGATGCCACCTCGTGCCGCCGTTCGCTGGACGCTTCACGGAATACACGAAGGATATGGCGCATTTGGTGAGCCGACAGGTGCCGAGGTTTTCGTCCTGGGAGCAACCCACGCCGAATACGGTGAATTGGTTACAGGAAAACCAAAGCTTCGTCGTGAGTGGACCCTTTACGACGAAACAGCCATATGGAAACAGATCCTATTGCAACCGAAAGTAGGGTGTCATTGAGCGTTCAAGACAATGTTGAATGTCGCCAGTGCCTGCGGTGTCTTTGCAAATTCGTATATCTCCAAAGTAATAGTCGTATCACCGGCAACACATTTTGGGCCGGCGAAATCAAAAGTGCAAAAACGTCAAAAAATCTACGTTCGACGCCGCATCCCGATTGATGCTCTCGCTCCAAGAAACCCGAGTCGTCTCAGAATTGCGCCGGGTTTAGATCTGGTTTCTGAAATCCGTCATTGGGCGCAGTGCCACGAGATCACACTCTATTGCGCATTGCGACAATAGTGGACGGACTGTCAAATGGCATGCTTTGCGACCACCGGATGTTCTGCGCCACGATAACACAGTACGAACATCGCAGTGGGGGTGTTATGTGAACCGCCTTCTGGTTGAGCGCACCACCCATCACCGCTTGTCGCGAACCACCCCACAAGTCTTCTGCCCATTCGGCCCGCAGAGTTGCCGTGACTTTCATCCAAAGCGGGCATTCGAAGACTCTACACCCGCCGTTCGGGCGGAATGCGGAAAACGGCGGGATTGAGCCCATACCTACCAAATGCCGCACACTGCACGAATGGCCACTTTCGAGCCGACCTACGCCCGAATCTCTTCACGCATAAACTCCACAAAGGCCCTTACACGCGGCTTTCGAAAGGCCGAAGGTAACTGCACGCTTTGGATCGGCAAAGTGCGGGAATGGAACTCCGGAAAGAGTTGCACAAGACGTCCGGTTTCAAGGTCGTCCCCCAAAAACACATCTGGGCATATGAAGATGCCGCTCCCGGCACGCGTCGGTACGAGGCACGCGGGAGGACTGTTTGCCAGAAATGGGCCAGAGACAGGCACCTGCACGGTTTGCCCTTCGATCTGGAATGGCCAGCGGTTTGGATCGGGGTTGTTCGCATCTCGAATGCAAATGTGGTCCGAGAGTTCCGCAGGATGTGAAGGTGCGCCATGTTCTTCAAGGTAGCAAGGAGTCGCGACGACTTTCATATGCGTTTCACCGAGCTTGCGAACGACCAAACTGGAGTCACTGAGCGCGCCGATCCGTATTGCGATATCGAAACCGCCCTTGGCCAGATCAGCATAATGATCCGACAAGTCCAATTCGACTGTGACGTCCGGGTGTTGCTCTACGAAACGGCTTGCTGCTTTAGCCACCGCC
This sequence comes from Ruegeria sp. BA2, assembly GCF_056539605.1. Classification (NCBI taxonomy): domain Bacteria; kingdom Pseudomonadati; phylum Pseudomonadota; class Alphaproteobacteria; order Rhodobacterales; family Roseobacteraceae; genus Ruegeria; species Ruegeria sp. BA2. Next base: position 3,660 of record NZ_JBQFVE010000019.1, on the reverse strand, counting down.
GTGTCGCCATAGGTAAGGGGCGCCGCCACACGAACGATGCCCTTCAAGCCCTCTGAAGCGTCAAACTCAGTCTCCAACTGCTCCAATTCAGCCAGCACCCGTCGCGCTCCTTCCAGATATCGCTCCCCCTCGTGGGTCAACGACATAGACCTGGTGGTGCGATGGAGAAGATTCAGCCCAACCATGTTTTCGAGCTGGGCCACACGTTTGCTGACCAGCTTGTTTGAAATGCCAAGCCGTTGTCCGGCGGCGGCAAAAGAACCGGATTCCACAACAGCCACGAAGCTCTGCATCCCGTCGATCCGGTCCATAGCATTGTCTCCATTTGCGCGATACACACTCGCTCTTATCGCCATTTCATGGAGAAAAGACCATCGCTAAGTTCCTCTCAAGCTGAATCGCAGGAGAAAAGAACATGGCAACGTCAGACGCCCCCATCTCAATAGGTCAGGTCGCCCTGACGGTGCGCGATCTGGATAAGACCGCCACCTTCTATGAAGACGTGATTGGCCTCGGCCTGATCGAACGCAACGGTGAAAGCGCCTTCCTCGGCACCGAAGCCGGAACGCTGATCGAGTTGCGCCAGGACCGAAACGCTAGACCCTTTCCTAAAGAGGCGGGGCTGTTTCACACCGCATTTCTGTTGCCGTCCAAACAAGTCCTCGGCGCATGGCTGATCTACGCGGAAGAGCGCGGTGTTCGCCTGGATGGCGCATCCCACCACGGTGTCAGCGAGGCGCTGTATCTGAACGATCCCGAAGGAAACGGCATCGAAATTTATCGTGATCTGCCTCGCGAAGCGTGGAAACGCCAAGGCGATACCATCCACATGACAACGCACCCGCTCGACCTGAAATCACTAACGGAAGATGCCACACAGTGGCAAGGCGCACCGCAAGGCACAGTCATCGGACACGTTCATTTACGTGTCGGTGATGTCAGCAAGGCAGCCAAGTTCGTTACTGACGAGCTGAGTATGGTTCAGACATTTGAGCTGCCCTCAGCCCGCTGGTTCGGGTCCGGTGGCTACCATCACCATCTTGCGGCGAATGCTTGGCAATCAAAGGGGGCAGGCCCGCGCTCTGTCGAAACCACAGGTCTCGCGAGTGTTGAGCTGTTGGCTGACCCCGCAAGTCTCACGCCCTGCCAGAAGGTCGATCCGTGGGGCACAGAATTCACGATCACCTCAGTGCAGGCTTGCGCCGCGTGAATGTCGTCAAATCAAACCAAGAGAGGACTACAACAATGACACCTAAAGAACTCGTAATGGAGGCCGTAGCTGCCATTTTTGTCAACTTCGACGCAACTGCCGCCGAACAGCTGCTGGCAAAGGACTATATCCAGCACAACCCAGCCGTCCCCACGGGGGCTGCGCCGATCCTTGGCTTCATTCCTGGTCTGAAAGAAAGCGGGATCAAGGTGGATATCCACCGGGTGGTCGCGGAAGGCAACATGGTTGTCCTGCACACCACCTACAACAACGCTCAGGCGTTCGGTGCTGAAACTTTGGTGGGCTTCGATGTTTTCCGCGTCGAAGACGGAAAGGTTGCAGAACACTGGGACAACCTGACCCCAACTACACCACCAAATCCTTCGGGGCACAGTCAGACCGATGGTCCAACTGAGATCACCGATCTGGAAAAGACGTCCGAGAACAAGGCTTTGGTCACCGACTTTGTGAACACGATCCTTAAAAATGGCGATGTTGACCGGATCACGGATTTCCTGTCCGCGGAGACCTATATCCAGCACAACAGCAACATTGCTGACGGCCTGGACGGTTTGGGTGCGGCACTCGCTGGCATGGCCGAGCGAGGCATCCAGATGATTTACTCGGATGTCCACATTGTTGTGGCCGAGGGCAACTTTGTCTTCAGCGCCTCTGAGGGCACGTTTGCCGACAAGCCGACGGCCTTCTATGACCTGTTCCGCGTCGAAAACGGCAAAATCGTTGAGCATTGGGACGTGATCGCAGATATCCCTGCGGGAATGGCTCATGACAACGGCAAGTTTTGATCGGGGGCGAACATGAGAGCATTCCTGATCACCCTCACGATGATGCTAGGAGGCTCAGCTATGGCTCAAGAAACTGGTGTAGTCGAGATTGTGACAATGAACCTTGCCGAGGGTGTTTCAGCTCAAGCGTTCGAACCGGTCGACAAGGCCATTGAGGACGAGTACGTCAGTAAACAGCCTGGCTTCATCTCCCGGCAAGCCGCCTTCGCAGACGACAAATGGGCGGTTGTCGTCAATTGGGAAAGCGCGGAGGCAGCGCAAGCATCCATGGACAGCTTTGCCTCTGCTCCGGCTGCTGAGAAGTTTATGAGCATGATCGATGCATCTTCTATGTCGATGAAGCGCTACCAACTGGCACGGTAAGAGCCTTCATACTAACCAAAGCGCCCATGGAAACATGGGTGCTTTTTTGCATTTTGATCATCAGCATTCATCACCCGACAATCGGGCTATCCAGGAGGACGGCAACTCTGTCCGCATACCGGTCGTTTGCTACAACTTGCTTGAATGTCCACTGTGCGGACTTTGCAGCCATCCGCATTCTTAATCCAAAGGACCGCAGTCAGCCTAAAGCGGCCATTCACGGCTACTCTACGCTATAGTTTGCCTAGTCATACGCTGCGATAGCTTTTTACGTGATTGCTACTTCCTTAGTGGAGCACTGCGCTGTGTTGCGGTTTTATACTGCGATAGTCAACGCGCGTTTATCAGGCAATCAAATCCTACTTGCATCATTGACTGAGGCGTGCCCTGTTCCCGTATTCTGACGCAATACGGTGTCCGACGGAGGCATATCATTTAACCAGCCAGCGCCAGTTCGGGTCGGCGAAAAAACTGAGAAAATTCGAAAGAGTCTGCTTCGTAAGGGCTACAATGAACTCACGACTTAATGCTGCTAAGTGGAGGAGCAAGGGTGCCAACTAAGTTCGATGGAGGATTGCTCTCTTGGAGTACGGCGTTGGCAATATGCACAACAGCCGTATTCGTCGTCCTGCTTGGCGATCAAGTCGTGGCGTTTGGTGGTATCGCGGCAGTCGCGGGTTTTTCAGCTGGTTTTTTAGGGTCTGTCTTTTCTAGTCTTGTTTCTAACGTCAGAACGTTTGCGATGGTGCTGGTGAGCATACTGGTATGCACACTCTTCCCGCTTCAGTGGATCGCCTTTCTGTGTGGTTTTGTCTTGATCAGTTCGGCTGCTTTTGAAGGGTACAAGAACGGTGGATTTGCAACAGTTCCTGCACTGAACGGATTGCTCTTGTACTTACTTATCCCACCTGACGAGCGTATTGCCGTTCATGTTTTGGTTTTTCTGGCCGCGGCAACAGTCGGTAGTTTGCTCAGCGCTTGGCTTAACTTGGCGGATTCAGCAATACGACCTCCCATGTCTTTCAAGGAAGCAATTTCTATCTGGCTATTTTTAATTGTCGGCATGAGTCTGACGTCGTTTCTCGCTCACGTAATCGGAAACCAAAAATCCTATTGGCTTTCGTTGTTGTTCGTATTCCGCGTCTTGGCTCCACTTCAAAAAGTGCCTGATGCTGCATTGCGGTTTGGGGTGTCCGTCATCAAATGAAGTGGTCCGATTGAGCTGACAGCTTTCAGGTTGGTCTGGCTCATCGTTTGTGATCTTAGGCGGCGTGCCCGAGA
>NZ_JBQFVE010000018.1:0-89167 GCF_056539605.1 Ruegeria sp. BA2 | reverse complement strand
ACAAACAGTCCACTGGACTGTTTGCCTAACGATTAACCTCGTAAGGCTCATAACCTGAAAGTCAGAGGCTCAAATCCTCTCCCGAAACCAAGTTTAGGTTCAGAAAACAAAAGCTTACACGCCGCCTCTGGGCGGTGTTTTGCTTTACGTCCAATCCGCTGGAAGCATTGTAAAAGCAAATAGAGGAAAATCAGAATTGGCCATTCTGCAACTGCGTCGAGTCCTCTCAATATCAGTAATCGCTCCAATCAGCCTAACTGAAATGTTGCGATTCGCTTACGTCAATCATAAGCGTTGCATGCAGCCCCGGATTTCCAAGAGTAGACCAAGCGAACAACCCTACGCTACCTTCTCGGACCATACCGAACCGCGAACATCGTTGAACAGGTGTTATTTGAAGCGATCTCTGGTTGAGTGGTCAGCTCAACTGCTGGTCAAACGCACCATCGCCAGCCTCGAAGCCGCCGTTCGCGCGGACCGCAGAAAACGACGGCACTGTGCCCAAGCCTCCCGGATGCTGCTCAGCGCACCAAGGTCCGCTCTCCGGACGTTGCGTTATCAGCTGGCTTCTATCAACTGGTCAGAGTTTCCACTCGAACCCAACGGCCTTTTCGGACACTTCCCAAAGACGCGACATTACAGCCTTGTCATGGGCGTGGGCATTTAGTGTCCCTTTGCCGACCGGGCCCACTGCTTCCAGACGGCCCGTCGGACCATAGAGGGCGCGTTGTTCGGTCAGCGCCTCTTCGGTCGCGCACATGACCTCAGGATATGAGCCTTGTTCCGCAGTTTGGACCATTGGTGTCTTGGTCATCAGCCACCAGATGAAACGCATTGTACGGCTACCGCTGGTGGTGATCAGCGATGTGGCTGACGAGCCTGGATGACAGACGAAAACTTCGATATCCGCGCACCCCGCAGCAGCCAGGCGGTCTTGCAATTCGTAGGCAAACATCATCTGCGCCAGTTTGCTCTGGGAATATGCAGTGTTTGCGCCGTAGCCCTCATCCCAGTTCATGTCGCCAAACTTGATGGTCTTGAGACCCATGTTGTAGCCGAGGCTGGCGACGACCACGATCCGGCCTTTGCTTTCGGCGATGCGATCAAAAAGCAGACCATTGAGCAGAAAGTGCCCGTAGTGATTGGTGCCAAGCTGGCTTTCGAACCCGTCGACGGTCAGCTTGCGGGTCGGCACCTGCGCGATAGCCGCGTTATTGATCAGTGCGTCGATGCGGGGCACGGTCTTCAAGACTTCTTCTGCCGCCTCGCGCACACTGTCCAGGATTGACAGGTCCATGCGTATGAAGCTCACGTCGGCTTTCGCGCCGAATTCCTGTTTCAAGCCCGAGATGGCCGCCTCGGATTTCTCGGCTGAGCGGTTCAGCATCACCACCTTAGCGTTCTTCTTGAGAAGAATGCGCGCTGCTTGAAAGCCTGCGCCAGCGTTGGCGCCAGTAATGATGTAGGTCTTGCCTGTCTGGTCGCCGAGGCGCTCGGGTGTCCAGCCTTTGGGTCCGAATGTCGTATCTACCATTTGTGTCTCCTTCCAGCCCAAACTGGCGGTTTGAGGTGTTATTGCTTGAAGGCACAAATAATACTTGGCTGGGCCCATAAACAGGCGATATTCTCTCGATCACTTGCCCAATCGTCTCAACCCCATTGCAAAGATGAAAGCCCTATGCCAGCTAGAGCGCATGAGCAAAGAACAGATCAAAGACCTTATCGAGCGCCATCTGCCAGAGGCAGGCCTTGTCGATACCGCGTTGAAAGGCGTCCAGCTTTTCCGGGTGGCCGATGCAGTACCTTGCGTCCCAGCTGTCTACGAGCCCACGGTGGTGGCTATTCTCAGTGGCACCAAGGAAGCTGTGCTGGACGGTGAACACCACATGTATGACAGCGACAAATACCTGCTCTGCCCAATGACCTTGCCGGTAGAGGCAGGTACTCCACGGGCGTCTAAAGCGGACCCACTACTCGGCGTCGTGATCACCTTGAATCCACGAATGATGCGCGAGCTCACATTGGAAATTGAGACCGCGGCTGGTGTCATCAGACAAGCGCGGGCTGGCGCGCAATCGGCTTTGGCATTGGCGGCTTGGGATGATGGTTTCACGCAAGCACTGCGGCGTCTTCTTGAGTTGCTCGATCATCCGGTTGATCTGGAAGTGCTCGGACAGGGGCGACTACGCGAGTTATGTTACGCGGTGCTCACGGGCGAGGCCGGGGCCGCCGCAAGACGAGCTTTTGGCGTCGGCAACGAAATCGCGCGCACCATCGAATACCTCTCAACCCACCTGAACGAGCAGGTCACCATCGACGATATGGCCGACCACGTCGGCATGAGTCGGGCGGTATTCCATCGGCGGTTCAAGGAAGCCACGACGCTGTCCCCGATCCAGTTCGTGAAATCGATGCGGCTGAACAACGCCGCGATGAAGATTGCCGAAGGAAAGACCGTATCAGAGGCGGCCTGGGACGTCGGCTATCACAGCTCCTCTCAATTCAGTCGCGAGTTTAGGCGGATGTACGGCCAGTCGCCCCGGCAATGGAGCAACACAACGCAGGTATCAGAACGATTGAAAGGCACACCTCCGCATTAAAGATACAGCGCTTCAGCAAGGAGCGCCGCGCACGGAAGCTATACTATGGATATCCTCAAGACATCGACCGACTGGGCTAAGGCAGAACTGTGGTCAAACGGCTTTTTCGTTCTGTTCGGGGTGGTGTTTCTCGTGGCCAGCCTTCTTTTCTGGTCGAGGGGAGAGACCGACATGGCCAGGGCGTTCGTGCTCCCGATGTTCGTGGCCGGAGTGCTGATGCTGATCCTCGGCGGCGGGCTGTTCTACGGAACGTGGAAAAGCTTAACAGGCTTCGCGCCTGCCATCGCTGAGGACGGGGCGGGTTTTATTGCTTCCGAGATCGAGCGCGTTGACCGGACAATGGCGCAATATGGCACCGCGGTTTTCAAGGTTATGCCACTAATGATCGCTGCTGCCGCTATGCTTTTCGTTTTCGTGCACAGCCCCGGCTTGCGGGGGGCCTTTGTCACGTCAATCGTCTTTCTAGGCCTCATCATGCTGATTGACAGCAACGCCAATGCTCGGTTGGAGGTCTATAAGACAACCTTGGTTTCGGTAGTGTCTGGCCGCTAGCTCTACTAGAATGCAACCAAAGGCCGGACGCGCTCGCCAATTCGCGTTCCTGATCTATGTCCGGTTTGAGGGGTGTTGCTGCCATTGCGTGCGAAGATCCAAACGTCCGTTTTGTCCCGCGTTGCAGAACTTGACAACTTTATGAGCCTCTAGTATGCGGCCTGCAACGAAAACGAGAGCAGCGACCAGCGATATTCGATGATTTTTAGCTCGCCCGTTTTCTTGTTTTTATTTTTTCCTTTTAGCCTGTTAGCCACTTGGAGCGCGCGTCGGCTGTTGGGAGAAGATGCGGGTCGTTATGCACTAATTTTGCTATCATTGACGTTCTATAGTTGGTGGAATTTAAACTTCCTGCCACTCATCCTGCTCAGCATCACCGTGAACTACGCATTGGCACGTATGATAACAGGGCTCCGGGGGTGTCCACTGTATCGGGATCTGTTGTTATATGGCGGGATCCTGCTGAATCTGCTCCCCTTATATTTCTTCAAGTATCACGTTTTGCTGCAGCAAAATGCGGACGCCTTTAGCCTCACAGGCTCGATTGTGTTGCCTTTGGGTATTTCCTTTTATACTTTCCAGCAGATAACGTACCTCATCGACACCTATCGAGACGGAAAAGTAGAATACTCGCTTTCCCGATTTTCTCTCTTCGTCCTTTTCTTCCCACAACTCATTGCCGGCCCCATCGTGCGCCGCGACGAGCTTTTGCCACAGTTCGAAAAACCGACAGGCCAGATCGCCCATTTCGTTGCTCTGGGGCTAACAATCTTCGCCGTGGGTTTGTTCAAGAAACTGTTCTTTGCGGACACGCTGGCGCTCTTCGTCAATCCGTTTTATGCGGCGGCGTCAGAGGGTGCGGTTCCTGATGCCTGGCTGAGCTGGCAAGTCGCCATTGCCTATGCGTTGCAAATCTATTTCGATTTTTCTGGTTACGCAGATATGGCTTGCGGGCTCGCTTTGTGCTTCGGAATTCGGCTGGCCTTGAATTTCAACTCTCCTTACCGGGCAGAAACCCTGTCTGATTTCTGGCGCCGCTGGCACATGACGCTGATGCGTTTTGCCCGCTCGTATGTGTTTCAGCCGATCGCCATCTGGTCTGCGCGCTGGCTCTACAAATTTAAATTGCCGCGTCGTGTTCTGTTGAGCGCCACGACAGCTGTGCCTGTTTTCTCGACCTTCCTGCTCGTCGGCGTATGGCATGGGCTTGGATGGAAATACATTGTCTTTGGTGCTCTACATGCCTTTTTCGTGACAGTTGAACAACTTACGGGCTACGCTAATGTCACTTCCAAGATTTGGTTCGTAAGGTTGTTGCGGCGCCTGACCGTCTTGGTGTTTCTGGCAATCACCTGCGTTTACTTCCGCGCGAGCGACTTGGAAACTGCGCATCTTATTCTGAGTTCAATGTTCTTTTTGACTGACGGCGCTGGTCAAGCCTCATTGGGCTGGCTGATTTTCCTCTTGTGCTCGATCGTGCTGGTGTTTCACGGACCAAACGTCTTTCAATGGATGTCGTCTTATAAAACGATATTGCTTGACCGGACCCTAGGGACTTTGGAGCCCTGTCCAGCCTGGGTGCCCCAATGGGCCCCCGATTTCCGGACAGGTTTGTTTGTATGCTTTTTGCTAGTTGTCTCCGTTGTCATTATGGCTCGAGGAGTTGTGGAGTTCATTTATTTTGACTTTTGACGACGAGCAGATTCCGGTTCTCAAACCTTTCAGACGCTTCGTTTGGGGGACTGTAGCAGCCAGCTTGGTTGCGATTGCCGGGCTTTTGACATTTTCAATTTTGGTCGACCCCTATTGGCTGTTCAATAGCCCCCAGATCGAGGGGTTTAATGAGGAGAAGATAGCGCTCGGGAAATCAACCCGATCCGTGAAACCTCAGATTATGTTTTGGGACCGGCCTGAGATTGCCATCGTTGGCGGGTCCTCTGCCGAAGCAGGGTTTGATCCAGACCACCCAAGCGTCAACGTCAAGACATTCAACTTCGCGTTGGGAGGCGGTCGCATGAACGAGGCAGTGGCGGTTTTGGAATTCGCGGCTGAGCTTGGCACAAAACGAGCCATCATCACCCTAGATTTTCAAAGGTTTCATGCAGATCGGCGACCGGGCCAGCTTGAACGTGGATTCGGAGACGAGTTCACGGCGGGGTTCTGGGGCAACTCGGGGTGGTTGCTACCGTCGCTTAGGCTCACGATCGGCGCAGATGCATTGATAGATGCCTTCGCGACCGTGACGTCCCAAACCCCTCCCAAGGCCCATGAAGAGATACGCAACCGGGCACGTATCGACGTTCCCGGAAAGATTATGCGCAATGGCCTACGTGATCCCGAATTTGCGGTTGCCTTGGCCGAAGGTTTGGGCGGGCCCTATCAAGCTTTCGAAAAATCTGCGGTCGGACGCGCTGAAAACGGATGGTTCCGCGATCCTTGCCGTGTGTGGCGTTTTGAAAACGCACAGGGCGTGCGGCCCGGGTTTGACTACGTGCAGGACATGATTGATACGGCGCGCATTCATGAAATGGATGTGGTCTTCGTAATACCACCGACACATGCCCTGATACCGGATCTGTTGCAGGAACTGGAGCTTTACGGAGAATTCGAGACGTGGAAGCGTGATCTTGTTGCGATGCTCGAAGCAGATGCCCAGCGCCATGACTACCAGTCCTATCCGCTTTACGACTTTGGTGTGGTGACGAATCGCACAATGGCGGCGGTACCCAAACCGACGGATGTCACACCCATTGCAGATTTCACGGATCCGCTGCACTTTCGCCCATCTTTGGGCGGCGTTGTCCTCGATCGGTTGTTTTCGGGCGCTTCTGATGATTTGACACCGGGTAGTTTTGGTCACCTGTTGGCGAGCGCGACGGTTGAGCAGCATCTCGATGTGTCCCGTGCAGCGGTAGTGGGACTTCGCGAACACAGAAACCCAGCTTGGCAGGCGATCGTCGATCATGCCTTGCAAAAAAACGTAATTTGGCGTGAAAGCGCCGAGAGCACACAGGAATGTGCGAAACCTTAATAAGAGGAAGGCCCCTGATGGCAGCAGATACGACCGAGATATTGGAAACCGTCGGCACGTTGCTCCGAGAGGTTCTCGACAAACCTGACTTGGTTGTGGATGGCACGACCTCTGCGGAAGATGTGACCGAATGGGACAGTCTCGCGCAAATCCGTTTAGTTGTTTCTATCGAGCAGACATTCAAAATCCAGTTGCAGCAAAAAGAGATCGAGAACGCCCAGAATATCAGCGATCTTGTAGCGATTGTGTCCAGATTGCTGTCAACTTAACGTCGTTTCGTTCTTCGCATGACAACCGATTTGCACACCTACATTTCCAATTTGGGATGGCTGCCTGAAGAGCCTGCTTCGGACTTGTTCGACAATCCAAGTCTTTCGCTGATCCAGCATGCCAGTCTGCGCCCGAACTGGGTGCAAGGACCAGCACGCGCATCAAAACTGGCGGGGCTGAGAAAAGAGGCCTTTGACGCGGGGCTTGAGAAACAAGGCGAGTTGAGCCCAATCAACATCTGGCTTCTTGGGAATGTTACGCTGGATTTTCTGCAAGCTGAAATCGTGCTTGCTGCCCCGCGCCACGGTTTTGTCGCCAATGTTCAGCTGGGCCCGTTCGACCAGATGATGCAGACACTCTTGAACCCAGGCGAGGAAATGGGCGAAACGCCACCCGATGTCGTGATGATTTGCGTAGACGTGGCCCACCTTGCCATGGACCCTGATCAGAATGACGGTCGGAGTACGACCTTTGATACTCTGCTTGATCATGTCAAGTTGGCCGTCGATACCGCAAAAACCAAATTTGGTGCATCCGTCGTCATAAACAATATTCCCGAACCGCTGGAGACCGTCTTCGGCGCGCTTGACGCCCATGTCGGTTCGACACCTCGTTCCCATGCGGAGGTATTTGAGACCGAACTCCGAGCTCTCGATGTCGATGTGGCGGATTTCCGAAATGCGGCAGCCTCAGTGGGCCTCGCTCAATGGCGCTCTCCCAGGTTCTTTAACAAAGGCAAGTTTGCCTTTGATCCACGCTTTACATCTCTGGCTGCAGACGTCTTGTTGCGTCCTGTTGCAGCGCGTTTTGGCAAATCGCGTCGTGTCCTCGTGCTCGATCTGGATAACACGCTTTGGGGCGGAGTTGTCGGGGATGACGGACCTGAGAATGTCTTGATAGGCTCTGGTACCCCCGAGGGTGAAGCATACCAACATCTTCAGAGATATGTTTCCAAACTGCGCGCGCATGGCACGGTGTTGGCTGTGTCATCCAAAAACACACATGAGACCGCAATTTTTCCTTTCAGAAGCCGAACCGAGATGGTTCTGAAAGAGGACGATTTTGCAGCCTTCCATGCCAATTGGCGGGACAAGGCCAGTAATATTGAAGAGATCGCCAAGACGCTTGGGCTGGGCCTCTCATCCTTTGTCTTTTGCGACGATAATCCGGCCGAACGCGCCTTGGTACGAAGTAGGTTGCCACAAGTTGCCGTGCCCGAACTGCCAGAAGACCCGCATGACTATGCCGCTTGTTTGTCCGCCGCCGGTTATTTCACAGCCAATACATTCTCCCAGGAAGACAAATTGCGTGCGAGCGACTATCGCGCCATCGCGAAACGCAAGGAGTTCGACGCATCTGTCGGAAATATCGACACGTTCCTGTCCTCTCTCGAAATGCAGCTTGAGATTTGTGCTTTCAAACCGGGACGATTGGAACGTGTAACCGATCTCTTCAATAAGACGAACCAGTTCAACCTGACCTTGGAGCGTTTCAGCAAGTCACAGATCGCTGAATTCGCCGATGACACCGATCATTACCGGACATACCAGTTGACACTCTCAGACAAGTTTGGAGACATGGGGCTGGTCAGCGTCGTGCTGGTGGAAACGGCCGCGCAATCTTGGCACATTCGCAACTGGGCCATGAGTTGTCGCGTGCTTGGTCGCAAGGTGGAAGACCGGCTCATGCAGGAGATTTCACAGGATGCAACAAAAGCCGGGGCCCGGAAACTGACTGCACGTTTCATGCAGGGTCCGCGCAACGACCTCGTGTCGAAACTATATCCCAACTTGGGTTTCACGCCAGACGGGGCCACGAATGATGGCGCTGAATTTTGGACGCTCGCGCCAGAAGCCTATTCCACGGATTCAGACTCGTTTTTTAATGCAATTCCACAGGACTCCACTCGCGTCGCCCCGTGACCCGAATAAAAGGATGCAGATATGCCGTCGCTATCCCCCGCTTTAAAGGTTCTCTACGACGCTCAGATTGCGGTAACCCCGCATCACGCGGCCTCGCTTGAAAAGAGCTTGTCGAATCGTTCCGAGGATGACCTGGCACTTCTTGAGGAAATCGCCGAAACAGTCGTAAAACTGACTGAGGATGACCTTGAAGAATTCTGTCGGGGGTACGATTGGATCTGCAACGCCTTCTTGGAAGAAGAAATCTACTTCCGTCGCAATGGTGCCTATCGCCTTGACACCTTTGAGCAAGCCTACGACCAAGTATACTCCGTTCCCGAAAAGATGACGCCCTATATGAACGGGCTGTTGATGACGCAGGTGTGGTGGCCCAACCATTCTCGCGCGATCAACTACCTCAAGAACAAGTTTTTGACTGGCTGCCCCGATGACTATCGGTTGCTTGAAATTGGTCCGGGCCACGGAATGCTCTTGTGCTATCCCGCCATGGACCCGCGATGCGGGCATGCAGAAGCCTGGGATCTGAGCATGGCCAGCCTTGATGCGACACGAAAGTCGCTTGACAGCATGGGCGTCAGTCAGGCCGTTAAGTTACGCGACCAAGACCTTTTTGAAGCAGATCCCAACAAAGGCACATTTGACGCGATCATTTTCTCGGAAGTTCTTGAGCATCTCGAGCGTCCCGCAGAGGCGCTGGCCTGTCTGCGCAGAGTGCTAAACCCGAATGGTCGGATTTACATTCACTTCCCAATCAACTCGCCAGCGCCTGACCATCTTTTTAATCTGCCCACACCCGAGGATGCGGTCTCTTTCGTCGAAGGCATCGGTTTTAAAGTCACGCAATCTGAATTTGCGCCGATGCTGGGCTATTCCTTGGATCAGGCGCGTCGCATGAAGCTCACAATCAGCGTTTTGGTAACAGCGCAACGCGTGGACTGAGCTAGGCTAATGGCGAGTGTATCCCTTGCTTTTCATCACCTTGGTCTGGTTGTGAGTGACATCGCTGAAGCGCGGCGGCGTCTGGAAGCGACGCTGGGGCTGGGCGACTGGTCCGAGATATTCAGCGATCCGATCCAGAAGGTGGATGTTCAATTCGGAACAGACGCAGGCGGTCTGCGCTACGAACTGATCTCGCCAAATGCCGAGGGCGCTCCAGTTGCCAGCGTGCTGAAGACCAAGAAAAACGTGCTAAACCATGTCGCTTATACGGCCAAGAACCTCGATCTGGCTGGTCAGCACTTTCGTCGTCTGGGGAACATTCCCTTATCGACGCCCGCTCCTGCTGTTGCATTCGATGGCGCGAAAATCCAGTTCTGGTATTCTCCAGACCACTATGTCATCGAACTCATAGAAGAAGTCGGCGGAAGCGCATATTAAAATAGCTGGCATCTAAAGTGGCTTTACTGAGATTTTGAAAGTTGTCGTCGCCATTGATGGCGGTTGGAGATTGATTGCGTTTAGTGTCGTCGCGCTGCTTGTTGATCGAACGCTTGGCTGGAGCAACGTTCGCTTTGGTGCGACATGGGATTTCCGAATGTGCTCAACTGATCCAAGTTGGCGCTATGCTTCAATATGGTCTGCAAAGCTTATTGAGTTGTGACATTCCTACTGGATGGACTGTGAGAGCAAGCGATACGCAAAAGGCCATATTCTTTGAGCGATGTGGAATTCTCTTCACCGGCTCACTGCCTGAAAACCAATATCGGCAAGCTCAAGCGCCATCACCACCTAAGTTCGAAACTCGGTGTTGAACTGCTCGGCCAGTTCAAGCAGTTGCATCAGCTTCCAGGGGGCGGTTTCTTCTGAAGGCTTGTCAATGTTCAACACACCTTGCTCGAGCTCCAATGGAAGAGGAACGTCAGATCAAGTAATGTGCGCAAGAGTTATGTTCCAACAAGTCTGAGATAATCTACCGGATGTTGAACAGGGTGCCATTGGGACGCGCTGTTGCTGCATTGCACACACAAAACCCATGACAGGTCGGTGCTGATTGCCTAGAAATGCCTATTAAGTTTGCGATTGGAACCAGGTGATCTTAGTGGAGCAATTGGCGTTTACATACGAAATGGGTGTGGTCTCGGCGCTATTGGCCTTTACTGTTTTCTTGTTCGTGTCGGAAATTGTCAGGATCGATCTTTCTGCCATTTTGGTTTTGGTGATGGTCGGCCTTCTCAGCTATGCGCCTGGTTTGGAGAATCTGTCTGATGTTCCTCATCTGTTTGATGGGTTTGCCTCCAACGCGGTCATTTCGATTATCGCGGTCATGATCGTCGGGGCGGGGTTGGACAAAACGGGGCTGATGAACAAGGTTGCGTCGGTCATTTTGAAATATGGCGGTAAGTCCGAGAACCGGGTGCTGCCGATCGTATCGGGCACCGTCGGTGTCATTTCTTCTTTTATGCAGAATGTTGGGGCGGCGGCGCTGTTTCTGCCTGTAGTTAGCCGTATCTCGTCGAGATCCGGAATTCCGCTGTCACGGCTGCTGATGCCGATGGGGTTTTGCGCGATTTTGGGCGGGACGATGACGATGGTGGGGTCCTCACCCCTCATTCTCTTGAATGATCTGATTCAGACCGCAAATGATGGCCTGCCCGACGCCCAGAAGATGGAGCCTTTTGGGCTGTTCTCGGTCACACCTATTGGCGCGGTGCTGATCCTGACGGGGATCGGGTATTTCTTGTTGTTGGGGCGATGGGTCTTGCCAGGGGACTCTGGTTCAAAAAGCACCGGGACCGGCCGCGGCACGCAAGAGTATCTACAGCGTGTTTATGGATTGAAGGCGGATGTGTTTGAGGTGGTCGTGCCGGCCGATAGCCCGTTGGTCGGGCAGATATTGGCTGATATCAATTTTGAAAACCACCTTTATATCATCTCGACCTTCTATCGCGGCAAGACCTCGATGGTGCAGGTGCTGACAGCTGAGATCGCGGCACCTTGTCGATTGGCGATCGTGGGGCGGCGCTGGGTTGTCGAAGAGTTCGCCCAGAAATACGGGCTGACCGTGCTGCCCGATCTGGATGTGTTTGTCGAGGAATTTGCACCGACAAATGCCGGGATCGCCGAGGTGGTTGTGACCCCGGAAAGCAAGCTGATCGGCAAATGCCCGCGAGAGCTGTTGTTTCGCAAAACCTATGGCATGTCCTTGCTTGCGATCCACCGCGGTGAGGAAACGCTTAGCCACGTTGAGACAGACACCCATGAATCTACGCAAATCGGGCTTGAGAAGTTCAAGGCGGGCGACATGCTGGTTGCCCATACCCGATGGGATAACCTGATGCGGATCAAGCGTGATCCGGATTTTGTGGTCGTCACGTCTGACTTTCCGCAAGACGAACTGCGCCCGCAGAAGGTTGGATGGGCCCTTTTGTTCTTTGTGATTTCGCTATCGCTGATCCTGTTTACGGATGTGCGGTTGTCGCTTTGCTTGCTGACGGGGGCGGCGGGAATGATGTTGACCCGTGTTCTGAGCGTGGATGAGGCGTATCGCGCGGTTGGATGGAACACGGTCTTTCTGCTGGCGTGTCTGATCCCGTTGGGTCAGGCGGTGCAGAACACCGGGACCGCCGCTTGGATCGCGCAGCAGATCATGATCATCCTGGATGGATGGCCGAACTGGGCGCTTCAGGCCGGGGTCGCCATATTGGCGACGGCGTTTTCTCTGGTGATGTCGAATGTCGGGGCGACCGTTCTGCTGGTGCCCCTAGCCGTTTCCATTGCGGTTGCCGCAGGTGCAAACCCGGCGGTTTTTGCGCTGACTGTCGCGATCTCGACCTCGAACAGCTTCATAATCCCGACACATCAGGTCAATGCGCTGATCATGGGCCCCGCCGGATACAAGGTGACAGATTTCGTCCGTTCGGGTGGAATCATGACGATCATTTTCCTGGTCGTATCACTTCTGATGCTCAACCTGATTTTCTGACACCATTCATCATCCTGTCAGACTGATTGTTCGGCCCTGTTCTGAAGCTTGCTGTGCCGCAAGCCCGATACGAACGGCCCAAATCCCGTCGCTCAGCGAGACCTCGGGCGCGGTGCGTTCGCCCCGGACCAGTTCCAGAAAGCCTTTGTGCTGATAATAGGTGGAGCCATTGTGGTCCCCCGCTGCCAGCAATTCGGGATCAACGGGGATGTCACGGTGGATGGGGCCCTTTGGTGCGCGAGGGCTGATGATCAGCTGCGGCACAGGCGCATCGCCCAGATGCTCAGGCCAGAACCGGCCCGGACCGGGCACCAGCGCCTCGATCTTGGCATCAGGGCCGATGGCTGAGATTTCTTCCTGATATCGCGATCCTTCGGCAAACATACAAAGCTCCAGCATCGCGCGCGCGCCAGAGGCGAAATCGACGATGACATAGCCGTGGTCAAGAATATCCGGCGTGTTGCCGTCATACTCTTCGTTCAGATGATTGACGGCCTGACCCCCGCTTGCCGAAACGCGCACGGGGTCTGATTGCAGGATCAGCCGCATGAGGTCGAAGAAATGGCAGCATTTCTCGACAAACGTACCGCCGGTGTTCTGATTGAACCGGTTCCAGTTGCCGACCTTTTCAAGGAATGGAAAGCGGTGTTCGCGGATCGACAGCATTTTGATCCCACCCCTGGCAGCAGCGGCCTCGTCGACCAATGCTGCGATGGGCGGCATATAACGATATTCCATTGCGACCCAAATCGGATGCGGATAGCTGCGCTCCAACTCTTCAAGCCGATCAAGGTCACCGAGATCGGTGAACAGAGGTTTTTCGATCAGCAGGGGCAGGGGACGGGTGGTCGCAATCTCGGCCAGTTGCTCGACATGCAGGTGGTTGGGGCTGGCGATGACCAGACAATCCAGTTCGCTGACGGATAGAAGGTCTTGAATGGACGACACCATTTGCGCCTCGGGCGCGATGGCCTGCGCCTTTTGCGCCATCTCCGGGTCAGGCTCAAATATCGCGGCGACGCGCGTGCCTTCAAGCAAGGCAATATTGTGCAGGTGTTCCTGCCCCATCATACCGCATCCGATCAGCCCGTAGTTGGTGGTCCGGGTCATGCGTAGTTCCTTTTATTTTAGGCGTTGTACATAGGTGGCTCGATCCGGATCGAACCATGTTTTTGAAAACTCGACGGGTTCAGCCTTTTCTGACCAGCTGAACCGTTCGATATATCCTGCGGTCTGACCAGCAGGTTTGGTGAAACTTTCGGGTGTCCATTCAGGCAGGGCGCCGACTGTAACGCGATCTTCTGCCCTCGTAATCCAGAAGCCAAGCTGTTGCTGGTAATAGCGATAAAGCGAGTCAGATAGCAGGCTCTGATCGATGGTCCCGGCTGATTCGTCCAGCCAGATTTCCTCGACCGCGATGATTGTGTCATTCAGATAGCGCATACGGCGCACGCGCGACCCTAACTCAGACCGACCAAACTTTGGCAGGTCATCAGGTTTTTCCAGGTGATCGATTGACAGGATGTCGGCGCGCGGCAACCCGCCGCCTTCGGGCAGTTCCAGCCGGAACATGGCATAAACGCTGTTTTGTGTTCCTGTCTCGCGGATGTAATTGCCCGAGCCCTGAATGCGCTCTAACATGCCTTTTTTCTCGAGCTCTGCCAGCGATTTTCGCAGCGTCCCGACCGAGACCTGCAACTCGGCTGCCATGTCCCGCTCGGGTGGCAGGCGTTCGCCATCGATCAGGCGACCGGCAGCGATATCGCGGATCAGAAGTTCCGAGATCTGCACATAGATCGGCAGCGCGTTTGGGTTTCTATTGTTTGAGGTCACTCGGGCGCGCTTCATTGGGTCGCAGGAAAAATTGATACACTATTGATCTACATCAATGTGCTTGCTACGCAAGAGAAAAGTAAAAGATGCACGGAGCACGAATCAAATGACCATTGTCCCCATCACGTCCCCAGATCTGGATGCGGCTGAGGTTTCGTGGTTTGCGGCATTGTGCTCGGACGATTATCAGTTTCTGGGCGTGCCGGATGGTGGTCTGCGATCAAGCTGGGATCATTGTTCGGGCATCGTAAAAGAGGCCGAAGCTCAGGGGTTTCGCAACATCCTGTGCCCGTCATCCTATCAGGTCGGTCAGGACACGCTGAGCTTTGTTGCGGGCTGTGCGCCAATCACCGAAAAGATCAACCTGCTGGCCGCGGTACGCTGTGGCGAGATGCAGCCCATTATGCTGGCCCGCACTATCGCGACGCTGGACCACATGCTGAAGGGGCGGCTGACGGTCAATATCATCTCGTCCGATTTCCCCGGCGAAAAAGCCGACAGCGCGTTTCGCTATCAGCGTTCGCGCGAAGTCGTGGAGATATTGAAGCAGGCCTGGACACAGGATGAGATCAACCACGCGGGTGAGGTCTATGACTTTTCGGGGCTGACCACCGATCCGGCCCGGCCTTACCAAACCGGTGGTCCGTTGCTGTATTTCGGAGGCTACTCTCCGTCCGCGTTGGATCTGTGTGGCGAGCATTGCGATGTCTATCTGATGTGGCCGGAAACCAAGGACCAACTGGCTGAACGTATGAAGGCCGTTCATGCGGTGGCCGAGAATTACAACCGGACGCTGGATTACGGCCTGCGCGTGCACATGATCGTGCGCGATACCGAGGCCGAAGCGCAGGAATATGCGGACTACATCGTCTCAAAACTGGATGACGAGTACGGGCGTGCCATTCGTGAACGGGCGTTGGACGCAACCTCGCTGGGTGTGGCGCATCAGTCCAAGAACCGTGATCTGGCGGATGAGTATGGCTATGTGGAACCGGGGCTTTGGACTGGGGTCGGACGCGCACGGTCGGGCTGCGGTGCAGCTCTGGTCGGCTCGACTGATCAGGTCATGACTAAGATCGAGGAATACCAGAAGATGGGCATCCGCGCCTTCATCTTCTCAGGCTATCCACATATGGATGAGGCCAAGCATTTTGGCGCCCGCGTGATGCCAAATCTGAAAACCTGCTCGCTGCCCGAAGCTTATGGGCGCGTGCCTGCAAGCACCCCGGCGACCCCGCTGGGCGAAGGAGTTCGTCGCTGATGCAACGCGTGAAACTATCTGACACCCTGGAAATGAGCCGCATTGTCTATGGCATGTGGCGGCTGGGCGATGACAGTGATACCTCGGTTGGGCATGTCGAGGCTAAGATTCAGGCCTGTCTGGATCAGGGTATCACAACCTTTGATCAGGCGGATATCTATGGCGGTTATGCGGCTGAGGCTGTTTTGGGTAACGCCCTGCGCGCCAATCCAAGCCTGCGCCAGAAGATGGAGATCGTCACGAAATGTGACATCATCGCGCCAATGGGGCGCTATGCTGATGCGAAGGTTAAATACTATGACACGTCGCGCGCGCATATTCTGAAATCGGTGGATACCTCGCTGTCGGAAATGGCCATTGACCATATCGACCTGTTGTTGATCCACCGTCCTGATCCAATGATGGATCACAATGAAACCGGCGCGACGCTTGATGAGATTGTTGCCAGTGGCAAGGTTGGTGCGGTTGGTGTATCCAATTTCCGCCCTTGGGATTGGTCTTTGCTGCAGTCTGCGATGAAGACCCAGTTGGTGACCAACCAGATCGAGATTTCTTTGGGTGAGATCAGCCCTTTCACCAATGGTGACCTGGCTTTCCACCAGCAGCACGGCCACCCGTTGATGGCGTGGTCGCCGCTGGGTGGGGGCATGCTGATGGCCGGGAACCCTCCGGTCGGGGTTGTGGCGGATGAGATTGCCGAAGAATTCGGGGTGGATCGTGCCGCCGTTGCGGTGGCCTTCTTGCTTGCGCATCCGGCGAACGTACTGCCGGTTCTGGGGACGAATAATCTGGACCGAATTAAGCGTGCATCGGACGCTTTGAAGGTCAAACTGGATCGTGAAAGCTGGTTCCGTCTCTACGAGGCGGCGCTGGGACAAGAGGTGCCGTAATGAATGCAATCTCGCGTGACATAAGCCATACATTCGTCCCGCATAAGGATGACACGCGCACCCTGCGCGATGCATTCGGGCGGTTTGCAACGGGTGTCACAGTCGTGACTTGCAACAGCGAGGACGGGCCGATCTGTATTACGGCCAACAGCTTTTCATCCCTATCGCTGGACCCAGCGTTGGTGATGTGGGCCGGAGACCGCAATTCGCGCCGGTTCCGCTATTTTCAGAAGGCACGCCATTTCAGCGTGCATGTTCTGTCTGCCGAACAGGCCGAGCTATGCTTTGGTTGTTCGAAAGACGCCTTTGCATTGCGGGATATCGAACATGACCGTTGTGTAAACGGGACCCCTTTGTTGCCGGGCAGCCTTGCCCGGTTTGAATGCGAGCAGCACGCCTATCACGATGCAGGCGATCATGTGATAATGGTGGGCAAAGTCCTGAAGGTTAGCATGGCGGATGGAGACGCGCTGACTTTCTTTGCCGGAAAACTCGGCCAATTCGCGCAAAACTAAGCGCGATATGACGACCGCGGGTCAAACTCGCGGCTGACACTGGGAGGATCCGCATGGGCGGACTGGCATCGGCGTTGACGCCGATTGCATTCGTGAACGAAACCGTGCTGCGACTGGGCCGCGCGGTTGGTGTCGTTGCGATTGCATTCATGGTGATCGCAATACTGATTCAGGTGTTCTTTCGATACGTCCTCGGCAACGCCTTACCTTGGCCGGATGAGGCTGCCAGGTTCTGCATGCTCTGGATGACCGGCTTGATGGCGCCCACTGCGTTCCGTCGCGGGGGCTTTGTCGCGATTGATATGTTGCAGCGCTTCCTGCCGCGTGTACTCGGCATGTCACTTAATCTGTTTCTGTTGCTGATTTCATTGGCGGTGCTTCTGGTAGCGGTCAATATTGGCTGGTCCGAAGTCACCGGCTTTGGTGGCAAGTTCGCCACCGCAGCCTTGTACCTGCCAACGTCCTTCAGTTTCGACGAATGGTACCGCATTCCGCGCAGTTGGATGATGGCGTCGCTTTTGGTGGGGGTCGTGCTGCTGATCTCAGTCAATATCGAGCTGATCTTGCGGTCCGTCGTCACCATGATGGGTGGCGCACACCTTCTGCCCGAAATCCCCGAAGCCGCAGTGGGAGCTGAATAAATGCTGATCTGGTTCCTGCCCACTTTCCTGATTTTCCTGTTGATCGGTCTGCCGGTCTTTTTTGCACTGCTCGCGGCACCCGGCATTCTGCTGTGGCTCAGCGGTCAGACCAACGACATCACGCTGCTGTATCGCAATGTCTATAACGGCATGGACAGCTTTCCGCTGATGGCCATCCCGTTCTTCATGCTCGCAGGCGAGTTGATGAACCGCGGCGGCATCACCATTCGCCTTGTTGAGTTCAGCCAGGCCCTGATGGGCCACCTGCGGGGCGGCCTTGCGCATGTGAACGTGCTCAGCTCGATTCTGTTCGCGGGCCTTTCAGGATCCGCCGTGGCGGACACCTCGGCGCTGGGTTCGATGCTGATCCCGGCGATGGAGAAGCAAGGGTATACCCGCAAATTCGCCGCTGCGATCACGGCGGCCAGTTCGGTGATCGGGCCTATCATTCCACCGTCTGGGATCATGATCATCTATGCCTATGTCATGGGTGAAAGCGTGGCCGCGCTGTTCCTTGCGGGCATCGTGCCGGGCGTAATGGTGGGCGTTGGCCTGATGCTGATGATCAAGGTCATGGCCGATCGTTATGATTTCCCGGTGGCTAGCCGCAAATACACCTGGCCCGAACGCCGTCAGGCCAGCTTGAAGGCGTTCTTTCCGTTGATGACTCCAGTGATTATTCTGGGTGGTATTCTGGGCGGTATCTTCACCCCGACCGAGGCCGCCGCCGTGGCCGTGGGATACGCTTTCATCATCGGTTTCTTTGTTCTGCGCACCCTGACTTTGAAGGAAGTGCCTGAGATCCTCAGCAACGCGGGCATGACCTCGGCGGTTGTTCTGCTTCTGGTTGGGGCGGCGATGGCGTTCAAAACCGTGGTCAGCCTGAGCCATGCGCCGGAACAGTTGGCATCGCTGATCCTCAGCCTGTCGGAAAACCCGTTGATCCTGCTGTTCCTGATCAACCTGCTGTTGTTCATTGTCGGAATGTTCCTGGATGCAGGCCCCGCGATCATCATCCTTGGTCCGATCCTTGGCCCGATTTTCACCAGCCTTGGCGTAGACCCGATACATTTTGCGATTATCATGAGCGTCAACCTGACCGTCGGTCTGGCCACACCACCTATGGGGCTGGTGTTGTTCGTGGCTGCTGCCGTGTCGCGGGAAAGAGTTGAAACCATTGCCAAGGCGATCCTGCCGTTTCTGGCTGTCGAAATTATCGTGATCTTCTTGATCACATATATCCCCGCACTATCCATGACGATCCCGAGGATAACGGGATTTGCAAACTAACTGAGACCCATAGGGAGGAAACGCATGCTCAGAAGTTTCATCAAGACCGCAGCCGTCGCAACGACGCTTGTTGCTGCATCCGCCATCGCGGCAACCGCAGCGGATTATACGCTGCGCGCCACTGCGAATTCGAACGAAAACGACGAAGATTATGACGGCTTGATCGTCTTTAAAAACTACGTCGAGGCGGCTTCGAACGGCGCAATCGAGGTCGAGCTGTTCATCGGTACGCAGCTGTGTTCGAACGGCGCTGAATGCCTGCAAGGTGTGGCCGAAGGTCAGATTGACATCGTGATCCAGACCTCTGGTGGTACTTCTGGCATCTTCCCATTCGTGCAGGTGCTCGATCTGCCTTACCTGATGTCTGACGACCGTGTCGCCGAGGCAGCGCTGGCCAATGGATCGCCTTTTGTGACCAAGATGCAAGAGATGGTTGCTGAGAACTCGGGCGGTGCATTACGTCTGATGACCATCGGTAATACCGGCGGATGGCGTAACTTTGCCAACACGCAGCGCCGCGTGGCCAGCCCTGCAGACATGGAAGGTTTGAAGATCCGTACTGTGGTCGCTGACCTGCCGCAGGAACTGGTGAAAGCACTGGGCGCATCCCCTACCCCGATCCCGTGGCCGGAACTGTTCACCAGCTTCCAGACCGGTGTTGTCGAAGGTTCCAAGAACGGCATCACTGACATCATGGGCATGAAATTCCCGGATGCCGGCCTGAAATATGTCACGCTGGATGGGCACGCCTACATGGGTGCTTTGTGGTTCATGAACAACGAAAAGTTCATGTCGATGCCTCCTGAACTGCGGAATGTCATTGTTGATGGCTTCTATCAGCTTCAGCAGGCCACCTTTGCGTCGCCCAAGCGTAAGTCGATTCAAGCCTATGAAGACTTCGTCGCCGAAGGCGGGGACCTTTATGTGCCAACACCAGAAGAGAAAGCAGCCTTCAAAGAGGCTGCGGCCCCTGTGTATGACTGGTTCAAAGCCAACGTAGATGGTGGCGAAGCAGCCTTTGACGCACTTGTTGCAGCCGTTGCCGAGGCCGAAGCGGAAATCGCGGCAACGCGCGCTGCTGAAACGCAATAAGCTTAGGCAGTTCAAAATTGTTGCGCGCGGCAAATGTCGCGCGTGACGGACCCAAAGAAACACCCAATCAAAACCAGATCTTTCGCTCGGGAGACCCAGCATGCTTGATCAATCCGACGCATTTCGCCGTCAAGGTTACCTCGTATTTGAGAACGCATTGAGTGATGAAGAATTGCAGATGCTGCGCGGCACCTGCGACGCGCTGCTCGAAGAGCCAGCACATGATGGTGGCGGGGACGTGCACAAAATCGGGCTGGGAGACGCGCGTCGCTTTCTGCGCCACCGGCACGCCGAATTTCCTCGGCTCGAGGATTTCCTGCTGGGCAGCAAAATCGCCGAGATCACCAGTGCCTGCGGAATTGAAGACCCGATGTTGTTCAATGAACAATTTGTGGTCAAAGGGGCAGGCAAAGGGGCAAGTTTTGCTTGGCATCAAGACGGGGCGTATGTCGGTTTTGATCATGTGCCTTATCTGACCGTATGGATCGCAGTAGACGACGCAACCGAAGAGAATGGCTGCGTTTACATCCTGCCACGCGATATCGATGCCGAGCCGGGACTGGACCGGCATGAGTGGCAGGATGATAGCAACGAGCTCAACGGATATTTTGGCACAGAAACAGGAACCCCGATGACCTGCAAAGCCGGTACTATCGTGGCATTTTCAAGCCTGACACTCCATAGCTCGGGCGCGAATACAACGGCTGACCCGCGACGGGCGTTCGTTTGCCAGTACTCCTCAGGCCCGATCATCGATCCGGAAACCAATGCCCCAAAACGGTTTGCGAAACCGCTCAGGGTTTAACCTGTCATCTGAAGGGGTACATCCACCCTTTGTAATCATTGACCAGAACATGCGCTCTTTCGATCTGCTCCGTCGACATTTTCTTGACTACTTCTTCAAGGCTGATCGCGGCATCGGGATCGCCACCAATGGCGCTGAGCGTGTACCACATATAGGCTCGCACCAGATCGGGGGCGGGCATGCCCAGACCCAGCTCATAATACCAGCCGATGCCGGATTGCGCCCCAGGGTGACCTTTGAGCGAGGCGCGCAGATACCACTCAAACGCGCGCTCATAATTCTGCTCGACCCCAAGACCCAGCCCGTACATCACACCGATCAACTCTTCGGCTTCGGCATTGCCGGATCGCGCGGCTGGCATCAGTTCCTCGCGCGCGGCTTCAAACTCTCCGGCCTCCATCAGATCGCGTGCTTGTTCCAACTCGGCCAGCGCTGGTGTCGCAAGCAGACAAAGGGCAAATACAAACTGACGCATGGGGTTGCTTTCCTCTTGGCCGGGGCCGCGGCGGCTCAGGATTTGCCGCGCCCGCTGACGGATGATGATTTCATTCCCTTTGATATGGAACAGGCCGCCATTGGTCATCAACTGTTTTACGATCCGATCCTGTCGGGCAATCAGAACATTTCTTGTGCCCATTGCCATCATCCGGATTTAGGCACCTCGGACGGGTTGTCTCTGGGCATCGGTGAGGGCGGGCAGGGGCTTGGTCCTGACCGCACGCCGGGGATCGGAGCGGACAAGATCCGCAAGCGCATTCCACGAAACTCGCCGGGTTTGTGGAATCTAGGGGCCAAGGATCTCCATACGGTTTTCCACGATGGTCGCCTCAGCATATCGGATGTTTATGGCAATGGCTTTAACTCGCCTGCGCAGGAATGGCTGCCGGAGGGGCTGAATTCGCTGTTGGCAGCGCAGGCGTTGTTCCCGTTGACGTCGCAGTTCGAGATGGCCGGGAATGTGGGTGAAAACGAGGTCACAGGCGCCGTGCATGACCGGATCGACAAGGGATGGCCCATCCTCGCCAAACGCGTACGCACCGATCCCCGCTATGGCCCAGCTATGGTCGCGGCTTTCGATGAGGTGGAGACGACCGAAGACATCACAATCACCCAGATCGCAAATGCTTTGGCCGCCTTCATGGCACTGGAATGGCGCAGTACTGACAGTGCGTTTGACATATACTTGGCCGGAGATCGCGCGGCGCTGTCGCCGCAGCAAATTGATGGCATGACGTTATTCTTCGGTGAGGCAGGATGCTCGGGCTGCCATTCAGGTCCCTTGTTGTCGGATCAGAAGTTTCACGCGCTGGGCCTGCCCCCCTTTGGCCCGGGCAAGACCCGACAGTGGGACCCCTACGCGCGTGACGTCGGTCGCATGGGCGAAAGCGACCGGCTTGAGGATACCTATCGCTTCCGCACCCCGATGCTGCGCAATGTGACCGAGACGGCCCCGTATGGGCACAATGGTGCATTCCCCGATCTGGAAGGTATCATTCGCCACCATTTGAACCCGTCTCAAAGCCTCGCCGAATGGACCCCAGCGATGGCCGCTCTGCCAGATGTACCATGGCTCATGAATGTGGATTTCATCGTCTGGCAGGACCGGTTCGAGATGGCGCGCCAGCGCCAGAAGGTTGATGTTGAGCCGCTTGAGTTAACGGATGCCCAGATTGATGATCTCGTGGCATTCATGAGTGCGATGACAGGGACGACGCTGGATACGCCTCTGTTTGGTGTGCCAGAGGGGTTTGAGCCCTAGAAATTCCGACGAACGTCATTGGATATTTACCTGAAATCTCATAATGATCGGTGCAAAATAACCGCCGAAAGCTCCAATGCAGTACCATAACAAGCCCTATGATCAGCTACAGGTCGGCGACACTGCCGAGTTGACCCGGTTCTGTACTGAGGATGATTTTTACGCCTTCGCATCGAACTCCGGCAATCACAACCCCCTTAACCTGGCTGACGAAGACGGGGATGGTGACAACACAAACGAAGCGATCGCGCCCGAGATGTTTCTTGGGGCGCTTATCTCTGCCGTTCTGGGGAATATCCTTCCGGGTGCGGGGACGCTGTATAAATCACAAAGCTTGGATTTTAGTGCGCGGGCTTACGCCGGCGAAGAACTGCTGGCCCGAGTCACGGTGATCGAAAAGCGCGACAACCGCGAAGTGGTTTTGCAAACGCAGGTGACTCGCCCCCGTGATGAGGCGTTGATCGTTTCGGGTATCGCGGTCGTGATCGCGCCGGAAAAAGAGATGTCGTTCAACGAGATTGAGGTCCCCGGACTGGTGGTTGAGCGGCACAGGCATTTCGATGCTCTGCTGGATCGTTCGCGCCCGCTGCCCCCGATCCCCACGGCCGTTGTTGCGCCGGAAGAGCCGAACTCGCTAGGGGGTGCATTGCTGGCCGCGCGGGAAACCATCATCAAACCGATACTGATTGGAGACCCTGACAAAATCACGGCAGCCGCGCTTGAGGTCGATGTGCCGCTCGGGGATGTTGAGATCGTTCCTGTTCACGGCCATCTGGAGGCCGCCAACAAAGCGGTCGACCTTGTTGCGGATGGTAAGGCCGAGGCGCTGATGAAGGGGCATCTACACACCGACGATCTGCTGCGCGCAGCCCTTCGGCGCGAGGGTGGATTGCGCGCTGGCCGCCGCTTTACCCATGTCTTTGTCATGGATGTGCCGGGCCAGCCGCATCCCCTGCTGGTGACCGACGCGGCGATCAATATCGAGCCGGATCTGGAAACCAAGATCGACATCACACAAAACGCGATTGATTTGGCAATCTCAATCGGCATCGGAGCGCCGAAGGTTGGTGTTCTGTCTGCGGTCGAAACAGTAAACCCCGCAATCCGGTCTTCGATCGATGCAGCACTGCTGTCCAAAATGGCCGAACGCGGCCAGATCAGGGGCGGTCTGGTCGACGGGCCATTGGCTATGGACAACGCGGTCAGCCTTGCAGCGGCGCGGACAAAGGGCATCGTCTCGGAAGTGGCCGGGCGGGCGGATATTCTGGTCGTGCCCAATCTGGACGCGGGCAACATGCTGGCCAAACAGTTGACCTATATCGCCCACGCCGAGGCTGCAGGCGTGGTTCTGGGCGCACGTGTTCCGATTATCCTGACCAGTCGCGCAGATGACGAGAAGGCGCGGCTGGCGTCTTGCGCAGTCGCAGCCCTGCACGCGGCGCGGATGTCGGGCAAGATATGATGGACCATATTATTACGCTGAACTCGGGTTCGTCCTCGTTGAAGTTCGGGCTGTTCGCATCGGGTGAAACAGACCCGATCCTGATTTGCTCGGGAGAGGTGGAACGCATCGGCAGCCCTGCGGCACGCATCAAAGCGGAGACCACGGATGGCCGTGTGCTTGCCGATACCGTTTCTGAAGAGTTGCGAGATCAGGCCAGCGCGCTGGACTATATTCTGGATTTGCTACAGCAGCAGTTCCCCTCGGCACGCGTCGCGGCGGTGGGTCATCGTATCGTGCATGGTGGCCCGGACAATGACCGCCCCATTCTGCTGACCCCCGAAAGCATGCAGATGCTTGAAAAGCTTGAGCCGTTCGCACCACTGCATCAGCCCTACAACTTACAGGGCGCGCGCACGGCAATGGACAGATTTCCGGACGCTAGGCAGGTCGCCTGCTTTGACACGGCCTTTCACCGACATCACCCATGGGTCAATGACACGTTTGCTTTGCCGACTGAATATTATGACATGGGCGTGCGGCGTTATGGCTTTCACGGGCTGAGCTACGATTATATCTCGGATCATCTGGCCAAAACGGCGCCGTTGATACATGGCGGACGCGTGGTTGTGGCCCATCTGGGCAACGGTGCCTCGATGTGCGCCATGATCGGAGGTCGCTCGGTCGGCTCCAGCATGGGGTTCTCGGCCATGGACGGTTTGCCGATGGGGACGCGCTGTGGTCAGTTGGACCCAGGCGTGGTGCTGTATCTGATGGACCAGCAAGGCATGACCGCGGATGAGATTTCCGATCTTTTGTATCGCAAGTCGGGTCTGCTGGGTCTTTCGGGCATGACGAATGACATGCGCACGCTCGAGGCCTCGGACACACCGGGCGCGCGGAATGCGATCAACTACTACACTTTCCGCATACGTCGTGAGTTGGGCGCCTTGGCCGCTGTTCTTGGCGGCTTGGATGCAGTGGTATTTACCGGCGGGATCGGAGAGAATTCGACCTATATCCGCGACCGTATTTGCACCGATATGGGCTGGTTGGGCATTGAACTGGATCATGATGCCAATGCGGATAACCGCCGGGTCATATCGACTGACCTATCCCGAGTGAACTTGATGGTTATTCCCACGAATGAGGAATTGGTGATCGCGAGGGCCGCTGCGGAGCAAGCCGCGTAACCCCTATTTTTTATGGCTTTGGGCAAAATAGATACCCAAAGTGGCGCAAAAAATCCCCGTACTACGGGAATCCCCCAATTTCGCGATCCGCACAGCTGCGTTAACTTTCTATTAACCACCGGGCCAGTGTGCCCAACCACTTTCACTAATTTCCCCCGATGAGGGGCTGGCTTCTTACCCCCTTGGCCGGCCCCTCAGCTTTTTTTGGGGCTATGGCTGCGATGCCGGGTTCTGCAGGATCTGCCGAACAAGTGAGGGCAAGTTGGCGCTGTCGCGATAGCTAAGCGTGTGCGGAAGCTCTGATACCGGTGATTTGCGGTATCCCTCTTCGAACAACAAAAAAGGCACCTCTGCGCGCTGTGCAGTTTCGGCATCAACCTCGCTGTCTCCGACGAAGATGTGCGGACCAGCTGCTGGCAAGGACTCAAAGCTGGCATGCAGATGCGCGGGGTTGGGCTTGCGAATATCCAAGGTGTCGCCGCCAAATACGGTGTCGAAATAAGGCTGCAGCTTCAATTCGCGCAACACATGCCGCGCGGGCGCTTCGGGTTTGTTGGTGCAAACCCCAAGAACACAACCCATTTCGCGCAGGTCTTCCAGTGCTTCGAAGACCCCGGGGTAGACGACGGTCTGGTCGCATGCGCCCGCATTGTAGTGCGCCAAGGTTAGCTGCGTCAGCTCTGCGTGCCGTTCCGGTGCGAACCCGCAATGTGTCATCACGCGCTCGACCAGTTTGGGCAGGCCGTTCCCGACGAAACTGCGGATTATGTCATCGGGTAGGGCGGGATGCCGCTGATCATCCAGCATGCGATTTGCTGCAGCGGCGATATCGGAAAGGCTGTCTACCAAGGTGCCATCCAGGTCAAATACAACAACTGCTGTCATCTGCGAATCCGTCTTTGTCTGTTGATGATCAATGCCTAGGTCGCAATGCGCGACGGCGCAATGGAATGCGGAACAATCGGTTTGAAAACTGTGGCTTGACAAATCTTACTATTTTTATCAGATTAAGGGAGTGAATAGTTAGCCAACCCTATTCAGGGTCAGCCAGATCAAGCGAAACAATCAGATAGGCCCCGTGCCAACGACGCTCTGGAGATGCCCCGATGAATATGCAAACCCCCTCGACGACCCAAAGCTATGCTGTTTCGATGCTTCCGGCCCACAAGGCCGAAGTCCTCACAAATGGCGGCAATCTGGCCCATATCGAGCTGGGCGATCAGCTCTATACGCTGCGCATCACCCGCGCCGGCAAACTGATCCTTACAAAATGAGCACACCATCTTCGCGCGGCGGGGCGGCTGTTGGTCGCCTGTCCGACCTGAACCCTGTTGAGGCAAGCGCAGTCATGTATTTGCGTCTCTGGGGCGATGGGGTCGAAGGCCGTTCCAATGCGGCAAGCGACTTTGATATCGCGCTGGGTGCAAATCAGGGCCGGGCCACGATGCTGACGCTGGACCGGCTGTGTTCACTGTGCGCGCATCACGGTCGCAGACCGCTGGTGCGACATGGTTTGGGCTGTGCATGCCTGGGTGCGGACGAGAACTGCTTTGCCCAGATGATCGGGGCCGCCTCGGAAGGTGCGCGTGAAGATGCGATGATGATGGCTTCGTTGATAGTGCGGCCCGATTTCGCCCCTGCCTTGGCTTCGCTGTCCGAGGAACTGGGACTTGCATTGCGTCGGATGACCGCCGCGATCCCATTGCCGACGACCGGGCACCAACCCCCACTTTCGGTGCTCCACTGATCTGCGATAGCGATGCCCCGGCCATTTTGCCGGGGTATTGTTCTTAGCAACAGCCGCAACCCGCGTGATGATGATCGTGATCGCACACGAGGGCAGGGCTGTAGTCACCGACTTCGCCCAGCACCTCTCGCAGCGCCCAAAGGATCATGTCCACGTCTTCTGCCTCGATCGTCAGCGGTGGGCGGATTTTCAGGATATTGTCCTTGGGCCCCTCGCTGCCGATCAGAATGCGATGATCGCGCATCCGGTTCTTGACGTAACTGCAGATATCGCTGCTTTCCGATCCGTCAGGGTTGATCAGTTCCACCCCAAGAAACAGACCCATCCCGCGCACATCGCCAACGCAGGCAAACTCTGCCTCGATCTGTTTGAGCCCGTCCATTAGGCGAACGCCCATGGCGCGCGCGTTCTCCTGCAGCCCTTCGTCATCGACAATATCCAAAACTTCCTTCCCGATCCGGCAGGACAGGGTTGAGCCGCCGAAGGTCGAGAAGAACTCGATCCCGTTGTCAAAGCTTGCGGCGATCTCCTTGGTTGTGACCAGAACGCCCAATGGATGACCGTTGCCGATGGGTTTTCCCAAGACCACGATGTCAGGCAGCGCGCCTTGGTGTTCAAAACCGAAATAGTGCTCGCCCAGACGCCCGAGGCCGGTTTGCACTTCATCCGCGATACAGACCCCTCCGGCAGCGCGGATCTTTTCATAGACCGCAGGCAGATAGCCCTTTGGCGGGATGATCTGCCCCCCGACCGAGGGGAAGGTTTCTGCGATGAAGCCCGCAAGCCCATGGCCTTTCGCTTGCAACGCGGTAATCGCGGGCTCCACAAAATCCGCGAATTTTGTGGCGCGGTCCGGATCATCGCGCCGGAAAGAGCCGCGATAATCATCTGCGACCTCGACCAACTCAACCCAATCAGCTTGCCCGACCCCGCCGGGTTTGTTGAACTTGTAGGCCGAGATCGCCACCGCCGCGTTTGTGTTGCCGTGATAGCCGTGATCCGGTGTCACGATCCCTTTGGCACCGGTATGGGCGCGGGCCAAACGTAGGGCAAGCTCATTGGCCTCAGTCCCCGAATTGACGAAGAAACAGACCTCAAGGTGATCCGGCAATTTCGACAGTATTTTGTCGGCAAAGGCGGTTTGCGCCGGGTGTAGATAGCGGGTGTTTGAATTCATGCGTTTTAGCTGATCCGCCGCAACCGCCTGAATACGCGGATGCGCATGACCCACATGCGGAACATTGTTGTAAGCATCCAGATAGGGCCGCCCCCATTCATCAAACAGGTGATGTTTCCAGCCTCGCACCAGCATGACCGGATCGTCATAGGTCAGGCTGAGATTACCGCCAAAGTGATCGCGCCGATCCTGCAGGATCGCTTGCTTGTCTGTCGGACGATAGAACACCTTGTCATCCGGCAGGTTCAACAGCGCGGCAGGGTTGGGGCAAACAGCATGCCACAGCTCCAGCTCATCCGGGTCAGCAACGCCGGGCCAATCGGCCTGCATCCCATCCGTGGTCAACGCCAGTTGGAAATGCACATGTGGTGCCCAGCCGCCGTTCTGGCTGGCATCCCCCAACCGGGCAAAAGACGCACCCTGGGCCACCGGATCGCCGGGTTTCAACCGCGCACTGACCTCTGGGTCTAGATGGCCATAAAGAGTATAGAACGCATCGCCTTCGGGGGTTTCGTGATGCAGGATCACGACGCCACCGTAATCGAGATGCGCGTCCCTGTTTTCAACCGCCTCGACCCGACCGCTGAGCGGCGCATGCAGCACTGTTCCGGCAGGTGCAAATACATCAACGGCCAGATGCACCGTGCGCCGATCCGTCGCTTTCCAAGGGCCCTTGCGGAACCCCGGTTCGGCATAGATCAGGCGAGGTTCACTATAGTAGCCTAGCCAAAGGCCTTCTCCGAACTCTTCCCCAACCCGCGCCGCCTCGGCCAGCGGCATGTGGAAAGGATTCTGCGGCCATGTTGATTCCTCTACGGATAATGAGCCCATAGGCACATCGCTTAGATCCTGCCCGAACATCTGCGCGAAATGTCCGCGATGGCCCGACAGATACGTGTGGATACGCTCAGCACCGTCCACGACCGGCACGCCACAGGCTGCGCGCAGCCGGGCAGGCATAAGCGCGCCATTGATTGTTTCATTCTCAAGCAATCGCCATGCCGGGGCTTGGCTGATCGTCACATAGGGATCGTCCGGGTTTTCAGCCGCCATCAAGGTCGAATTCACCACAGAGACCGCAAGTCGCATCTGAAGCAGTGGCCAGATCAGATCAATCTCATCCGGACGCAAACGGTTTGCGGCATGATAGCCGCGCACCAGTGCAGCCAGAGCCCGATCAGATCTGGTGTGGTCCAGAACGACATAAGCCCCTGCGATCGCCAACTCGCACACGCGCGGTGCGGCGCACATGTCGCCGAGGTCGATCAGGCCCGAGATGCTGCGGCGTTCGCTCAACTCACCTTCAACAAGAATATTGTAGTCGTTGGCATCGTTGTGGATCGCCTGTTTTGGCAATGCGCACAACCGGTCGTAGATAGCCCCGAAATCCGACGTGATCTGCTGTAAACGCGCCCGCCGCGTGGGATCAGATATTGCATCCAATTGGTCGCCGATCCACCCGGCCTGCGTCAGGTCCCATTTGAAATCAGTGCGGTGCAACCCTTCGTGCGCGAAGCCCTCCAAGGCCCGATCCGTTGCGCCAAGAACGCGGCCAAGTTTCAGGATGAGGTCTTCGGTTTTGGGCGCGCTGCGCGCATAACACTCCCCCGGCATGCGTTCGAGCAACCAAACAAGCCGAGGCTGCCCCTGCGCATCGGGTATCTCAGGCAGCATGGCACCATTCAGATCGGGATGTATGGCGGGAAAGGGTAGGCCTGGTGCGGCAGTGCTGAGATGCTCCAGCGCTTTGATCTGTAAATCCACCAGTGCGGCATCACATCCGGGGCGCATCACCTTTAGTACATAGTCCTGGCCGTTGGTGGCCTTGACCAGAAAGTTGAGGTCATATTCTCCATCCAACCGCGTCAATCGGGCGTCCAGTCCCCAATGTTCACGCAGGCGGCGGGCCCAGAATGTGTTCAGATCGCTCATACGTCACACCACGCCATGTCCAAA
This sequence comes from Ruegeria sp. BA2, assembly GCF_056539605.1. Classification (NCBI taxonomy): domain Bacteria; kingdom Pseudomonadati; phylum Pseudomonadota; class Alphaproteobacteria; order Rhodobacterales; family Roseobacteraceae; genus Ruegeria; species Ruegeria sp. BA2. The sequence goes on along the minus strand of NZ_JBQFVE010000018.1, from coordinate 59,270 downwards.
TTGATCCTCTTCATCTGGCCAGAAATATCCTCGGGGGGAATCGCGCCTTGGCGCGATGGGGGGCAGACAGCCCCCCTTTGCTTAGTCCTGCGCTCGCAGTCGTTTGAAAAGCGAAGACGTATCCCACCGGCCCCCGCCCAGTTTCTGCACATCCTTGTAGAACTGGTCCACAAGCGCGGTGACCGGCAAAGATGCACCGGTTTTGTCCGCCTGATCCAGACAGATTGACAGATCCTTACGCATCCAATCCACAGCGAAGCCATAGTCGAAATGATCGTCCAGCATCGTTTCATGCCGGTTGACCATCTGCCAGCTACCCGCCGCGCCTTGACTGATCACCTCAACGACCGCACGTCCGTCCAGCCCGGCTTTTTCAGCAAAGTGCAACGCTTCGCTAAGGCCCTGTACCAAACCCGCGATTGCGATCTGGTTGCACATTTTGGTCAACTGCCCCGTACCGCTTTCTCCAATACGACGGCAGATTTTTGAATACACATCCATCACCGGTTCTGCGGCATCATAGGCGTCTTTGTCGCCACCGCACATGATCGACAATACACCGTTGACGGCCCCGGCTTCGCCGCCCGAGATCGGGGCGTCGACAAAGGCAATACCTTGCGCCTTGGCCACGTCATACAGCTCGAGTGTGACATCGGCTGAAACGGTTGTGTGATCCACAAAGATCGCGTTGCGGGCCATTCCGCTAAAGGCCCCATCCTCAGCTGTGCAGATCGTGCGCAGATCATCATCGTTTCCAACGCAGGCCATGACGAACTCTGCGCCACTAGCTGCGTCTCGTGGGGTCAGAGCCATTGCGCCACCGTGCTCGGCCACCCAGGCCTCAGCTTTGGTTGCGGTGCGATTATAGACGGCAACCTCGTGGCCTGCGGCCTGCAGGTGCCCGGCCATCGGATACCCCATGACGCCAAGACCAAGGAATGCAACTTTTGCCATGTAATGATCCTCTCCATATTCCGAACCCGGCCTAAGCGACACGGCAGATCGTGAACTTTAGCAGTGACAAAGCAAAGCTTGGGCCAAAGGGCAACCCTGTGTCACGGTTTGCCGCCGAGGTCTTGCAGGATTGGGCAGTCCGGTCGGTGATCACCGGCGCATGCGTCCACAAGATGGCTGAGCGTATCGCGCATCCCCTTGAGGTCAGCGATCTTGGCATCGATTTGTGCCAGGTGATCACGCGCAACCCGCTTTACGTCCGCGCTGGCACGGGTTTCATCCTCGTACAAAGCCAGTAGAGTCCGGCAATCCTCGATGGTGAATCCAAGGGTCCGGGCGCGGCCCAGAAACTTCAGCTTATGGAGGTCCTGATCACGGAACCGGCGATAGCCATTGTCGTCGCGCGACGGCTTGATCAGGTTGATGTCCTCGTAATAACGGATGGTTTTGACAGGCAGACCGGTGCGGGTGGAAACTTCTCCAATATTCATGCGGCAACCTCTTGAGGGGAGTGTTCGCCTCCGACGTCCGGCAAGCTGGTCTGGATACGTCGCAGTCTGAGCGCATTTGAGACAACAAAGACACTGGACAGCGCCATGGCCCCCGCGGCCAGGGCAGGCGACAGCAGATGACCGCCCATCGGGTAGAGTACCCCGGCCGCAACCGGGATCAGCAGCGTGTTGTATCCAAAAGCCCAGCCAAGGTTCTGGCGGATGTTGCGCATTGTGCGACGGCTGATTTCCATCGCATTGGCCACGCCGCGAAGATCACCCGACATAAGCACTACATCAGCCGTTTCGATTGCCACATCGGTACCCGTTCCTATGGCCAGTCCGATATCTGCTGTCGCCAAGGCCGGCGCATCGTTGATGCCATCACCCACAAAGGCGAGCGTTCCGAACTGGCGCTGCAACGTCTCGATTGCTGCAACCTTACCTTCGGGCAGGACTTCGGCGGTGACGTGATCTATGCCGAGCTTGTCGGCCAGAGCCCGAGCCGTTTGTGCGTTGTCACCAGTGACCATCGCCAGCGTTACGCCCAACTGGTGCAGACGTGCCAGCGCCTCGGGTGTACCCGGTTTGATCGGGTCCGACACCGTCAGCGCCGCTGCAGCCTGCCCATCGATTGCAACATAGACGGGCGTTGCCCCATCTGCAGCGCGTGCCTGTGCATGAGGCCGTATTTCACCAAGGTCAATCTTGGACTGCTCCATCAGCCGGTCAGCACCAATTAAGACCGCACGTCCTTCGATCTGCGCACGTAAGCCAAGCCCTGTTACAGATTCGAACGCTTCGACCGCAGGCAAATCCTTGGGACCGGCGCGGGTAATCGCCTTGCCGATCGGGTGTTCCGAGCGCGCCTCGGCCGCCGCAGCGAGGCGCAGCACCTCGGTGTCGTCAAAGCCGTTCGTGGTCATGATGCCTTCCAGTTCCGGGCGACCCATGGTCAGCGTGCCGGTCTTGTCGAGCGCGACCACTTTGGCTTGCTGCAACTGCTGCAACGCATCCCCTTTGCGGAATAAAACCCCCTGTTCAGCCGCGCGCCCGGTACCCACCATGATCGAAGTTGGCGTTGCCAGACCCATCGCACAGGGGCAGGCAATGATCAGCACCGAAACACCAGCCACCAGCGCCAAAGGCAGCGCTGGGGCTGGTCCAAGGATCAGCCATGCGGCGACTGTTAGCATAGCCACAGCGATCACAGCGGGTACAAAATAATAGGTGATCCGATCCACCAATCCCTGAATCGGCAGCTTTGCACCCTGAGCTTGCTCGACCATTCTGATGACCTGAGCCAAAACCGTTTCGGCACCCACATGAGTTGCTCGGATGCGCAGGGCACCGGTACCATTCACCGTACCTGCAACGACCGGGTCGGTTTTAGCTTTGCCGACCGGTATGGGCTCACCGGTGATCATGCTCTCGTCTATGTAGGAGGTCCCATCCAACACCTCTCCGTCCACGGGCACCCGTTCACCCGGGCGGATAAGCACGATGTCTCCGACCACGATCTCGGCGATTGGCCGGTCTTGGGTGGCTCCATCCCGTTCGACCCGCGCGGATTTGGGTTGCAGTCCGACCAGTTTTCGAATTGCCGCCCCTGTTCGTCCTTTGGCGCGGGCCTCCAGCAGTCGGCCTAGCAGGATCAGAACAACGATGACCGCAGCGGCTTCGAAATAGACGTTGGCTGTGCCCGATGGCAACGCCTGTGGCGCAAAGGTCGAGAGCACCGAATAGAGATATGCAGCCCCTGTTCCCAGTGCGACCAGCGCGTTCATATCAGGTGCGCCACGCAGCAATGAAGGGATGCCCATGGCATAGAAGACCCGCCCCGGACCGACGAGCAGTGCCGTGGTTAAGGCAAATTGGATCACATGGCTTGTTTGCAGGCCGATATTTGCGTGAATCCAGTGGTGAAAAGCAGGGATCATATGCCCGCCCATTTCCAACACAAAGACCGGCAAACCGAGTGCAGCAGCGATCAAAGTCGCGCGCCACAAAGCTGCAAGCTCTTCCGCATTGGTGTTGCGGTCTGACTTATCCGCGTTGATTGAGTGCGCTGGATACCCCGCTTCGGCCAGAATTTGGGCGAGCGTCGCTGGCTTGGTTGATCCCTCGGCATACGTGACCGCGGCAGTTTTGGTTGCAAGATTGACCCCAACATCCAACACGCCCGGGGTTGCTTGCAGCACACGTTCGATCCGGCCTACGCAGGATGCGCAACTCATGCCTTCAACATCCAAACGGGTTTGATGGGTTTCAGCCGGATAACCAGCCGCGTCAAGTGCGCTCAGAATCTCAGAAAATGAATCTTCATACGTGACATCCAAGGTATGTGTTGCGAAATTGACCTCTGCCGCGCTGACCCCCGGTACTTTGCGAAGCGCGCCTTCAACCCGGCCCACGCATGAAGCGCAGCTCATACCCGTGATCTTGATTTGTATATGTTGTGACTCGGCCATGCGAGGCATCCCAACTATTGATTGCGCCCTTGATATAAGGGTTCCAGTGACGGGAGGGTCAAGGCCTGGTATCCATATGCGCGCCATCGCCGCATGGGTCCCGACGGGGTGCATACCGATAGGGGCCTCCTTCAGGCCGAAATTTTTGCCGAAAACGTTGCGTAGCATTTGCTTTGGACGCCACGTCACACGGATTGGAACTGCCCGCGCACCCGGGTAGCATTTGGCAAACACCTGATCTGGAGAGCTTTTCGATGTCGCTTTTTACCAGCACAGCCGCTTGGGTTACTGACGAACACCGGATGTTTGCCGAAATGGCGGGCCGCTTCATGGATGACGCGTTGGTGCCCAATACCGAGAAATGGGCCGAGAATGGGGTCGTCGACCGCGAGTTCTGGCAACAGGCAGGAGAGACGGGTCTGATGGCCGGCTCGATTGCTGAGGAATATGGTGGCGTCGGTGGCGGGATGGGATTCGACTCGGTCACCCTCTACGAACAGTCGGCGCGGGGTGACGCGGGCTGGGGATATGGTATCCAATCCATCGTGACCCATTACATCACCGCTTATGGCAGTGATGATCAAAAGCAAAAGTGGCTGCCGAAACTGGCCTCGGGTGAGATGATCGGTGCTCTGGCCATGACCGAACCGGGCACCGGGTCGGATGTACAGGCGGTGAAAACGACGGCTGAGAAGGACGGCAATTCCTATCGCCTCAACGGGTCCAAGATTTTTATCACCAACGGGCAATCCGCTGATCTGGTCATTGTGGCGGCCAAAACGGACAAATCTTTGGGGGCAAAGGGCGTTTCACTGATCGCGGTTGAAACCGGCGGAACTGATGGATTCCGGAGGGGCCGGAACCTCAAGAAACTTGGGATGAAGGGCAACGACACAGCAGAGTTGTTCTTTGAAGATGTCAAAGTTCCAATGACCAACCTACTGGGCCCGGAGGAGGGGCAGGGGTTTTATCAGTTGATGAAACAGTTGCCGTGGGAGCGGCTGACCATCGGGATCATGGCGCTGGGCGCGATCGATTTCGCGATTTCCGAGACGGTGAAGTACACTCAGGAACGCAAAGCCTTTGGCCAGCGCGTAATGGATTTTCAGAACACCCGATTCAAATTGGCCGAATGCAAGACCAAGGCCGAGGTGCTGCGCAGTTTCGTCAATGATTGTATCGGCAAGCTGGAAGCGGGGGAGTTGGATGCGGCGACCGCCTCGATGGTGAAATATTGGGGCTCGGAAGTGCAGAACGAAATCATGCACGAGTGCCTGCAACTGTTTGGCGGTTACGGGTTCATGATGGAGTATCCAATCGCGCGGCTCTATGCGGATGCGCGGGTTCAGATGATTTATGGCGGGACCAATGAGGTGATGAAAGAACTCATCGCCCGCTCGATCGACGTCTGATCAAAATCGCCCCCGCCCGTCGTCGACCTTCCTTGCGGAACGTCTCCTTCGGTTGGGCCGGGCAATGCCCGCGCCTGCCCGGCCCCCCTGCCGTCCGCAGGACGCAAGGCGTAGGCCGGGCAGGGCTTTCAGATAAGCAATGGCGTTGATGCAATGCGTTCCGCCTGCCATTGTGTCGGCGGGCCGTTTAGATCGGAAGGAACAACAGCATGGCTGCCTCCAACAAGGATCGCATATGCGCGCTGCTAAAAAGCATCGAAACCGGCGATCCGGGGCCTGTATCGGTGGTAAACGAAGCGCGGTATATTCAGCACAATCCACAAACTCACGAAGGCAGCGAAGGGCTCGCGGCGTTGTTTAAACGGCTGTCCGAAACCTCTCCGCGCGTGAATATCGTGCGTGCATTCGAGGATGGTGACTTTGTCTTTGCACATACAGAATATGATTTCTCGCGCCGGAACATCGGTTTTGAGGTGTTCCGCTTTGAAGACGGGCAGGCGGTGGAACACTGGGACAATATTCAGAAGCGGCAGGGGCCAAATGGATCGGGGCACAGTATGGTCGACGGCCCGACCGAGGTGCGGGATGCCGCAAAAACCGAAGAGAACCGAGCCAGCGTTCGGGCATTTGTCGAAACGGTGTTGATTGCCGGAAAACTGGGGCGGATGGACGCTTGGCTGAACGCTGCCGTCTTTGTTGAGCATAGCCCCCGTTTTTCGGATGACCTGTCAGCTTTGCGGGTGGCGTTGGCGGAAACAGGCGACGTGAACTATCAGCATCTACATCGCGTATTGGCAGAAGGAGATTTTGTGCTGACCGTGTGCGAAGGGGAGCTTCAGGGCCAGCACACCTCATTTTATGATCTTTTCCGTGTCGCGGATGGCAAGATCGTTGAGCATTGGGATACGGTTGAGACCATTGCACCACGTAGCGAGTGGAAAAACGACAACAGTAAGTTCTAAGGCAACCCTATGCTTCAGTCTCTAGCTGGTCTTGGATCCAGTCTCGGAACGACCTGAGAGGCTCGGGTGCCGAGCGGTCATTGGGCCAGACCAGATAATAACTGCCAAGGCTTGTCCCCGGACCCGCCCACGCTTGAACAAGTCGCCCGGCGCGCAAATCATCCTGCACCAGATATGATGGCAGCAGAGCCACGCCCAACCCATGGATAGTCGCTTGTATCATGGTCGAAAACTGATCGAACAACATGCCCGGCAGGCCCGCAACTGTCTTCCCTTGCAGCGCAAACCACCGCTCCCACGCATCTGGCCGGGATTCTAGATGCAGCAGCGGTGCGGCGCGGAGATCATCCAAACTGTCAATGTTAGCGGCAGCAAAGTCCGGAGCGCAGACTGGCAAGACCTCTTCCTGCATGATCGGCAGATAGTGAACACCCGCCCAGTCCTGCTGGCCGAAATGAATGGCGGCATCAAACGGATCGGAGGCAAAATCAAACGGTTTCAATCGAGTGCCTAGATTGACCGTGACCTCAGGATGGCGCCGGGCAAAATCCTGTAGGCGAGGGGCCAGCCAGTGCATCCCGAATGCGGGAAGGATTGATAAGTTCAGTGCCCCGCCCGCCGGATTGGCTTTGAGCTTCAGTGCTGCCTGTGCCAATTCCTGCACCGCAGACCTTGCGGTTTGCACATAGTCCTGTGCGGCAGGTGTCAGGTGCAAACGCATCTGGGTGCGTTCAATCAACTGAACCCCAAGCTGATCCTCCATCGTCTTGAGTTGCCGACTGATCGCGCTTTGTGTCAAGGACAGCTCGGCCGCAGCAGCCGAAGCGCTTCCCAACCGATCAACGGCTTCAAGCGCAAGCAGCGACGAGATTGACGGCAGGAACCGACGCGGCGCAATCATATGATAATTCCTCATACCTTCTAAACGTAATAGCACTGGTATTTTCGCACCGCCAGAGCGATGACTGCGCGAATACATTCCCTTTGCGGCTGTCCAGACGCAGCACATCCGTGATCTTGAAATTCTCGTCTGCGCGCGGGACAAAACGAAGGTGGGTCGGATACGTACTGATGTCACCTCAAGCCGATGACAATGACCAGACAAAGCGAGAGCCATGGACCGCGCACAGATCGTACATGAGAATTTCCTGAACCGTGTCGCAAACGCGGACCTGCCTGTCGGCGCATCGCCGCGCCCGGGTTTGAGCAATGCCGATGCTGTTTCGTTGTTTCGGTCCCAGGTCCTCAGCAGAGCCCTGGACCGGACCAGCCGGGCGATGCAGAAAGCGGGTCAGGGCTTCTATACGATCGGCTCGTCCGGGCACGAAGGGATGGCCGCTGTCGCCCACGCCCTGCGCCCCACCGACATTGCATTCTTGCATTACCGGGACGCAGCATTTCAGATCGCAAGGGCGGAACAGGTGCCGGGTCAGCAGATCGCATGGGATATGCTGCTTAGCTTTGCGTGCTCGAGCGAGGACCCGACCTCGGGCGGACGGCATAAGGTGCTTGGATCAAAGGCGCTGATGATCCCGCCTCAGACGTCGACCATCGCCAGCCATTTGCCCAAGGCAGTGGGGGCGGCCTATGCGCTTGGCGCCGCACGCCGTAACGCTCCTGAGCATCGTGCGTTGCCAGAGGACGGGATCGCAATCTGTTCGTTCGGGGATGCTTCGGCCAATCACTCAACAGCGCAAGGGGCGATCAATACGGCAGGCTGGACCAGCGTGCAATCTACGCCGCTGCCGCTGCTATTCGTATGTGAAGACAACGGGATTGGCATCTCGGTGAAAACGCCCAAAGGCTGGATACAGGCCTCGATGGAGCATCGTCCGGGGATCAAGTATTTTCAGGCCAACGGGTTGGACATCTATGAGACCTACGCAGTGGCGAAAGAGGCGGCCGACTATGTCCGTACGCGCCGGAAACCGGCCTTCTTGCATCTAAAAACCGTGCGCCTGTATGGCCATGCTGGGGCGGATGTGCCAACGACCTATCTACCCAAATCCGAAGTTGAGGCGGATGAGGCCAATGATCCGCTGCTGCACAGCGTTCGTCTGCTGAACCAAGCGAGTGCGTTGCCGCCGGATCAAGCTCTCAAAATTTATGAGGATACCTGCGCGCGCACGGATCGTGTGGCGGCGGAGGCGTCCAGCCGCCCTCATCTCGCCACAGCATCAGATGTTATGGCCAGCCTGATCCCACCAAAGCGGACCTGTAAGCCGACAAATGGCCCAAGCGCCGAGGCGCGTGCAAACGTCTTTGGTGGTGATATGCGCGCGATGGCCGAACCCCAGCCCATGAGCCGGCTAATCAACTGGGCACTGACCGATCTGATGCTTGAGCATGGCGAAATCGTTTGCATGGGCGAGGATGTAGGCCGCAAGGGTGGCGTCTATGGCGTGACACAGAAGCTGCAACAACGTTTTGGTCCGGATCGGGTGATCGATACATTGTTGGATGAGCAATCCATTTTGGGTCTTGCGATTGGCATGGGTCATAACGGGTTTGTCCCGATCCCCGAAATCCAGTTTCTTGCCTATCTGCACAACGCCGAGGATCAGATTCGAGGAGAAGCAGCGACTCTGCCGTTCTTTTCCAACGGGCAATTCACCAACCCGATGGTATTGCGCATCGCGGGACTTGGATATCAGAAAGGCTTTGGCGGGCATTTTCACAACGACAACTCTCTGGCCGTTTTGCGGGACATTCCCGGCGTGATTATCGCCTGCCCTTCAACTGGGGCGGACGCTGCGCAGATGCTGCGCGAATGTGTGCGGCTGGCACGAGAAGAGCAGCGGGTTGTCGTATTCCTTGAACCAATCGCGCTTTACCCGATGCGAGATCTGCACGCGGCGCAGGATGGCGGGTGGATGACCACTTATCCGGCTCGGGATCAGAGGATCGCGCTGGGCGAGGTCGGTGTGCACGGCGCCGGTACCGATCTGGCAATTGTGACCTATGGCAATGGGCATTACCTGTCGAAGCAAGCATTGCCTGAACTTGAGGCGGCAGGCTTGAAAACACGTATTATCGACATGCGCTGGCTCGCACCGCTGCCGATGGAAGCCCTGCGCGAAGCCACCAAAACATGCGCGCATGTTTTGATCGTCGACGAGTGCCGCAGAACCGGCAGCCAATCCGAGGCGTTGATGACTTTCTTCGTCGAAGAAAGTCCCACGACCCCAACGGCCCGGGTTGTCGCTGAGGATTCATTCATTGCAACCGGCCCTGCCTATGCGGCACCCCTTCCTTCGAAAGACGGGATTGTGGCTGCAGCGCTAACCCTGACCGGAGTTCACTCATGACTCGCACAGCCGTTGTGATCTGCCCTGGCCGGGGCACCTATAACAAGCCCGAATTGGGCTATCTGCACCGTCATCACGCAAACCGTATGCAGATGTTCAGCCGCTTTGACGCAATCCGCGCTGAAACCGCGCAAGAAGCCGTAACTGAATTGGATGGGGCAGAGCGCTATACGATCGGTAAATACTCGCGCGGTGACGTGGCTTCGCCTCTGATCTATGCGGCGGCGCTGGCTGATGCGCAGGCGCTTGATGATGATATCGAGGTTGTCGCGGTCACCGGCAACTCGATGGGGTGGTACATTGCACTGGCTGCCGCAGGGGCATTGACGCCCGAGAACGGATTTCGTGTTGTCAACACGATGGGCACTTTGATGCAGGAGCATCTGATCGGCGGTCAGTTGGTTTATCCGTTCGTGGAAGAAGAATGGACGGCAGATCCCGCTCGCAAAGACGCGTTGCTGAATGAAGTGGCGCGGATAAACGCACTGAAGGACCACGCGCTCGCGCTGTCGATTGATCTGGGTGGAATGCTGGTTCTGGCAGGGAATGACGCCGGGTTGACGGCCTTCGAGGCGACTCAGCCCACCCTTCAAGACCGGTTCCCGTTGCGACTTGCCAACCACGCCGCGTTCCACACCGCGCTTCAGGCCCCCGTGGCCGAAAAAGGGCGGGCACAGCTTGGCCCCGATCTATTCGGTCAGCCTGAGCGTCCTATGATCGACGGTCGTGGCAAAATCTGGTGGCCGGGGGCCACGGACACGCAGGACCTATCGGACTATACGCTGGGGCATCAGGTGACCGAGACCTATGACTTCACCCACGCCATTCAGACCGCCGCACGCGAATTTGCACCTGATTTGTTCATTGTGACCGGACCCGGTGCGACACTGGGCGGTGCGGTGGCGCAATCCCTTGCCCTAGGGCGCTGGCGGGGAATGACGGATAAGGCATCGTTCCAGGCGCGGCAAAACGACGATCCGTTCCTCATCGCCATGGGGCGGGATGAACAGCGCGCCCTTGTTACTGGCTAAGCTCTGTCTAATGATCAGCGAAACACTCATGGGGCTTGTTCATGCGCGACTATGATCACTCGCTGTGGCAGCAAACCTGTTGCGAACGGGTCGACACGCAACAACTTTCTGGTGACGTGAGCGTTGATCTCGCCATTATCGGTGGCGGCTACACAGGCTGCTCAGCCGCTTTGACCGCCGCACAAGCCGGGGCGTCGATTTGCCTGCTCGAGGCGCATCAGATCGGGCATGGCGGATCAGGCCGAAACGTCGGGCTGGTCAATGCCGGGCTTTGGTTGCCACCGGAACAAATCCGGTCACATTTGGGCCAAGTGGCGGGGGGTCGCCTGATCGATCTATTGGCGAATGCGCCGACAGAGGTTTTCGAACTGATCGACGCGCAACAGATTGAATGTGAACCTGTCAGGAAAGGTACGTTGCATTGCGCCCACTCCGCGGCGGGCTTTGGCGATTTGCAGACACGTCATGCACAGCTAAGCGCCTCGGGCGCGCCAGTGGAATTGCTTGACGCGAATGAGTCACGTCAGCGGACTGGCAGCCGCGCCGTTCATGGTGCGTTGTTCGATCCTCGTGCGGGCACGATCCAGCCGCTTGCCTATGCGGTTGGCCTTGCCCGCGCTGCGCAAGATGCAGGCGCACGGATTTATACGCAGAGCCCAATTATATCTCAGCAGCACGAGGCTGGGGGATGGGTTTTGCGCTCGGACACCGGAACTGTGCACGCCACGTCTGTCATTCAGGCGACAAATGCATATCATCAGGGCATTGCAGAGACCGCGCCCGATTACGTTCCGGTCTATTACTTCCAATACGCCACAGCGCCGCTATCACATAATCTGCTTGCCAACATATTGCCCGAAGGCGAGGGGTGCTGGGATACCGGTCTGATCATGACCTCGTTCCGGTTAGATCAGGCAGGCCGCATGGTGATTGGCGGTATGGGAGAACTTAGCAGCGCGGGGGGATTTGCCCACAAAGCCTGGATCAAACGGAAGCTGGCAGAGCTTTATCCACAATTGGCGGATCAGCCGCTGGAAGAGGGGTGGCACGGACGGATCGCCATGACATCGGACCACATTCCCAAAATCACTCAGATCGGGCCGAATGCGATGGCCGCGCACGGGTTTTCCGGGCGCGGGATCGGGCCGGGTACTGTTTTTGGGCGCTTAATGGCTGAATGCCTGCTGAAGGATGACCCATCCCTGCTGCCGGTGCCGCCGGTGCAGGAATATAGCGAAAGCTGGACGGGTCTGCGCCGCGCATTTTTTGAGAGTGGCGCGGCGCTGACGCATTTCGTAAAGGCTCGGTTCTGACGTCAAACCGACCGGGTGATACCGCCGTCAACGCGGATGTTCTGACCGGTGATATATCCGCCCCCTTCCGACGCCAGCAGAGCCACGACCGAGGCGATCTCATCATAGCTGCGTCCGTAACGGCCCAACGGGATACGGCTGCGGAACTCCTCTTTCTCGGGCAGGCTGTCGATGAAACCGGGCAAGACGTTGTTCATACGGATGTTGTCAGCGGCGTAATGGTCCGAAAACAGTTTGGTAAAGGCCGCCAGCCCCGCGCGGAATACGCCAGAGGTGGGGAACACAGGATCAGGCTCAAATGCAGCAAAGGTCGAGATGTTGATGATCGCCCCACCGCCTTGGGCCTGCATGATCGGCGCAACCAGCCGGGTGGGGCGCACGGCGTTCATGAAATAGACATCCAATCCGGTGTGCCAGTCCTCATCCGTCAGTTCCAGCACCGGTGCGCGGGGGCCGTGGCCTGCCGAGTTGACCAGCACATCGATCCGCCCCCAGTGGGCCATCGCGGCGTCGACCAGCTTTTGCAGGTCTTCATTTGATTGGTTCGATCCTGTGATACCCACGCCACCCAACTCATGCGCCAGCGCTTCGCCTTTGCCCGACGAGGACAGAATGCCAACCTTGAACCCATCTGCCGCCAATCTGCGCGCGGAATCCGCGCCCATGCCGCTGCCGCCTGCCGTGATCAAAGCTACTTTGTCCATTTTCATACTCCTTTGCGTTGTCTGAATTGAAGATGGTGCTATGGGACCCATTTGACCAATCAGTTCTGTTGCGCTGTGGCAGTAGAAAATCTACAGTCAAAACATGTCTGCCCGCCCACCTCTTAACGCGTTGCGCGCCTTTGAGGCCTCGGCCCGTCACCTGAACTTTCGTCTTGCTGCGGAAGAAATTGGCGTGACTCAAGGGGCCGTTGCCCAACAGGTGCGCGGATTGGAGGCCCGATTGGGGGTCACATTGTTCGATCGCATTCCACGCGGGCTGCGTTTGACCGAGGCGGGGAGACGATTTCACACCCCCTTGCGCCGGGCCTTTCGACTGATCGATGAAGCAGTCGTTGATCTGTCGGAACAGCGGCAGATCACGATTTCAGTCACACCAAGCTTTGCATCAAAATGGCTGGTCCCGCGGTTGAACGATTTTGTGTCCCGACATCCAGATGTGGAGGTTCAGGTCGACGCGCGCGAACGGTTGGCCGATTTTCAGTCGGACGGAATTGACATTGCGGTGCGTCAGAGCCGTTCGCCCATAGCGCGGGGGCTGCAAGCCACCCCACTATTTTCAACCGAGTTTGTGGTTGTGGGCAGCCCAGATCGGGCTTCGGAAATCTCCGGTCCCGAAGATTTGATGCAGCACGTCCTTCTCAGCGATTCCCATGGATTGTGGCCACTGTTTCTGGAGCGCGCCGGCGTTGAAGGACGCCCCCGGATGATGAATTTCAGTCAGACGAGTCTGGCGATAGATGCGGCCATTGCGGGGCAGGGATTTGCGTTGGCCAACGCCCCACTTGTATCTGCTGAGCTTGCCTCGGGTCGGTTGGTACAGCCGCTTTCTGAGGTGCTGGTCGATGATCTTAGCTTTTTCATTGTAATCCCGCAGAAGCCGCGCCAACCAGAGTTGGTGCAACAGATGCGTGACTGGCTTCTGTCTCAGGTCTGAAGCGTGGCGGCAATCATTTCGATCTGATCCCGCAGCCAGCGATGCGCAGGATCATTGGCCGATCGTTGATGCCAGACCATGTAGATCGACACGGGCTCACACTCGAACGGCAGCGGCGCGCAGTCCAGCGCGGCCAGCGGCCCGCGTTTCATCAGTGCCGTGTCGGTCGAGATCAGGTCGCTGCCTTTCACGAAAGGTGGGATCGCGTTGAAATGCGGCAAGGTCACGACGGGTGGTCTGATCTGGCTTTGATCCACGCCACGCATGACGGCACGGGCGTTACGCCCATCGGCAAATCGCACCTCGACATGGTCGCTGTTACAATAGGCCTGCCAATCCTTGGGCGGTTCACAATGTGCGGCGTCGTAGAACATCATCAATGGGCTGGTGAGTAGACGTTTCTGGAAAATATCGGGCCCATCCGGCGGAAGCGGGGTCAGCATCAGTTGGCACCGATCACTGCGTAACAGGTCTGGGTCAGGAACGCCTGAGGGGATGAATTCCAATCGCAACCGCACGCCTTCGGAGCGTGTCTTTCTTAGCAGCGCAGGAAAGATCAACTCGCGTGGCATATCGTTGGTGGCGATCTGAATGTTCATCTGTTCCGATAGCGGATCGAACGGACGGCCTTCGGTCAGGGCGCGCATGTTGTCCAACACCTGTTGCACCGGCTCTTTCAGCGATAGAGCACGTTCGGTTGGGGTCAGCCCCTGACCGGATCGGACAAATAGCGGATCGCCCAGCACCTGCCTCAGCTTGCTCAGTGTGTGACTGATCGCAGATTGCGTGACGCCAAGCAGGTCAGCGGCTTTCGAGACCGAGCTTTCCTCGAGTATCGTCAGGAACACCCGCAGGACCTTGCCGTCCAAATCAGTGAAATCAATATTGCTCATACCATATATGATTATTCATGAATGGATTTGGTGTCCATGCCGGGGTAGGGGGGAAGGCAGCAAGCAGGAGGCGCGCGATGGGGATCCGCTTTTTCTCGGACAAGAACAGACCCGTTCATATGGGACCATTCCCGCTGGAACGGTTGGCGCGGCAGGACCGGATACCCGAATTGGCGCAGGTCACCCCTATGCAATCGCTTAATTTTCATCGACCGGATCAACCTGAAAGCATCGTCAACGCGATGGGTGAATTTCAGGCGATGATGGATGCCATTCGGGATGGGTTCGTGAACCCGGTTGCCTCGGAAATCCCAACTGATCCGGTGGATCGCGCCAATCACCTGAAAGCGTTTGGTTATTTCAACGACGCCTCAATGATGGGCTGCGGGCCATTGCCTACAGAGGCGATACTGGCAGAGCCTCGACGCAATCCGGATATCGACCGGCTGGCCCATGCGCTGAAAACCCGCCAGACCAAAACGCTGGCCTCGGGCATCGACGTGATCATGGCGGACCTGAAGGAAAGCATGGAGGCCGCCCCGCGCCCGATGAGCAGCCATCGTCATGCGATCGTGTTTCTATATGAATTCAATCGTGACCCGGATCCGTCGGAACCTGGGGCCGATTGGATCGTGGACGCTCAGGACCATCGCGCATGTCTGCTGGCGACCGAAAATGCAGTGGTCATTGCTAACTATATCCGCCTTTTGGGCTTTGACGCGCGGGCGCATACGGCGATGTCGTCCGAGGTTGATCTGGGCAAACTAGCGGTTGCGGCCGGGTTGGCCTCGGTCGAAGATGGGGCTGTGGTTGTGCCCTGGCTGGGCAAACGCTTTGGGCTGGCTGCTGTGACCACCGAGATGGAGATTGCGCATGACCGCCCTTTGCGCCCCATGGCCGAACAGCCGTGGTTTCGCACGCAGGGGCCCGCATGGTGGCTGGGGGCGGGCTTTGCCAAGAACGCGCTGAACCGCGATGCCTATGCCAAGCGGCGATATGTGGACGGGGCGCATCCGTTTGAGAATCTCAAGCGCGTCGACAACCCCTCCACCTATATCGATGAGGAAAACGTCGCCCGTGTACCCAAACGCGCAGATATGTTCGCCCGCGCCCAATTCGGCGATATGGGCAAATCGCTGCAGGATGCAACCAAAGGCGGGCACTATGTGCGCAAATCCGCCCCCAGCTTTGCCCAACGCCGCGCGCTGGGCGCGTTTGTTCTGCTGCAGGATGGCGACAGCGCTGCGGTTGAATGTCCAACAGATGCAGACCGTAATGCTGCGAATATCAAAGCCGCGACCTATTTCCTTGGGGTCGATGCGGTCGGCCTCAGCCGGTGCCCCGAGTGGAGCTGGTATTCCCACGATGCCACCGGTGAAGAGATTAATCCGCCGCATGATCAGGCCATCAGTATGATCATCGATCAGGGCTATGAAACGATGGAAGGTGCCAGCGGTGACGACTGGATCAGCGTTGCCCAATCGATGCGCGCTTATCTAAGGTTCTCGCTGCTAGGCGGAGTGATCGCGCAGCAAATCCGGAACCTCGGTTACAAGGCCAAGGCGCATACGGTTATGGATGGCGAGGTGCTCCAACCTCCGCTGCTCTTGCTGTCAGGGTTGGGCGAGGTCAGCCGGATCGGAGAGGTGATCCTGAACCCCTATCTCGGCCCGCGCCTGAAATCCGGAGTGGTAACCACCGACATGCCGATAGCGCATGACAAGCCCATAGATTTCGGTCTGCAGACATTTTGCGAAAGCTGCAACAAATGCGCTCGTGAATGCCCCTCGGGTGCCATCACCGCCGGGCCGAAGCTGATGTTCAACGGCTACGAAATCTGGAAATCCGACAGCCAGAAATGCGCCACTTACCGCATCACTACGCCCGGGGGCGCGATGTGCGGACGGTGCATGAAGACCTGCCCTTGGAACCTGGAAGGTCTATTCAAAGAACGCCCATTCCGATGGGCTGCGATGACCATCCCGCAAGCCGCGCCTGCCTTGGCCAAGCTTGACGATGCTGTGGGTAATGGTGGTCTGAATGACACCAAGAAATGGTGGTGGGATATCGAGCTGGAGGCTGACGGCGCCTATCGCCCGTCGCAACACCCCTTGAACCGGCGGGATCTGCAAAAAGACCTCGATCTGAAATACGAGGACCAAACGCTGGCTGTTTACCCCGCACCCTTGGCGCCGCATCCTTGGCCTTACCCATTCAATATGGATCGCGAGGCCGGGATTTCCGCATACGAAGCGATGGTCACGGCCGATGACTACAAAGCGCGCAAAGCAGCTGGCGATTTGTCGGTCATCCACCAATATCAGATCGCCGGGGATGCGCCGGTCATGCGGGTTGAGCTGACCAAGGTCGACAAGATGACTGCGGACGTCACCAAGTACGAATTCTCAACCCTGGACGGTGCACCGCTGCCCGAATGGACCGCCGGTGCGCATCTGGACGTGCTGGTTTCGCCCGAATTCCTGCGGCAATATTCGATGTCGGGTAACCCTTCGGATCGCACCACATATCAGATCGGCGTGCTGCGCGAGGACGAAGGGCGCGGCGGCTCGGCCTTGCTGCATCGCATCTTCAACGAAGGGCGCAAGGTCTTCATCTCGAAACCAATAAACCATTTCGAATTGGACGAGACCGCAACCAAGACATTTCTGATGGGCGGCGGTATCGGTATCACACCGATGATTGCCTTCGCCCATCGATTGCATGCGATGGGTGGGCCGTTTGAATTGCATTATTCCGCCAGCACACGTGCAGGCGCTGGATATCTGGACGATCTGGCGGCTATGCCCTGGGCCGATCACGTGCACTATCACTTCTCAGACGAAGGCACGCGTGCTGATTTGGAGGCTATTTTGCACGGCTATCAGGATGGCTGGCACGTCTACACATGCGGCCCGGATCGGTTCATGGATGGTGTGATGCAAGCTGCCGAGGCACAGGGATTTCCCGAACAGGCGCGGCATCTGGAATATTTCTCGGTCCCCGAACAGCCCGAATATGAAAGCCATCCATTCACGTTGCGTCTGGCAAAGTCAGGGCGGGACCTGAATGTCCCGACCGACAAGGACGCGGCGCAAGTGTTGAACGAGGCGGGATATCATGTGGACGTAAAATGCTCGGACGGGATATGCGGAGTCTGCAAGTGTGGCGTAATTTCAGGTAAGATTGAGCATCGAGATTTTGTGCTGTCCAACAAGCAGCGTGAAGGGGCGATCATCCTTTGCCAGAGCCGCGCGGCTGAGCCTGACGGGGTGATCGAGATCGATCTGTGAGCTATCGCAAGAAAACGACATTTTGAATCGCAAGAATTGGTCGTTCCAGCCATGGACGCCGCCGATTTGCTGCACTAACGTCCCCAACGAACCGCAGTCTATCCTGATCAACAGGTGCGAGGTATTTTCATGGATTATCACAGCCCCGCCAGCTTTGCCGAGGCGTCGGCTCTGGCCGCGAATGCGACGGGCACTACACGATTTCTGGCAGGCGGCACCGATGTGTTGGTGCAGTTGCGTTCAGATCTTGTGACGCCTGATACGCTGATCGACATCAAGAATATCGGCGGTGTCAGTGACATCACCCGCAACGCCGATGGCAGCTGGACGCTGGGCGTCGCCGCGACCGGTGCCGAGATGAGCGAGCATCCCGAGCTTGGCCGCGACTGGCCCGGCGTGGTTGAGGCGATGGATCTGATCGGATCGACACAGGTGCAGGGGCGTGCAACGCTGACCGGGAACCTGTGCAATGGCTCGCCGGCCGCGGATTCGGTTCCGGCGATGGTTGCGGCGGGTGTCACTGTGATCGTGACCGGCCCGGAAGGTGATCGCGAGGTCGCCGTCGAAGACATCCCGACCGGCCCTGGCAAAACGTCTCTGGCCAAGGGCGAGCTAATCTCGGCCATCAACATCCCCGCGCGCGGAGACAATGCGGGTGATGCTTATCTGCGCTTTATCCCGCGTACCGAGATGGACATCGCGGTGGTTGGCGTTGGCGTCAATCTACGGCTGGAAGGGGACACCATAATTGAGGCCCGCGTATCGCTGGGGGCTGTGGCACCAACCGTGCTGTTGGTTGAGGATTGCGCCAAGGCGCTGATCGGCAGCACGCTGGATGACGCAGCATTGGATAGGCTTGCCGCCGCTGCCTCTGCCGCTTGCAGCCCGATTGACGATAAGCGCGGAACCATTGCGTTCCGCACCGAAGTGGCCGGTGTTCTGGCCAAGCGTACCGCGAAAATCGCATATGCCCGCGCGAAGGGAGAAGATTTATGAGCAAGCTCCACGTATCCACCACCGTAAATGGCGACGCGGTCGAATACCTCTGTGATCCGCGCGAAACCCTGCTGGATTGTTTGCGCGACAAACTGAACCTGACGGGCGCGAAAGAGGGTTGCGGCACGGGCGATTGCGGGGCCTGCTCGGTCACTGTCGATGGCCGACTGGTGTGCTCCTGTCTGATGCTGGGGGTCGAGGCCGAAGGCAAACAGATCGAAACGGTCGAAGGGATCGCGGACGGGGACGTCCTGCATCCGCTGCAGAAGAAGATGGTCGAATATGCGGCCCTGCAATGCGGCATCTGCACCCCGGGCATTCTGGTCGCGGCCAAATCGCTATTGGAGAAGAACCCAAACCCGACCGAAGAAGAAACCCGGTACTGGTTGGCAGGAAACCTCTGCCGTTGCACCGGCTATGACAAAATCATTCGCGCCGTCATGGATACGGCGGCCGAGATGCGGGAGGCTTCGTAATGGCACTGGACGATCGCAAATCTGAATTCAATTTTGTTGGTACCCGTCCGGATCGCCCTGACGGTCTGGATAAGGTGACGGGTCGCGCCAAGTTCGGCGCGGATATTTCAGCCCCCGGCATGCTTCACGGCGCTGTCCTGCGTTCACCCCATGCACACGCGCGGATCGTCAAGATCGATACGTCAAAGGCCGAGGCCCACAAGGACGTCAAAGCAGTTGTGACCCGTGCAGATTTCTCGGACAAGCCAGTCTTCAAGCCCGGCCTTGAAGGTGAATTCTGGAATGTGCTGGAAAACGTCATGGCGGGGGAAAAGGCGCTCTATGACGGTCATGCGGTGGCCGCTGTTGCCGCTACGTCTGCCCTGGCAGCGCGCGATGCGCTGAAACTGATCGAAGTTGAATACGAGGTTCTGCCCCACGTCACCGATGTAGACAAAGCCATGGCGCCGGACGCACCTGTGATTCGTGAAGGTGCTGCGGATTACTCCGTGCCGGAAGGGATGCATCCCAACGTCGTGCGCTATCATGAAAGTGGTCATGGCGATGTTGAAGCGGGCTTTGCCGAGGCTGATCTGGTCCTCGAAGACAGCTTTGTGACCGAAGCCACGCATCAGGGTTATATCGAACCTCATGCCTGTTTGGGGTCGCTTGGCGCAGACGGCAAAGGCGAACTGTGGTGCACGACACAAGGCCATTGGTACGCACAGAAATACTGTGCCGCGCTTCTGGGGATCGAAACCGCGCAACTGCGCGTGACGGCCTCTGAAATCGGCGGCGGGTTCGGCGGCAAGACTACAGTGTTCATCGAACCGGTCGCACTGGCGCTGAGCCGTAAGGCCAACCGCCCCGTCAAATTGGTCATGAGCCGGTCTGAGGTGTTCCGTTCGACCGGCCCGACCTCTTCTGCGTCGATGGATATCAAGATCGGCATGAAGAAGGACGGAACCATCACGGCGGCTCAGGGCATCTTCCGCCTGCAGGGTGGTGCCTTCCCCGGTGCTCCGGGCGACATGACCGCCATGTGTGCCTTTGCGCCATATAACCTGACCAATGTGCGTCAGGTCGGCTATGACGTGATGGCCAACCGCCCAAAACAGGCCGCCTACCGCGCACCTGGCGCACCAATGGGTGCTTTTGCGGTTGAATCTGTGCTGGATGAGCTGTGCAATAAGCTGGGTCTGGACCCAATCGACGTACGCCTAAAGAATGCGGCGCATGAAGGGACCAAGGCCAACTATGGTCCGACATATGAGCGGATCGGACTGGTTGAAACGCTTGAAGCGGCCAAAGAGCACCCGCACTATTCCGCCCCGCTGAAACCCGGACAAGGGCGCGGGATCTCTTGCGGGTTCTGGTTCAACCATGGGGGCGAGACCTCCGTGTCGCTGGCCTTGTCCGAAGACGGCTCGGCGCAGGTCATGGTTGGAACGCCGGATATCGGCGGCTCGCGTGCGTCGATGGCGCTGATGGCGGCCGAAGTGCTTGGCATTCCCTACGAAAACATACGCGTCACCGTCGCCGATACCGCAACGCTGGGTTACAATGATGTAAGCCATGGAAGCCGCGTGACCTATGCCTCGGGCCTGGCCACGATCAAGGCAGCCAAACATGCGGTCGAACGTCTGTGCGAACGCGCAGCAGCCAAATGGGGCATCCCGGTAGACGCAGTGAAGTGGGAAAATGGCTGCGCGGTGCCCTCGGGACCCAACGCAGGTGATTTCGATCCGCTGCCTTTGGCGGATATCACCGCGAATATGGGCGCGACGGGGGGGCCGATTTCCGGCCATTTCGAGGCGACCCCGGAAGGTGCAGGTGTGTCCTTCGGTACCCATATAGTCGATGCTGAGGTCGACCCGGAAACCGGCAAGACCAGTATCATCCGCTACACCGTCATTCAGGACGCCGGAAAGGCAATCCACCCGACTTATGTGGAAGGCCAGTATCAGGGCGGTGCCGCACAAGGCATCGGCTGGGCGCTGAACGAGGAATATATCTATGGCGAAGATGGCCGGTTGCAAAACTCGATCTTCCTCGATTATCGCATTCCGGTTGCCAGTGACTTGCCAATGATCGACACGGTGATTGTCGAAGTGCCCAACCCCGGCCACCCGTTCGGTGTGCGGGGCGTGGGCGAAACCGGCATCGTGCCGCCTTTGGCCGCCATCGCCAACGCGGTCTCAAATGCCGCGGGCGTGCGCATGAAGCAGCTGCCGATGTCGCCGCCGCGTATTCTGGCCGCGCTGAAGGACAATGGTTGAGGTCCACCTCTGGTCCGGCCTCCGGTCATTGACCGGGGGTTGCGAGGTGGTGGAGGTAGAAGCCAAAACCACCGGTGAGCTGCTTCGTGAACTGGTTCGATCACATCCTCAGCTGCAGGCTCCAATCGATGCGGGCGTTTCCATCGCCATTGACGGTCGCGTTATTGCCAGCGGTCTGACCGAACCCATCCCAGAGGGTGCGGAGGTGTACCTGATGCAACGCCTTCGCGGGGGCTGAATGGCGCTGGCATCACCACTAAGCGAAACTGCGCGACAATATGAATGTACTGCACTGCTCGGTCTGGTCCCGAAACCGGAGCCGCTCGCGGATATAAAGGTAAACCTGTCGCTGATCCGGCAGGTCCGTGATCGGGCGATAGGCGACCGCTTCAGGTAGGAATTCGGCGACGGTTTGCGGCAAAACGGTAATCCAGTCTCCAGTCCGAACCAGAGTGATGAGCGAATGCGTATTGTGAATTGTGATCTCAGCCGTTTCGGTGACAGCCTTGAAAGCCGGCGTCTGGATCAGATCACAGAGCGTATTTCGCACAAAAGGGGCGCTGCCAATATCGGCAACTTCCAACGGGTCTGAACGCATGATCAAGGGATGATCTGACGCTGCGACCAAACCAAATGAATCCTGAAACAGCGGGATGGTTCGAACCCCGTTCAACGCATGGTATCCTGAACCGATGCCGATATCCGCCTGATCTTGTGCGATCGCATCCAAAACCTGCTGCGTGTCAGAGTCGCGCAATTCGATTTTCACTCCTGGAAACCTACGCGTCATATGTTCGAGCAGCGGCGGGAAGATCAACGCGCCAACCGACGGGACCGACACGATTCGAACCAGCCCTTGTTCGGCCTGCGCTGCTGCTTCGATGTTCTGGACGGCTTGATCGAACTGCCGCACTTGCCGCAACGCGATCTCAAACACGTGTTCGCCCAATGGCGAAAGTCGGTTCTTGCGCTCGCCCTCGAACAATTTCTGGTCAAGGTGATCTTCCAATTGCTTCAAGGTCATCGACACAGCGGATTGCGTGCGACCAAGCCGATCAGCGGCCTCAACCAGATTGCCGGTCTGCGCCACGGTACAGAAACAACGCAGCATCTCGATCTTGATGGCCAAGTTTCAGTTTCCTTGAAGTGTGTTTAAGTTGTTTGAGTTTGACTGATGCGTGTCCAGGAATCCATCCTGAGACAGGCAAATTCTGACTCTGGGGCGCAACGTGACCAAACTGAACCTGATCGCTGGCGAATGGCTGGCGGGCGAAAGCGAAATTGAAAACCGCAATCCATCGGACCTGAGCGATCTGGTCGGCATGTTTGCTCAGGCCAACGCCGATCAGCTTGAGGCGACGCTGGATCAGGCGCGTATCGCACAGGCCGAGTGGGCGGCTTACGGGCTGGAGCGCAAGCAGGCTGTGCTGAACGCCATAGGCAACGAACTGATGGCCCGCGCCGAAGAGCTGGGCACGCTGTTGGCCCGCGAAGAAGGCAAGCCGCTAGCCGAAGGCAAGGGCGAGGTGTTCCGGGCCGGCCAGTTCTTCACCTACTACGCCGCTGAATGCCTGCGCCAGATCGGTGAAAACGCAGATTCCGTGCGCCCCGACATCGAGATTGACGTGCGGCGCGAGGCGGTTGGCGTGGTCGCCATCATCAGCCCGTGGAACTTCCCCACTGCGACGGCGTCGTGGAAGATTGCACCCGCTCTCTGCTATGGCAACGCGGTGGTCTGGAAGCCTGCCAACATTACGCCGGCTTCGGCAGTGGCTCTGACCGAGATTATTGAGCGGCAGGACATTCCCAAAGGTCTGTTCAGCCTTGTCATGGGGTCAGGACGCAGTATCGGTCAGCGATTGGTCGAAAGCCCGAAAGTTAAAGCAATTTCCTTCACCGGTTCCGTGCCAGTGGGCAAGGGCATTGCAGCTGCCGCTATTCAGAATCTGACCAAAGTGCAGATGGAGATGGGCTCCAAGAACGCATTGGCCGTGATGGACGACGCTGATCTGGATTTGGCGGTAAGTTTGGCACTGGGTGGCGCCTTCGGTGGGACCGGACAGAAATGCACTGCCTCATCTCGGCTGGTGGTGCATGCCGGTATCCATGATGCTTTTGTCGAAAAGCTGGTCGCAGGTGCGCAGGCGATGAAAGTCGGTCATGCGCTTGAAGAGGGCGTTCAGATGGGGCCGGTAGTCAGTCAGCAGCAACTGACAGAAAATCTCGCCTATGTCGATCTGGGCAAATCCGAAGGTGCCGAGTTGGCATGCGGGGGTCAGCGGCTTGAGATGCCGCATGACGGGTTTTACATGTCGCCGGGCGTATTTCTTAACACAACCAATAACATGCGTATCAACCGCGAGGAGATGTTCGCGCCATTAACCAGCGTCATCATGGTCAGCAGCTATGACGAGGCGCTGAGCGTCGTGAATGACACGAATTTCGGCCTAACGTCGGGCATCGTGACCAAATCGCTGGCCCGCGCCACTCACTTCCGCCGCAACGCGCGGACCGGTGTTATCACCGTCAATCTGCCTACTGCGGGCACGGATTATCACGTTCCTTTTGGCGGACGCGGTGACAGCTCTTATGGCCCGCGCGAACAGGGCAAGGCAGCGGCAGAATTCTATACGACCGTCAAAACCGCTTATATCAGCGCGGGTCCAGTCTGATGCGGATCGACGGCCTGCAATATGCCAACTGGTCCGAGAAGATATTCCGCCAACTGCGCGAAGGCGGCGTGGACGCGATCCACGTCACCATCGCTTATCATGAAAACTTTCGTGAAACGGTTCTGAACTTTGAGAAATGGAACCGCTGGTTCGAACAATACCCGGACCTGATCTTGAAGGGGCGGTGGGCCAGCGACATTGACACAGCGCGTGATACAGGGCGCACTGCTGTGTTCTTTGGGTTCCAGAACCCCAGCCCCATCGAAGACGATATTGGCCTGGTCGAGATCCTGCATGATCTGGGCGCGCGGTTTATGCAGCTGACCTATAACAACCAGTCGCTGCTGGCCACCGGATGTTACGAGGCCGAAGACACCGGCATCACCCGCATGGGCAAGCAGGTGATCAAGGAAATGAACCGCGTCGGTCTTGTCGTCGATATGAGCCATTCGGCAGATCGATCGACTATTGAGGCCGCTGAACTGTCCGAGCGTCCCATCGCCATCACTCACGCCAATCCGCACGAATGGTGCTCCGCGCTGCGCAACAAGCGCGATGCGGTGATCCGGGCGGTTACACAAAATGGTGGGATGCTCGGCTTTTCGGTCTATCCTCATCATCTGAAAGACAAGTCCGACTGCACGTTGGAGAGTTTCTGTGAGATGATCGCCCGCACAGCTGATAAATACGGCGCCTCGCATCTGGGGATTGGTACCGACCTGTGCCAGGACCAACCAGACAGCGTCGTCGAATGGATGCGTGTGGGGCGCTGGAGCAAAGAGATCGACTATGGCGAGGGCTCGGCAGCAGCCCCTGGTTTCCCACCAATGCCGGGCTGGTTTCAGGACAATCGCGATTTTGGAAATATTGAGGACGGGCTGCGCGCAACGGGTATGAATGCGGAAGAGATCGCAGGGATCATGGGCGGGAACTGGTACCGCTTCTTTGCTGAGAACTTCGGGCCTCAAGGCGCGTGACTGATCAAGGCCCTCATATCGTGCGCCGCGATCCGGCCGTGGTGATGCGCTTGTCGCGATTGGGGTCGTTGCATCAATGTCGCCTCAGCTTCATGCGGCAACTGACCCGCCGGATGGCCGCTGAGAACTGGAGCTTCACGCGCCCGGTTTTCGAAATTAACGAAAAAGGCGTCGGCCATGCTGTATACACGGCTCAAGGCCCGGAACGTGCCTATTCGCTGGTTGCTTTCGCCCATGACCTGCCGCCCGAAAAACGTTCGGACCGAGTGATTGCCGAGGCGTGGGATGCGACCTTTGCTCTGTTCGATGGTGTCCCCGGCCCAGAAGATATTGAACGTCTTACGCAAAATGTGCCCCTGCAAGAGGCCGGGCGCGTCAGCGAGCGCGAGCTGTCGCTGTCACGCGCTAACCGCTCAGTTCGCCTTTGGGCGCATGTGGTGGATCGTTTGTCCGCCGGTCAGCAACCCGACGTCGAACAGATTTACAAGGTTGGCTATCTGATGCGGACCACCGCGGTATATGGTTCGGGCAAATTCGGCGCAGCGGACCGTGAGAAAATCGCAGATCGCGATGAAGTCAGCGCGCCGTTTCAGGCCGAAATGCTATCAGTCTATCTGACCCGAACATTCGTGCGCGATCTGGTGCAACACATGGCCCGCGCCAAGGGTGGGGATCAGACGGCAGAGCTGGACCCGGATATCGCGCGGTGGCTGGGCATCGGCAATTCAACCGGGCTGGGCATGGCGCCGTTTATCGTCAACCATCCTGTCCTGTTCAACAACTGGATCATGGTCCGGGAAGAGGCCATCGCGCGCGTCCGGTCTGTTGAAACTGCCTCAGAAGCTGAGGTTGCTTGCTTTCGCGATGTGTTCGAGCGCAGCAAATTGTCAACCTCGTGGTGGCGCTCTGAGCATCCCATTCAGATCGAGAAACTGACAGCGCTGAACGCTGATCTGGGTGAAATATCCGACTATCTGGATCAGGCTGATTTGACGCGAAATCATCCATGGAATCGGTTGATCTTGTGGTCACAAGACGCGCTGAGCGAAGAGGGGCAGGAATTGCTGGCCTCGCTGATCCTGGAACCGTATGGCGATCTGGTTGACGGGCTGACAAGCTGCATGGCTGACAGCAATAGCAGGGCGCATGTGATTGATGGAGCAATGCCGGTTGGCGAAGTACGTGATCTGATCCGTGATAGCTTTGGCTGGGCATTAGATCTGGACTGGGACGAGCCAGAGCACTGCGCGCGCGCCTGGTATGTATCCGAAGAAAAGCTTGAACCCCGCCTGGGTGAGCGGTTTATCGAACCGATTGGCGAATACGAACAGCCGCTTGCCCCGGCCCGAGACGCGGCACTGGCGCATAAGGCGCTATCAGATTGGGCGGATGACGACTCTATTGCTGAGTTTCTGTTGCGCCATCCGGAACACCGCCACACGATCCGCCGCGCGCAGATGAGCCGTACCGCGCCTTACGGCGAAATCCGCGACAATACGATCAGTGCGGGTGTATTACCGATCGACATGTTGCGGGCGAAACTGTCGTTTTTTGGTGCCACGCATTTTGATCCACGCTCGGACCGTTGGGTGCGCATCTGCATGTATTCCGGTGCGCCTTATCCAGATGAACTGAGTACCGATTGCGCTGATCTTTGGGTGTACCCGGAGCTTACCACATGAGTTTGTCTCTCAACGAAATTGAAGCCGTCGCCAAGCGGGCGGCACGTGGTGCAGGCTACCAATGGGGTATCGCTGAAGAAGCCGCAAAGGCGACGCGCTGGCTGTGTGCACAAGGTCTCGACGGCGTATTGGAACTGTCGAGCCTGCTGAAGCGCGGGTTTGCCAACAGCGGCGAGGCGCATGTTCCAACTCAACTAAGGGGTGACTGGGTCGGGGATAGCGATTTGTGCCCATTATTGACCGGGGCTTCGCTTTCGGATTGCGCACACCTGCTGCACTCCGGTCCGATCCGGATCAGGCATCTCGCGTCGCCCATGATATTGTTGCCATTTGCAGCGCAGGTAGCACGCGTCCAGAGTCAGATTGCGACTGTCCAATCGGGGGATTTTTCTGCTGTAACCGATGGTGTGCGACTGGTTATGAAAGATGTCTGCCCACCTGTCGCGGACTCGATTGAGGTCGCCTTAAGAGGCACTTTGACCGCGCCATGTGCGTTACACACCCGCGCAACACCCGACCCCAAGGGTTGGGAAATCATTAACAGCTTTGCCCATCGCACCTATGCCCCGGCAACGGAAGAATCCCGCTTGCTCGGCGCGGGTGCCGGGCTTTCCGACAACGACTGAAAAAGAGATTGATATGGTTGAAACCCGCACCCTCTCGCTTGCTGAAATCGAGGATCTGTCATTCCGGGCGCTGGTTGCGGCGGGTACGAGCGAGGAAAACGCACGCCCGTTGGCAATCGCAACCGCCGCGACCGAGGCAGATGGAGTTGGCAGCCATGGTTTGGCTTATATCCCGATCTATTGCGAACATGTCCAATGCGGCAAGGTGGACGGGCAGGCAAAGCCCGAGCTGGCGCAGCCGCGTCCAGGGGTCGTGACTTTAGACGCCGCAACGGGTTTTGCGCATGCGGCGATTGATGTCGGGTTCGAGGCCCTGATCCCTGCGGCCCGCGAACAAGGGATCGCCGCGCTTGCAATTCGAAACAGCTATAATTGCGGCGTCCTTGGCTATCATACCTATCGTCTGGCGCAGGCGGGTCTGGTTGGGCTGGGGTTCACCAACGCCCCAGCCTCAATCGCGCCTTCAGGAGGGTCCAAGCCTGTCGTAGGCACCAATCCGTTCTCAATCGCAGTGCCGAGCACAGACGGGCAGCCGGCTTTGTTGATTGACCAGAGCGCCAGCACAATCGCTAAGAGCGAGGTCATGAAACACGCCCGCGAAGGCAAGCCGATCCCAGTTGGCTGGGCGCTGGACGTGGACGGAAATCCCACGACGGACCCAAATGTCGGGCTCAAAGGATCAATGGCTCCGTCAGGTGGCTACAAGGGCGTCGGCGTTGCTTTGCTGACCGAAGTTTTGGCCGCAGCGCTGGCTGGCGCTACGCTGGGAATACATGCTTCCCCCTTTTCCGGCACCGCTGGCGGTCCTCCAAAAACGGGTCAGTTCTTTATCGCAATTGACGCTTCTGCCACCTCAGATGACACGTTTTCGTCCAGTATTGTCGACCTTGTCGAAGCGATCCGTTCTCAGGACGGTGCACATTTGCCCGGTGACGGTCGCCGGGCAAAGCGTTTGGCGGCCAAAACAGATGGTGTCGCTGTTAATATTGCGACACTCGACAAAATCCAGGCTCTGCTGACGTAGGGCCTTGCGGCGAAGGTTCGGAACGCCTCCAGAACTCAATTCTGGAAATCAGGACACAGCGACAGCATAACCCTTAGGGACAAGGGCAACTACAAAACTAAGTTGATTTAATGGTGCTGCTGGAGAGAATTGAACTCTCGACCTCTCCCTTACCAAGGGAGTGCTCTACCTCTGAGCTACAGCAGCGCTGTGGGCGGGTGATTAGACTCAAACGAAACGCGGCGCAAGGGTGTCTGGACGGTTTTTTTCCACTGCTGTAGAGAAAGACAATGGCAGACAAAAATTCACCCAAAAAACACGGTAAATCCGGGGAAACGCGCGAAGACCGTTTGAAGGCGGCGCTGAAAGCGAACATGGCGCGGCGTAAGGCGCAGGCCAAGGCGCGGGCGGCCTCCGGGGACAAAGCCGGCAAGGACGAGGGATAAGAGCAGATGGATTCGATTCTGGTGACGGGGAATGGCCCGCTGAATGGGCAGATTCCGATTGCGGGGGCGAAAAACGCGTGTTTGACGCTGATGCCCGCGACATTGCTCAGCGAAGAACCGCTGACGCTGACCAATGCGCCGCGGCTGAGCGATATTAAGACAATGACCGCTTTGCTGCAGTCGCTGGGGGCAGAGGTGTCCGCGCTGCAGGATGGGCAGGTGATTGCGATGTCCAGCCACAGCCTGACCAGCCATGTGGCAGATTATGACATTGTGCGGAAGATGCGCGCGTCGAATCTGGTGCTTGGGCCTTTGCTGGCGCGGTTCGGGCAGGCGGTTGTGTCGCTGCCCGGTGGATGTGCCATCGGTGCACGCCCGATGGACCTGCACGTCGAAGGGTTGGAGGCGCTGGGAGCCGAGATTGAACTGAAAGACGGGTATCTGCACGCCAAGGCCCCCGGTGGGCTGAAGGGTGCGGTGCATGAGATGCGCTTTGCCTCCGTTGGCGCGACCGAGAATATCGTCATGGCGGCTACGCTGGCCAAGGGCACCACGGTGCTGAAGAACGCCGCGCGCGAGCCCGAGATCGTTGATCTGGTCGAATGCCTGCGCAAGATGGGTGCTCAGATTTCGGGCGAGGGGACCTCGACGATCAAAATTCAGGGTGTTGACCGATTACATGGCGCGACCCATCAGGTCGTGACTGACCGGATTGAGCTGGGCACCTATATGCTGGCCCCAGCCATATGCGGAGGAGAGGTCGAGCTGCTGGGTGGGCGCATGGCGCTGGTTGAAAGCTTTGCCGCCAAGTTGGACGCGGCGGGGATCAGTGTTTCCGAGACCGAGAAGGGCTTGAAAGTCACTCGCAAGAACGGGCGTATAACTTCGGTGGATGTGGTCACTGAACCCTTTCCGGGTTTTCCGACCGACCTGCAGGCGCAAATGATGGCGTTGATGTGTACGGCCGAAGGCACCTCGGTGCTGGAAGAGCGTATTTTCGAGAATCGCTTTATGCACGCGCCGGAACTGGTTCGTATGGGTGCAAATATCGAGGTGCATGGCGGCACCGCCACCGTCACTGGTGTTGAACGATTGAAAGGCGCTCCGGTGATGGCAACGGATCTTCGGGCCTCTGTCTCTTTGATCCTGGCCGGTATGGCGGCGGAGGGTGAGACAACGGTCAGCCGGGTCTATCATCTGGACCGCGGATATGAGCATGTGGTGCGCAAGCTGGAAGGCGTGGGCGCAAAGATTGAACGGATTAAGGGCCAATGACAGACGCGAGTTTCAAAGACGGCCGCGAGGCACCGCTGAACCTGGGGGCCGAGGATGCTGATGACCTTCAGGTCATAGCGACCTTGACACAGGATGCGATATTCCCGGTTACCGAGATGACCTGGCAGCCCGGACAGCGCCGCTTTGCGCTGTTGCTCAACCGCTTTCGTTGGGAAGACAAGGATGCCGCCGCTCGGCGCGGCCGTGCTTTTGAGCGGGTGCAGGCCGTGTTGATGTTCGGTTCGGTCCTGTCAGTGGCCAGTCAGGGCATCGATCGCAGCGACAAGGATATGATCCTGTCCTTGTTGGCTGTCGAATTCGAGCCGGGCGAGGATGGCGCGGGCCAGATCCTGCTGACGCTGGCCGGAGATGGTGCGATCCGCCTGTCGGTTGAAGCTATTGATGCCACGCTCAAGGATGTCACTCGCCCTTACAAAGCGCCATCTGGCCACGCGCCGCATCACCCCGAGTGAAGAACAAGCGCGGCATTGCACAGGCTTTCCCGAACCTGGCGCAAGGTATCACGATACGCCATGCGACTGTGTTCGATGTGTTTGGCATGAGCCGCGTGTTGGTCCGCTCGATTGGCGATTTGTGCCAGGCGGATCATCTGGATGACCCCGAAAAACTGAGGCTATGGACCGCCAACAAGGATCCGGCCTCAATCCGCACCTGGATCGAATCCGGGGCCGAGCTTTGGGTGGTTACGGAAGGTGATGAGGTTGCCGCTGTGGGCGGCTTGCGCGCCGAAGCGGAGATTTCGCTGCTCTATGTGGACCCCGACCACGCGGCGCGCGGGCTTGGAGCGGCCCTGCTGCAGCGGTTGGAGGATGAACTGCGCGCGCAAGGCTGCGTTGAGGCACATTTGCACGCCACCAAAACAGCCCATGCGTTCTATCGCAAACAAGGTTGGCAGGAACACGGTGACCCAACCAAATGGCATGGCATCCCGCAATTTCCGATGCGCAAATCGTTGCACCTCTCTGGCTAAGGGTTGAGGCCGCCCGGTCCCGGCGATAAGACCCGGTGAAACGCTCTCGGAGTTCCCACTATGCCTGTTTTCCTCGACACGACCTCCGCCGAATTTGAACCTGCATTTCAAACGCTGCTGTCCGCCAAGCGTGAGGACAGCCCCGATGTGGATGCGGTCGTCGCGCAGATCATCGACGATGTGCGTGCCCGGGGCGATGCGGCTGTGATCGAGTTGACGTCGAAATTCGACCGGTTGCAGCTGACGCCCGAGACAATGGCCTTTTCGGCAGAAGAAATTGCTGAGGCTGTCGTGCAGGTCTCGCCCGAGGATCGCGCCGCGCTGGAACTGGCCGCCGTGCGCATTCGGGCTTATCACGAGAGGCAGATGCCCGAGGATCACCAATGGACGGATGAGACCGGCGCGACGCTTGGCTGGCGTTGGTCTGCGGTCTCGGCGGCGGGGCTCTATGTGCCAGGCGGGTTGGCGTCATACCCCTCTTCGGTGCTGATGAACGCGATCCCGGCGAAGGTTGCGGGCGTCGAGCGGCTGGCGATCGTGGTGCCTACGCCGGATGGGCAAGTGAACCCGCTGGTTCTGCTGGCGGCACAGCTGTCTAGTGTGGATGAGGTCTATCGCATCGGTGGTGCACAAGCGGTTGCCGCGCTTGCATATGGGACCGAGACCATCGCGCCTGTCGACAAAATTACGGGCCCCGGCAACGCCTTTGTGGCTGCCGCTAAACGCCGGGTCTTTGGCAAGGTCGGCATCGACATGATCGCGGGACCGTCAGAGATTCTGGTGATCGCCGATAAGAACAATGATCCCGATTGGATCGCTCTGGATCTACTCAGCCAAGCAGAACATGACGAAAGTGCGCAATCCATCCTGATCACTGATGATGCTGGTTTCGGTCAGGCCGTAGCGCAAACTGTCGACAAACGTCTTGAGACGCTGGAGCGCCGCGCGATCGCAGGCGCAAGCTGGCGCGATTTTGGCGCCGTCATCATTGTACAGGACCTGGACGAAGCCGCAGCGCTGTCCAATCGGATCGCTCCCGAACACCTTGAACTCTGCGTTGCTGACCCCGAAGCGCTCAGCCAGAAAACCATCCACGCAGGTGCGATCTTCCTCGGGCAATACACGCCCGAGGCCATTGGCGACTATGTTGGTGGACCAAATCACGTATTGCCAACGGCGCGTTCGGCGCGGTTTTCATCGGGCCTCAGCGTGATGGACTTCCTCAAACGCACAACGCTCAGTCAGATGACACCCGAGGCCCTGCGCGCCATCGGCCCGGCTGCTGAAACGTTGGCCCAATCCGAAAGCCTTGAGGCGCACGGGCTGTCGGTGACCGCCCGTCTGAAACGGCTGAACGGCTGATGCGACGCAAAGACCTGTGCTTCATGGCGTTTCTGTGCGTTGCCCATTGAAATTCATTGTTATAGGTCTGTGCAGACGCAAGGATTGTGACCGTTAAGATGACCCGTATCTCGCATATCGAACTGGATGACCGAAACCTGCCTCCGCCAACACCGGAGATTGAGCAGGAGCGTAAGGTTGCCATCTATGATCTGCTTGAGGAGAACTCGTTCACCTTGCCCGTACGCGACGACCGGGCAATCCCGGACGGTCCTTATCATCTGCAACTGTCGATCCGTGACAAACGGCTGGTCTTTGACATCGAAACTGAGGCCAGCGAAAAAGCGGCCGAGTTTCACCTTTCGCTGGGGCCGTTCCGTCAAGTAGTCAAAGACTATTTCCAGATTTGTGAGAGCTATTTCAACGCGGTGAAGAATCTACCGCCCAGCCAGATCGAAACCATCGACATGGCACGGCGCGGTATTCACAATGAAGGCAGCCGCGTGTTGCAGGAACGGCTGGAAGGCAAAGCCGAGGTTGATACAGATACCGCCCGCCGCCTCTTCACGCTGATCTGCGTGCTGCATTTCGGAGGCTAACGGGTGACGCCTCTGCCGCAGTCGATCCTGTTCTGTTGCGACCATAATTCGGTTCGGTCCCCGATGGCCGAAGGCATCATGAAGAAATTCTATGGCACCGGCACTTATGTCCAATCCGCCGGGGTACATAGCGATCTTGAGATTGACGGCTTTTGCATCGCGGTCTGTCACGAGATTGATGTCGAATTGTCCCGCCACCGCAGTCGGTCATTCGACGAAATGGAGGAATGGGGGGATGACCTCAGCTCATTTGACTTGATCGTCGCACTTTCGCCCGCAAGCCAACGTCGGGCGTTGGAACTGACCCGGATTTTTCACCTGGATGTCGATTATTGGCCAATAATGGACCCTACTGGATTAGGCGAGACGCGCGAAGAAAAGCTACGTCACTATCGACAAACCCGCGATCAGATCATCTCGCATCTGAAGGACCGCTGGGGCGAACCAACGGAGTGATCATGAACCCGACCGTCAAAAGCTATTTCGATGCCTTCAATGCGGGTGATGTGGAGGGCATGCTGGCCTGTCTGTCCGACGATGTGGCCCATCACGTGAACGAAGGTCAAATCCGGGTGGGCAAAGAGAAATTTGCGGCCTTTTGCACGCATATGAACCGCTGTTACCGTGAAAATCTGACCGATATCGTGGTTTTCGAGGCCGAAGGTGGCGCCCGTGCTGCCGCCGAATTCATCGTCAACGGCACCTATCTGGAGACTGACGAGGGCCTTCCGGAAGCGCGTGGTCAAACCTATCGCCTGCCAGCGGGTTCGTTCTTTGACCTCAAGGATGGCAAGATCACCCGCGTGACGACGTTCTACAATCTAGCTGACTGGACCAAACAGGTATCGAATGGCTGAGGTTTCGCAGGTCCGCGCGCTCTCCGGGTCGGCGTTGGTCGATGCGCTGGACGATGTGGCGTGCCTGCGGATCAATGTGTTTCACGCCTGGCCATATCTCTATGATGGTGATTTGGAGTATGAGCGCAAATACCTGCAGTCTTACATCGATAGTGACAGGGCAATTGTCGTTGGGGCGTTTGACGCAGACACCTTGGTTGGTGCTTCGACCGGCGCCCCCCTTGAGGATCACGCAGAGGATTTCGCCGCTGCGTTTGAAGGCTCAGGCCTGAGGCTAAGCGATATATTCTATTGCGCGGAATCTGTTCTGCTGCCGCAATATCGCGGACAAGGCGTGGGGCATGCGTTCTTTGATCAACGAGAAGCCCACGCCCGTGCATTGGGTTTTTCCAAGTGCTCGTTTTGCAGCGTAGTACGCCCTGATGACCATCCCATGCGGCCCGATCATTATCGCCCATTGGACGGTTTTTGGCGCGCGCGCGGATATGTGCCGCTGCCTGGCGTCGTGGCGCAATTCTCGTGGAAAGATCGGGGCAATGATGGCGAGACTTTGAAACCGCTACAATTCTGGATCCGCGATTTATAGGACGCGCGCGCTTTGTGAAAAACGGTGATGCCTTTTGTTTAGGTAGCGCTCTGATCGGGACAAATTGGCCAAATTTGCCCAGAACACCCCATGATTGTATGGTTTGGCTATATTCAATAGCGCGTATTCTTGGGGAAATTTGATGAAACCTGCGTTCAACCGCCTGATGCTGGCCTTGGTGCCGCTGGCCCTAATCTCTGGCTGTGCCTACGAAAACAGAGCCTTCAATGCTGAACAGGCCATTTTGGCGAATACATCCGGCGATGAAGTTAAGCACGCGATAACTGTTGGTGGTGCCTTCCAATCACCGCCTGAAACGTTTCAATCCAGCAGCGTTTTGCTGGATCGCGATCCCATTCGCACCGCGTATTATGCCCTTCAGCTTTCTGATGCCTACAAGCGGCTGGGCGATGAAGCAGCCCGTAATCGGGATCTGACCGCTGCGGCACTGATCACGGTTGCCGGTGGTGCAGCGCTGGGAAGTGCGGCTTCGATTTCGGGGAAAGACCTGGCACTAGTGTTAGCCGGAGGAGCTTTGATCAATGAGGGCGCCAAATACGTAAACCCGAATAGCGCGGCGCAAGCATTCTATATCGCGTCGGAGTCAATGGCATGTGCAAGCACCGCTATCGCTGCTCATGTGACCAAAGATACACCACCTAGTATTCGAGTGACCTCCTTAACGCTGTGGTACATTCGGAAGATCGAGGTCCTGTTGCGCGCATCATTGAAACGCGATGTTCCAGATTGGGATACGTTGCTGGAAAATCTCGGTCTAAAGGGGGGTGCCGGAGGCGCATCAGTCGAATCGACCGCAGACGGGGTAGATCTTGAAGCGTTGGAAGCAGACTTGGAAAAATGTCTTAGACGCGAGCCAGTTGAGTGAGCATAGTCAAGACTCAGCATCCTGAGCTTGTGGCGACTCTCCGAGGTTCATTGGTTGCCGTGACTTTCCCCTCGATGCCTCAGGACGAAAACTGCCGCCGTTTTGCCGCTCGGATTTCGCGGGCCTGCTGTTCCTGACCGATACGGAAAGACGACTCGACAAAATCCATATGGCGTCGGGCGGCTGCTTCGGCGCGGTCTGGGTCACCGTCGATGATGGCTTGCGCAATTTCCTTGTGTTGCTCCAGAAGCACCTCTCCGGTGCCATCCATCATGCGCAGAAATCGGCGGTTATAGAACACACCCTGGCGGGTGAGGTCATAAATCGATGCCATCATATGGATCAGCGTCGTGTTCTGGCTCGCATCGGCAACGGCGGCATGGAGCCGGATATCAGCCTCTTCACTTGCATCCTGATCGTCAAGTTCCCATGCTTTCTGCATATCCTCGATGATTTCTGCGATACGCTCCTTGTCTGATTGCGTCGCCCGCTGCGCTGCCAGGCGGCTGGCAAAGGCCTCTTGTTCGCGCCGATATTCAAGATAGTCGTAGAATGCAGTGCCATGCCGCGCATAAAGCGACAACAGGGCAGGGGACATCGCCCGACCGGTAAGCGCTGCGATGAATGTGCCCTCACCGTGGCGCACCGTCACTAGGCCGCGATTTTCGAGTGTTTGAAGCGCTTCGCGCAATTTCGGCCGCGATACGCCTAGTGCTTCGGCGAGCTCTCTTTCAGAGGGGATTTTTCGACCTTCTTTCAAGATGCCGTCCACGATCATGGTCTCGATCTGGGCAACAACGGCGTCAGCAATTGATTCGTGACCTACAGGGTCAAAAAGGCTGTTTTCGCTCATAATACCTGTCCGAGAGCTGATGTGGTGGGTGAATGAGTTGTTTATAAAGTTTACCACTTCATCTCAGTATTGCAAGAAGTTCTACCCAATAATACGGATGCCAAAAATTCACGTAACTAATTGTTAAAAATAGATTACAGAAAATTCCGTTGAAATTATCCTTTGAAAACGCCCGCCCTCTGTCTAGCGGTCAGCTAAATCGCCTCTCACAAAGTGGTAAATAAAATTGTTGACTGATTAATCCGGTCAATAATATTTACCACTCAGGCCGTGCAAACGGCGAAAGTTGCAGCCAGATCGTTGGCTGATCTTTACCTTGGAGGAGACCTCATGAAGACCACACTGACATCGCTCGCCGTTGCGGCCTCACTGTTGGCAGCCCCAGTTGCCCATGCCGCAGACAAGATGCTGCTGAAAACACCAATCGCATTTTCCACCGCCCTGCCGGGCCTCGGCTCGCCGATCCCGCGCGTGGCAGAACAGCTGGACCTGATGTCCGGCGGTACATTGAAAATGAAGGTTTATGAGCCCGGCAAGCTGGTTCCGCCGTTTGAAATTCTGGATGCGGTGTCTTCTGGCAAGATCAACTCGGGCTACACCACTGCCGGATACTGGGCGGGTAAAATACCGGCCGCGCCGCTGTTCTCGGCTGTTCCGTTTGGTCCGGAAGCGGGCGAATACATGGCGTGGCTGTATTACGGCAATGGCATGAGCCTGTATCAGGAGATGTATGATCAGGCGGGTTTCAACGTCCACGTCATCCCCTGCGCGATCATCGCCCCCGAAACTTCGGGCTGGTTCGCGAATGAGATCAACAGCCCCGAAGACCTGAATGGTCTGAAGATGCGCTTCTTTGGTCTGGGCGGTGAAGTGATGCAGAAGCTGGGTGTGGCGACTTCGCTGCTGCCTGGCGGCGAGATTTTCCCGGCGCTGGAAAAAGGCGCGATTGACGCGACCGAATTCTCGATGCCTGCGATTGATGCGCGTCTCGGCTTCCACAAGCTGGTCAAGTACAACTACTTCCCCGGCTGGCACCAGCAAGCGACCGTGTTCGAACTGATGATCAACAAGGACGTCTGGAACGAAGCCAGCGACCAGCACAAAGCGATCATCGAAAATGCTTGCAAAGCCTCGATGGCCGACAGCTTTGCCGAAGGTGAAGCGATACAGCACGCGGCCCTGTTGGACAACGTCGAAAACAACGGCGTCCAGATCAAGCAGTGGAATGATGAAATGCTGTCGACCTTCCGCGCGACTTGGGAAGAAGTGGCTGAAGAGCAAGCTGCCAACGACGAATTCTTCGCCAAGGTTCTGGCCGATATGAACGAATTCCGCGACGGTTACGCCGTTTGGAAAGAGAACGCGTTCCTCCCCCGCAAGTAAACTAGTTGCTTGCAATTGTCCGGGGGCGGCTTCCTTCCGCCGCCCTCGTACAGCTCTGATTTTCTTCATTTTCCCAAACATTCCGGGCGCATTCACGTCCCCACCGCCAAACTCTTGAGGAGGAGACCATGGCCGAGACACAGCGTCATCAGGACGACCCGATTGAAGTCTATGAAAGCATCCTTGAGCATGGGGAGCCCGATCGCCAGAAACTGGCCGTTGCCATCGACAACGGCGTCAAGGCGGTGGGTCATGTGGTCATGTGGGCAAATCTGCTGCTGGTTGCGGCCATCGTTTCGCAAGTGGCGATGCGCTATCTGCTGAACCAGAACTATCCCAAGCTGGATGAGATTCAGTGGCATTTCTATGGTCTGGTGACGATGATCGGCATTTCTTATGCGCTGGTCACTGACAGCCACGTGCGGGTCGACCTGCTGCACATGCAGCTCAGCCAGCGCGCGCGGCGGATCATTGAGATCATCGGCATCTTCACACTGCTGGTTCCGTTCATCTATCTGATGATCGATCAGGGGTATGACTATTTCTACGAAAGCTGGCGCGTCAACGAATCCTCGGACAGCCCCACAGGTCTGCCCGCGCGTTGGGCCTTGAAAGGTGTGATCCCGGCCAGTTTTGTATTGCTGGCATTGGCTGCGGCGGCGCGGCTGATCCACGACGTGCACGCCCTGTTCATTAATCTGGAGGAAGAGCGGCAGGGCAAGGGACTGCGCCTGATTATCTGGGCGCTGGTGGGCTTTGCCGTGGTGGCGACCGCGCTGACCTTCCTGGTGGAAACGACCGAGGAAAAACTGGTCATCGCGATGTTCCTGACCTTCATCGCGCTGCTTTTCACCGGCTTCCCCGTGGCATGGACGCTGGCGGGGGTCGGGGTCGCATATTGCGGGCTCGCCTATCTGTTCGACAATGGCATGATGAACTGGACCGGGCTTGAGGAAACTCTCACCGGTCTGGATTATCTGACGCTGGGCGCGGTGGTGAACCGGGTCTATGCCACCATGTCCAACGCCGTTCTGGTCGCGCTGCCGATGTTCATCTTCATGGGCCTGATGCTGGACGAATCCGGTGTGGCCGAGCGTCTGATGACCTCAATGCAGCGCCTGTTTGGTACGGTGCGCGGCGGGCTGGCG
The DNA here is from genome assembly GCF_056539605.1 of Ruegeria sp. BA2. Lineage (NCBI taxonomy): Bacteria > Pseudomonadati > Pseudomonadota > Alphaproteobacteria > Rhodobacterales > Roseobacteraceae > Ruegeria > Ruegeria sp. BA2. The sequence goes on along the minus strand of NZ_JBQFVE010000018.1, from coordinate 20,431 downwards.
ATCACGGTGACAATGATCGGTATCATCCTGGCCGCCTCAACTGGCATTATCGGAGCCTCGGTGGTGCTGCTGGGCGTGCTGTCGCTGCCCTCGATGATGGAGCAGAAATACAGCCCCTCTTTGGCCGCTGGTGTGGTCAGCGCGTCAGGCACGCTGGGCATCCTCATTCCGCCGTCGATCATGCTGGTAATCATGGCCGATCAAATGGCGCTGTCGGTTGGGGATCTGTTCATGGCGGCCGTCTTCCCCGGTGTGATCATTGGCGCGCTGTACTTGACCTATATCTTCGTCATCGCCCTGATCAAACGCGACGTGGCCCCGGTGCCCGAGGGTGCTAAGCGCCCCGACTGGAACGCGGTTAAGGACGTGCTGATCGCCGTTCTGCCGACGCTGGCTCTGATCCTTGCCGTGCTGGGTTCGATCTTTGCGGGCCTGACCACACCGACCGAAGCTTCGGGCGTAGGTGCGCTGGGTGCCACACTGCTGGCGCTGGGATATCGCAAGCTGACGCTGGCCAAGCTGGTGAACGTGCTGAAAGCCACGTTCAACACCACCGCCTATATCTTCGCGATCTTCCTGGGTGCGACCGTGTTCTCATACGTCCTGCGTGAACTGGGCGGTGATGCGCTGATCGAGGATATGATCCACGGTACTGGGCTTGGGCCTAATGGCACCGTCTTTATGATCCTATTCATTGTCTTCCTGCTGGGCTTTGTTCTTGACTGGATCGAAATCACGCTAATCGTCCTGCCCCTGATGCGCCCCATTGTGAATGGGCTGGGTCTGGACATCGACGGCTTTGGCGTCATCGATGAACCGGCACTGGTGTGGTTCGTGATTCTTGTGGCGGTAACTTTGCAGACGTCATTCCTGACGCCGCCGGTTGGCTTTGCGCTCTTCTACCTCAAAGGTGTCTGCCCGCCTGAGATCAAATTGACCGATATCTACAAAGGCATCATTCCATTTGTGATCCTGCAGCTGACCGGTTTGTTCTTTGTCTTCCTCTGGCCGCAGCTGGCAACGTGGTTGCCCTCGGTCGCCTATTGAGGAGGATGGCGGGATGACAGATGCCGATCTGATCAAGCGTCTTCAGGCCATTTGCGGGCGGCGGCACGTAATGACCTCGGCCCGCAGCACCCGGCGGTTTCGACGGGGATTCCGATCGGGCGAAGGCGATGCGCTGGCAGTTGTTCAACCCGCCACGCTGCTTGAACAATGGCAGGTGCTGCAAGCCTGCGTTGCCGCCGATAAAATCGTCATCATGCAGGCCGCCAATACCGGCCTGACCGAGGGGTCTACACCCAAAGGCCGCTATGATCGCGATGTGGTGCTGATCAACACACGGCGGATGGATGACCTTCACCTAATCAATGAAGGCAAACAAGTGATCAGTTTTCCCGGCAGCACTCTGTTTGCGCTGGAGAAACTGCTGGCGCCCATCGGACGGCAACCCCATTCCGTGATCGGATCCTCGTGCATCGGCGCATCGGTCGTCGGTGGCGTGTGCAACAATTCGGGCGGCTCGCTGGTCGAGCGTGGCCCTTCCTATACCGAGCTGTCGCTGCACGCGCGCATTACGCTGGATGGTCAGCTTGAGTTGGTCAACCATCTGGGCTTGCAGTTGGGGGATACGCCTGAGGAAATTCTGACCCGCCTCCAGAACGGTGATTTCTCGACGGCTGATATCGAAACGGACAACCGCAAGGCCTCGGATACAGACTACGCGCGCCGGGTGCGCGATGTGGACGCGAATACGCCAGCCCGCTTCAATGCAGACAAGTCTCGTCTGTACGAGGCCGCGGGATGTGCAGGAAAACTGGCTGTCTTCGCCGTCCGGCTGGACACCTACCCCAAGAATGATAGCGAACGCACTTTCTACGTTGGTGCCCAAAACACCAGTGCCTTGACCGAGCTGCGCCGCCGTATCCTTTCTGGGTTCAAGACTTTGCCGGTCAGTGCCGAATACATGCATGAAGAGATTTTTGATATCTCGGATCGCTACGGCAAAGATACCATGGTGATGATCGACAAGCTGGGCACCGACCGATTGCCCACCTTCTTTGCGCTAAAAGGCGCAGTAGATGCGCGGTTGGAAAACATACCGGGTCTTAGCAATTTCACGGATCGGTTCATGCAGTTTGCGATGCGTTTCTGGCCCGATATCCTGCCGCGCCGGATGCGCGCCTATCGGGAACGGTACCCACATCATCTGATCCTAAAGATGCGAGATGGAGGCATCGACGAAACGCGCGAGCTGCTCAATGAAATGACAGCGGATGGCAAGCTGGATTTCTTTGAATGCGACCCGCGCGAAGCCAAGATCGCCGGATTGCATCGCTTTGCCGCCGCGGGTGCGGCCATCCGTTATATGAATGTTCATGCCTCAGAAGTCGAAGATATCATCGCGCTGGATATCGCGCTGCGCCGAAATGACAGTGACTGGTTCGAGGAACTGCCTGCCGAGATCGCGGACCATTTGGTCAGCAAGCTCTACTATGGCCATTTCATGTGCCATGTGCTGCATCAGGACTACGTCGTAAAAAAAGGGGCGGACCCTAAGGCGTTGAAGAGCGCGATGCTAGAGTTGCTGGATAAACGCGGTGCCGAATACCCGGCCGAACATAATGTCGGCCATCTCTATGCGGCAAAACCTGATCTGGCAGCGTTTTACAAGTCGGTCGATCCCACGAACAGCATGAATCCGGGCATTGGCAAGATGTCCCGTAACAAACACTATTCGTAACCCGAGTCGGGCGGCAGCCGTTTGGCTTTACTTAAAGCTGCGGCTGTCCTTGATCTGATCCCAGGCCCAGACGACCTCTTGCAATTGCTCTTCCTGTGACCGGTCGCCGCCGTTCATATCCGGGTGCAGCACCTTGATCAGCTTTTTATAGGCCTTGCGAATCTCGGCTTTCGACCAGCTGTCCTGCGCTTCGAGAATCTCGATCGCGCGGCGCTCGGTGGGTGGTAGGCGGCGGCCGCCGGAATTGGCACGGCCCGGGTTCTTGGTGGCGTTTTCCCCCAGCACCTGATGGGGGTCTTCAATGCCCAGACGTGCCCATGCGCGCGCTTCGGGATCGCCCATCGGTTTGGTTTCACGTTCCCAAACCTTATCCTTCGAGCGTTGCGCGTTCAGCTCGGCCTCGGTCGTGCCGTCGAAGAAGTTCCATTTCTGGTTATATTCACGCACATGCTGCTGACAGAACCAGAAAAAGTCATCCAGCACGTCCGGCGCTTTGGGTGCGCGAAATTTTCCAGCCTCTTCGCAACCCTCATGGTCACAGATTCGCACCGAGGTTTCGGACGCACCAGACATGCCCCGACGCCCGCGCGGCTTCTTTTTCTTTGCGCTGGATACGGACATATCGAATCCAAAGGGATCTGACTTTACCATCTGCTCAACCTCACGAACGCATCTTTTCGACTCGGAGGCAGCAGTTTAATCTAAGCAGCCGAAAGTAGAAGAGGGGGACGGCAATTTATTTGCCGTTGAGCACAAAAATGAGCCTGACTAACGAAATCCGTGACCGATTGCAGGCCGCCTTTGATCCGCGTGAGCTGGAGGTGGTGGACGATAGCGAAAGTCACCGAGGACATGCCGGGTATCAGGAAGGTGGTGAAAGCCATTTCAACGTGCGCATCCGTGCCGCATCGTTTGAAGGCCAGACCCGCGTTGCCCGCCATCGCATGGTACACAAAGCGCTGGGCGATATCGTGCCGCGCATTCATGCGCTGGCGCTGGATATCGATACCTGAGGTCGCAGGGTCCGCGTGCGTAAGGGGTGCAACCGGTGGGCCTGGGGTGAAACGCGACAATCCCGGCAGAATTATTCGTCCGAGACCATACAATGCGGATATCGGTTCCGGTATGTTGATTGAGTTGCACCAACATATGTTCGAAGCCTCGTTGTCAACCAAGCCAGTCGGCAAAGGCCTTGAGCTCAGCCTGACAACTGCGAGGGTGACTAAACTGACCCGGAATAATATTATAGAAATCTGATGTTCTGCAGGCGATAGACATCAGCCCACATATGCATTTTCACGTGACCTTTGCGCGACAAAGCACGTTGGAGTTAAATGATTGTTGGGGGGCTTAAAATTGACATGCCTGTTGAGTGCCTGCTCAAAGAGATTGATCCTGATCCTTCGGCGCCAACCTTTATCAAGACTGCGCATGGGATCATATACCGCTTGGCCACGAACGCATGAGAGTTGGGCGGTCAAACCACTTCCTTGAACATGTAGGTGGTGGGTTCCAATCGGTTCTCGAACGGGTTGCGGCAATAGTTTGGGATTTCTCCGGCAATTTGAAAACCCATGGACTGATAGAGCAGGCGCGAGGGGTCGCTGCTGCGGGTATCCAGCACAAGTGTTGTTCGCTTCAATTCCCGCGCCCGGTTTTCAAGCGCCTCCATTAGCGCACGGCCCAAACCACGACGTCGCGCCTGCGGATGGACCAACAGCTTTGCCACATCTGCGCGATGGGGTTGATTTGGCATTAACGCAGGGATCAGTTGGACCGTGCCAAGTATACGCCCTTCGCCATAGGCGATGAAAAGCTCTAGGCCACCCGCCTTGAGATCAGGTTGCACGCGGTGTTGCCAATAAGCGCGGGCTTCGTTTTGTGAAAACGGAAGGATAAAACCGATGCTGGCCCCGGTATGGACACAGCTGTGCAAGATGTCGGTCAGATCCTCCAGAGCCTCGTCGAAATATGCCGCAGACAGCCGTGTTATCATATCAACACCAGAAGATAGCGGGCGCCGCGTTTGGGCCCGGTCTCGAATCGCGTGGGCCCCGAAAGATGATAGCGCAGGCAATCACCACCGCTCAGCACGTGATCAACTCCGTCTACGGTGAGTGTCAGAACGCCGTCCAACATGATCAGGTGATGTTCTTGCCCGGGCTTGGGCGGGGTGTCATAGGTGATGATGGTTTCGGGGGGCAGATGCCCTTCTATCACTTCTCCGCTGAGGCCGGTTGCGGGCGGGGATACCGACCGGCGCGTAAAGCCGCTTTCGGGATCATGCCATTCCGGCTGTTTCTCAAAAGGAACTTTCGGGTCGAAGCTGTCTTCGACCATCATCAACAGGCGCGACATGGGCAAGCCGTAGGCCGCGCACAGACGGCCAAGGGTTTCAGCGGTTGGGCTGACGTCGCCGTTTTCCAATCGTGATAGGGTGGCCCGACTGATCTTGCTTTGATCTGCAAGTTGTTCCAGCGACCAGCCGCGACGTTGGCGCAGGTCGTTCAGGCGTTTGGCGAGGCGGTTTGAAAGTGTATCTAGCATTGATCACATATGGGAATAAATCTCATATATGGGATCATTAACTAAATCTGTTTCGTCAGCAACAAAAAAAGGGGCGCAGAAAATCCACGCCCCTCAACTGCACGATAGATTGGGAGCCTTACTTCCAGCCAACCTCGTTAAAGATTTTCTGCGCTTCAGGGATGTTCTTGGCGACCTCGGACAGGTTCACTTCATCCGCTTTGAATTCACCCAGGGCTGCAACGTTATCGGCAAGTGCGACACCTTCGACCGCGGGGAACTCATCGTTCCCGTTCGAGAAATAGACCTGCGCCTGATCGCTTGCGAGATACTCGAGGAACTTGATGGCATTCTCTTTGTTCGGCGCATTGGCTGCGACACCAGCACCCGACAGGTTCATATGCGCGCCCTCTGCGTCTTGTGCCGGGAATTGCACGCCGATCATTTCGATATCAGAGCTCAGGCCTTTGACGTCTTTGCGCATAGCGCGGGCAAAGTAGTATGAGTTCGACACTGCGATCTCGCACTCACCCGAGACGATGCCGCGTAGTTGGTCAGTGTCGCCGCCTTGCGGTTCGCGCGCCATGTTGGCGACAATACCCTGGGCCCAATTCTCGGCTTCTTCAGCGCCGTGATTGGTGATGATCGAAGCCAAAAGTGTCTGGTTATATGTGTTGCTGGACGAGCGGATGCAGATCAGACCCTCATATTCGGGCTTGGCCAGATCAAGATAGGTTGCGGGCGGGTTGGAAACCTCGGCCTTGTCGAAAAAGATGATCCGCGCGCGCTGCGAGAAGCCGTACCACTGGTTGTCTTCGTCCTGCAGGTTCGCCGGGATACGCTCTTCCAGAACAGCGCTTTCGACCGGCTGCAGGATGCCAGCGTTCTTGGCACGGGCAAGACGTGATGTGTCGACTGTCAGAAGAATGTCAGCGGGTGAGTTTGCGCCTTCAGCCTCCATCCGCGCGATCAGCTCATCCGCTTTGCCTTCGATACGGTTGATGGTGATGCCGGTGGCCTCTTCAAAGTCAGAATACAGGCGCTCGTCCGTGTCGTAGTGGCGCGACGAATACAGGTTCAGTTCTCCGTCGGCGGCGGCCGATGTGGCGATCAGAGCCGTCAGCGCGGCGGCGATACATGTGGAGGATTTCAGCATGATGTGTCCCAGCTTTAGAATTCTTTGCGGGCGATTTCCCGACTGAAATAGTCAATTAGACAATTTCACGAGAGATGCAAGCAATTCCGACAAAATTACTTGGTCAAATTGTCGCCGACGGGTTTGGGTGCGAAATATAGCCAAAAGTGAAACATGCGGTAGTCGGTAGCAGTTGAAGCAACCGGATCGGATCAATCCTTATCACGCATCAGTCCAACGCCTAGCAAAAGGCGTTAAGGTCAGGGCGTTCTGCTCCGGCGCGGCACTACTGGATCAAGAATGTCGATAATCTTGGAGCATAGCTCAGCAGGACCAAGACTGTGGCAACCGCGATCAAGAAGGGCCAGAGAGATTTCAAGATTGTCCCGGGGCTCGTGCCGCTCATCGAGGATGCGATGTAAAGGCCGATGCCCACGGGTGGGGTCAGCAGGCCAAGAACAAGGTTCAGGCAGACCACGACCCCGAACTGATAAGGGCTTATATCGTACGACCCTGTGGCAATTGGCAGTAGTATGGGTGTGATCAGAATGATGGCAGCGATACCGTCGATCACCATACCAACCAGCAGCAAAGCGATATTCACGATCAGCAGGAACATGAATGGGTCAGAGGTAATCGATGTGATGAGGCTTGCAAGTTGTTGCGGGATCTCTTCGTAGATGATCACCCAGCCAAACACGCTGGCCGCAGCAATCATGAACAGGATCATCGACGCGTTCGAAGCGGTACGCTTGAACATCTCACCCAAATTTTGGGGCTTCAGGTCACCATAGATCAGCCATCCAACCAGAAAGGCGATCAGCGATGCGATGGCGGCGGATTCGGTGGGCGTGGCGATCCCGAACAGGATACCCCCGATGATCGACACTGGAATCAGCAGCGCGGGCAGGGCCGAGATCAGGGCCTGTATGGCATCAGCGCGCAACATCCAGACACCCTTGGGAAACTGCTGCGACCAGCCGATTAGGGCTATCACGAATGCAAAGGCTCCGGCCAATAGAAGCCCCGGAATGATCCCGGCAATGAACATGTCTCCGATGGGGATCTGTGCCAAAACACCAAAGATGACGAACATCATCGACGGAGGAATGACCGGCGCCAGCAGGCCTCCAGCTGCAGTCGTCGCGGCGGCGAAGCCCTTGTCATAGCCCTCTTCCTGCATCGCGGGGACCATGGCGCGGGACATCACCGCGATCTGAGCGGTGGCCGAGCCAATGATGGCCGCCATGAACATATTGGCCAGCAGGTTGATATAGGCCAAACCTCCGCGAAACCCGCCCACAAAAACACGCGCCAATGAAACCAGACGACGAGTCATACCTCCTTCGTTCATCAGCTCTCCGGTCAGCATGAAAAGAGGGATCGCCAATAGCCCGTAGTTCTCTAGTCCACCGAACATCTTTTGCGCGAAACTGTCATACAGAACCGTGTTGCCGCTTTCCCAGATATACCAGATCGCGGTGATCGCCAGAACGACCGCAACGGGAACTGACAATAGCAGCGTCGCCAGAAAGACAATCGGGCTCATACGGGTGCACCCTCGGATGGACGCGCCAAGAGGTGCATCGTGGAATGTAGCGTGGCACCCAGCGCAAACAGCCACATGACGAGCCAGAACAGGAATTTCGGCAGCCCGAGTGTCAGGGTTGGCTCGGCATAGATGAAGTTGAAGGTGCTCCCCTGGAACGCCATCGTGTCAAACCCGGCCTGCGCGATGTCGAGCGGTAGGAACCAGCGCCAACAGAACCACAGCATCGCAATAGCAAACGCAAACACGACGATATCAACGGCTTTTCGGATGATCGGCTTGATCGGTTCGGGCACCTGATCGGAGAGGATTGTAATCGAAACCGAGTTTCGATGATGCAGTGCTGCCGACGCGCCAAGAAACGTCATCCAGACCATTGCATAGATTGCCAATTCATCGACCCAGAACAATGCATTTCCTGCGCTTCGTGTAACCACGTTCAGCAAGATCAACAGGGTGACGCAAACCGCAAGCGCTGCCGCGCACCACAACTCGACCCGCGCCCATGCGGCTGACAGCCGGTACAACATCACCGATCCCCTAAACAAAAGGGCGCAGGATCGACCCGCGCCCTTTCCCTGATACGTTCAATTCTACTTGGTTTCTGCCGCAGTCGCGCGCAATGCGTCAAGGGATGAGGTCTTTTCCGACCAGATGCCGTTCCATTCTTCGATCGCATCGCCGAAGAACGAGGCATCCACTTTTTTGTAGGCTTTGCCGGTGCCCTCAATCTGTTCCAGCCACTTCGCTTCGTTGGCGACATAGGCATCGATGGTGCTGTCCACATGTTTGGCCATCAGATCGCCAATCATCGCGCGATCTTCGTCGGACAATCCGGCCCAGACTTTGGCTGAAACCAATCCGACCATCGGGAACATCATGTGATCAGATTGTACGATCGTGTCGGCGTGGTCGTAGTATTTCAGCACCCAGATCAGTTCGGCGTCCATATCAATGGCGTCGACCTGCCCATTGGCCAGCGCGTCATAGACCGCAGGCAACGGCATAGGCGTAGGCGCGGCCCCGACCGCGTTATAGAAATCGAGGATCGGCGTGAAAGGCGTGATGCGCAGTTTCAGACCCGACAAGTCGTCGGCGGATGACACATCGCCCCGGCTAACGATTTGGCGCAGCCCGGCCATTCCGTAACCAACGCCAACAACGCCGACCTGTCCGGGCAGGGGCTCTAGCATCGTTTTGGCTGTGTCCGAACGCAGGATACGCCCCGCATGGCCGATATCGTCTGCCAGATAGGGCGCGTAAAAAGCCCCTAGTTCAGGGGCGCGGTTCGAAACCTCGGCGACGGTCATGAACGCCATGTCCAGCGCACCGGTCTGCAATTGTTGCAGCATCTCGGCCTCATTGCCCAGCTGACGCGCCGGGAAGACCGAAACGGAATGCGCTCCGCCACTGGCCTCGTTCAGCTCAGCGCCAAATGACTCGGCAGCTTTTGTCCAGATATGCGGTGGTGGCGTGATCAAGCCCAGACGAAATTCTTCAGCCTGAGCGGCAAGAGATGTCGCAGCCAGTACGGCAGCAGATGCGGCGATCTTAGCAAGATGTTTCATGTCTTCCCCTGTTGTTATTGCGTCAGAGTGTGACCCAGCCCTCTGGTGGCTCTTTTCCCGGATGCACGGTCTGGCAGTTCGGGCATGTTCGGTCTTCTACTGATGCATAGAATTTTTCGTAGACGGGCGGCAAGTCTTTGACGATTGATTGCAATTGCATCTCAGCCCGGTGAACCAGCGATCCGCATTCGAAACAGTACCACTCGATAGCATCCAACTCGCCCGTTTGCCGCTTGGGTTCTATGACCAGCCCGATCGAGCCCTCTTGCGGGCGCTGCGGCGAATGGCGCACATGTGGCGGCAGCAGGAAAATCTCACCTTCGCGGATTGGAACGTCATAGAAGTCCTCTCCGTCGAACAGTTTCAACACCATGTCGCCTTCGAGCTGGTAAAAGAACTCTTCAACCGGGTCGTCATGATAATCGGTCCGCTTGTTCGGCCCGCCGACCACGGTGACCATGAGATCGGCATCTTCCCAGATTTGCTGATTTCCAACAGGTGGTTTCAATAGGTGACGGTGTTCGTCGATCCATTTCTGAAAATTGAATGCACGTAGCTTCGACATGGCCCTCTCCCTGATCAGGAAAGTTTGGCCTGTTTTTCCATAACTGCAAAGAATTTATCCGGAATTGGATATCTCGTTTTCTTATAGCTCTGCCGCAGTGGGAGCCTGGATCGCATTAATGTCGTGCCCTGAGGTCGACCGCGCTCATCAAGGCACAAAAAAACCGCGCTCAGAGGCGCGGTTTCTTTAAACGGTTATGTGCAGTTCTCAGCCCTGGCGAGCTTTGAACTTGCGCTGCGTCTTGTTGATCACGTAGACGCGGCCTTTGCGACGCACAACCCGGCAATCACGATGCCGGTTCTTGAGCGAGCGGAGCGAGTTCTTGACCTTCATGGTCTGTCTCCAATCTGCGGCGCCTTCATCAAAGACGTGGCCAGCGCCTGGGTTAATCGGGTGCCCCGGAAAACCGGAACAATGAATTCATGGTGGGCGGTACAAGGATCGAACTTGTGACCCCTTCGATGTCAACGAAGTGCTCTACCGCTGAGCTAACCGCCCATGAAACCGTTGCGTGACCTGCCCCATAACGAAATGGGGCGCGGAACCCCGCGCCGGTAGCGGGGTCTATAAAAGGAGTCGTTAGGGGGATCAAGGGGTTTGGCAGAACTATTTTACGGTCTATGTTGAGTGCGAACAACGGAGAACCCATGTCCGATATCGCACCACATTCAGCCTATGTTCTGGATATGCCAGCAGAGCGTACATCCTGTGTGGTGTTTGCGTCACCGCATAGCGGCAGAACCTACCCAGAGTCGTTGTTGAAACGAACTGTGCTGAGCCGCAATGTGATTCGTTCGTCCGAGGACGCTTATGTTGATCAGCTTTTTTCTTCAGCGGCCGAATTTGGTGCCCCATTGCTGGCGGCCTCCATGTCACGTGCCTATCTGGACCTTAATCGCAACTCTGATGAGCTGGACCCGGCGCTGATACAAGGCGCGCGGCGCCATGGGCATAATCCACGCGTCACGTCCGGTTTGGGAGTGATCCCCCGCGTGGTGGCAAATGGCCGGGCGATATACAGCGGCAAATTGACGATGGATGAGGCGCGTTTGCGGATCGATACCTATTGGCGTCCGTATCATGCGCGCCTGAAATCTCTGTTGGCCGAATCGCATCAGAATTTTGGGCAGGCGATCCTTATTGATTGCCATTCGATGCCGCATGAGGCGGTGGCGATGGCCGGTGGTGCGCGCAGCGGGCAGCCCGAAATCGTGCTGGGTGATCGGTTTGGTGCCGCAGCCTCGGGAGTGATTGTCGATCAGATTGAGGCCGCCTTTGCCGAAGCCGGTCTAAACGTGGTGCGCAATACGCCCTTTGCCGGCGCTTATGTTACCCAGACATATGGTCGGCCTAGCCGCCACCAACATGCTGTCCAGATTGAAATTGATAGGTCTCTCTATATGGATGAGGAGACTATTCAGCCGAATGGGAATTTCGAAGCATTGCGTGATGTGTTGCGGCAGGTCACGGCGCAGATTGTCGGGATCGGGTCTGATCCAATGTCCCTGGCGGCCGAATAACCTAGCGCAACGCGCGCCCCTTTACGATTGCATCGCTTCCGAAACGACGCCGGATTTCATCAGTCGCGCGCTCTGCCTGTGATCTGCGCGCGGCACCGGGGTCCAAAAGATCACCAGAGATATCGGCTTGTTCTTCCGAGCACAAATCGGACAATCCGCATCCCAGCAGGCGATAAGGTCCCTGATCTCCGACCTGATCAAATAAGCCGCGCGCAGTGCGGTAAATCCGGTCGGCGATCTGGGTCGCGTCATGCAGAGACACCCGCCGCGTGATAATCTTGTGGTTGGCGCGCTTCAGCTTTAGCGTCACCACTCGACCCGCCAACCCTCTGGCCTTGGCCCGGTCCGCCACCTTCTCGGACAGGCGCCATATGTGGCCGTCCAGAACATCGATACTGGCGGTGTCTTCGAAAAAGGTGGTCTCGTTGCTGATCGACTTCATCGGCGTATGGGCCGAAACCCGGCGTTTGTCCTGCCCGCGCGCGAGATGCCACAGGCGATAGCCCATTGATCCGAACCGTGCTGTCAGCGCTTCTTGATCCCAGCGTAGAAGATCAGCGAAGGTACGAATCCCGGCGCGGTCCAGCGAATCCTGCGCAGCAGGTCCGATGCCCCAGATCAGCCGCACGGGTTTGTCATGCAGAAACTCTGCCGTCTCTGCCTTGCCGATCACCGAAAATCCGCGCGGTTTGTCCAGATCTGATGCCACTTTCGCCAGAAACTTGTTGTGGCTCAGACCGATTGATCCGGTCAGGCCCAGTTCGTCCTTCATCCTTTTCACCAGCCGTGCCAGCATCACCGCTGGCGGCGCGCCGTGCAGCCGTTCGGTGCCGGACAGATCCATGAACGCCTCGTCCAGTGACAGAGGCTCCACATCCGGAGTGAGCTCATCCATCATTGCGCGAATCTCGCGCGAGACGCTGGCATAAAGCGACATGCGCGGCCGGATCACTACCGCATCAGGGCACAGGGCCAGCGCCTTGAACATAGGCATGGCCGAGCGTACGCCCCGGATGCGCGCCACATAGCAGGCGGTCGACACCACCCCGCGCTTGCCACCACCGATGATCACAGGCTTATCCGCCAAATCAGGATTGTCGCGTTTCTCGACCGAAGCGTAGAACGCATCGCAATCCATATGCGCGATCGTCAGATCAAACAGTTCGGGATGTGCCTTCACACGCGGGCTGCCGCAGGACGGGCAGCGCTGGCCGTGTTTTAATTGGCTCAGGCAATCGCGACAGATGGCGGGCATTGTTGGGTCTTTCCGGCCAGATGCGGCTTGGCTCAGTCATTCTATCGGCTAGAATTTACCCTGAATGTGGTGGAATAAAAAGGGCAGCTATGGATTTCATCGGAGCCAAAACCGCCGTGTTTCTGGGCGATGATCTTCTGGTGATCGAGAGGGACCAAAAACCGGATATCCTGTTCCCGGGCTATCTCGATTTCCCGGGCGGCGGGCGGGAACCCGGCGAAACACCCATCGAATGCGCCCTGCGCGAGACCTTGGAAGAGCTTGGATTGCAGCTGTCCGCCAACGACCTCATCTGGTCGCGGCAATACGGTCAAAACTGGTTCTTCGTCACGCGACGTCCATCAGCTGACGTCAAATTGATCCGCTTTGGCGATGAGGGGCAGGGGTGGAAGCTGATATCTCCGCTAGATTACCTGTCTCATCCGCTGGCGATCCCGAACTTCGTAAACCGCCTGCAAGACTATTTGTCCGAGGCAAATTCGTTCAGCGCTGTTTAAGAAGAAAACCCCCCGCGCTTGCGGGGGGAAGTAACGGATCTCAGGAAGACGCGATCCGTTGGGGAGTGTCTCGCCCACAGAATCGCGCAAAACGGCTTGTTTCGATAGGTGTAAGCCGGGCGTGTCAATACTCACATCTTGAATGTGTGTTTTGGGGCACAGGGGCATTATGGCGCGGTCAGTCGGGAAATTGACCTAACGTCAACTGTTTGCGCGTTGTTCTTGCCACAATTTCCGCCTGATTCCCGGAGGCTGGCTAGTGACGTGTCAAAGAATTTAACTCATTCAAAACGGCCTGAGCCGCTGCTTTGGGATCATCCGCCTGATAGATTGGACGGCCCACAACGATATGATCCGCGCCATCCCCAATTGCGCTGGCCGGGGTGGCGACCCGTTTCTGATCGCCCATAGCGGCACCTGCCGGGCGGACGCCTGGGGTGACGATCAACCGGCCCTCGGACTGGGGCAGAGCGCGGATCAAGGCAGCCTCTTGCGGGCTAGCGATGACCCCATCCGCTCCGGCCTCGAATGCCTTGGCGGCCCGTTCGACCACCAGCTCTTGCACGTCGCCCGATTTCAGCAGGCTGGCATCCAGATCGTCCCGGTTCAACGAGGTCAGGATCGTCACCGCCAGAATTTTCAGGTCTTTGCCCGCAGCACCTTCTTTCGCGGCGTGCACCACATGCGGATCGCCATGCACGGTCAGAAAATCCAGATCGAACTGCGCCAGCCCGCGCACGGCATTTTCCACCGTATTGCCGATATCGAACAGCTTCATGTCCAAGAATATGCGCTTGCCGTGATCCTGCTTCAGCTCATTGGCCAGCGCCAGCCCACCACCCGTCAGCATGCCCAGCCCGATCTTGTAAAACGACACAGCATCGCCCAGCCGCTCGGCCATGGCCAGCCCCTGCAGGGCGTTCGGGACATCGAGGGCTACAATCAAACGGTCATCGGACATGGGGGCGCTCCTTTTTGGCAAACGTCTGCGTCGTAACGGGTTCGGCACGCTCTGTCCATCTGGGTGAGGCATGTCACGCAGAATTTCCCCGATTGTGCTATGGTGCGGTCATTCAAGCCGAGGGATAGAGTTATGAAAAAGATGTTTGCGATTGGCGCAGTGCTGATGCTGGCCGCCTGCGAGGAAACCCCACCAAGCACCCCGCCCGAAACCGGCGCTGCCCCTGCCCCGACCAATGACAACCTGCCACTTGTCCGAGGCTACCGGTCCGAAGATGATTGGTGTCAGCTCACCGGTGAAAGCGCCTTTACCGTCGAGTTTCTGGACCATACCGCCGATCTTGTCTCGTGCCCTACAGGTAGTAGCGCCGAGCAATCGCTGCTTGAGATGTATAATGCCCAAAAGATGGCGGAAACAGGTGGATATTCGGTCTATTCGATCCCGCGCGGCTAACGGCGGAATTCTCCGTGCAGCCCCTTGAATGGGCAAAGATATTTCCCAGATTGAATGTGAGGCCCAGACCGATACGTGCCGCCAAGCGGGCGCATCCAAACCGGGCGCTTAAGAAAAGGAGAATGCTATGGACTTGAACAAGTTCACCGAGCGGGCACGAGGCTTTGTGCAAGCGGCGCAGACCATTGCGCTGCGTGAGGGGCACCAGAGGCTGGAACCCACACATATACTGAAAGCATTGATGGACGACGATCAGGGGCTGGCGAGCAACCTGATCACACGCGCGGGCGGTGCGCCAAGCCGCGTGGTTGAGGCTCTGGACGCCGCGATGGGCAAGATCCCAAAGGTCAGCGGTGACGCGAGCCAGATTTATATGGATGGCCAGACGGCCAAGGTGCTGGACGAGGCCGGAAAGATCGCCACCAAGGCGGGCGACAGTTTTGTGCCGGTCGAGCGTGTGTTGATGGCGCTGTGTATGGTGAAATCCAAAGCCAAAGAAGCATTGGAAGCTGGTGCCGTATCTGCGCAGAAGCTGAACGAAGCGATCAACGATATCCGCAAGGGTCGCACCGCTGACACCGCATCGGCGGAAGAGGGCTATGATGCGCTCAAGAAATACGCGCGCGATCTGACCGAGGCCGCCGCCGAAGGTAAGATCGACCCAATCATCGGACGCGATGAGGAAATCCGCCGTTCGATGCAGGTTCTATCGCGGCGGACCAAAAATAACCCGGTTCTGATCGGGGAACCCGGCGTCGGTAAAACCGCAATCGCCGAGGGCATGGCCCTGCGCATCGTCAACGGTGACGTGCCGGAGTCGCTGAAAGACAAGAAGCTGCTTGCGCTCGACATGGGTGCGCTGATCGCTGGCGCGAAATACCGTGGTGAGTTCGAAGAACGCCTCAAGGCCGTTTTGACCGAGGTGACCGAGGCCGCCGGCGAGATCATCCTGTTCATCGACGAAATGCACACTCTGGTTGGCGCCGGTAAGTCCGATGGCGCGATGGATGCAGCAAACCTGATCAAGCCTGCGCTTGCCCGGGGTGAGCTGCATTGTATCGGTGCGACCACGCTGGATGAGTACCGCAAATACGTGGAAAAGGACGCGGCCCTCGCCCGCCGGTTCCAACCTGTTGTGGTGGCTGAACCCACCGTCGAGGACACGATCAGTATCCTGCGTGGCATCAAGGAAAAGTACGAGTTGCACCATGGCGTGCGGATTTCCGACTCGGCGCTGGTATCGGCGGCAACACTGTCGCATCGCTACATCACCGACCGCTTCCTGCCTGACAAAGCCATCGACCTTGTCGATGAAGCAGCGTCGCGTTTGCGGATGGAGGTGGATTCCAAGCCCGAGGAACTCGATCAGCTTGATCGCCAGATCCTGCAGATGCAGATCGAGGAAGAAGCGCTGAAGCTTGAGGACGACGCGGCCTCGAAGGACCGACTGGAGACCTTGCAAAAGGATCTGGCCGACCTGCAGGAGCAATCCGCCGAGATGACCGCCCAATGGCAAGCCGAACGCGACAAACTTGCGGGTGCGCGTGATCTGAAAGAGCAGCTCGACAAGGCGCGCGCTGATCTGGAAATCGCCAAGCGCGAAGGCAATCTGGCCAAAGCGGGTGAGCTGTCTTACGGTGTCATACCCGAGCTTGAGAAAAAGCTGACCGAGGCCGAGAACGCCGAAAGCAACTCCATGATGGCCGAGGAAACGGTGCGTCCGGAACAGATCGCCAGCGTTGTCGAACGCTGGACCGGTATTCCGACCTCAAAAATGCTGGAAGGCGAGCGCGAGAAATTGCTGCGCATGGAAGATGAGCTGCATTCCCGCGTGATTGGTCAGGATTCGGCAGTGACTGCTGTCGCCAACGCCGTGCGCCGGGCGCGTGCGGGCCTGAATGACGAAGGCCGCCCGCTGGGTTCATTCCTGTTCCTCGGGCCGACTGGTGTGGGTAAAACTGAACTGACCAAAGCCGTGGCGAATTTCCTTTTCGATGACGACAATGCGATGGTGCGCATCGACATGTCCGAGTTCATGGAGAAACACGCGGTTGCTCGTCTGATCGGTGCCCCTCCGGGTTATGTCGGGTATGACGAAGGTGGCGTGCTGACCGAGGCCGTGCGGCGCAGGCCCTATCAGGTCGTGCTGTTTGACGAGGTCGAAAAGGCGCACCCGGATGTGTTCAACGTGCTGCTGCAGGTTCTCGACGATGGTGTGCTGACCGATGGTCAAGGCCGCACCGTGGACTTTAAACAGACGCTGATCATCCTGACGTCGAACCTCGGGTCTCAGGCGCTGAGCCAACTGCCCGAAGGTGCCGACAGCGCGCAAGCGCGTCGCGATGTGATGGATGCGGTCCGGGCGCATTTCCGGCCGGAATTCCTGAACCGTCTGGACGAAACCATCATCTTCGACCGTCTCAAGAGGGCCGATATGGATGGCATCGTCGATATCCAGATGGCACGTCTGCAGAAACGTCTGGCCGCCCGCAAGATCGAGCTTGCGCTGGATGATGGCGCCAAGGAATGGCTGGCCAACGAAGGCTATGACCCGGTCTTTGGTGCGCGTCCGCTGAAACGGGTGATCCAGCGCGCGTTGCAGAACCCGCTGGCCGAAGCCTTGCTGGCTGGCGAGATCAAGGATGGCGAAACCGTTCCAGTGACAGCCGGAACTGAGGGTTTAATCATCGGAGACCGATTGGGAACTTCTGAGCGTCCGCGACCGGACGATGCAGTGGTTCACTAAAGCGCTAAAAATGAAAAGACCCGCCAAAACTGGCGGGTCTCTTTGTATGACAGCACAACGCTGAAATGCCATAGATCAAGCCTGCCCTGACAAGTCTTGAGCCAACATCATGGCATTGCCATCAAGATCATAAAACGTCGCTGTGCTGACCATCCCTTCAATTGTCTCGGTGTCTCCGTCAAATCGGACGCCAGCCCCTTCCAAGGCGCCGCGTGCGATGACGATATCTGAAACACCAAATACAGGGACGGTATTGCCCGGCGCAGGCTCGGCTTGCTCGCCAAGGCCAAGGGTCACGCCGTCGGTTTTTGTCAACATCTCGCTCCACCCAGCTTCATCAAAATGATGGAGCAATTCGAACCCGAGCTTCTCATTATACCACTTCGCGCTTGCGTGGCGGTCTTTGACCGAGATTGCGAGTGTGATGGTGTTTTCTAAGGAAACGAGAGACATGGAACTTTCCTTTTGTCCTAAAATAAAGTAACTATACATTATGGACATAAAGCTACTTGTCAAGCTTACCTCTCGGGCCTGGTCGCTGAACATTCTCGCGCAGCTACACCAAGGGGTTCCCGGCAGGCAGGCCCCATTGCTCGCCGCTATCGGCGCAAGCCGGACAGCATTTGCGGCAAGTCTTGAACATCTGGTCAGCCTTGGCTTGCTTGAACGGAACCCGGGCCACGGCCACCCTCTGCGACCTGAATTCCGTTTGACCAAAATCGGGGTTCAGGCGGCGGCAGTAGCAGCAGAGATCGTGGCTTTGGTGCCAGATGATACTGAATTGAAGTTACTGCGCCGCAGTTGGACGATTCCTATTCTGGCGTTGACTCGCCAACCCCGGCGCTTTTCAGGTCTTAGGTCAGATCTCCGGGTGATTACTGATCGTGCATTGTCATCCTCGCTCAAGCAATTAGAAGCGCAGGACTGGGTGCGGCGCGATATCGAAACTTCGGCCCGGTTGCCTTTTCCGACCTATCAGGCGGTCAATCTAGGCTGCGAAATAAACCGTGTTGTCGGCTTGAATATCGTGTGACTGCTATTCCCGCGCCAAAGCATGACCGGTTTACGTTACAATCCGTTCGCTCAATCGTTACGCCTGTTTCCTTGGCTCTGTGTTATCAGGCCTTACCTCACTTTCGAGGACAACGAACGACGGAGAACCAAATGGCGCATCGCTGGACCAACAAACTGACGCATGCAGACGTCACCCCAAGGGCGGCGTTCCTGAACCGGCGGCAGGTCATGGCCGGTTTGGCGGGTGTTGGGCTGGCGGGCCTTGCGCGACCTGCGACGGCCGAGACGTTAGAGCCGAACACATGGGAAGAGATCACCTCGTACAACAACTATTATGAGTTCGGGACTCGTAAGGACGATCCCGCCAAATATGCTCACACTCTGGTGACCGAGCCCTGGAGCGTTACCATCGATGGGCTGGTGGATCGTCCGGGAGAGTATGACTTCAAAGATATCATGTCCGAAATGACCGTTGAGGAGCGAATCTATCGTTTCCGTTGTGTCGAGGCATGGTCGATGGTCATCCCATGGAACGGGTTCGAACTGGCGGATTTGCTTGATATGGCCGGGGTTCAGGAAGGCGCGAAATACGTCGCCTTCGAGACCGCATATCGCCCGGATGAGATGCCGGGTGTTGCATATCCGGTGCTCGAATGGCCCTACCGCGAAGGCTTGCGGCTGGATGAGGCTATGCATCCTTTAACCATTATGGCAACTGGTATCTATGGAAAAACGATCCCTAACCAGAATGGTGCCCCGTTGAGGCTGATTGTTCCGTGGAAATACGGTTTCAAATCGATCAAATCGATTGTGCGTATCACTCTGACGGACACGCAGCCCCCAACCAGCTGGAACATGGCAGGTCCGCGGGAATATGGTTTCTACAGCAATGTGAACCCCAATGTGGATCATCCGCGCTGGTCCCAGGCCTCGGAACGCCAAATCGGCGGAGGTTTGTTTGCAAAGCGAATTCCGACGCTGATGTTCAACGGCTATGAGGACGAGGTTGCCAGCCTTTACGAAGGTATGGACCTGGCAAAGAACTACTGAGATGATTCAGCGCCTCAACGATCTCTTGCGACGGGTTCCTGTCTGGGCCGTCTACCTTCTGGGGGCCTTGCCTGCGCCGTGGTTATTCTATCAGGGCATCACTGGTGGGCTTGGGGTTGAACCTATCGAGGCGCTGGAGCATGAATTTGGGGAGCTCGCATTACAGCTATTGATTCTCGGTCTCGCGATTTCACCTTTGCGCCGGTTCGGTGGAATAAATCTGATGAAATTCCGCCGTGCCATAGGTGTTCTGACATTCTTGTATGTGGCTGTTCATTTATTGGTTTGGCTCATTCTGGATGTTCAGATCCCCAGTCAGATTTGGGCGGACATCATCAAGCGGCCCTACATCACAGTTGGCATGGCTGCGTTTGTCCTGATGCTGCCTCTTGCGATCACGTCCAACAACTGGTCGGTTCGCCGCCTTGGCCCTCGATGGCGCAAATTACATCGCTTGGTTTACCCAGCCGCGATTCTTGGGGCTGTGCATTATGTGATGTTGGCGAAGGGCTTTCAGATCGAGCCCTTGGTTTACCTTGCGATCATTCTCGGGCTTTTGGTGGTACGCCTGCCAGTCTCATCCATTCTGTTCCGTACCCGGCGGGTCGATTCCGCCTGAACCGCAGCCGAGTCTGTGGGTAAACATCTGGATAGGTGCATTAAGCATCAAATCATGGTTGAGGATCCGCGCGAATGCGGGGATTTCGCCAGCGGATATTAACGTAAATGATTGTTAAATAATGATTTAATGAAGTTCTCCCATTTTTTCTTTGTTTTCTTGAATTTTCTGCTTGCGGATATGATTGGTTATACTTAGAACGCCCTTCACCGGCGCTGCTGAGGCGGTTG
>NZ_JBQFVE010000017.1:0-92777 GCF_056539605.1 Ruegeria sp. BA2 | reverse complement strand
GTGTATTGATTTCGTCCGTTGCTAAAGGATCTGCTACGAGCGGTGCGGGCAACAGGAACGCAATCAGCGCAAGTGTTCTCAATTCGATGTCTCCGTGTCCTGGAGTGGCCGCATTGCCTATGATGGTGTCTATTACAAGGTTCCGAGGTCGACTAGTGGCGAACCCAGCTTGGCATATTTCCATCTACGGTAACCTTCGGTTTTTCGTGGCCTCAAGCTATCAGGTATTGGCATCCTCGCGAATGCATTTGGCAGAAATTCGCAATCTCAAATCGCAGCGATACACCAAATGACCTGAACCCATTTCATTCAGGAGATTAGGTATGAGTGACCAATTGGCTGAAGGTGCATTGTACCCGGCGAACATCCTTACAGAATGCTTCAAATCGAATGTCGGCGACCACCCTTGGATTCAGGCCAATCCCGAAGTCGCGTTAGCGGTTGAACACGCGATTTTGGCAATGGAAGCAGCGTGTGAGGCAATTCGGGAAAAGCAATCCAATTGCGATGCGGGCGAAGACTCAAGCCAGCGTCAAGTAGAACGGCACATTCGGATATAGCGACCCAACAGAGTCAAGGATGCTGGCGTAACCGCTGGGTGTGGTGCGACGCGCCGAACTCGTACCCCCTCATTGAAATCGCTAATCCCTTCGCGACGCGCCGCGCTTTATCTCTAAACTCGCGACATGAAGCAATTGAGACCCCGAAGTGGAAGATTCGCGCGTGTCTGACCGCAAAAACCGCGTATTTCGCCAGTTGTGGATGTTTGATACGGGGTGACACGCCTCACTCATGACCCCCTCTTTTAAAGGTCGTAAAACCAGTACGTGCTAAAATACAGCCGTGCCACCCACTGTGAGATAATCGCATTTGTGGCAAAATTGTGTCCACGATTCATTGTGAAACTTACCGTTCTCAACTGGGAAACAAAGTGTTTCACCCTATTTTGGAGTATTACGGGAATCCCCCAATTTCGGACAAGGCACTAACAAAGTAGATTGGGCCCAACGGAATAACACTACCACTCCGTGTACCCCCTCAAAAAAAGAGGGGCTGGCCAAGACCCCCTCATCCAGCCCCTCACCACCTTCACTCTGAATTATTCGTGAGACGGTGGTTACTTCCACTACTCCCGAACCGGCAGACCAGCGCAGTATAATACTGAAAGTCCATCATATTCAGCCCGCTATATATGGGGGGTTACGGCGGGCCCAGCCGTCGCCATCTGGCGCGCTCGAAGTCGCTTTTCTGATGCGGCAGAGAACCGCATTGTCCCTGCGCTGTGAACCATGAAGCCTTAACACCAGTTACCAGTGCACAATCCATCGCAAGCTTGCAGCCAGAGAATGCCGCAACCTCGTACGGTAGGATTACATCCGCCCGCCAGGCATTCTTGAATTGCACCACAATCGTTGTGTCGCCACATGCAGGATCTTGATGACGAGCAGGTACAGGTGGGCAGCGCGTCCTCTTCTTGCTCAATTGTTGTGGTGTCGCACGCGTTGTCACCCAGTCTTTGTGTGTATTTTTGGAAAACGGAGTGATCCGGGAATATTTTTTCTATGAGCTCTGACATACCATCAATGTGCGCGATGGCCGTCTGGTTCCTTTCTTGGTCAGAATAGCTTTCGGGCGAAAGGGTATCACTCAGTTCTCGCAGCAACTTACATTGCGAACTATCCGATAATTCGGATGCCCCCTCAAGCAGTCGGTCTTGCCACAGGCTGAATTGGATAGCTGCAGGCAGGCAATCGAAAATAGCCTTTTGCTCAGTTAGGCTAAGTGCTGATAGCCCTGTACGAAAAGAGGTGATAGGCGAAGAAGGTCTATGCATAGTGTTCCTCCAGTCTGATACTGATGCATATCACACTTGAAAAAGTTCCCCAAACGTTCCCCCTGTTTTGCTAAGCTTGCTGAATGTGCGGACGACTCGGCAGACCTGAAATGACATGGGCGGAGCTTTATGCCCTGCAGAACTGGATCGTGAACGGCGTTCCAGTCCCAACTGAGCGCGACCCAAACGCTCAAGACCTGTCCATGAGCTGGAACGTGAAGCCCACTCAGATGTTGGATATGGCTTATATCCATGGCGACCGACTTATAAGCTCTACGGCCCGCTGGTGGCTTGTCCCGCACTGGTTTAAGGAGGACGTGAAGCAGTGGAAACCGACCACCTTCAACGCGAAGATTGAGACGGCACATAAATTGGGTTCGTTCCGGGTCGCCTGGAAGAGCAGCAGGTGCATTATCCCGGCCAGTTTCTACTATGAATGGACAGGTCCAAAGGGGGCTAAGCAGCCTTGGGTTATCAAGACAGATACCAATGACCCCTGCATGTACTTCGCGGGCCTTTACTCGCGCCTCTCATCAGGTCTGAACACTTGCACAATTCTGACACGGCCTGCTTTGCATCAAATCGAACACATCCATGCAAGGTCGCCGGTTATTCTAACCAACGAGAACTTAGTGCCGTGGATGACAGGCGAGATTGACAACGACGAAGCGCAGAAATTGGGCACGGAATGGGATGGACGGATGCGCTGGTACAAAGTCGCACCAATTGGCCGCGACGATGACGGGCCAGAGTTGATTGACGTCATCGAGGTGTGATGGCCACGCGCAGCAGATCCCCGAAGAAAGCAGCAGACGATAAGTACTTCCCGATTAGAGTGCGCGTTCAAGTTCCTGAAGAAGGGTTTGGCTATAAGCTCAGTGAGATGCACGCGTGGCTCGATGTCAATGCCGGTCGTGGCCGCTGGGGCTGGAACGCGGACAACGTGCTCTCACGCACCGCACGGGATGCCACTTCATTCTACCTGCTGGACGAACAGCTTATTGCGCCGTTCATTGAGGCGTTCGGTCTGAAACTTGCGCAAGGTGAGGCGGAGCTCTGCGGCGAAGGGTCGTTCAAGCTGATTGCTCCCGATAGCTTTTGGTAATTAGAGCTCAACTGGCGTTCTTTGATTAGAATTTAATCGGGTCACTCCACCATAATAGTGGTATCAAATTTACCGTCATTCACTCACAGTTTTTGTAAGTCTGGGTATCGAAGTAGCCATTAAAGAACGTATACACCTGTCTTTGCGTGAACTCGAACATGGAGTCGTGGATTTCAACTCCCAAATCATTACCGAGAGTTTTCAATTGAATCTTTATAAACTCAGGGGTTTGAAACTTGAATACTGCGGTGGCTTTGTAGTTTTTGCTTCCGCGGTCAAAATCCTTCAAACGAAAGGCCAGCAGGTTAGTCGCGGACAAACTGGGCGGTACTTCACCTACGCCAACATCATCAAGCAGTAGGTAAGGTTCAATCGCGCCTGTGTCTTCACCGAGCGGGCCGATTCCCCTAAACTCAATGCTTTCGAAGGTCACAATCGAAGAGAACTTCGAAAAATTCCTGAAGCAGTAGCTAATGGAGGCATATGAAGCTGAACTATCGGCTGAGACCGTGAAAGTTTCAACGGCTGGTCTGGCGCTCTGAATCAATTCGATGAGCCTAAGTCTTTGATCAATTGTGTTGTTCTCACGCTCTTGGTTGCCGAGGACCAATTCGATTTCATTCAGTGTCGTAGTTTGTCTTTGACTTTCCCTTTGAAGCTCCAGGAGGTCTTGTTCGATTTTCAACCTAGACTCTTCGAAGCCACTGCCTCGGAAGTCGGAATAAAACCATGAAGCGCCCGATGCACCTGCGGATATCGCAAGCAGCAGATAAAAGACAATTTTTTCCAATCGGCTTAGCCCTCCAGGTGCCATATCACCCATTTTCAAACCTCATTAATTCAAAACAGTTTTACCCGACCTGCTTGGCAAAAGCCGTACCGCCGATGTTTTCAATAATGATTAAGGTCCGCAATATATCCAGCACCGTCAAGGGCCTAACCGATCCTTGGACCATGCCCAAAAGTTGGTTAACGGGTGGTAAATTGCTTCCTACGCGACTCGATACGGACACTGAGTCAGATGCTCAGGTAACGGTGGTGAAGTGCTCCACTAGAAAATGAAGTCGGACTCTTGCAGCGAATTCGAACTTACACCATTCAGTTGCATAGAGTTGCCAGATCCATCGACAATCAGCGCATTCGCTGCACCGGATAGATGGTTGGCCTTTAAATCAGCAAAATCGACTATCGACGCCACGCCACTGAGGTCTATGAAATCTCGCGGCCCGAAGCCAATCACTATGTCCGCGCCTTCTGCGTACACGAAAGTATCTGCTCCAGCCCCACCACGCAGGGTATCGTTGCCCGTACCACCGTCTATAAGGTCCGCTCCGTCGCCACCGCGCAGGTCATCATTTCCAGCAAATCCCAACAGTGTGTCGTTACCTGCGTAACCATCTGCACGGTCGTTTCCTGCGCCCGTCCAAAGCGCGTCATCACCTGAGCCGCCGCCGACGGTATCCCTCCCGCCACCGGCATAAACAACGTCGTCATTACCTCCAGCATAAATTCGGTCGTTGCCTGCACCGCCGAACACAGTGTCTCGCCCTGTCCCAGCCCAAACGACATCATTGCCATTCCCAGCGCGAACATCGTCGTTTCCAGCACCCGCACCTATCGTGTCGTTGCCTGTACCTGCGAAAACTGTGTCATTTCCCGATCCTGAATAAACTGAGTCTTTTCCCGCTTTGCTTCGGACTAAATCGTTGCCCCCGAAACTCGAAAAGGACTCGTCTTCGTTATTTCCGATGAGAATGTCGGGTCCGCTAGTCCCAAGGATTTCGTCAGGTTCCTCAATGCTTGTCGTGATGTAACTGTCGTCGCCAACCACTTCCACCTTGAACGCAAATCCTGAGAAATCTCCCTCTAGCACGATTGTTGCGTCGATGCTTCCATTTAGATCCTGGTCGATATCAAGGATTGCGGACCCTAAGGACACCGTCAGGTTTTCATCGGAAAGTCTCGTGCCAGCTACGATTAGAGTATCACTCAAATCAAAGTCTATGACCGTATCACCATCCAGCTCGTTCAAGTCACCTTTGACAAATTGCCCCCCGCTCGCGTCATCTAGGACATGCGCCTCTTTGTCTTCAGTGGCTTCAATGGTTTTAGAGTCATTGGGAAGCCATTTTGGTTTTTTTGGGCCATATCCAAGCGTCTCAAGTAACGCGACATCAACTCTTGTAATTTCTTGATTTGGCGTAAAATCGTCATCCATAATTGTAATTGAACTTGGAGTTATATGGTTGAAGTACGGCCGCAAAAATTCCACTGTGGCAATCATTTCATTTGAACCTTTAGGAGCGACAGGTTCGTCGAGTTCAATAACATATTGACCGAATTTATTTTGTCCTTGATAGAAAAGTGTCGAAAACGGTTCCATCCCTGCCCCGACACCAAGGCCGTGCAAAATTTCATGGGCAATTAGAGATTCGACGTCAGGAGATTGTGCATTTGCCAATTCGGAGGGGGAGTATGCGCCGCCAGCGCCATTATACCATCGCTCAATGAAGCCCGGATGAAGAAAAATTGTAAGGTCCGGACCACTTTCGTCATTATCGGTCAGTTTTTCATAGAGTGGGCGCGGGACATGAATTTCTGTCGTGTCGATTTCGCCAGTTTCGAACTTTTGGAAGCTGATTGCTACCGTTCCTTGACTAATACTGGGTTCGGCTCTAGCGAAAGTACCCCCAACCACATCCGGATTTAGTTTTAGCGTATCGGGTTTAATCTCAATACTCAAACCACCAAGAGCGGGTAACTTTTCGTATACTCTTGCAGCAGCAGCTTTAATGTCGGCCTTCAATAAGTCTATGGCACTCGCGTCGACGCCAGTCAAAGAGCTGGTGTCAACCGATGTTCTTTCTTCCCTTCGAGAGCCATCGCCATCCTCAATTGTGGCTTTAATAAATTCAAAGGATTCCAGCTGCAACTGAACCTCATCAGAGGTTGTCGTTTCTTCGTCTATGACACGAACACCGAAGTACAGTGTTGTGTCTGTTTCAACCAATGTGTCTTGTATTATGGGAACGACAAATTCAGCTTCATCGTTGCCTTCTAATATCTCAACCCTTTTGTAAGCATAATCCCGGTTCCTTTCGCCCGAAACCAATAGTCCAGGCAAGGCCCATTCTCCGATATCGCCGCCCGTTACACTCCCGGTCATAAACGGCATTGTCCCGTCGTAGACTTGATAGAATTCAAGTACCAATCTCCCGTCCGTTAGCGGGTCACTTAGTTTTATGGGGATTTTGAGTTCGCTGTCACTTTCCTGAGCAGTCGTATCCGATATACTTATGGAAATCTCAGGAACTTCATTAACGCCTATGAAATCATCAACGCTGAGCTCAGTGATACCTTCAAGAACTATTGTATGATTGGCTTCACCGTTACCAGTTGTATCAAATTCAACAAGCGTTTCATTCTCCAAGTATTGCCATGCCACTTGACCAGCTACACCAGTGAGAGGAGAGTCTCCCTTCGCCGAAAATTCTTCATTTTCTGAGAAGGTACTGCGAACTGCATCCCAATCCGAAACATCGATTTTGTCGATGCCACGTTCAAAATCCGTAACGGCATCATGACCGAGTACGTCGAAGCCAATTGTCTCATTAATGTCAAAGTCTTTTGATACGCCTTTGAATAAGTCCTCACCTGCCCCCCCCGTAAGCGTGTTTTCACCGCTTCCAAGAAAAAGCGCATCATTAGCTGAACTCCCGATTAGGGTGTCGTTACCTTTTTCGCCATACAGATACCAAGGTATTTCTTCAGCGCTGGAGGCATCAATTCGATCATCTCCATCGCCTGCGAAGTATGCCTCGTGACCAAGAACTTCGTATCGAAGGAAATCCAGTAAGCCAGGGGCATAGTACACGTTTCTTATTTGGGAAATATCTTCCAGGGTGGGCAAAGTCACGGTGTCGTTTCCGGGACCTGAAAAACGCCATTCGGGCCTGCCCACACCCAAAGACGGCCACAAAACAGTACCGTTTGAGTTGGCTATTTCGGGGAAATTTATCGTATTACCTGTTGGGTCTGGATCCCTGAAGATTTCTGGAAATCCGGAATAAGGTTCGCCTGGAACATATTCATTGTCTTGTAGAACCCAGATATAGTCCGGAACTGTAACAACCTGCTGAACATCATTTTGAGGTGGCAAACCAGGTTCACTCGGACCAAGGAGAGTTAGTTGCCCATTTCTTTGTGCACCGACCAAACCGAGCGAGGGATATTCCTCTGAGCTTAGCCCTAAACGTTCGTAGACTTCGCCTTGGTACTCTGCCGATTGTCTAACTGAACCAAAGCTCGCTTCAATATCGGGTGAAAAAATCGCGGCATCAGAAACCTGCGTTACTTCGGCCCTTACCGTCGTGCTTGAAAACGAAATCGAATTTATGAACTTTGAATGCGCCTCATCGAAGACTAAAGCTCGGTTTGTTTCCTCGAATGAGTACAGGTATTCTTGCACTACCAAACCTTCATTGGCGGATTCACCATCAACGGCAACAGACCGGCTCATGTTCCAAAGTGGGACAAATACTTCTTGGCCATCCAGCAGTAACGGCACATCACTAGGTGGCGTTAAAACTTGCCAAACGCTGGGAGAAGAGTCATCGCCCAAATATGTGTGCTGTTGAACTTCGAAAGAAAACTCAATTCTGTACCAACTTGACATAGTAAACACCCGCACCCACTGAAGTTATCCGTGCCGACATAAGGTTGAAGATTAGTAGGCTCGGAACATCAAATGCGGTTTACACAAACCTACTTCGATAGAAGGGCTAGTGGCGTCTCGTTGAAAGCCTAAAACCACATTTCACTTACAAATTAATTCTTATTGCCTAGCACAATTCACACCTTGGTCAAAATTTGCCCGTTTGTTCCCGCCTTGTTCTTGCTTTGTTTGGGGTAATATGATACCTATTCTTTAAGAATATTCGCTTGAGGCAAGCAATGAGCAGGTCCACATTTGAAGCCGTGCCACGCGCACTGGACAGCAATGGCAACCCGGTATCCGGGGGCCTGCTATACGTCTATCTGGCGGGCAGTACGACTGCAGCAATCACCTATTCCGACGAAGACCTGACGACACCCCACACGCAGCCGATTGTGAGCGATGCGTCGGGCGTGTTTCCGCAGGTCTACGCAGCACAAGGCAGCTATAAGTACGTCATCAAGACGGCGGGTGGTGTCACGCTTCAGGAGGCCGATAACGTTGTCCAGGGTGAAGCGGGCTTATTGCCGATCCCATCGGTTCCTGACCTGCTGGCAAATACAAGCCTGTCCTACACAACCGGCAACGCTGTAGTAGAAGGCGACATTGTCCGCACTGACAAAGAGGGCACGGCATACGAGGTCGCAGCGTCAGACGCGACGGACTATGACACAATCACTGCAGGCGGCGTAAAGCTGAACCGCGTTCCGAACCCTACGGAAACGCTCACGTCTCAGGCTATCTCGGACACGCCCCACGCCGTTAAGCTGGATCACCTTCCTGAACTGCCTCAGGAAACATTTGTTGCGAACCCGGCAGATACTAAGGCCGCTCCGATACCAATCAAAGCTGACAAAGCGCTTGGGTTGTTGGGATTTGGCCTCACGACCGGGACGGCTGAGGAATGGTCGCTGAAGCTGCCACAGCCAGACGGGCGGACGGTCATCAAAAAGGGCGGACGCATCGAAATCCCTCTCGGCAACGCAACCTATGACGTCGATTACGCCGAGCCCTTCCCCTTGGACATTTGGTCAAACCCGGTTTTGACGCCTCACCGCGTCGGTAGCGATATTTTCATCTGCCACACGGTTTTACAGACCGACAAGGCCAAGGGTTTCACGATTTACATCTGGCAGTGGGACAGTGGAACAAACGACTGGATCACACCCACCGTGAATACCTTTGTGACATGGGAGGCAACGGGCGAATGATCCGCTTTGACTATGTAAAAACATCCCCCTGGATCAGAGACCAGCGCATCACAACCGGCGTTGATAAGTTCGATGACTGGTGGATGACAAACAGCGTCCTTGGATCAACATGGGTTGAATACGGCAATGACATTCTGTGCGCCGTAAGGGGTGAGGGTTCAGGGACGACCTACGGGGTTTCCATTCTGCGCGCCGAAAAGTCCTCAGACCTTGCTGACTCCAATTCGTGGGAAATCCTGCATAAAGACGCCCCAGCCTTTCAGGCAACGGACATGCCCACGCCGTATGGCAACTATCCAGCCCCTACAACCGGGATTGAACTGTTTATCGATACCGATGTGACCACGAACGGTTTTGACCGCCTGTGGATCACATTCAAGGCCAAGGAAATTAACCTCGACCGCGCCGACTATCCGCAGTGGGATGCTGCGTTTACCGGAACCGCAATCGGCGGCACGTATGATATCGGCTACACGATTGCTTGGCGCGAACAGGTCTGCGTATTTAATGGTTCTACCGAGCTTGTTCAGGGCATCGATTATCAGTTGAACAATGAAGGCAGCGGTTCAACGAATGGTGAGATTGAGTTCCTTACCGACCAGAACGGCAATTCTCTGACGTTCAAGTATGTCCAGCAGTCATTCCGGTACGCGTTCTATTCCGATGATGGCGGCGTGGCATGGACTTATTACGGCCCGTTTCTTGGCAGCGGTGGGCGTCCCTATGAATATGGGCAGCCGTCGCTATTCCGGCACAATGACGGGTCGCATACATGGCACATGGTCACCACCCAAACTCCAACCAATCCGGCAGAGGCATTTATCTATGCCCGCAGCACTGGCCCAAGCGGCGGCAACTGGACTTGGGTCGATGAGACCGCAATCGCCGACTTCGGTGACGATGGGGATTGGAACGCCTACTGTGCTGTTGGCACGGGTGTGCGGGTGTTTGATGGATACGCCTATCTACTCGGCACTTGTGGTGCTGGCGCTGATATTGATTGGGGAACAAACCCGGAATCTTTACCTGATGCAACGAGCCCAGCCAACATTATCACGCACACAGACTACCCCACAGCACATGGATTATGGCGCTGTCCGCTTACAAACATGACCACCCCATCATTCTGGGAGGAATACGCGCACAACCCCGTTTCCTATCGTCCTGGCGGTACGGCTTCGGCCATGTGGAACGGCGATATGATTGGCGGGCAAAACGACCTGCGCATCACCTATGAGGGCGTTGGCACACTGCGCGATCCAGTGTCGGGCCCGCAGTCTGAGGCCACGCTTGATTTCCAATACAACGGGGATTTCTCGGTCCTGAGCCTGCCCGCACAGCCTGACTACATCACCGGCAATCTGACGATCCAGGTCAATTTCGTTTCGAAGGCACTGGGCTTCCCGATAATCCAGAAGGGACCAAACGGGCTTGCCAATTTATCGACCGTATCAGGGCAATTCTACGTCCATGTGACCGACGAAGGCGGAATTGTTGTCCATTGATGGCATTTTGGGAAAACCGTACATCTGGTGTATTCTTAGGAGCTCGGCGGTTTTATGAAGCTTATTTTAACTTACGAAGGCAACTTGCCATCTCTACAGAACAAGCGAGGAAAGAAGGGCAATGAGTTGCTACATGACATTCGCAAGCAGTTTCACCCGCAACTAAAAAGGCATTGGCAAACAAACAAGTTTTTGAACGAGTGGCAAACAACGCAGGGTGATTTTGATAAAGAAAACCATCGCCCACCTAGTTCAACACCTATGATTGCAGCAGGTGGTGAGCTTCACCATATGAGCAAATTAGTTCCTGAAGCCCACAAGTTGGCGGGATTTAGATTTACTCCGCTGGCGCGGAAGCACTGGTTCCTGAATTGCACTCTGGACATTCTTTTTCTCAGACGAGATCCACCGGGTTCAGTCACCAATCACGGCGACATTGATAATCGCATCAAAACGCTAGTTGATGCCCTTAGATTGCCGGATGCTAATCAAATCTCAGACGACATGTATCCAATGCAGGACGAGGACCCGTTTTATGTTCTTATGGAAGACGATGAGCTTTTAACCAGACTCAATGTTGAGACGCAGATGCTCCTCACGCCACAAGCCTACCCAGACGACAAGTCCGTCAAGCTAGTCATTCGTGTCGATGTAACCCCGTTCCACTTTACCTTCGACAATCTGTCGTTTGGTTGAGTGAGGCGGGCGAGAATCGGGGAAGACTTCCTGAGGTTTGATTTGACTCAAAATCAAAGCGTTTGTCCCCCATATGTCCCCCAGAAACCAGAACGGGGAGTTGAGGCAGCGCCAATATTCATGCAAGTAATTGATTTTAATGGTAGCGGAGGAGGGACTTGAACCCCCGACACGCGGATTATGATTCCGCTGCTCTAACCAACTGAGCTACTCCGCCACGAGTGAGAGGCGATTTAAGCGAGGGGCTGGGGAGGGTCAAGAGGGAAATGTTCACCAGCACAGATTCTTTGCGTGATCTTTCACTCGGGCTTTTGTGTGGCCTTCTTGGCGCATGCCTCCTCAACAATCTGACGTATGAAACGCGCGCAGACATCGGGTTCAGTGATCAGGATCATATGGCCTCGGTTCTCCATCTCTTCATACGTCAGACCAAACTTTGTCATTGCTGCGCCATGTGTTTTGGCCGACAGGATCGGGTCTCCTGCGCCATACAGGATACCTCCGGGCACATGCAGTTCGTCATAGCGAGAGGTTAGATTTCCCATGCTGGCCTCGGCCCCGATCACATCCTGCGAAGCGGTAATGAAGGCCGAGGGGCGAAGGCCCAGGGCTCCGCCTGCCCGGTCCAGAAAGTCCGCCGGAGCAGGTTCAGGCGCGAAAACGTCTTTTAGAACAAGGGGTGCTGTTTTGCGCGCCATCGGGACAGCGATGGTATTTCCGATAAAGTTGCGCAACCACTCGGTGCGGATTTCAAGCGGTTTGAAGACAGCAGGCGGTGTGGGCATTTCCTGCGTCAGCGGAGCCAGCAGCGCGAGCGCGGTCGTGCTATCCGGATAATCCAGCGCCATCGCCAAAGACACGGCGCCACCCAAAGAATGACCGACCAGCACGGCTTGGTCGACATTCTTCGCCTCCAGAAACTCGTGGACCATACGTCCCTGCTCGGGCAGCAAGGCAAGCGCAGCATTATCGCGAGTGGAATAGCCACAACCCGGACGGTCCACCGCAAGAACGTGATAATCCTGTGCAAGCTCATCCATCAACGCATAAGTGTAATGCTGTAGTTGGCCTGAAAGACCATGGATCATGACAATGGTCTGGTTGGCCGGATCGCCCTTTTCGACATAGTGGATGCTGCCACCGTGCACAGGTATGCACTTGCCCAATTGCGGTACCAACTGGGTGCCTTGCTTGGTCAGATGGCGGGTCCAAAGGTGCATGCCCAACAGGATACCCGCCAGTAGCAGGACTATCGTTAGCAGGATCGACATCACGGATCTCCGGTTGCTTTGCTAAGGGGATGGTATTGCTCGAGCCCCGATTGCGCCATGCGTTTTCTGAACTCGCTAACCGTACCCGGCCACAATGTCGTGTTGCGCCCGTTGGCGTCCTGATACCACGAAGTACAGCCGCCGGACTGCCAAACGTTTTCAAGGTGACGATCCTGCATCTCTTGCGTGAATGCTGCCTGCCTATCTGCGTTCGGAGTAATGGCGCTCAGGCCGTTCTCCTGCATCTCGGTTAGAACACGGCCGATATGGGCAACCTGTGCCTCGATCATGAGCACCACTGAATTATGCCCCAGCCCTGTATGCGGGCCCAAAAGGATGAAGAAATTTGGAAATCCGGCGACCGCAGTACCAAGATTCGCCTGCATCCCATCGGACCAAGCCTGTTTCAGTGTCAGGCCATCAGCCCCGGTAATATCGAGATTGTCGACCACATCGGTTACATGAAACCCGGTGCCCCAGATCAGAACATCGGCTTCAAACTCATCTCCGTTACCTGCTGTAAGTCGGTTCCCTGCGATTGAGGAAACGGCATGCGGCATCACATCGACGTTGTCACGTGCCAACGCCGGATACCAATCGTTTGAACTTAGGATACGTTTGCAGCCGATTTTGTAATCGGGTGTCAGCGCCGCTTTTAGCTTTGGATCACTGATCGCATCATCCAAAGCCTGTCGCCACGTTTTCATGGCGAAATCGACAGCCCGAGGCTCACCCCGGAATACGCGGTGGCGAAACTCGAACAGCATATAGATCAGTTGGCGCCGGATGCGCGGCAGCAGCGGCAGGCGCTGATACAAGCGGCGCACCCAAGGCGCAATCGGGCCGTCCGGGCGCGGCAGAACGTATGGGGCACTGCGCTGAAAAATCGTAACGCGCGCCGCAGTTTTAGCGATCTCGGGGACGAATTGAACCGCTGAGGCTCCGGTTCCAATAACAGAGACCCTTTTACCGGTCAGGGAAACGTCATGGTTCCATTCTGCCGAATGAAAACTGGAGCCGGGAAAACTACTGGCGCCAGAGATCTTAGGTATGCGCGGGACATGCAGCGCCCCGATGGCCGACACAAGAAATCGTGCTGACCAACGGTGGCCATCCTGGGTCTCGACCTGCCACCTGTCACCCTCCCAATGCGCGGATTTGAGTTCCTGGTGAAAGCGGCAAAGCGCATACAACCCTTCTTCTCGTGCGATGCGTTGCAGATAGGATTGAATCTCAGCCCCACCTGCATAAGCGCGGCTCCAGTGCGGGTTAGGATGGGTTGCCATTGAATAGAGATGCGAAGGAACATCACAGGCCACACCGGGATAGGTATTTTCGCGCCACGTCCCGCCAATATCGCCTGCCTTTTCCAGAATCGTAATGTCCGAAAAGCCACGCTTGCGGGCCTCAAGCGCCATGGTCAGGCCCGAGAACCCAGCTCCTACGATCAGCATATCGGTATACGTTGCCATCGCAGCCTCCCACTAGCGCGATGAATGGATCATATGGGGTATCCGTGCGGTTTGAACAGATTGCCCCGTGGTCAACCGCTTCCGCTAAGCACGTCGGCTGCAGGGCGTGGCAGCAGATCAAGCAATTCGAACACACGATCACGGCACGCAGGGCCGGCCCAATCCTCGGGGTAGAATGCCGGGGGCAAATCCGGCTGCCGCAGCACAACACGTCGCCAGCGATGCACGAGCAGAGTTCGCAAAGTCGCGCTCTGCAGGGGTGTTGGCGTCCACTTTTCAGGGCGTGACTTGGCAGCGCGTTCTACTGCGCCCAGAAGAGCCTGACATGAGCTGCGCAATTCGGGCAGGCATAACCGATCTTGCAGCCATTTCGGCGCTGAGTGCGGAGATATATCCAACGCCAGCAACCCGTCGGCCTCAACCGGAACAGGCCCCGCTCCCATGGCAACGTTGCGCCCAATGGGGATGTAATCATCGCTGAGCATCACATCCTCAAGTACCTGCGTGCCCGACCCGTCTTCTGCGATCAGAAGATGCCATTGCTCAACGGGTGTCGGACCACGCGCATAAATGCGCGGCGTGACGGCGGCTGATTGCGTCCTACCAAATTCAGAGAGGACATGGCGCGAGACACGGCCAATCCGGTCGCTCTCGATCCAGCCATCTTTGCGCAGTCGGTGCAACGCGACCCGGATCGCTTCGGGTTTGATGCCCATCGGCTCGATGATCCGAGTCAGTACGCCGCCCGAGATCTGCGCACCGGGCTCTTGCGCCATGTCACCAAACAGCGAGACGATGATCGACCACACCCGCTGGTCTTGCGGGTCGGTTAGTTCGGCAACAGCCGTTTCGAACCACGAGCTTTGATTGGTCATGAGACCAGTTTAACCCACTAAGCCCAATAGTAAAAACAGGTAATCAGTACGCGTTCATGGTCAGAAGTTCGTACTCTGCGACCGGCTCATCATCCTGATTGGTCAAAGAGACATGCCAGCGAACTTCGCCATATTCGTCGTTGCGTGGGGTCTTCTGTTTAACCGTCAAACGCACCTTGATGCTATCACCTGCGACGACCGGCTTCATGAAACGCAGGCCGTCCAGCCCCGTATTGGCCAGCACGGGCCCCTCATTTGGTTCGACGAACAGCCCCGCTGCGAAGCTGAGCAACAGATAGCCATGCGCGACCCGACCGGGGAAGAAAGGATTCCGCGCCGCCGCGTTCTCGTCCATATGGGCGTAGAACGTGTCTCCGGTGAAATTCGCAAAATGTTCAATGTCGTCCAGCGCGATGGTTCGCGAGGCAGTATGAAGCGTCTCTCCGATCTGCAACTCACCGAATCTACGGGTAAAGGGGTGCGCTGGCCCGTGGATTTCGGGCGCTCCGGGCACCCACCTAGTACCCATGCTACTGAGCATTCGCGGCGAGCCCTGAATGGCCGTACGCTGCATATAGTGTTTCACGCCACGTACGCCGCCCATTTCCTCACTACCGCCCGCGCGTCCCGGCCCGCCATGCACCATGTGCGGCAATGGCGAGCCATGACCTGTCGATTCCGCCATCGAGTCTCGATCGTTGATGTATATCCGCCCGTTATAGGCGGCAGCCCCCATCACGACGTCGCACGCCACGCTGGTGTCATGCGTGACCAAAGACGTGACCAGAGACCCCTGCCCCCGATTGGCCAGCGCAATCGCATGATCCAGATCGCGATACCCCATAAGGGTCGAGACCGGGCCAAACGCTTCGGTGTCATGGACGCGCTGTGCCCGATCGGGATCGGCGCAGTGAAAAAGCATCGGAGGAACAAAAGCGCCGGTTTCGGGGCCATGTAAGTCGAACGCATCGGGGTTACCGAAGACGCGCTCAGCCTCTTGCCCAATCAGCGCAGCCTTCTCCAGCACATCAGCCTTCTGTCCATTCGAGACCAGCGCCCCCATACGCGTGGCCTCGGCCCGTGGATCGCCGATGGTGATCTTTGACAACCTCTCTGAGAGCGCGGCGATCACTTCGTCCACTTGCCCCTCGGGCGCAATGATGCGTCGGATGGCGGTGCATTTCTGGCCCGCCTTGGTGGTCATCTCGCGGGTGACTTCATTGATGAACAGATCAAACTCGGGTGTGCCCGGCACGGCGTCTGGCCCAAGGATCGAGGCGTTCAGACTGTCCTGTTCTGCCACGAACCGGACCGAGTTTCGCAAGATCGCAGGTGTCTGTCGCAGTTTAAGCGCAGTGCTGGCAGAGCCGGTAAAGCTGACCACATCCTGACAGCCCAAGTGGTCCAGCATATCGCCCAAACCACCCGAAACAAGCTGCAGCGCACCAGCGGGCAATATGCCACTGTCCAGCATGATCCGAACGGCTAGTTCGGTGACGTAGCAACTGTTGGTCGCCGGTTTCACGATGGCGGGGACGCCCGCCAACAGAGTCGGTGCCAGCTTTTCCAACATCCCCCAGACCGGGAAGTTAAAGGCGTTGATATGAACCGCAACGCCTTGCAGAGACGTGCAGATATGTTGCCCCAAAAACGTTCCATTACGCGAAAGTTGCTCGACATCGCCATCGAGATAAACCTGCGCATCCGGCATCTCGCGCCTACCTTTTGAGGCAAAGACGAACATCGTGCCGATACCCCCGTCAATATCGATCAGGTGATCTTTCTGCGTCGCCCCGGTCTCAAAACTCAGGTCATAAAGCGCCTGTTTATCTGCCGAAAGCTCTTGCGCCAGCGCCTTGAGCATCCGAGCGCGGTCATGAAACGTCAGCTTACGCAGGGCGGGTCCGCCAGTGTTGCGCGCATAGTCAAGCATCGCCAGCACATCGAGTGCCGCGTTTCCGGCAGTGGCAAACGGTGCGCCGGTGACGGCGGAAGCGATGGTGCGTGCGCCTTCTCCGGGCGCAACCCAAGTGCCAGCGGCAAAGCTGGAAATCTGATGCAGGGACATGGTGTTCTCCTGTTTGATAAGGCGGGGCTTAGTGCCCCAATGCGCCCATTTGCTGGGGCAGATACAGAACCACGATGGGGACCAGCACGATCAGCGCCAGGCGGAAGATGTCGGCGACCCAGAAGGGGGTTACGCCTCGGAAAATAGTGCCGGTCGAGACGTCGCCCACCACGCCTTTCAGGATGAAGACGTTCAGGCCCACGGGTGGAGTGATCAGTGAGATCTCGGTGACAACCACAACTACAATGCCGAACCAGATCGGGTCATAGCCCAGCGACGTGACCAGGGGGAAGAAGATCGGAACAGTCAACAACAGCATTGAGAGGGATTCGAAGACGCAGCCCAGAATGATGTAGATGCCAAGGATCATCAGGATCACGACAAACGGTGCCACATCATAGGCTGTGACCATTGCAATCAGGGCCTCGGGCAAGCCGGCCAGATTGATGAAGTTCGAAAATATCTGCGCGCCGATCAGCACCGCGAACAAGGCAGACGCGGTAAAGCAGGTCTCTTTCAGCACCTCGAAGGTCGATCCTACCGTCAGGCCCCCGCGAAACAGAGCGATCAGGAACGCTCCGGCGGCTCCCATTCCTGCGGCCTCGGTGGGTGAGAAGGTCAGGTTCAGGGGCTCAAAGTCAAAGGCTCCGTACAACCCGCCGATCACCAGAAAGAACAGCAGCAGCACGGCCCAGACCGAGCCCAGCGCACGGATACGTTCCGACCAGGTGGCGCGTTCCCCTGCAGGCCCAGCCTTGGGGTTGCGCCAGACGGTCCAGCGCACGGCGAAAAGGTAGAACAGGATACCCAGGATACCCGGGATGATCCCAGCCATGAACAGCTTGCCGATCGAGGTTTCGGTCAGCAGCCCGTAAATGACCAGAATGACCGAGGGTGGGATCAAAATGCCCAGTGTTCCGCCTGCTGCAATCGAGGCCGTCGAGAGTTCATCGGAATAGCCGAAGCGCCGCATCTGCGGCATCGCGACCTTGGACATCGTGGCCGCCGTGGCCAGCGACGATCCGCAGATGGCCGAAAATCCACCGCAAGCCGCAACCGTCGCCATGGCGATGCCTCCGCGCATGTGGCCCAGAAAGGCATTGGACACCGCATAAAGCTCGCGTGCCATACCGCCTTTGTTCACGAACAGGCCCATCAGAATAAACAGTGGAACAACCGACAAGCCATAATCCTGCGCGGTATCGGTAATCTGACGACCAACCATGGACATAGCAGCCTTCAACCCACGCTCGTCAAAGATCGAGCCGCCGCGCTCATAAGCGAAACCCAATGTCCCAACGAGACCCATGGCAAAGACGATGGGCAGGCGCACCAGCACCAGGATCAAGACAATCGCAAATCCGATCAGCGCTGCGGTCATTGCATAGGCTCCGACAGAGTATTGGGGGCGAAGGCCTTTAACAGCCCGGTGGCGATCATCACCAATGCTGTGATGGCGACCGATAGCGTGATGAACCAGCCAATCAGGTAAGTGGGGATTGAGAGATACTCGGTCACGTCCCCATAGTCCCGTGCCCGCTCGGACAGAACCCAGACGCGCTGAACCGGCCAGAACAGCATGATGCCGCTGACGACGTAAATCACTACATCGCGCGCACGTGACAGGTGAAGACGGTTAAAAAAACCATCTGTCAGGTCAACCGCAATATGGCCGTTAGTGGTGGAGACGATCGGCAGAACCGAGAACACCAAAATGGCCATCAAAATGCGCGTCAGCTCAGTGGCGGCCTCGATCGGCGCATTGAAGACCGAGCGCAGGATGACGTCACAGAATGTCATTACCATTAGGATGAACAGGGCAATGCAGGCCACGATCACGGGAAGGGCGCTGGCACGGCGCACAAGCTGGATTATCGGGGTCATGGGAAACTCATGAAGGGTAAATCAGGGCGGCGCAATTGGCCGCCCTGCAGTCGGATTAGTTCGAGGACATTTCCGATTTGATCATGTCATAAGCCGCCTGAGCGTCAACGCCCGCCGCATCAACCTCGGCAATAACTTTGCCACGAATATCTTCGGCGATGGCTGAGAATTTCTCCAGATCGGCATCGGTGGCGGCGTTGATGGCATTGCCTTCCGCCGCTTCGGTTGCCTCACGTCCGGTGGCATCGATCTCATCCCAAATCTTGCCGATTTCGCGGCTCAGCGGTTCGCCGAACACGTTTTCTTCCAGCGCTGTCTGCAGCTCTGGCGGCAGATCGGCAAACGTATCTTCGTTCATGATGAAGGCAAAAGACCCACGATAAAGGCCGCCGGGCATCTCATAAACGTTCTGTGCAACTTCGGTCAGCTTGAAACCCTTGCGCGATTCCAGCGGCATGACGACACCGTCAGCGGCTTTTGATGCCAGTGTTTCGTAGACCTTCGGCGCGGGCACCTGAATGCCGGTCGCGCCCAGCGCCGCGCCAACGTCACCGCCAACGCCGCCGGGGATGCGGACTTTCAGGCCAGCAACCTCGTCGAGAGACGTGACCGGAGCACTGGAATGCAACTGCGCCGGGCCATGCGTGTGCAGGGCGATCACTTTGACGCCACGATGCTCATCCGCCGCCTTCAGATGCGCGTCATAGGCGCGCCAATAAGCAACCGAGGCTTCCTCGGCCGATCCTTCATAACCGGGCAGTTCGATCAGCTTGGTGGTGACAAAACGGCCAGGCTGGTATCCGTGGAAAATGATCGAGGCATCGGCAGCGCCATCCATGATCAGGTCCATCTGTGCGGGAGGCGGGGCGATGCCCAGCTTTAGCTCTGCCGTGACCTGCCCATCAGTCGCCTCTTCCACCATTTCGACGAATTTGGGCCACATCTTTGCGTTGATGCCATGGGTGGGCGGTGCCCAGCTGGAAATCGTCAGTGTGTAGTCTGCGGCAAAGGCAATAGTGCCGGACACTGCCAAGGTTGCAGAAGCCAACAGTGTTGTGAGCTTGGTGAATTTCATGACCGGGTCTCCTCCTCAAAACGCAAGTCGTTAGTTTGGTATTGGTTCGTTTTGTAACTATCAACGGGACTGAACAAGCGTCGCCGCCCTGCTGATTCACAAAAGCTTGGATAATTTATTGACCAACCGTTCGGTTTATGCAAGAAGTTTGTTGCAACTTATGAAAAGCGAACCGGGCATGTCCAACACGATTATTTCGCAAAATATGGGTCAATGGGTTGAAATTACACTCAATCGTCCAGATCGCCTGAATAGCTTCACGGATGAAATGCACTATGCCCTGCGCGCTGCACTTGAGGCGGCGCGTGACGAAGGCGCCCGCGCTGTGCTTCTGACTGGGGCCGGGCGTGGTTTCTGTGCCGGGCAAGATTTGGGGGATCGAAACCCTGCCACGATGGAAGGGTCGCCGGATCTGGGGAACACCGTCCGCACGTTTTATGCGCCCTTGGTCCGCCTGATCCGGTCGCTGAACTTTCCAGTGGTCTGTGCCGTCAATGGCGTCGCCGCCGGGGCCGGGGCGAATCTCGCTTTGGCTTGTGATGTGGTGCTGGCGGCTGAATCGGCCAAGTTCATCCAGTCGTTCTCAAAGGTTGGCCTGATACCCGATACCGGCGGGAGTTGGCACCTGCCACGCCTGCTGGGGGAAGCGCGGGCCAAAGGGCTGGCCCTGACCGGGCAACCATTACCAGCGCTACAGGCAGCGGATTGGGGGTTGATCTGGAAAGCTATCCCTGACGTCTATTTGATGACCGAGGCACGCGCTCTGACTGAACAATTCGCCAATGGCCCTACGCTTGGGTTGGGTCTGACAAAACAGACAATCCAGGCAGCGGCAACCACCACTTTGACCGAACAGCTCGAGATTGAGGCCGACGCCATGAAAACCTGCGGTGAAAGCGCAGATTATGCCGAAGGCGTCACCGCGTTTTTAGAGAAACGCGCGCCGGTGTTTCAGGGAGAATAAGATGACACCGAAGGAGCGCGCCCAGAAAGCCGCCGCTGCCATGTGGGGACGTGACAATGCCTCGCAATGGGCCGGAATGGAACTGGTCTCGGTGGACGAAGGTGCGGCGACATTGGCGCTGCAGGTGGTCGATCATCACTGCAATGGGCATGGAATTTGCCATGGCGGCGTGACCTTCATGCTGGCTGACAGCGCATTTGCCTTTGCATGCAACAGCCGCAATCAATCCACTGTGGCACAGCACAATGTGATCAGTTTCATCGCGCCGGCGCGGTCCGGCGATCTGCTGACGGCCCGCGCAACGGAACAAAGCCTGACCGGGCGCAGTGGCATCTATGATGTAACCGTAACCAACCAAACCGGCCAAAAGATCGCAGAGTTTCGTGGCTTTTCCCGCGCGGTCAAAGGCCCAGTGTTTGATGAGACCTGAGATGAGGGGGATGACATGAAGGATCTTACTCCGAACAAGGCAGATCTTGATCCGATCGAGATCGCCTCGATTGATGAAATTCGCAGCTTGCAGCTTGACCGGCTCAAATGGTCGCTGCGACATGCTTATGACAACGTGCCAAT
This sequence comes from Ruegeria sp. BA2, assembly GCF_056539605.1. Lineage (NCBI taxonomy): Bacteria > Pseudomonadati > Pseudomonadota > Alphaproteobacteria > Rhodobacterales > Roseobacteraceae > Ruegeria > Ruegeria sp. BA2. Next base: position 71,530 of record NZ_JBQFVE010000017.1, on the reverse strand, counting down.
GTACCGGCAGCGGTTTGATGAGGCCGGGGTGCATCCGGATGATCTGCAATCACTCGGCGATTTGGCCCGATTTCCGTTTACCTACAAGAATGACCTGCGAGAGAACTATCCCTTTGGCCTGTTCGCCGTCCCGCGCGAACAGATCATCCGAGTTCACGCCTCGTCGGGGACGACCGGCAAGCCAACTGTTGTGGGCTATACGCAGGGCGATATCGACAATTGGGCCGATCTGGTTGCGCGATCACTGCGTGCCAGCGGATTGCGCCGGGGTAATATGGTGCACAACGCCTATGGCTATGGGCTGTTTACCGGCGGATTGGGCGCGCATTACGGGATTGAACGCCTGGGGGCCACGGTCGTCCCGATGAGCGGCGGGCAGACGGCTAAGCAAGTCGATCTGATCACCGATTTCAAACCGGACGGAATCATGGTTACTCCGTCCTATATGCTGAACATTCTTGAGCAGTATCATAAGGTTGGCCTTGATCCGCGCGACTGCTCATTGGCGGTTGGCGTTTTTGGCGCCGAACCCTGGACGGACTCAATGCGAGCCGAGGTTGAACAGGCCTTCGACATGCACGCCGTCGACATCTATGGCCTGTCCGAGATCATGGGGCCGGGCGTTGCCAACGAATGTGTAGAAACAAAAGACGGGCCAGTAATCTGGGAGGATCATTTCTATCCCGAGATCATCGATCCCGTGACCGGTGAAGTCATGCCCGATGGCGAGATGGGCGAACTGGTCTTTACAACATTGACCAAGGAAGGTCTGCCAATGATCCGCTATCGCACCCGCGATTTGACCCGGCTCTTGCCTGGCACTGCACGGTCGATGCGACGGATGGAGAAGATTACCGGGCGTTCGGATGACATGATCATCCTGCGTGGCGTAAACGTCTTTCCCAGCCAAATCGAGGAGCAAGTTCTGGCAACCGGAGGCCTTGCGCCCTACTACCAAATCGAGCTCTACAAAGCTGGGCGGATGGACGCGATGCGGGTTCATGTTGAGGCAACACCTGACGCTGCAGATGAGCTAAGCAAAACCGCTGCAGCCCGGATGCTTTCACGCCGGATCAAAGAGGTGGTTGGCATCTCGACCGAGATCGATATAGGCGAGCCGGGCGAGGTTGAACGCTCTCAAGGCAAGGCCCGGCGCGTGATCGACAACAGGGACAGTTAAGCGAAAGACGGAGGGCCAGCAATTGGCGCGCACAATAGCAAAAGACCATGATCACAAACGGGCGCATATCCTGAAATCTGCTGCTCGCGTCTTTGCGCAGGAAGGGTTTGATCGCGCGTCAATGTCTCAATTGGCGCGCGAATGCGGGATATCCAAAGCCAATATCTATCATTACTACGATAGCAAAGACGCCATTCTGTTCGATATGCTCGACAGCTATCTGCTGCAGCTTCGTGATCAGATTTGCGGACTTGACCTTGCAGGATTGGAGCCTGCGGAACGTCTGAAATGCGTGGTGAGGGAAATCCTTCTGGCCTATCAGGGCGTGGATGATGAGCATCGGGTGCAAACCAGCGGCATGTCGGCCCTGCCCGAAGATCAGCAGAAGCTGTTACGCGGCTATCAGCGCGATCTGGTTGTGTTCGTCAGTGATATCATTGCCAGCGTCTCGCCCAAGACCTTCAAGAATGACGCCGCCAAGCTTCGGGCGACCACAATGTCCGTCTTCGGAATGCTGAATTGGTTCTACATGTGGAACGCAGGTGCGGATGCCGACGCGCGCAGCGATTATGCAGCGCTGGTGAGCGATCTGACATTGTCAGGTGTTAACGGTCTCTGAAACACAAACCGCCCAGAGTTGATTTGGCTTACTGGCGCGGATGCGCTTGAATGTGGGCGGAGGTCACTCATGCAAAGCCCTGATCGTTTTGATAAATTCTATTTCGCCAAAGTTGGTCTGGGCGAGGCCTGTGGCTGCGCCGAACGTGTGATTGATGTGTTCGAGTTCAATCGGAAAGGTGGCGCACATGCCCAACGGGCAACAAAGCAGGATCGCCGCAAACATCGGTCCCTTCGTGGATGGGCCGTGAAATATGGGCTGCTCAGCCGTAAGTACCAGTCATGAGACTAGGGCGTCTTTAGCCCTAACACAGTAACCTGTTCTGTCGCCTTGATCACCCACTGATCTTTCATCTCTGCCCCGGTCAGGTGCCGCAGGCCGAGCTTGCGCAGAACTTCAATCTTCTCCGCGCCCCCTGCCCCAAAACTGGCCGCCACACGAGGCCACCAATAGTTGACCGAGGTCTGCATCTCGGCAGACTTGCCCCGGTCGATCAGCTTGCGCGCACCTTCAAGCGCCAGCTCTCCGTGGCGTGCTTCGATCGGAGTAATTTCACGGAACGCTTCGGCCAGAGGCTGATAGGATATCTGTGAGAACTGAGCGAGTTGCACATCAACCGCCTGACTCATCAGCAAGTTCATCACCACGGCATCCTCCCACCCCTCAATCGGATAGTTGAACACCGCAAGGCGCATGTCATGCTCAGAGCGGGACGCCCCGATATCTGCGTCCCGATCCAAACGGGTCGTCCAAGGGTGGTGGTTTGCATATTGGTCGATATTGGCCCCAAACTCGCCCATGATTTTCAAAACACGATCCGCATTGTCGGTCTTTTCAAGCACAATTTTTGCCGCCGCTATCCGTTCCTTGATGCCAGGGCCCTGATTGATGATATCGGCAAACCCTGCAGCCCCTGCCAGTTCACTATCCACAAAGGTCGCCATCAGCTTCATAAGCTCCGCGCGATAACGCGGCGGAACATTGGTCGGGTTGCTCAGAACACCACCTGCGGCCAGATAGCTCTCGATTGTCATGTCTTCAGCCATCATATCCTCCGTCTACTGATCGTAATCCACGACCACGGTGTCGGTTAGCGGATAGGCCTGACAGCTCAGGACATAGCCTTTCTCGACCTCGTAATCTTCCAATGCATGATTGGCGAGCATTTCAACCTCGCCCTCAAGCACCCGGCAGCGGCAGGTCGAGCAGACCCCAGCCTTACAGGCGTAGGGCGCATCCATCGCATTCTCCAAGGCAGCATCAAGAATCGACTGATCTTTGGGCATTGTGACCGTCTGGGTCGCCCCGTCCATGGTAATAGACGCTTTTGTCTGGTTGGCCTGAGACGCCGTATCTGCACCGCTGACCTTGCGCTTGACGCGACCGGGTTGGGCGCTGGCGAAGAGTTCGAATTTGATTTGACCGTCATTCAGCCCATGCGCGCGCAGTGCGGCAGCAATACCCAACATCATCGGCTCGGGCCCGCAGATAAAGGCTATGTCGACGTTCTTGATATCGATCCAATGAGCAAACAGTTCAGCGCATTTGTCTTGCGTGACCAGCCCGGTAAAAAGTTCGATCTCCTGCGCATCCGATTCCAGAATGTGGATCACGTTCAGGCGCCCCATATAGAGGTTTTTGAGATCCTCCAGCTCTTCGCGGAACATGATCGTGTTCACGCCTTTATTGGCATAAACCAGTGTGAACCGGGAATGTGGTTCCTGCGCCAAGCTGGTTTTCAGGATCGACAGAACCGGAGTGATGCCGGACCCACCGGCAAAACCCAGATACTGCTTTTCGGCAGACGGATCGATTGCAGTGTGAAAGCTGCCCATCGGGGGCATCGCTTGCACTGTATCGCCCACCTGCAGATCGGAATTGGCCCAGGTCGAGAATGCCCCGCCATCGACGCGCTTGATCCCGACTTGCAATACTCCGTCATCTTTGCCCGCGCAGATCGAATAAGACCGGCGCAGTTCTTCCCCATCGAAATTGCGGCGGAAGGTCAGATACTGGCCTTGGGTAAAGTCGAACTCATCGCCCGAACCGTTGACCGGCTTCAATGTCACCACCACCGCATCGCGGATGGTTTTGTGAATGTCGGTGACCTCGAGGTCATGAAAACGTGCCATCCGGTGATCCTCCCTCAGATGCACTTGAAATAGTCAAATGGTTCCAAACAATCGGTACAGCGCCAATGGGCCTTGCACGGGGTTGAGCCGAACTGGCTGACCTTTTCAACCGCCTTGCTACCGCAACGTGGGCAGCGTTCGGGGCCGCCTGCAGGTTGCGGCGGAGCAATGCCGTATTCCTCAAGCTTGGCGCGTCCCTTGTCGCTGAGCCAATCAGTGGTCCAGGCCGGGGCGATGCTGGTCTCGATCCGCAAATCGTTGATCCCGCGATCACGCAGCGCGGATTCGATATCCATGCTGATGATAGATGTTGCCGGGCAGCCGGAATAGGTCGGCGTGACCGTTACCTTAAGTGTGCCATCGTCCCACCGCACATCGCGCACGATGCCCAGATCAACGACCGAGATCACCGGGATCTCGGGGTCGGGAACGGTGTCCAGCCATGTCCAGATCTGATCTACACTTGCATGCATCGTCTCGTTTGCCTTGTTTGTCGTATCGAGCGCCACCGGAGAACGGAGTTTTGATAAAATTCCGGATTGATTTCTTTGTAATAAATCAATCAGTTGTCACCAATCGACGCCAGGATAGGCGCGTTGCAGCCACTGCATCTGTGTCAGGAGATGACCCAAGTGCTCAGTATGCATCCGCCCATCGCGCCCGCCTTTGTGGCCAAAGCGGCTTGCGGGAATGGACAATGTGGCCTCGGTCAGCACCCGCTCGACCAAAGCGTCATATTCTTCACGCAAGTCAGCCGGGCTCGGGGCGATCCCCGCAGCTACCATCTGGACGTCCACCTCATCATTGGCAAACATCTCACCCACGTAGGGCCACAGATAATCCAGAGCCTCCTGCATCCGTGCATGGCTTTCCTCGGTCCCATCGCCGAGCCCCACCACCGTGTCGCCGGAACGTTCAAGATGATAAGTGACTTCTTTGATTGCCTTGGCGGCGATCGCCGCGACCCGTTCGTCAGATGATTTCATCAGACGCCCCAACATGATCGAATGCCACGCATCGAACAGGAACTGACGCATCAGCGTGCGCCCGAAATCGCCATTCGGCACCTCGACCAGCAATACATTGCGGAAATCCCACGCGTCGCGGAGAAAAGCTAGATCGTCGGCACTTTTGCCACCATCGATCTCTCCAGCAAGGCCCAGCCACATCTGAGTCTGACCGATCAGATCCAGCGCTGTATTAGCCAACGCGATGTCTTCTTCCAGCACAGGCGCATGACCGCACCATTCGCTGACGCGATGCCCAAGGATCAGGGTGTTATCCCCCATCCGCAGCAGAAACTGCAGGAATGCTTCGTCCCGGGTCATCACATCGCCCCCACTTCATCGGGAATGTCGAAGAAGGTCGGGTGGCGATACACCTTGCTTTCGCTGGGTTCGTAAAGCGGGCCCTTGTCGCTGGGAGATGAGGCCGTGATATTATTGGCCTCAACCACCCAAATCGACACGCCTTCGTTGCGGCGGGTATAAACGTCACGCGCATTCTTGATCGCCATTTCAGCGTCTGGGGCGTGCAGCGAGCCAACGTGACGGTGGCTCATTCCATGCTGACCGCGGATAAAGACTTCCCACAGGGGCCATTCGTTGTTCATAGTGTGTCCTCCTCGGGTCTATTCTGCCGCCAGGTTGCGTTTGCTTTTCTTCCGGGCGTGGGCCAACAGGCCGTCGCGCACCCATTTGCCATCGTCCCAAGCCTTGTTCCGGGCAGCCAGCCGGTCGACATTGCAAGGGCCATTGCCCTTGATCACATCAAAGAACTCGGACCAGTCGGGTTCCGAGAAATCGTAGTGCCCGCGTTCCTCGTTCCATTTCAGATCAGGGTCGGGAATGGTCAGCCCCAGAAATTCAGCCTGCGGCACCGTCTGATCGACGAATTTCTGGCGCAGTTCGTCATTGGTGTTGATCTTGATTTTCCACGCCATCGATTGCGCCGAGTGCACTGATTCTTTGTCCGACGGGCCGAACATCATGAGCGACGGAAACCAAAAGCGGTTTAGTGCATCCTGTGCCATCTTGCGCTGTTCTGGCGTGCCTTCTGCCATCTTGCGGATCGCATCGTAACCCTGTCGCTGGTGAAAGCTTTCTTCCTTACAGATACGAATCATCGCGCGCGAATAGGGCCCGAAGGACGTCCGCTGCAGTGGAACCTGATTCATGATCGCGGCCCCATCAACGAGCCATCCAACCGCGCCGATATCGGCCCAGTTGAGTGTAGGATAGTTAAAGATCGACGAGTATTTCATACGCCCGTCCAGCAGCATCTCTGTAATCTCATCCCGGCTCACCCCCAGGGTTTCGGCGGCACAATACAGATACAGACCATGACCGGCCTCGTCCTGAACCTTGGCCAGCAAGATCGCCTTGCGCTCCAGCGTTGGTGCACGGGTGATCCAGTTGCCTTCGGGTAGCTGACCGACGATTTCGGAATGCGCGTGCTGGCCAATCTGACGGATCAGGGTCGCGCGATAGTCGTCGGGCATCCAGTCCTTCGGTTCGATCTTGATATCCGCATCGATCTTGTCCTGAAACGCGCGCTCCTGCTCGGACATCTCTTCGCGGGATTTCACGCCAGTTCCGGCGGTTTTGATCATCTGAGCGTACATGTCAGGTCTCCTCCCTTACACACGTTCGAGAATAAGTGCAGCGCCCTGCCCCACACCTACGCACATTGTGCAAAGCGCATAACGCCCGCCTGTGCGGCGCAGGTGATAAGCGGCGGTCATGACCAGCCGTGCTCCGCTCATTCCAAGTGGGTGCCCGATCGCGATCGCGCCGCCGTTCGGGTTTACATGTGGTGCGTCATCCGCCACGCCCAACGCGCGCAGCGTCGCCAGCCCCTGTGAAGCAAACGCCTCATTCAATTCTATCACATCCATCTGATCGATGCTGAGGCCGGCACGGGCCAGGACCTTCTGGCTGGCCGGAACCGGACCAATTCCCATCACACGAGGTTCGACCCCGGCGACCGACATGCCGACCACACGGGCAATCGGTTTCAGATCGTTCTTTGAGGCAGCGGCCTCGTTGGCCATCAGGATCGCTGCCGCGCCGTCGTTTACACCAGAGGCATTCCCGGCGGTCACAGTCTTGTCCGGCCCATTGATGCCCTTGAGCCCCGACAATTTCTCAGCCGTGGTTCCCGGGCGCGGATGTTCATCCGTGTCAACCACCACCGGATCACCTTTGCGCTGCGGGATTGTGACCGGGGTGATCTCCTCCTGAAACACCCCGGTCTGGTGCGCCGCGGCCCAGCGGGCCTGGCTGCGTTCGGCAAATGCGTCCTGATCAGAGCGGCTGATACCGTAAGCTTCCGCCACGTTATCTGCTGTTTCTGGCATCGAGTCGATACCAAAATTTTGCCGCATTTTCGGGTTCACAAATCGCCAGCCAATCGTGGTGTCGTAAACTGCGTTGGCGCGCGAGAAGGCAGAAGCCGCCTTGGGCATAACAAAAGGCGCCCGCGACATGCTTTCGACACCTCCCGCGATAGCCATATCATAGTCACCGGCCTTAATGGCGCGCGCCGCCATTCCAACTGCATCCATACCCGAGGCGCAGAGGCGGTTGACCGTTGTTCCCGGTACATCCACCGGCAAACCGGCCAGCAATGCCGCCATTCGCGCCACGTTACGGTTGCTCTCACCTGCCTGATTGGCGTCGCCATAGATGACATCATCCACACTCGACCAATCCACCTGCGGGTTACGCGCCAGAAGCGCCGCAATGGGCATTGCAGCCAGATCATCCGTACGCACCTGGCTGAGGCTTCCACCATATCGTCCGATTGGGGTGCGCTGGGCGTCGCAAATATAGGCGTCCATAGGGCGAGAGCTCCGAATTTGATGCCACATCATTAAGTGACCGATAGGTCGGTTAATACGTGCACATTCGATTCGCGGCAAGTTAAATGTTACTCATTTTCCATTTTCTAAGAACATTGGTAACATATTTGACCGAAGCCGATTGTGCGCTTACGACCCGCTGGCGTGGTGAACCCTCTAAGGTGAGAGGCAAACTCATACTTTGGATGGCGGCCAATCACTGCCAATATCGGCGTAAGCCAGTTCAAAGCCCGAGGTATTAGCACTGAGTTCACAAAGGCTTCACCAGTCCTTTGAACTACACCCTCTATCAGGTATGACAGAGCTATTGTCTGCGATATTCTGCGGGCAATCGAGGTTCGCACAAGCAAATGGGTGCTCTTCAATGAAATCTTTCCGTGTCCTACTTGCGTGTTTCTCATGCTTGTTGCCAATAAACGCGATTGCCCAATCTGCTGAGGACCCTGCCCCGGTAGTTTCGCTGGAACTCAACGCAGCTGATGACGTTGATGGGGCTTGCAGGCTAACATTTTTAGTAGAAAACCGGTCTGGAACGCCCATCGGCGAAGCCGTTTTTGAAACGGTGATATTCGACTCGAGTGGTGGCGTCGTATCCCTGACACTTTTTAATTTCCGCGACTTGCCTTTGGATCGCCCACGTGTTCGTCGGTTTGGCCTTTCCGGGATGTCTTGTGCGTCGGTCAGTCGGGTTCTGATCAATGGTGCGAATTCGTGCGTTGTAAACGGTGCGCAAACCGATATCTGCCAATCATCACTATCGCTCAGCAGTCGGTTGGAAATGGAATTGCTTGGATGAATGTACTGACTTCTCTTCGCGACATTCTGGCCCTTGGCGGGCCGGTGGTGGCGGTTCTAATCGTCATGTCGATCCTGACCGTCGCGGTTAGTCTCTACAAGCTGTGGCAGTTCGCCGCTTGCGGGGTCGGACGTCACAAGATTTTGTCGCAAGCGCTCCAAGCCTGGGATGCCGGTGATCGGTCGGCTGCGCGCGCGCGCCTTGCGCAAAGCAGCAGCTACCTAGCGCCGTTGGTCGAGGCGGCCATGGACGCGCCAGATGCACCCGATATCGACACTCGACTGGACGCTGAGGCTGGTCTTGCACTGGCCGGGCTGGAACGTGGTTTTCGCCTGTTGGACACGGTTGCCCAGCTCGCCCCTTTGCTTGGATTGTTCGGAACCGTTCTGGGAATGATCAACGCCTTCCAAAGTCTGCAATCGGCAGGTTCTTCGGTCGACCCGTCCCTGCTGGCAGGCGGCATCTGGGTGGCCTTGATCACAACCGCCGTTGGCCTTGCTGTTGCCATGCCGACATCAATGGTCTTGTCATGGTTTGAAAGCCGCACAGCGCGCGAGCGCGTGTTCGCAGACAAGGCGCTGCGCACGGTTCTTGTTCCAAATCACGCGATAAGCCCCGCAATGGGCGCAAGTGAGGTTCTGAACGCTGAACATGCGTAACACGGCACCCTTCGTCAGAAGACCAATGTCGATGACACCGCTCATCGATGTCATCTTCTTGTTGCTGCTGTTCTTCATGCTCTCTTCAACCTTCTCAAAATTCGCCGAAATTGAGATCAGCAGCGCGACCTCTGGGCCAGCCACTTCGGCAGAACCTGTAGAAAGGGTTTTTATTCAGATTGGCGAGGAACGCATCACCTTGAATGGTGAAGCCATGACATTGGATGAGTTGTCAGTTCAGATTGGAACGGGACAAGCGCTTATAAGCCTCGATGAAGATACGACGGCACAACGACTTGTCGATGTGCTGGTCACTTTGCGCGGTCGTGATGGATTGACCGTTACGGTGCTGGAGTAGCTTGATGATCCGGAACCTCCGCAAAAGCCGCAGACGGGACTCGACCATCCCACTGATAAACGTCGTCTTTCTGATGCTGATCTTCTTTCTGATCGCTGGCACTGTGGCACCTCCGCTTGATCCAGAGCTCAAGCTTGTAGACGCCTCTGAGCTGGAAGGCCGCGACCCGCCCGATGCGCTGGTTCTAAATGCAGACGGTGCACTCAGTTACCGGGGGGAGCAAACTGACCCCGAGGCTTTCATGACCCGCCATGAAGATGGCCCTGTAAGAATAGTTCCGGACCGCAACGTTTCAGGCCAACGCCTGATGGAAGTGACCGGTGCGCTTCGGCGACACGGAGCACCATCTGTATTTCTTGTAACCCAGCAGGCGCTAAATTGATCCGTAGGTCTGCAGCGGTCGCGGCGATAGCCGTTTTGCTTTCACTCTTCTTACATGCTCTGGGGTTCAGCCTCTTCGGCCCCGGTCTTCCTGAGCGGAAGTCTGACAATGATAACGCAAATGCGATTGAGCTTAGCAACTCGTTTGAGGATTTTACCGAACCCACCAGCGATCCTATACAGCCGGAACCGGCTGAAGCACTTGAACCCCCAATCGAAGACATTATCGAACCCGAAGTACCGATAAGCGAAACGCTTGTAGCATCACCCGATCCTCATCCCGCCACTTCACCCGACATTGGCGCCCCCATAGAGCCGCAATCAGATGCCCCCGCGGAGGCACCGATCGAGCCTGATGCGCCAACTGATATCGCAACTGAGTCAAATCCAGATACACCCGTGACGCCCCCCATTGAACCGCAAGCGGATCAACTGGCCGCGTTACCCCCGGCAGAAATTCCGCCTGCTCCTATTGTGCCACCCGAGACGACAACCGTAGAGCCCGAGATCCCGAATACCGTCGAGGAGCCAAGCCCCGAAACGCCAGAAGTCGGCACCGAGACCTCCGAACAAGCGGTCGCAGTTTCCAAACGCCCTCGCCTGCCCGATGAACGACCAGCACCAGCGCCCCAGAAAACGCTCGAAGGCTTCAGCAACTTCGACAACTTGCGCAACCCGGAGCAAACTGTGGAATCGCCACTGATCCGCTATCAAAGAGAAGGGGCCGACGCCTTCCGCACCAGTCGCGGGCGCAACCAGACCACAGGTCGGGGCGTTGGGAATTCTGACACGACTAATTACGCTGGTCAGGTTTTGATCCACCTTAATCAAACGCCTGTCGTCTATGTACCGGTCCGCGGGTTCGCCCAGGTGTTCTTTGAAATAAACCCTGACGGCTCATTGGCGTGGGTCGATATCGTCGACAGCTCTGGCTCGCCCGAGATCGAACGAGCGGCCAAAGATCAAGTCATCCGCGCCGCCCCATTCCCGCGCCCACCAAGCGGATCAAGCCGCAAGCTATCTTTCTACTACCAGAATAGCTGAGATCCAGGTTCCAATTCTTTCGATAGACAAGAGCCTCACATACCCGAGGTTTAGGCACATAATCCATCGGTTGAAGCGGGCTCGCCCTGTTCACTCATCTGCAAATGAAACAGCCCGCTGATATAAATGCCAAGTGGTATGCCCGAGTATTGGCAGTGTGAAGATCAAACCCAGGAACGCTGGAATGAGAGACAACAGCATCGTGACGGAGATGATCGCAGCCCAACCGAGCATGACAACAGGGCTTTCCGTGACCACCCGAATGGACGTCAACATTGCGGACACGAAATTTGTTTCTCTTTCGAGCAGCATGGGCATCGCAACTACGGTCACTGAGAACAGGACAGCCGAAAGAAACGCACCAATGCATGTGCCGACTGCAAGGAATGTCCACCCCTGCGGCGTGAAGAAGACGGCATTCATAAACCCGTCAAAATCAGAGAAAGAGGCTTTCTGCAGAATGATCGCGAGCCAAAGCCGGATTTGATAGGTCCACACCCAGAAAATGAACAGCGTGACGAACGCCATCCAACCCATCTCGCGCTTTCTTTGGTTGGCCATGACAGTGAGAATGTCACGCCAGCCAAAACCCTCTCCGATTTGCAATCGGCGGGACATTTCGTAAAGCCCTGCCGCAGCAAACGGCGCTACCAGCGGAAAGCCAACTGCGGCGGGAATGATCATCCAAATCTTGCCCAACCAAACCAGACACCAAACGAATAGAATTCCAAAAACAGCATAGAATAGGCCGAAAAAGCCGCTCATGAGAGGACGAGCCAGAAAATCCGAAAACCCCGCCTTGAGCGAACTGGTGATATCCTCCGCTGTTAATACATTGACCTTAGGCATGGCCTGCAGGTGTGCTGTATGCGCATCCGCCAGAGCGGGCTTGGTGATCTTGGACGTCATGACACACTCCTTCAAAATCAATTGATGGACTTTTCCCTTCGCTGACAGAGCTAGCGATAGTTTCGCATATTTCTGCCAACTAAATAAATTGAAGGTTGCTATCCAAGCGCAAGTGACAGTTGCAGAAACTCTGACGATATTTGCTCGTTAAGCAATTAGTCCGTTGGATCGGATTTAGCCTGAAACATCTTATCGATTTTACTACGTTAGCTGCACGAGGATGCCACCAACATCGCCGAGCGCAACTGAACTGTCAGCACTATTGCGCAACGCGGGCTGCCGAGTTTCGATCCTTAGACCTTCGATTTGCTAGCCAAAATCGCCGCTAACCCCACTGGCAACTGCTTTCGTGGAAGCCCTGAGCTCTCGCATTGCGTACATCATCGGGACAGCAACATCCCCGATCGATGTCATATAGATGAGAATATTCCTACAGAACCTGCCCGGCCATCGAAATGGGGTTGGTTTAGACCAACGCAAATCGAGAATCACTTAGGCGCTGACCCACTGGCCCGCGGACAAGCTATTTGGTCGCGCTGACATCACCCGGGACGCAACCTCGAGCACAGAATCGCATGTCGCCAGGAGCTATAGATATGATGTCATCATCGTTGTCTGGTTTGACTTTGAAGTCGATATCAATGCAACTCGCAGCCTTCGGGGTGTAGTATTTGTTCCTGGGATCAACATTTCCAAACTGGTCGAATCCAGAGACTAACCGCATGTGATGCTCCCATCTCTTACCTTGCAGAGTGAGATTGGAGTAATAGGCCAACAACTTGATCGACTTACCTTGGGCAAACATCTTGTAAGTCATTTCGACCCCACCAATGTTTTTCGAGATCACACCCTGTTCCAACCCTGACTCGATCGAGATAACCCAGCGACGCTTCAATGGTATCGATATTACGTTTCCGTTTTCGCTGCACGTAAGTGTTTTCCAGGAAAAAATGTTCAATATAGCGTTTGTTCGGATCGGATTAGTATGAAGTCGCAGAACACTCTCTTTTGGTGTGATTATCGCGTTTTCTATCGGCACACCATTTATGACACAGTTCTTTTGCATCACCGCAAGATCAGTCAGAACCATATCAGTAAACGACGCAGCAACCCCGCCCTCCAGTGATTGTTCGATCAGCTCGGGCATTCCTGGGGCTTCTAGAACCCTGTTGGAATCTCCAAAATCTTCGAAGAGTTGAACAGGGTCCAGTGCTACAGGCGCAGGTGCTTCAGAACGCAATAAGTTTCCGGGATAGGATATTCCATCGAACTCAACAACTGGATGAAAGTGAAACGTGAAGATGCTTCCACCTTCTTCTTTTTCGCCACCCTCAGAAACAATTTCCACTGCTTGCGACGGGCCGTGAATCGAAAACATCATGACAGCGCTGAAAAGAGAAACGCCTAGAGCCTTCTTTATGAACATGATTATCCCCAGGTTTTTTGATATTAAATTCGAAACAATATAGCTGAACACTATCAAATTATTCTATTTGTATCAAATATTGGGCAGCTAAACGGGCTGTCAGCAGTTTCTCTTGCCATTTTCACGAGGCAATGCAGACCCACATGAGCCCAGAGGTCAGGCCCTATCAAGCTTGTTCAATCATTTCTCCGAAGCTTCAATCTGACCAGCACGCAACGCCTCTTCGACACGGTTTGTGAATGGCAGCTGATATCTAACGCTCCATGTTTTCTCACCAGATCTGATCTGGTCGATGACCTTCAATCCTTCGGGTATTTCGCCCGCTAACGAATGAGCGTCAGCGAGTAACGTCTGAGCATAGAGTACGATCTGGGTCGACCCGGTTTGAAGATAGTCCTCGATACCCGCGCTAATCTCAGCAATACCTTCGGTGTGTTGGCCATTCGAAGACTGCGCCCATCCGCGTAGTATTCTGCCCCAGGCGCTCCAATAGTGAAATTCACGCTCACGGCTGATTTCTATGGCGCTATCGACTAACTCCAGCAAATCCTCTGTTTCGCCAAGTATCTGGTAGGCGGTGGCCAGTATATTAAGCCCATAACAACGGGTAAACGCATGAGGTTCATTTCTAAAACGCGCAACCAGATCCGTTATTTCAGACCGGAGCTCGGAATTATCTCCGTCCTTCAGTGCTTTGGCCCAACATCGCATAGCAAGGTCAACGAGGTATATGTCAGCCTCATGATAGTGGAATATATCATCCGGTGCGGATTGCCCGCGCACCGCAATCGCACGATCAAAGGCAGAGATGGCTTCATCCAGCCTGCCGAGCATGAAATTACTCATACCGATATTATGTGCCGCGAGCGCCGCCATCGTGGAATTCTGGGTTCGTTGGGCAACTTCATCCAGATAATCGCAAAGAGCTAAGGCACCAAGAGGATCACCCAGTGTCAGCTGCGCGCCAAACTGTACATGTACCGCCAAAAAAGCGTCGGCGGAACTGGCGGCAGATTTATCAAGCAGATGGCGAAACCTGTCGAGGTTTTTCAGAACTTCTTTTGATCCGAAAGCCCGAGTGCTAAGTGCAACATTTAACATCTTACGCAAATCGATCTCTTCGCGGTCGCGGTCGGGACTTGGCTCAATCTTCGCATTCTCGGACAAGGCTTCGTTGAGATGGTGTATAGTCTCTTCGTTTGCAAAACGTTCGCTCGAAATGATCGCTGCCTGCTGCCAAGCATCCCGAGCTTGTCTCGGCATTTCTGCGCGCGAGTAGTGCTGTGCCAGCAATTCCGGGTTCTGACTGACCAGATCTCTAAACGATGTTGCCATGACTTCTGCAATTCGTCTGTGTACAGCGCGCACACGGCTGGGCAGCATAAGATCATAGGCCGCTTCCCGAATAAGCGCGTGGCGAAACGAATATGTTCCATCAGAACTAACGCCACTTCGCACGAGCATTTGCGCCGTAACCAGTTCGTCCAGCATAGCAAGGGTCGATTTGATCGATTGGTTGCTGACTGCACTAATCATCGCGGGCAAGATATTGCGACCAATCGCGGCGCAGATCGGGACAATCTCGCGCGCAGAGTCCAGTTTGTCGATCATCGCCCATAACAGTTCCTTGAGGGTCGGGGGTAATGCCAGTGCAGTCTGGTCAAAGGTCTGTTCATCTGGTTCTGTAAATCGGTTTTCGACCATCCGCGCCATTTCTTCAGCAAACAATGGCACTCCATCCGTTCTGGTCGCAATTTCATCTTTCATCTCTTGAGTGACCCGTTCGGATTGCAACAGCTCGTCCAACATCTGATGAACGTGATCTCTGTCGAGGCGTGAAATCTTTATAGAAACTATATCGCTCTTGCCGATCCAGGGCGGATGATAGGTCGGTCGAAATGTGCATACGATCAGTACTGGCTTGGATCTGAGCCGTGCTATTAGCAGCTCGATGATTTCTTCCGTCGAAGGATCTATCCAGTGCAAATCTTCGAACAACAACAACACTGGGCGCCGATGCGCCAAGGCTGCCACAGTTTGCACTAGGGCATCCTGGAATTGAGCCTTCAGACGATCTGATGGCAACTTTGTTTGTTTGTCTTCGACCGTCGTAGGTATAGACAGGGCATTTGCAAACAGAGGCAAATGTTTTTCCGTAACTTCCGCCCATTCTGACAGCAGCAGCTTCAGCTTTCTTAGCTTCTGGTCAACATTGTCGGATCTGCGAAAATCAGCCATATGGCTGATGCAGCTTATCACAGGAAAGTGCGCACTGCGTTCATGATTGGGTGAACACTGAAAACTCAGCCGCAAACACCGGCGCGCTTCAAAATCGTGCGTTGCCGCTTCGACCAGGCGCGATTTTCCAATCCCAGCTTCACCAGACAGCATGACGGCTTGACCTCTGCCACGCCGTGCTGCACGCCAGTGCTTCTTGATGATCGCGATCTCGTCAACGCGATTTACGAACGGTGCACCGGAGGTGCCGTGGCGGGCCTGAAAACGCAGCACGGGTTGTTCTAAACTTAGAACTCGCCATATGCCAACAGGTGTTTCAAACCCTTTGAGGCTTTGCTTTCCCCTCCACTCACAATCGAAATTTCGGCCTATTAGCTGTTTGGTGTATTCGCTGATGGCGACGGTTCCTGGATCGGCCAACTCTTGAACTCGAGCGGCCATGTTAGGAACTTCGCCGAACACCAGCCCGCCTAAATTGGAGTGACCATCAACCACGGCTTCTCCGGAAGAAATACCTACCCTAATCCTGATAGACTGCCCATCTCCGTGCTTGATCTTGTTAATCGAGCTGCAAATCTCCAATCCTGCGGTGACAGCTCTTTCAGCGTCGTTCTCTTCTACCGTCGGGTACCCGAAATAAGCGACAACGCCATCTCCGATAAACTGTGCAATATGACCCTGATGCCGGCGTACAATTTCAAAACACAAAGCCTGGTAGTCGTGCAGAACTGCACGATATTCTTCCAGATCGAGTTGATTTGATAGCCTAGTTGAACCCACCAGATCGATAAAAACTAATGTCAGGTAACGGCGCTCGGGGATGACATCCGAGGCTCCGCTCCCAATCACGCGGAAAATATCGGAATGTGCCGATCGCTCAGACTTATCGCCGATGTCTTCGTCTTGACGTTCTTGCAAATCTTTGATCGCACGCATCATACGTTTGCGATCACCCAAATTCAGACCAAGCTCTATCAGATCAATTTCAGTGAGGGTGGCAACAATGTCCAATTCGATCGAGTTTGCAGCGAACACATCGTAGTGCTGCTCAAGCGAAACACTCTTTAACCACGCCTTGATGCCTGCCATCTTATTTCCTCAGTCAAATAGGCCTCAATGAGAGTTGCATTCTTTTAAATTGGCATATTGCCGCGCGATTTCGCTTCTGTCGAAGTCAATAATTCAGCTTGCCGAATATCAGCTCAAATTAACTGCGCACCTAGTGATCAATTTATGATCATTCAAATCGAGGCGGCCACTGCAGCCCTCCGGCAACCCTACCCCAAGACAGAAATTGCGTCCACAAGATCAAATGTGTGGTATTTTCGGTCGATTTTGGTTTGCAATTGATTGCGCTCAGAGCCAGCTATCCACAGTTATCAACAAACCCTCCAAACTCAAATCAAGTGAAACAGCAACTAACCAACCAATCAGTGGACATTTCGAAGCTATCTCCGCAATCAGCTAGGCCAAACAACTCTGGATTTCGATAGCGTAGCTCGGATCTCATTCGACGGGCCGCGCCGCAGCACAACAGGCTTTGGCCAATGGCTTTTTGGGTCAGAAAAAATGTTCCAAATCAACAGGCTCTGGACAAACCGCACATCTTTTCCTATCGGTCTAATGATAGTTGCCTGCTGCTCAATTTCTCTTCGAAGGCTATCGCACCCTAATTTTGGCCAGACCCTTCACGTAAGCGCATCAAAGGCCTTTAGAATTGATCTTTTTGAGTATTGATCCAAATTGTCTGACACATTTGATTCAAGTTTTGACAATGGTGGTTCGGAAACAAAGCCGACAATCTCGTCACTGCTTTTGAGCGCTTTAACTGACCCATCTTGAATGAGATGAGAAAAGTAGTCGGCTCCTATGTCTGACCAAACTGCTGTTTTCAACCCCATCTCCAACGACCTGTAAATAATTGTCGATGCGTCTGTGATCAGCATATCCATCGGCGCCATGGCTTGGTGTTCTGTACAATCGCTAAATTCAAGTATTTCTTCGGCGCTTACATTAAGTACTTGCTGCGCCTCAGCCAAACGTTCGCGTCCTGAAGGATGCAAACGAAAATACCAAGCGACACTTGTCTTGGTGGCTTCATAAGCTTCCCTGACATGCGTCGGGATCAGCTCATTTTTTCCGTATTGGAGTGCCACGAGCACACGCGGCCTCTGATCCAGCGATTTTGGCGGTAAGCGAGGCGCTGATGCAGGATCCTGTAATGCGTCCTCCACAGCGCGCTTCGGATTTCCCCCGACAATCGCGCGGTGATAACTTGAGATCGTTGTCGAGATCCATCGCGCGTTATCCTCTGTCCAGCACCAAAAGACATCTGGCAATAGCTCGTATCCCTTCGCCGGAACGTGGGTCCAGTTTGCTGACAGTGGATGATCGGGATAAATTCCGCCATGTTGAACATCGACGACAGTCACCCCAAGATGACGTGCGGCAGCGCAGACATAGTTTACCCCTGTGTAACTGCTTAGAAACACTGTTTTTGGTCGAACTTTTTTGAGCAGTGCTGCATAGTAGACCATCGCACTAGCGTTCCGTTCGAGCCGATCCAGGACCACGAATTCGTTCAGCTGCAAAGCTGGTGCCAACCGTTCTATTACGGCGTTGGTTTCCCTTGTCTTTGCCAAGACCTTTTTTCGCGCCCTATAGTCCTGTTCGGTTTTTGGTTTTACCAGCGCAAATGGACGCGTGAGTTTTAGTTCAGGTTGTATTAGGGTCGGAACCAGAAACTGTTCAGCTGTGCCTCGAGGATCGTGCGTCGACAATGACAACTGAGATTTATTGTTATTGGCGATCCATCTAAGGCCGTCGGTAAGTGGCTGAAAGACAGTACCTCCAATTCTGCGATACTGGGCTTTGCGATTGAGATATAAAACTTCCGCCTTAGGGAAGTTTTCAAAAATTTCGCTTGGAAACTCTTCTAGCGAACCGTCCAGCCAGCGCATCTCGTGAACCGGGTTCCAAACTTGAAATACCCAATCGGACCAGAACTTCCAGCGGTTCTTGATCTTGGGCTTCTTAACTTCAAGCAGGTCACGTTCACCTGCAATAAATCCGTTTCTTCGCTTGGCGTTGATTTGGAAACGGAGAATTGGCCAATAGTTGAAGCCCTTGATCCGGCAGGTGGAAGGCTGGATCTCTTTTTCAATCTCATTCAGCAGCTTAACGAACTCGGTCCCTTCGGGGATAAAGCCAGTGCTTTTAGGTAGCGCTTCCTGTTGCAGTTGAGATGACGTCATTACTTAGATTACTTTTCAAGCAGGAACCACGTGATATTGTCCTGTGGAACCAACTGGTCACGTTTGTAGAAGAAACCGTAATCCACTAATTTCATATCGAAGCCATCGATCAGCTCACCCGCAAAATCGCGCTTGAACAGACGGTCTGCGTGACCCCGATAGGGAATTGCGACAGGATTTGGATCAAAGTACTCGGCTACAAGCACGTATCGATTGCTGTTTCTAACCAAATTCTCATATACGGTAGGCAGCTTATCAGGGTTGACATGAATAAGAACACCGGCTGTGAACGTCAGATCTGAGGGCGACAGCTCCAAGGGATCGGTGATTGTGCCCACACGCACCTCCGCCCCGTCTATTTTCTGCGCTTCCGCCGCCGCGGCCTCGTTGATCTCAACACCTTGCAATTTGATCCCAGCTCTGAGCTTGCTGAGCGCCAGAAGGTTCAATCCAATATTGCAACCCAATTCAGCCGCCGAATTTACCTGCGCGCAAGTTCTAAGCATCTGCGACCATGCGGCTATTTTAGGAACGAGCAGTCGTTCGGCTTGGTTGCGTCGAATGTATTCATTTCCGAATTCACCGGCCCAAAACGCTTCTTGCGGTGTCGAATATTGGCTGCTCTTCGTCACGCGACTCTCCTTAGGCAGTGGTAATCCTCAGTACGTGCAGGCGGGTTTGGTATGAGGCGCTGCCGAACTTGCCCACCGCATAGCGCGTTGCAACAGGGCTTAGCAAGGCAGTTCATGCGTTTCTCTAGGCGCATAAGTCGCGATTATGATCTGAGGATTGAGCTTTCAGTCACAACCAATCCGATACTCTCACGCAAACGGGAATTCTATGTGTTTTGACGCATTGCCGCACTAGTCGTTTAAAGTAGAGCACCGTAACTGATCATAGACCTGCCCGTTATAGAATGGGTGTTTTGTGCTGAGAGCTTCGCAAACCTGCCCATCGTCCTTAAAATCCACTGCGGCGAAGGTCTTTTGGAAGGCCCGCAAAGAGTCCTTTTCATTTAGCAGAACAGCTTCGTCCCCGAGCGAACCAGAAACCGCGCCAACGACGTCGAGTTCTAGCCCAGTCGGGAAAAATGAACGGAATATGAAATCTGTTCTTTCAACGTGATAATCTGATGTCACGACCACTAGGTCGCGAATACGCATGGGAATGACCGCATTCCGTCGCAAAAAGTAGGCGTCCCCAACAGTGTCACGCGAATTGGTGTCTACGACAATTTTGCTTGAGTCGATTGCGTGGATTGCCTGCAGTTCGTCGGCCATTACGGCCCCGATCATTCGAGGGCAATCCTTCCGATAGTTCCACCCGGTAGTGAGAAACAAATCGAAGGGGTTTTCACGATGCAATGCGACAGCCTGCTCAATCCGCGCCCGGGACTCTGAACCCAAATTTGCCTCCGCATCCATGTGATGCGCTAGAATTGCAACTGCTCTCATGTTCGTATTTGCTTCGGTGGCTTAAGATTTGACTAGTACATCTTCGGTGACGCGGTCACCTCGCTTAACGGCTTGGGATACTCGTTGCCCAATTACCTGTTCATAGAATTTCGGAGGCATCCCAAAGCCAGGCCGTATCCGCCTGATATGTTTGCTCGAGATCATCTCACCTGCAGCCAGATCTTCAACAAAATATAAAGAACGACGGAATATTTTGTTTGGCTGTTCCGCGGGTGATCTGGAAAAGTTGCCATCTCCCAGCGCAGAGAATGCCGCCCGTGTATCTTCCATCAATGAACGCATCTCATCTGGTTCAAGAGAAAATGTGCTGTCCACACCACCGTCTGCTCGTGAGAGCGTGAAGTGTTTCTCGATCAGCGTAGCGCCGGTCGAGGTTGCAACAACGCTCGCAAGGTTACCCATTGTATGATCGGATAGGCCCACTTCGACGTCAAACTCGCGTTTGAGCAATTTGATGGCACTAACGTTGGCTTGATCTAGCGGTGCCGGATAACTGCTTATGCAATGGAACAATGCGATTTCATTACAGCCATTTTGTCTGGCTGTTTCGATGGCCTCACCCACTTCAGATAGGACCGCCATGCCAGTCGACATCAGCATTGGTTTTCTTTGTTTGGCAATATATGCAATCAGCGGCAGGTCAACCAACTCGAATGAGGCAACCTTGTAAGCAGGTGCATCTAGGCTCGCGAGCAAATCTACGGCCGTTTCATCAAACGGAGAAGAGAACAGGGTTAGGCTCAATGACCGGGCATATTCGAAAATTCGTGCATGCCATTCAAACGGCGTATGTGCTTCACCGTAAAGATCATAAAGCGTGCGGCCTTTCCACAGTCCATCTTCGATCATGAAGTCCTTAGCCGTAGAATTGATCGTCATAGTATCTGGCGTATAGGTCTGAATCTTGACTGCATCGACACCGGCTTCCTTCGCGGCTTTGATGGTTTCCAAAGCACGATCAATCGATCCGTTGTGGTTAGCAGAGACTTCAGCGATCACATAAGGTGGATGTTCTGCACTGATCTGGCGGTCATTAATTGAGATGGTGTTAGGCATTTGGGATTCCGGTAATCTGACGCAATCGCTTTATTTCATCAACAATGATGGAATTCCAGCCAGCGAAGTCAGCGGGCAGGTCAGACAACTTGTGCTGAGTTCCTTCACCAACCTGTTCTTGCAAAGTCCAGTTGCCCGCTATGACCTCAGGAAGTCTCCGAATAAAGAGAGTCTCAATCTCTTTGATGAGCCTGTCATAAGTCTGAACGAAGGTAATCTCAGTTTCGGCGAACAAAACACGTTCTTGAAAAAGGATCGGGCCGGTATCGACACCCTCGTCAATCAAATGGATCGTCACTCCAGCAGGAGTCTCATCAAAGAAAGACCAGAAGTTGGGATGTGCGCCTCTGTTATAGGGCAGGTAAGAGATATGCAGATTGATAATTGGGCATCCGATGCTCTCAATCTGCGATTTTCGGATCAGGTGCCGGTAACCAAAGCTTATCACAAGATCATATTCTTTGTCAGGTATCCCGTCCTCTGAGTGATGGACTTCGCAACCGGCAGAAAGCAAGGCATCGATGAGCGTCGTGTGGCGCCTGCCATAGCCCAAAAAAAGAATGGTCCGTTTGATGGCGCCATTGGGCCTAAAGACTGTTGCGCTCGATGTTGGCTTCATAGATCATTTCATTATGCTAGATTTCACGGTGCATCGGCTGATCTCGGGCGCTGCTTTACCGCAGAATTCGCGGTTGGGATACTGCAAATGAAGAAGCTGGTGTAGGACTTTTTTTTATCCTATCACGTCTCAGGCACTGGACAAGTCGCTGGAATTATCAATATGGGGCGCTTCATTGTGAGAAAACGAGCAAGTTCATGCCATCCAGAACCGTGCGAACGACGCTAAGCGAAACCGTAGAACTGTATCCGGTGACAGTGGGTTGGCGATTTACCCGCATAGGAAATGTAAAAACGAAGTAATGCAAATGGCTAAAGGAATTAATTTATGTTGAACCAGTTTGACGGCAGCACCATTCTGGTTACCGGTGGTACAGGTTCTTTTGGCAACGCATTTGTGCCGATGACTCTAGCAAAGACAGACGTCGCAAAAATAATAATTTTTTCAAGAGATGAGATGAAGCAATGGGAGATGGCCCGCAAGTTCCAGGGTGATCCCCGTGTACGGTTTTTTATTGGCGATGTCCGGGATCGCGAGCGCTTGTACCGGGCCTTCGACTCGGTCGACTATGTCGTGCATGCAGCTGCCACAAAAATAGTGCCAACCGCGGAATACAACCCGTTTGAATGCATCAAGACAAACGTTAACGGTGCGATGAATGTCATCGACGCGGCAATCGATAAGCGGGTCAAAGGTGTTGTTGCGCTGTCGACAGACAAGGCGTCCAGTCCGATAAATCTGTATGGAGCGTCAAAACTGGCATCCGACAAATTGTTTGTCGCTGGAAATTCCTATTCCGGTAGCCACGTGACTCGGTTCTCAGTCGTTCGATACGGCAACGTTATGGGGTCTCGCGGATCAGTCATTCCATTCTTCATGAAGTTGCGTAACGAAAACTCTCTGCCAATCACCGATACAAGGATGACGCGGTTTATGATCACTCTGGATCAAGGCGTAGAGCTGGTTTGGCATGCGTTCGAGGACATGGTGGGTGGCGAGATATACGTCAAAAAGATCCCATCGATGAAAGTGACAGACATCGCGAATGTGATCGCACCGCACGCAGATACGGAAGTTGTTGGGATACGACCCGGCGAGAAAATTCACGAGCAAATGGTTGGCGCTGAAGACGCTCCCTTCACCTATGAATATGACGAACATTTCAAGATCCTGCCGTCACTGCACAACTGGTCACAGAGCGCGGACCGCATCAAAGACGGTGTTCGGGTCGCGGAGGATTTTGTGTATTCCAGCGATTTGAATACCGAATGGATGGAAAAGTCCGAACTTTCTAGCTGGATTGAACAAAACCGCGCCGAGTTAGAGAAACCCTTATGATCCCCTATGGGCGGCAGAATATAGACGAGGACGACATAGATGCTGTCGTCGAGGTTCTCAGGTCTGATTTTCTGACTCAAGGACCAGCCATTCCCGCCTTTGAGGCGGCAGTGGCCAAGAAGGTTGATGCGCAATATGTGTCTGCTGTGAATTCGGCGACATCGGCCTTGCACATTTCTGTTGCTGCACTGGGGCTTGGGCCCGGTGATATTCTGTGGACCTCGCCGGTAACGTTTGTCGCTTCAGCCAATTGCGCACGTTATTGTGGTGCCGATGTGGATTTTGTCGATATTAACCCCGACACCTTCAATATGTGCCCGAAAGCGCTTGAACAAAAGCTCATAGAAGCCGAGAAATCAGGATCGCTCCCAAAGATTATCGTGCCTGTACACATGTGCGGCCAATCTCCGGACATGAAGCAGATAAGTAAGCTTGCACGGGCTTATGGTATCAAGATCGTTGAAGACGCAAGCCACGCAATAGGCGCTTCATACGATGGCGCCCCGGTTGGATCGTCCCTGTATTCCGACATCACCGTGTTCAGCTTTCATCCGGTAAAGATTGTTACTTCTGGCGAAGGCGGCGTCGCGGTTACAAATGATCCTGAGATTGCATCCCGGATTGAGTTGTTGCGTAGCCATGGGATCACGCGCAACCCTGAGCTGATGACCGGCCCATCCGATGGTCCGTGGTACTATCAGCAGATAGAACTGGGCTGGAACTATCGTATTACGGACATTCAGGCCGCGCTCGGGCGCAGCCAGCTGACTCGTTTGGAACAATTTGTAGAAAGACGCAACGCGTTGGCAACGGCCTATGATCAGCTATTGGAGAACTCAGAAGTTGTCCTGCCTGGCCGTGATCCGCTAGCCCGATCATCGTTTCATCTATACGTAGTCCGGCTGCCTGAGGCTAACCCCAAGCGCCACAGATCAGTGTTCGAATCTCTGCGGGGGTCGGGCATAGGTGTGAACCTTCACTATATCCCGGTACACCTTCAGCCCTATTACAAACGACTTGGATTTGCTTCTGGCGATTTTCCGGCCTCGGAAGACTATTACCATCGCGCAATCAGCATACCGCTCTACCCGGACCTGACTGAAAATCAGCAAGAACATGTGGTGAAGTCGTTGGAAGTCGCGCTAGCGCTCTGATAGGAAGCACCGCAGATAAAGGAGATCAGCATGCCTTCAGTCAAGCTTGGAAATCGCCTCATTGGAGACGCACAGCCCATCTATTTGATGGCGGACTTGGGGTTGACCAATGGCGGAGACATTGGTCGCGCAAAGGAGCTGATTCACATCGCCGCCGACAGTGGCGTTGAGGCCGTAAAATTCCAAATGCTTGAGGCGGAAAAGCTGCTAGGTGATCATAGCATTGAATACACCTATCCCACGATGAAGGATGGGCCGCGAACAGAGAACATGCTGGAAATGTTCAAGGGCCTTGAATATTCAGACGATCAATGGGCCGAACTCAAACAAACGGCCGATAGCCGAGGCCTCGATATGGTCGTGACCTGCCACTATGAGGGCGGGGTCGAGCGTACAAACCGGCTGGATCTGATCACGAATAAAATCTGCACTTGGAGCCTCAGCCACCGCAGAATGATTGAGCAATTGGCGGCGAATGGCAAACCCCTTATTTTTGACACGGGCACCATAACGCGGGCTGATCTTATCGCGCTTGAAGATGTCTACAAAAAAGCTGGCGGCGGAGAACTGATCGTTCTTCACGATTTCCACACCGACGTTGAAGCAGAGATGAATTTTCGGGCAATGGAAGTGTATCGCCAACTAGGAATGGTTGCTGGTTATACTCCGCAAGGACGCAGCGATTGGTTGGATTTCATGAGCGTTGGTATGGGGGCAGCCATACTAGAGAAGCGACTAACAACCTCACGCGACATCCCTGCAAACGGACATTGGAAAGCACATGAGCCGGTAGAGTTTTCCGAGTGGGTCGAATGCATCCGTCGTTGTGAGCGAGCAATGGGCAATCCGGTTGTTGAACCCACGGCCCGAGATCAGCAAGATGCGAAGAAATACTATAAGTCCGCCTACTTAATTCGGGACGTAAAACAAGGTGATCCGATTCGACAGAGTGACTTTGTCTTTAAAAGACCGGGAACTGGCGTAAGCTCTTGGGCGTTAAGCGAGAGTTACCTAGGACGCCCTTACCAACGCGACTACAATTCGGGTGAAATGCTCGATCAGTTCTAGGCGCTGAACAGATGCTGAGTAAACACACACCAATTGCAATTATTCCTGCCCGTGGTGGTTCAAAAAGAATACCGCGTAAAAACATAGCGGATGTAAACGGAAAGCCTTTGTTGGCCTATCCTGTAGAGACTTGCTTGGCTTCTGGTCTGTTTTCAGAAGTGGTCGTGTCGACAGAAGATGACGAGATTGCCGATGTCGCACGCCAGTTTGGTGCAAGTATCGAAATGCGTCCCGCAGAGTTGGCAAAAGATACGGCTCCAGCATCGTTGGCGTGTAGAGATTTGTTGTTACACCGCTATGAGCCCGACAGCCGACCCAAGAATTTTTGTATGGTCTATCCGATGGCCATATTCCTCGAAGCGGCTGATTTGGTCGAGAGTATGCGCAAACTTGACGGCTGCGACGGAGTAATGGGAGTTTCGGACTTCTCGATCCATCCCTATAAAGCAATGATTGAAAAGGATGGCTATCTGGCTGCGCTCTGGCCCGATCTAAACCTAATGCAATCGCAACAATACCCTAGAACACTGGGATCCAACGGAACTTTCTATTGGGGAAAAACGAGCAGTTTTGTCGAGTCTCCGAATTTCTACCCTAAGCTTCTGAAATCTCATATTATCCCCCCTTGGAAGGCGATTGACATAGATACGCCGGATGATTTGGAACATGCACGTCGAGTGAAGCAACGAGAGCTTGATCAGAGTTGATGTCAATGTCATGAAAGCCTTGCAAGGCGAATTTGGATTTAACTCAGGTCTAGAGCCGCCCCCGATTGTCGGTGATCAGTGCAGCATGTTCCTTAATATCGTTCACTCTTCCTCTGGTGCTTTGAACAGATCCTTGCGCAGCGTCATTAGTGCCCCGGGATCAATTTTCGCCTGAATCACCATGGTTTTTTGGTTTGCGATGGCGGATTTCAGGGCATTCCCCAACTGCCCCGGGCCTTCGACCCAGATGCCATTTCCACCGCAGAGTTCCGCGAACTTGTCAAAGCGAGGGGATTGAATCTCTGCCCCCAAGAGCCGACCGCCGTAGAATTCCTGCTGATAAGCTTTCTCTGCGCCCCAGGCTTCGTTGTCGAGTACAATGATGGTAATTGGCAGTTTGTGCGATATGGCCGTTTGTATTTCGATCATCGTATATCCGATCGCACCATCGCCCATCACCGCGACGACTGGGCGTTCAGGGGCTGCAGCCTTCGCGCCAATAGCGGCGGCAAGGCCAAATCCCACGAGACCGAAATCCAGGGGTGTAATCAGCGATATCGGTGCATAGTGGGCCAGCCGGTCAGCCGCCTGCAGACAGGTGTTACCTGTGTCGAGCGTGACTATGGCGTCCTCGGGCAGTGCATCGCGGATTTCAGCGAGTGCACGGCGGGGGTGCATCGGAAGAGTTTCGATTGCTGCTTCCTCGGCCCGCTCAGCCCAGAGGCTTTCCATATCGGCCTTGAAACTGTCGCGCCACGGATCGCACTCGGGTTTTGACGCAGTTGCGGTCAGTGCTTCGGCAGTCAGGCGGGCATCGCCTTGTGCAGCGATCTCGGCAGGGAAATAGCGGCCCACGGCCGACCCTTCGATATCCACGTGCGCGATGCGGGTCTCGGATCCAACATAGTCATTGCTGTGGAACGTCGAGTTGAAGCCAAGACGTGCGCCCAGTACCACCATCACGTCCGCTTCGTGCGTCAACCGCGAAGCGACGCGATTGCCGCGTGGACCGGCCTGACCTGCAAACCAAGGGTGGCGATGGCGCATCACGTCGGCGTGGCCCGTCGAAGCGACCACGGGGATTTCCAGCGCCTCCACCATCGCAGTCAATGCCGCGCGGCCCGCACCCCACTTAAAGCCTCCGCCCGCAACGATAACGGGACGCTTGGCATCGGCCAGCAATTTTGAAATGGCGGCGATATCTTCGGTGGACGCAGGTCCGGGGCGTGCGATGTTCAGAGGCTTTGGATCAATATCCGGGACATTGGCCGCAAAGAGGTCGCGCGGGACATGCAGCACCACAGGGCCACGTCGCCCGGAATTGGCCAGCCGGATCGCATCTTCCAGCATTGGGGCCAGCCGGGTTGGATCGGTAACCATGACTGATCGTTTTGAGATCGGGGCAAAAAGGGCGACCTGATCAACCTCCTGAAATGTATCCTTGGCCTGGTCCGCGCGGGTTATAGCACCAGCGATTACGACAAGAGGAGAATAAGCCAATTGCGCTTCAGCCACTGCAGTTACAATGTTCACCACACCCGGACCGGCCTGTGCGCCCAGGACGACACCCGGCTTACCCGTCGTCCGCGCCCAAGCGTCAGCCATATGACCTGCAGCGCGTTCATCACGCGCGCCGACATAGGCAATCTCACCGCCCTTGTACATCGCATCATAAAGTTCGAGCATTGAGCCGCCCAAAAGGCCAAACACCGTGTCGATGCCGTTGGCTTTCAAAACGCGATAAACGGCTTCACCGCCATTGATCGTGATCATATCTGTCCTCCTGAAAGCGAAATCGCACGAAACGGCTTAGCGCAAATTGAGTTTGTCTGTTCTGAAGCAGCAACGGGGCTGCAAGTTCGGTCCAAACATTCGGCCTGAAAGAAGATCACACCGAAGTTTTTTGCAAGAAACGATCCCGACGATATGGCATCGACATACCGCGCAATGATACCTGCATGTTGGTTTAGGAATTTGTTTTCTGCGGTCACTTAGACCTCCGATCTTGGATGCAGATTCTGCGGATCGAAAAGAGCGTCGGGATGCACAGTTGTCGCAATCTCTTGATTGAGAATTTGCACCTTTAGGCCGTCATGTGGCGTGCCCTTGCGAACAAATAGCCAACCCAGCGATTTGCCGATGCTGTAACCATATCCACCCGAGGTCGTCAGGCCGACCGGCTTACCATTCCACAGCACAGGTTCGCCTCCATGAATGTCGATGTCATCGGCATGCAATTCGGCATAAAGCAGTTCCCACGTCGGATCGCGATCCTTCAGCGCCGCGCGGCCCACAAAGTCTCGGTTTTCAGTCACTACGAAACGCTCTAGGCCAACGTCGAAAGGGCCCACATCCGTGGTCAACTCGCCACTTGCTCGATAGGCTTTTTCCATGCGCAACCCGTTGAAGGCATAACTGCCCAGGTCGACCAACCCATGCTTCTCGCCAACATCGAAAAGCGCATCGTAAATCGATCCGATCTGCTCTAAAGGAGCATGCAACTCCCAACCGAGTTCTCCGACAAACGAAACCCGCAGCATGTAGCAAGACACGCCAGCAACCTTGACTTCTTGTCCAGAGAGCCACGGGAAATTGGCGTTCGAAAGGTCAACTTCCGTCAACTCGGCCATGATCTTGCGTGAGGCGGGGCCAGACAACGCAAGCATTCCCCAATCCTGCGAGCGGTTAACCATGTGAACGTCTTCACCATCGCGGATGTAGCTTTTGATCCAGTCAAAATCCGGATTGGCGCGTGCAATGGGTGAGCCGGTGAAGAACCGGTCTTTAGCAATGCGCCAGATTGTGATCTCGGTCTCGAACCGGCCTTGTTCGGTCAGCAGGTGGTTCAGGCTCATCCGCCCGTCCCGCGCCGGGATCTTGTTGGCGGAAATCCGGTCCAGCAATGCACCCGCATCCTTGCCCGTGATCTCGAACTGAGCAAATGCACACAGGTCAATCACACCCGCAGCTTCACGCGTCGCTTTAGCTTCGCGCATTGCGTTCTCGTGCCAAATCTGGTGGCCCCAGCCAATCTGTTCCACTTCGCCTACCGCACCAAAATAACGCGGGCGTTCCCAACCTGCGATCTCGCCAAAGACCGCACCCTTCGCGGCGAGACGGTCATACAGCGGGTGGCGTTTGAGTGGACGCAGGCTTTGAAACTGCTTGC
This sequence comes from Ruegeria sp. BA2, assembly GCF_056539605.1. Taxonomy (NCBI): domain Bacteria; kingdom Pseudomonadati; phylum Pseudomonadota; class Alphaproteobacteria; order Rhodobacterales; family Roseobacteraceae; genus Ruegeria; species Ruegeria sp. BA2. The sequence continues at coordinate 42,086 of NZ_JBQFVE010000017.1, read as the reverse complement.
CTGGGCACGGGGTATCATGACGGCGCATGAACTCGTCTTTGGTGCGCTCGACGATGAAATGATCGGTTGCAAATTGTCCATAGCGGCGTGGGTCAAAGCTGCGCGTATTGATCGGGGCTTCGCCATGAACCATCCAGTCGGCCAGCACTTTGCCTGCACCACCGCCCCAGGCCAACCCGATCGATGATCCGCAAGACAGCCAGACGTTCGGCGCACCGGATGGACCCACTAACATACCGCCATCAGGCGTGTGGGTGATAGCACCCCGCACAACGCGTTTGATGCCCAGTTCAGCTAGGATTGGCATCTTGTCCAAGGCAACCATCAGGAATTCACCGATGGAATCGTAGTCCGCTTCGAAAAGCTCATTCTCCGCCACCCAAGGCGCGCCTTCGGGCATCTGCCAGACTGTGGGGCAGACATGGCCCTCATAAATGCCGATTAGCCCGGATTTTTGTTCCTGCCGGATGTAGCCACCAAACGCGTTGTCGCGCATCACTGGAAGCTCGGGGCGGTCGAGAAACTCCTTCACCGTGTCAGTAACAAGGTAATGGTGCAGACAGCTGACAGATGGGATTGTCAGCCCAAACCACGCGCCCACCTGATTGGCGTAAGAACCTGCGGCAATAACCACATGTTCGGCCAGCACATCGCCCTTTTCGGTCCGCAATAGCCACATGTCTCCCTTGCGGCTAGCTCCCAACACCTGGTTGTGCCGTTCGATCTTGGCACCGCGTGCGCGCGTGGCGGCGGCCAGTGCCATTGTCACGCTAGAAGGGTCGATATGCCCATCTTCAAAGGTCTGGATTGCCGCCTTAACGTCATCGACCTTGTAAAAGGGGTTACCTTTGGCCACAGCCTCGGGGCCGCCAAGTTCCATGGGCAAGTCGAGCAACTTACCTACGCCCATGATCGACTTCATCCAATCGACCTCGTCGTCGGTTGTGGCGATGCGAAATCCGCCCACCTCGTGCCAGCCGATGCTTTGGCCTGTTTCCTGTTCGACCTTCTTGTAGGTCTCGATCGAGGTCTTGTTGACCCAGCCCATAACCCGGCTGCCAACCGCATGAGCAATCTGCCCGGCTGCATGCCATGTCGAGCCGCTGGTGAGTTCCGCTTTTTCAAACAGGATCGTGTCAGTCCAGCCATTTTCGGCAAGCTGGTACTGCGCGGCGACGCCCATTATCCCGCCGCCAATGATAGCAACGCGCGTGGTGCGAAGCGTGTCTGACATCAGAACGCCTCCTTCACTGGTTTGAGAGAGGCGCTTGCGGTGAACCGTTGGCAGGCAATTTCAACCTCGAAGCCCGATACCACGTCTTCGGACGCCAGCCTATCCAACGGCGCATTGATCATCGCAAGCGCGACCGAACGGCCAAAACGATAGCTCCACGCCGCCGAGGTGATCTGTCCAACAACTTTACCATCATAGTAGATCGGTTCGTCATGGATCGGGATCGCGTCCGGTTCGTCGAACAGTAGCGACACGATATGCCGCTCGGGTACATGATCTTTCAAAGCATCTTCACCAACGAAACCAGTGCCCATGGCGCAGAACGCACCCAGCCCGGCCTCGTGCGGCGTGGTCCCTGGGGTCAGTTCGTGGCCAAAGGCACGGAAACCGCTTTCGATGCGTAATGAGCTGCTGGCGAAAAGCCCGGCATGTGTCGCACCGGCGACGACCAAAGCCTCATGTGCAGCCATGGCCATGTCGGCGGGGACATAAAGCTCGAAGCCGGCTTCGCCAGAAAAGCTCAGCCGACCGGCCCAACCGCGAGCGAGGCCGATCTCGACAGATGCAAAAGAAAATCGCCCAAGCGGAGGAAGGGTGGTGTTGCTGGTGGCCTGAAGCACCTCGTGCGCTTTGGCACCTGCCAACCCTATGATCGCGTAGGCGCTGGTAACATCAGTGATTTCTACACGGAGATCGCCCTTTGTTTCGCGCATCCGCTTCATATCGCGTACGATCTCTCCGGCCCCCACGATCATCAGATAAGTTTCAGGCCCGTGGCGCTGCACAGTCAGGTCGCTTTCGATTCCACCGCGCGCGTTCAGGATTTGCGTATACGCGATGCGCCCTTCATTGATGTTCATTTGGGCGGCGCACAAGTGATTGAGGAAGGCACAGGCATCTGGACCTTGCACCATGATCTTGCCGAAGGCCGATTGGTCCAGGATTGCCGCACCGGTGCGGCAAGCCGCAACTTCAAGCCCCACCTGATCACGCCAAGCCGGTACACCAAAGCTGAGAGGCAGATGCGCAGCATTTCCGCCGAAATGCACAGCCCGCTCCCAACCGCCTCTTGCTTCGAATTGCGCGCCTGCCTCCATCAGTCCTGCATGAATGGGCGAACGCCGCTGCCCCCTTGCCGTCTCCATCGTCCGACCCGGATAGGGGTTATCATAGTGGCGGCCCAACATTTCCGGGATGCGCGCCTCCAATGCGCCAAGCACGTTCATTTCAGGGCTGAAACGCCGGATATCGGCCTCGTTTAGCTCCATTGTTGGTTCGCCTGCGATGATCCATTCAGCCATCGCTTTGCCTGCGCCACCTGCCAACGCGATGCCGGTCGAGTTCATTCCCCCCATCAAAAACAACCCCGGCACTTCAGGGCTTTCACCCAGCATGAACTGGCTGTCGAGCGTAAAGCTCTCGGGCCCGTTGAGCAGCATCCTAACCTCTGCCTTTTCAAGCGCCGGAATGCGCCGCAGGGCATTTTCCATCATGGGCATGAAGTGATCCCAGTCCTCGTCCAGCAGATCGAACGAAAAATCTGAAGGCAGGTCCTTGGTCGAAATCCCTTTTGCGTGGGGTTCGAACGAGCCGACCAACAGCCCTTCGACATCGTCACGGGCATAAAGATAAGCGTCCTGGTCATTCAATGTGGGCAGGTGCGCGCCCTTGCCCAAAGCCTGCACCTCGACCAGCGGTTTGGTCAGGATGTAGAAATGTTCACAGGCATAAAGCGGCATGTGTGCACCCGCCATCGCGGCCACCTCGCGCGACCAGAGGCCGCTCGCAATCACCACTTCGTCCGCTTCGATCTTGTGGTCGCCGATCTCGACACCCGAGATACGTCCGCCCTTTTTTTGAAGACCCGTGACACGCGCATCTTCGACTATCTTCACACCACGCGCACGGGCCCCCTTTGACAGCGCCAGCGCCGCGTCTGACGGGTTCAAGCGACCGTCGGCAGGAGACCAGACCGCACCGATGACATCGTTCACCTCAATCAGCGGCCAAAGCTCTTTCGCGCGGGTGGCATCAACAACTTCTGCCTCAAGCCCAAATGCCCGGCCAAGCGAAACCTGACGCTTGATATTGGTCAAACGGTCCGGATTCGTAGCCAGAGTTAGCGAACCAGTCTGCGTCCAGCCCGTGGCCTGCCCTGTCTCGGATTCCAGTTCGCCATAAAGGTCGATTGAATAGTTTATGAGTTTCGTCAGCGTCGCCGAGGGCCGCAGACGCCGGACCAGACCGGCTGCATGCCAAGTGGTTCCGGACGTCAGCTTGGAGCGTTCCAGCAGCACGATATCCTTCCGCCCTTCGCGCGCTAAATGATAGGCAATCGAGCAGCCGATCACACCACCGCCAATGATCACGGTGCGTGCGTGTGTGGGAAGGTTCATTGCAGCACCCCGTTTTGCACCATTTCTGCCAGTGTCGCGCGGAAAGCCTCCAAAGCCTCGTCAATCAGGTCAGGTGTATGAGCAGCTGAGGTGAGACCCGAAGTATAGGACATGATGTCTACCCCACGCGCGAGCATCCCGTTACGATAGGCCTTGACGGTTGACTTCGGTAATCCGCGGATCTCTGCTGGGGTAAGCCCGTCGACGCAATCGTGGCCAAAGTGGAGGTGGAAGATTGAGGCATCGCCATAGGCCACGCCAGTTACACCCTGCTCTGCCAGCGCTGCATTCATGCCAATGCGCATTCGACTGGCCATCGCGTCGGCCTGCGCTTGCGCCTCACCCGTCGCCAGTAGTGGCATTGCCGCACAGGCCCCTGCTGCAATAAGAGGCGAGGCATTGAAAGTCCCTTTATGACTAACCGCTGGCGCCAGCCCGTTTTGCATTGTGGCGTTGTTCATCAACTCCATGATTTCAGCACGCCCGCAAACGGCACCACCGGGCAGACCTCCGGTGACGATCTTGGCAAGCGTCGTTAGATCCGGGATGATCCCGTCCCGCGCCTGCCGCCCGCCGGGGGACCAGCGGAATCCGCTAATAATTTCGTCGAAGATCAAGACAACGCCTGCTGTGCGAGCCACGTCATGTAGAGCTTTAAGTGTCGCTGACTCCATAGGCACACACCCATAGTTTGCACCCGATGCCTCAATGATAATGGTACCGATCCGTTCATCCTCCAGCGCCGCAGCCATGGAAAATGGATCCGCAGTGCAAACGTGAATCAAATCGTTGATTGCACTAGGGATGCCAAGTGACGTGACCTGCTCATCCCCGGCTTTCGCCCCTTTGAGCGCGTGGTCATGCCAGCCATGGTAGTGGCCATCGACCCGCAAAACATGATCTTTGCCCGAATATGCGCGCGCCAGCCGCAGGGCAAGCATGGTCGCTTCGCTACCCGAAGCAGTAAAGCGCGTACGCTCGGCCGAAGGATAGAGCCGGTTCACCCATTCCGCCCACTCTGTTTCAAGAACATGGCAATCGGCGCAAAAAATCACGCGTTCTGCCTGACGCTGCAGCGCCTCGACGATGACCGGATGTCCGTGGCCTAACATCTGACTGGCACTGCCCATCTTGAAATCGATGTACCGCCGCCCCTCAACATCCCATTTCTCGGCACCCTTCGCGTGGTCGATAAAAATCGGGTTTGGCGCACGATAACGCAACTCGTGGCTAACCCCACCGGGGAGTGCTGCACGGGCTTGTTCGCTTAGGCGGAGATTGCTCATGTTGACCGTCCTGATCCGGCCTTTGTCAGACGGATATCAAAGTTAGCGCGCAAATCGTTATCCAATGAATCAGAGATATGTTTCGGAAAGTGAGTGCGCAGAATCTCACGAGTTTTCTCGCGCGCGACATCTCCGATGGGCTGGGAACCATCTTCCTCCCATTCGCGAGGCGTCCGGCGATCACCGATCTCGGGATAAAAGTAATCTGATTTCATGCGTCCAAAAGTGTGATGCTCGCCCAGATAGTGCCCCGGCCCCTCGCAAACTGACTTGATGACATCTGCAGCGATGTTCTCTGGTGTGGCCTCAATACCGCGAATGGTGCGCAGGATATTTCCCAGCAGATCGTTGTCACTGACATAGGCGGCGTGGCTGACACCTAGGAGGCTTGACATCATACCTGCAGCCTGTGTGACGATGTTGGACCCAGCATGGGCGGCCATCGCCACAGCAAGGGATTTCTCTGCCCCATATTGCGCATCGAGACACTTGGAATCGGTGATCCCGGCAATCGAACTGGTCGGCAGATCCCAATGCCGACCCATCTGCGCCGCACCTGCCATCAGGATCGCCTGCTCGCCACCACCCCCACTCATGGAGCCGGTGCGCAAATCCGCGACCAGCGGCTTGGGTGCGAAAATTGCTTTGACATCCGGTGCAACCAGCTGTGCATAGACCAATCCCGCCAACGTCTCGGCCACGGCCTGCACAAGCGATCCGGCGACTGTGGCGGGGCTGGTCGCACCGGCCTGACCTGCGCTAATAAGTTGAACGGGAAACCCTGCCAAGATCGCGCGCTCAAGTACCTCGCAAGCTTCTTCGGCGAAGCGCATGGGTGGTACCACATGACACACCATCACTGTTAGAAAAGGCCTAGCGCGAAAAGCTTCTTCGCTTCCAGCAATGGAATAGCAAAGGTCTGCAATGGCATGCACATTCTGCGGCTCGGTGATCGAGATCGAGACATGTTTGGAAGTCCCGGCAAGACAGGCATAAGCCGTGTTGAGGTCCATCACCGCGTTGTCTTCAATATCACGTGCAACAACCGAGCGGCTAAAATGATGAATATTGTCCATTACATCCACAATGCGGGCAGCATCGTAGAGATCTTGCAAGGTACTGTCGCGATAAGCATGCGTTTCTAGATCGAAAACACCGGGGGCTGCGCCGCCCGTGGACATATGAACTCGGGGGCCCTCGATCTTCAGGTCCCGTTCGGATGTTTGGCCACAAAGTGTAAATCCGCGTTGAGCCTCATCAATCGCCCGCCTCACGAGCGTCTCGGGGAAGAGTAATCTTCCTGCCTTGGTGTAGGAGCCGCCGGCCTTGGTGACTTTTTCGATCATCGAAGGAGTAGCTTGGCTCAGGCCAAGCGTCTCCAAAAGCGAAAACGCCGCGCCCTCAACCAGTTGCACGTCCTTGGGCGACAGTGGCCTGAGACTCCCTCCAACCACACCTGGCCAGACGGGGCGCTCCACCTCGTCCTGTGCAGGTTGCTTTAATCGGTCTTTACGACCTCTGCGGCGGCGGGCTTCAACCATGAACTCATGAGTATTGTATTTCGCTAACCTAACCATTGCAGCCAAATGCGCTGTTTACAAAGGCACCTTTCTCATCAATAGATGAGTAAAACTTATGAGTACTCACCGTGAGACCTTCGTTACCAGCTCTGCGTGCCTTTGACGCTGCCGCTCGGCATGGCAGTTTTCGTGCGGCTTCTGAACATTTGTCGGTGACAGCGACCGCGATCAGCCACCATGTCCGCGGTCTCGAGGATCAGTTGGGCACGAAACTATTCGTGCGCAGTGGACGAGATGTCATCCTAACTGAGAGCGGTGCAAGATTGGCAGAGGCCACCGGCCAGGCATTTGGAATACTTGATGACGCCGTCCGAACGCTCCATCGCGATACGCGCAAAGTGGTTCGTCTGGCTGTAGGTCCGATTTTTACAGCACGTTGGTTGATGCCGCGAATGAGCGAATTCTGGCAGGCTCACCCAAAAATTGAGCTTGAATTTCTCCCATCCTTTGAGCCGGGCGCTTACGCCAGCGAAACCGTCGATATCGTCATCCGCTGGGACCGCATTGAAGGATCCGATCCCAAGGCGATCAAGCTGCTCGAACTCAGCCCGGCAGCCATTGCTTCCAAAGCTTTCATCGAAGCTCATCCGCCCATCAACCATCCAAACGATCTGAGGCATTTACCCCTGCTCCATCAGAGAAATCACTGGGGTTGGCTAGATTGGTTTGCCGCGATGAATGTCGTGCTCGATTCGCCACTAAGGGGCCCGATTTTTCAGGACGCCAATACCTTGCTCAGAGGCGCTGCCGATGGGCAAGGCATTGTGATCGGCTGGCTACCTCTTATCGACCAGGATCTTGCAGAAGGTCGCGTAGTCCGCCTGTTTGATGAAAGCATCTCACCAACCCATGGATATTTTGTAGAAACACGCGGTGGCCATACGCGGCGATCCGAGGTGCTTCGAGTCATTGATTGGCTGGCAGGCGATGTATAAGGCGTTGGCTCATCATGGCCGTGTATTCAATCGTTTGAAATGATGGGCGCTTCTCCGTCAGGGCACCGATGGGTAAAAAATTGCAGCTTAGTTCCCCAACAGGCAGGTAAGTTCTGCCCGGTCAACTTTGGATCTGTGGCGTTTGTCCATTGGTATTTTTTTCACGTGGATCACTTTGGCGATCCCCAATTCCTGCGCCAAGCTCCTCCAGCTTGATAGCTGATCTGCATTACCTTCGATGCATAAAGCCGGGCTTCCGCCGAGGTTAATGAGTGCGCTGTTCGTCACACTCGGCCATCGTCTGACAGCTATTTCGATTGCAAAAGGGAAGATGCGGCCAGTCGACGTTGTCACATCGCTCCCCAGTCTACCTAACAGCCACAAACGACCTTGGTCATCCAACTGACCAGCGTCGCCGGTTCGATGCCAGGTTTTGGTGCCCTCTTGGATTTTGTTTTCCTCGGCATGCGTGGGATCAAGATAGCCATCATTTACGTGATCGCCCGCGACCTGAACTTCATCATCGCGAATTCGGAGCTCGATCCGAGAAACCGGGTGGCCGACGAGAAGCCCCCTACCTGCTGCCATTTCACGATAGTCAGTGTCGGAGATGTCACGTACATCAAGATGCGCAATCGGTTCTGCCTCGGTCGACCCATAAACGCAGATTACGTCCAGTCGGGAATTGGCGCGAAGCCTCTCGATCAGATCTGGGAACACGGGTCCACCGCCTGTGAAAACAGTATGCAAAGGGCCCGTATCATTGCACCGAGCAAGCTTTTCGCACAAAGACGGAGGGATCAATAGGCGCGTAACTTGCTGCTTCGATATCCAGCTCGACAACTGCTCAGGGGATAACCGATCCAGATTGCTCATTTTCCAGTTTGGCAGAACAGTCGTACGCCCTGCTGCAAGGTTAATCAGCGTAAACACTGGGAATGCGACCAGATCCCGTTCGACGACATCGCTATCAAGAAGCGGCGCAATGGCATCATGTTGAGCCATCAGAAATGCATGGCTACGGGGGATGGCCTTGGCCTGACCTGTGGTCCCGGATGTAAACGAAATGAGTGCCGTATCATTGTCTTGAACAGTCACAAATTCGGGTGCACTGGGGGCGTCACCTGGTCGCAATAGACGCAGCTTCAACAGTTCAGGCAGAACGAATTTGAGCAACGCAAAGTAACCAGACGCGCAATAAGCCTTGGGTCGAATTGTTCTCGCCGCGTGGCGCAACCCCGCAAGCCCCATCGATGGTTCAGGTAAAACCACCGTTGCTCCCAATGACCATAAGGCCGCAAGACTGGCGTAGAGATCAGCGTTGACCGGCATCGCCAGCAGAACACGATCGCCATGGTCGACGCCCTTACTCCTCCATGTGCTGGCCAATTGCCGCGCGCGTTTCTGCAGGTCACGAAATGTGACCTCGCGGCCACTTCCTTCAATAATGGCCGTCCGGTCTGGGTGTCGATCGACGGCGGCGGCAAAATGGGCCAGCAGGTTAGCCATCCAACCGCAACCCCAACAGGCTGTACCGCCGGAATATCTTGGCCCCTTCAACGACACTGCGGTCAGCGGATTGGTTATCATCATGGATCAACGCATGGATGGCGGTTTCAAAACCAAGATTCAGGGCAGACTTATGGAAATGGCTGGCCAAATGGCGACCTGCCCCACGTTCAAGGCTTGCATAAGTCTTCAGGATAGCTGTTGTCGGATTTGGACCTTCTGCATAATTCGGGATACCAAACAGAAATCCCGCCAATGAGCCATCCGGACGACGGGCAAAAAAGATAAGCTCGCGCTTCAATATCGGAACAACAGGCATGTACATCGCAAGGAAATCGCGCTCCGAAATGGGTTTATAAAAGGCGTTTTGCGAAAAAGCTTCGGCAGATAGTTGAAATACTTGCCGAAACAACTCTTCGGGGTTGGTTCCGTTCCAGGGTTCGACATTAAATGCGTTGGTTGCAGCAGGAGTAGATATGGCGGTTTGTGTCAATGACACACGTGCCGAAAAATACTTACTGATGGTGGAAAATCCCACCGCCTCAAACACTTCGGGCTCATGGGGCTTGTTCGTCGGTTCCATCAAGAATGGAGCTGAACCATCACTCTCGGATACAAACCTATAGCTGTGCCATGTATCACCAGTCATTGGTCCGATGATCCGATCAATACCTGCGTTACGGACACGCCCAATAGCCGTGTGAAGAACCTCCAAACCGGCCTCAGGGCTCTGGCACGAAAAATCGCCGATGGTCGCGGCGGGTACGCCATCCCAATCCGGACCCTGCAGATAAACACACAGTTTGGCACCGTCGGTCTGAATACTTTCTTTCGTCATGATAAGGCTCCGGCGGTAGTCTCACGGCCAATAGACCCTGCTATGGACCAGATGTAATAGGCCAGCGGGAGAAATAGAGCCAAAATCGTGAGCCTCAAAATGCGGTCCCTTTGGAGCAACTGTGGAAGCAACAAGGGCACAATCGCCGTAATCGCAAGCGATACAAGCGAGAGCGCGGTCAAAGGTTCGGCCCAATTTGAGTGTTCAGAATTCAGGGATACGGACCAATTCCGAGTAAGGTACAATACAGCAGCGGCCAACGGTATTGCTATTGGAATGGCACGCAACGCTACAGAAGTGAGCCCCATGGCCAATCCCATCGCACTGAGCCCAAAAAAGGATATCGCATCCCACCCCGTTGCATTGCCTGCTGCAAGCCAACCAAACCCCAAAAGCCCCAAGGCAGCGACGACATCCAGATCAGGATATTTGCTGTCGCAAGGAGATCCAGTTCGCGCCCAGCCATGTGCGGCAAGAACCATGATTGGCAATACAGTGTTCTGTAGATTTGCGGCTGCAAGCAGCAAAAAAACCGCGACAACATAAACGCGGGTCGTATGTTTGGTCAGGCCCAGCTTTGTTCCAACAACTCCGAAACTGACCAGGGCTGCAAAGAACAAAATGGCCAACATCACCAAGTCCGCCAAGGCGCTGTAGTAGTGAACTTTCAGAAAGATCAGCAAACCAAGCGGCAGGAACAGGTTGTCAAACCCCCGCCAGCTTTGCGACTCGACCAACGTGCCAAAGGCCGCGACCATTAGGCACAACATCATGATGTTGGGCGGTGGGAGTTTGGACAAAAACAAGAAGCAGATGATCGCAACCAATAGCGTTACGACAAAGAACACCACTGACCCTTCTATGCTTTTGTCACCATCTTCGATCACATAGCGCTTTGTGCCATATGTCGTACCGGCGAGCGCGGCTGCGGCATCAGCCAGTGTCAAAACAGCAATCGGAAGCACGTAATACAGGGTGTTTTCCCCCGCCAGTAAGAAACAAAGCCCAACGGAAAGCGCCAACAGGAAATCACCGTATGAGGTGCGTTCGACGCTGTGCAGTGCAGCGCCCAGACCTTTTGAGAAGCGAGGTAAACGCAAAATCATCATGACGATCACGGTTACCCCAATCAGCATGTAGACCGGCCAACGATCCGGGAAAATCCACGGCAGAGCCAAAGTGAACAACCCGGTCCCAACATGCATCAATTTGCGCTGGACTTCCGCGTTCAAGCCAATCTTTTGTGCCATCCCCCGGACAATTGCCATCAATCCCAACAAGGCCAGAACAGACGTCAAAGCCAGCAGGATCTGAGCCAGAACACTCACGCCAGCACCTCTTCTACGACAAAGTCCGAGTAGAAAAAGGCCATGTCGCGCGCTTTTAGCCGATCCTCAATCTCGCGACGTGTTTCGACTTCGCCCGCAAAAGTAGCGGGCACGCGGCGCGGTGCCATCATGTTCCAATAAACTAGACGCGCCTTTGGTGCGGCAGCTGACAGAATTGATCCGTATACCTGCTCAAACATGTCGGGCGACATGTATTCGAAAATGTCAGAAAGATTGAACCCACTGGCTTTTTCACCGGTCGAAACAAAGGCCTCTAACGATCCGGGCCTGATATCGAGACGATCGAGGCGGGCGCGAATGGTTTCATAGTGCTCGGGCCGCCAGGCCATCGGCAGCGCGTCACCATGCGTACCTTTCAGGATCCAGTGCAAATAAGGATTTTGTGATGGATCGGTCTCAACACCTGCATGACGAATACGACGCGCCACATGTTGGGCTGGACTGCCTTCAACGTGATCGAAAAACGCCTTGTCGCGCCCCATGCGCCCCATCACAAAGCGGGAAAAGAATACATTCAGCAGCATCCGCCATCTGAAGGTGTTAAAGCGCGTTTCAAAAAAAACCTCGCGCGCATCCGGCGACCGGGGTGCAAAGACGTCGTCAATCGTACGTCTGGAATGCACCAACGGCAAAAGTCTGGTGCGAAAGATGCGAAAGTACCGTTCGAACTTACCGACCCCACCGATCCCATAACGCTCCACATCTGGGGCAAGACCGGCCCAGAAGGTGCGTGTCTCGTGATCCGTGTCCTTCAAGGCACTGATCAATAGTTCTGCTCGCCGCTTGCTGGGCCGCGATCCGGCCAGTTCCAAAAACTCTGGGTGTGTCAGCGTTCTGAATGCACCGATGCGTAGCTTGAGGCAGGCGATCTGTGCCGGTGACAGATCCACAACCACAACTTTCGCGGGGTCGAGTGTTAGCATAGCAAGCGCGTTATCCCCTGCCGAACAAATAGACACCAGCGTACTGCCCGTACAATCGCCCAGCGCGTTGGTCAGTACGTCCGCATCCTCCCACAGCTGAGCATATCGGATGTGGTCGAAATCTACTTTGCTTGCGATTTCGCTATGCGCCATCGCATCGTTCCACTTTGCCGTTTGCTCCATCGACCGACAGGGTTTCGCCATCCTTAATCCATTGCGTGGCCCCTTTCAGACCCACGACGCATGGAATGCCCAACTCACGCGCTACAATTGCGGAATGTGACAACAACGACCCCCGCTCCACGACTATGGCCGCAGCATTCGAAAACACTGCGATCCAACCCGGATCGGTGTGACGCGCCACAAGGATGTCGCCAGGCTTCAATGCCTCGGTACGGGGATCGCGTATCACACGCGCCCGAGCGGTCACGTGTCCGGCCGAACAGCCGGTGCCGGTTTTCACACGTTCCGGTTCGCTGTTGACCTCTTCGTTATCCACCCAGATCGGAGCGATGGCCGGGCCCCTAACCTCAATCCGCTCTGGCGGGTCCGGGCGCTGGGACGCAGCGGCATCTTCATGTTGTCGCTGCGCAACTATGGCTTTCAGATCAGGCGAAAGGCTGAACCCTTCGACGGCTCCCAAGACCTCATGGGTCGTCAGATAAAACACGTCGCGGGGTTTATTGACCAGCCCCCTGGCTGAATACTCCCTACCGATCCCCAGAAAGACACGCCGGGCGTGACCAAAGATTCGAGTGCGTTCGAAACGCAGGTTTTCTCGGTCACGTACGCGGGCCTTGGCCCAGCCCACGATCCATTGGGATAGGCGACGTTTCAGTGGATTGGCGGGAAACAGGGCTTTCCAGTCCGGTTCAGTGCCGATGTGTCGTTTACCTTCAGGACGGGCGGCACTGGCTGCCACAGCCATCAACAGACTGGTGGGATCATCGCGCAGCGGAATGCTCTCCAGTTTCAACTCCTCTGTGCATCGATCTCCGAATTTATCCAGATAAGACTGAACTTCGGACTTGATCTGAGGATAAGGTTCAAGGGTTTCCAATCGGCATTCGGCGCTTAGCTGATCAGCTATCCCAGCCTCCCGAACCAAGCGAGCCATGCCTGCAATTCGCTGCGCCGGTTCGGCTGAGACAATATCGCCCTGACCAATCATAACATCGTTATGCAGCAACAGCCCTTCTTCACCCAACCACTTGTGCAACAGGTTGCGCGACGCACCAAATGCGATCATGCAGAGGAAATCATTTACAAGCGGCGCGTCCCAGCGATCCAGCAGGGTGCTTTCGACATGGCGATACTCGGCAGCCAGCTCGGTCGCATTCGCTGCTTCTATGTCCAGATCACGATCCAGAACATCGTTCAGCCTTGCATAAAAATTGCGCCGGGTTCGAGGCAAACACACGGCCTGCCAGATCAGACTACCCGCAACCAAAGCCAGTTTGGCGTACTCCAATATCTTACGCGCGCCTTTGGCAGGAGCAGGCCCGATCCCATCCGTGATTTCACGCGGCATGGGCTCGGACACGCCCATCATGGTTTCCATATAGTCGCGATTTAGCGAGAAACCTGGCAGCAGCGCCAGCGCTCGGTACCAGTTGACCAGATTGTAATAGACACGCCCGTCAATGCGCCCGAGAAAATTGTCGAAGATGGCTGAGTTCTGGGCGATGGTTTTATCTGATACGCCCAAAAACCGCACAAAGGCCCGATAGACGCGAGAATAGACGTGCACGGCAAAGGAGTAGGTCAGCGGACTTACCATGCCCGGGTAACTTTCAACGATGTTTGAATTATCAAAAATGGTCAGCGCATCATCCGGCACCGCTTTGGGTTGCAGCGGGGTCGTAATCGGTCGCGCCTGCAGAATGTGCAGTCCATGCGCGGCATCGAATGCCCATTCTATGTCTTGCGGGATGCCAAAAGCCTCTTCCGCTTTGCGTGCCAACTTCGCGACCTGAAGCGCTTGATCGGGTGTCAGAACTTGAGCCTCGGATTGGGAGCACGCTACGTGATCGGTTTGATCAATGGTCCAATCCTCACCATCAACCTCACCTGCCACGAGGGCATTGCCTAGTCCTTTGATGGCAGACACAACTGCAGTATTTCGTTGCCCGGTCACCGGATCGGCCGAGAAAGCAACACCGGCCGTCGTCGCATCAATCATACGCTGTACAATGATCGCGGGCGCTTCTGCCTCGCCCCCGGAAGTGACCGAGCGATAAGCTTCAAGTGTATCCGAAAAACCTGATTGCCAGACCTGCTTAGCGGCCTGCAAGACCTTACCGCTAGTGACATTCAGGATCGTATCGAACTGCCCAGCATGGCTGTGATCAGCACCATCTTCCGCCCGACCGGAACTGCGCACCGCATAGGGCCCGGAACCCAGCGCATCCAATGCGGCAGCAAGCGCCACACTCAGCCCATTTGCCGCGACAGGCCCTGACTTGCCCGCGCGGAATGCAGCATCGGTGATGATAAAAAACGCAGGTGGATTGAAACCGTGACGCGCTAGACGTGCCAGCGCAGCCGCTTTTCCACCGACCAAAGTCGGGTCAGTTGCATCGGATTGATTGACGATAAAGGTCATCTAAGGCCCCCGACCAGAAACGGTAAAAAACCCGCTGTGGCATAGCAAAAAAAGACCCAAATTCCTGCGATTGCATCCATTCTGCCCTGTGCTTTGGGTGTTGGATCTTTCACATAACTGCGTGCGACCAGGCAACAGGGTACAAATGCAGCAGCCCCGACCCAGACGGTTAACCAGCCGACACCAGATGCAAACCCTGTGCCCACCAGAAACACGAAGGATAACACTACACAGGACAGCCAGACGATGGCGGCACGACGATACCCCCAAAGGCCCGAATAAGTGTCCACCCCGTCGATTTCGTTCTCAGGTGCCCATAATTTTCGCCCGATCTCAAGAACGCAGCCATTGACGAACGACAGTGCCAGAAACAACCAAAGACTTGATGCAGCGCCTCCAGCCGGAAGCCATTCGATGCTGGTTAGCAGCAAGTCGATCAGCGGCATGATCAACATATGGCTGAACAGGTAAAGAATCGGGCGCGCCTTTAACCAGACCGGCACTCCGAACTCGGCAGTCATTGCTGCCATCCAAACCCAAACCACAAGAAGGCACCATAGAACCGGGAGGTACCATAACCACGCAGCAGCAGCAGCCATGGGCAGAGTCATCAGGCCAAGGACCAGCACCTCAGTCGGGGATATCAGCCCCCTTGGAATGGGGCGCTCGGGCCGGTAGCGGCGGTCGTCCTCGGCATCCTTGAATTCGTCGCAAACCCGCATCTGGAAAAACAGCACCATTGCCAACATAAAACCAACCACAAAAGCGGGCCATTCAGGCAACGATCGATCAGCAAGACGCGCTGAGACGCAGATACTTGCCGCTGAAAACACCAGCAAAAGCGGTACGGTTTTCTTAAGTGGAAAGCGTTCGGATTGATAAATCCAAATGCGGTTCAAAAAGGTCATCTTTGGCGTGCCAGGCTTTCATGCGCCCGTGTGAAATGCCCGGCGGCGATCGCAGCGACAATCGAAATTTCTCCGCATAAGCAGACTGCCGTGGCGACTTCGGCTAATGCTGTCCCGTGACCCGCGCCCTTCAGTCCTAAAATATTCAACGCTGCTGATTGGCTGGGTAAGCCGGTGCCGCCCCCCACCGATCCAACAAGAACATTTGGCAGCGTTACCGAGCAGAAAAGATCGTCTCCTCTGGGTTCCATCCGCGTCACCCCCATCGCGCTTTCGGCGACACAGGCCGCGTCCTGCCCAGTCGCGATGTAAAAGGCTGCAAGACCATTGGCATAGTGGGCCTGAGCCCCAAGCTGACCTGACAGGTGCGAACCAAGATTGGCTACGCGCCCATACGCCAACATCGCATCCACCGTAGTACCAAGCGTCTTTTCGACAATATCCGCAGGCAAAGTAACCGACGCACTAACCTTGCGCCCGCGACCGGTCACCATGCCCAGAGCAGAAGCTTTTTTGTCACCCGAAAAGTTCCCTTCGATATACCAATTCTCAATTGGAACTGGACACTCGTTGGCAATGGCCTGGCACAACGCATCCGTTGCAATTGTCACCATGTTCTGACCAGCCGCATCACCCGTTGTGTAACGACAGATCAAAAAAACAATGTTCGTATCGATAAATGGTTCCAGTGAGACAAGTTTGCCATGCCGCGTTGTGGCATCCGCTGTAGCCTGGAGATCGTCAACATTGCTGACTATCCAGTCCACGAACTGACCGGCTTGTAATAGGCTTTCGAACACAAATGCTGGCGTGCGCAACACACCTTCATACAAGACAGCTGTACTAACCCCGCCGGATCGGCCAGCCGCATAGGCCCCTCGCGCATACGAAGCAACAAGCGCGGCCTCGGTCGTTGCCAACGGCACAAAATAATCTCCGTTGGCGTTCATACCGTTCAAACGTAGCGGCCCAACGATGCCAATTGGCACTTTGACAGTGCCGATGAAGTTTTCAATATTGGCGCTGTAAGCTTCAGCAGCTTCAATGGTTGCGGGATCCGCAATCAGTGCTTCATCTGCGTCGCTTGCCTTCGGTTTCAGCTGTCCCCAGAAGCGCGCAACTGTCGTGCCATCAGCCTTGCGAGATGAGCGTAAAGGCGAAAACACTTCGTCGCTTGGAGCCATCTGCTTTGGTGTGTGCACTACATCGTATCGCAACTTAATACGTCGCAGCATCTCCCGCACATGAAATGGAATGATCAAAGGGCAACTCCGTCAAAAACGTTGTGCAGAACGACTGCATATAGATGTCTGCACTGGCCGCACCCTAACAATAAAGTAACCGATTTCCAGTGATATACATCCTATTGGAAACGTGATTGGACCTACTTCTTTGAGTTGATATGCGCCTGTAGCGAAGCTCTGGATCCGTTACCTTTGCTGCAGCAATGTCGGTTGCATGCTTCAAGCATCCGAGTTTCAGAGGTGTATCATGAGCAATTTATGCTGGCTGACTAACGAATAAATTGTAAGCGTTGCATCTTACCCCCAAGATAGCACCTCATCAGCCAACACCTGGAAGTCTATGATGCCTCCAAAAGCATACAGGCTTCGTGAATTCTTAAGCACTAGGTGAGCTCGCCAGTGATCAAAAAATCGAAAAAGTCTTCCACACCTAACCGCTGATGGTTGAAGTGATAGACGAAGGCGGTGATCTGCGCCTCAAGATCACCTGGTAGGAAGTAGTTATCCAGTAGGACGCGGTTCTTGAGGGTCTGCTGCCAGCGTTCGATCTTGCCCTGGGTTTGGGGGTGGTACGGCGCACCGCGCGAGTGCTTCATGCCCTTGTCCTGCAACCACTCGGCCAGATCCCCTGAGATGCAACTCGATCCGTTGTCGCTGAGCAGGCGGGGTTCGTGAACGACATGAATCCGATCGCAGCCGGACGCCTGCAACGCCAGATCTAATGTGTCCGTTACATCCTCGGCCCGCATATTGGTGCAAAGCTTCCAGGAGATGATGTAGCGGCTGTAATCATTCAGGACCGTGCTGAGATAGAACCACCCCCGGCCGATCACCTTGAGATAGATGAAGGTCGCATCGTTTTCTTAGTACTTGTCGAAAAGTCAGGTAGTGACATGCCACCTACAAAGGTCGAGTTGAAATCACTTATGTATTCGTTGTACTTGGCTTCGCTGAACATGTTCGAACCTCGTTACGCCCATTCTTAGAGTTGGGTTATCGGCCGCTTCTAGCCCGACTCAAGCTTTCGTTTGGATCTTTAACCAACTGAATCCGTCCGCAAAATAGGCGTCAGCATCAATTCGCTTGATCGCAGCACTAGTCTCGATCCGGTAGTTCTCTGAGAAATCACCTCATTAATCCAACGACAACTTTGGGCTCTGTACGGCCATTCGCGGGGTTCGGCGTGAGCCGCTTCCTTTGGCGTGTCGCTGACTATGCGGTTTTATCGGCTAGGATTGAATGGCTTTAAGGGGTTAACTGCTCGACCTGCTGTGCCTTGGCACTATATTCTAGGCCCTATCTCTCTCATATGTATGGTCATTTCATCCAAGCAGGAGCGTACAATGGCGTCAGAAGAAATGCATAGTAGTTAGGCCGCCGACCCGAAAACAGTATTGTGTTTCGGGGATTCATTGACTTGGGGTTTCGATCCTCGTGGTGGCGCAAACCTTGTCCGTTATGGATTCAACAAACGATGGACTAGACTACTACAAGCTGAACTAGGTTCATCGTACCACGTGGTCGAAAACGGGTTGAATGGCCGAACAACGGTTTTCGACGACCCTATCATAGGCGACATGAGCGGCCTCGCTCAATTGCCAATCGCGCTTAAGTCGAACATGCCGCTTGATCTTGTAATAATTCTCCTGGGGTCGAATGATGTTAAGACCCGCTTTGGCGTGAACGCCGACGAGATCGCCCGTGGTTTAAGTCGCCTATTGGAGGTTGCTTCCAAATCTAGTTTTGGCCCCGATGGGAAAGCACCATCTACTCTTGTGCTCGTACCACCAGAAATGGGCGAGGTCAGCGGCACATGGTTGGAACCAATGTTCGACCAAAATCATAGCCGAGCAGGCCTTCATCGGCTTCGTGAAACATACCCGACAGTTGCAGGCGCGTTCGGTGCGCAATGCTTTGACCTTAATGAAGTGATCGGTCCCGGAGCAATTGACGGCATACATTTCGATCCTGATTCATTGAAGCAGGTTGCCATGGCGCTTGCCAAAGTTGTCCGTGATATGCTCCCCGCTTAGAAAAACTAAGCGTGCGGAGGAACCCATAGCCAGCTCCTCAACCAGGGATCACTTCGCTTAAACCCGGTTTCAGCGAGGTGAGCAGTTTACTATGGAGATCGGTATCTCGACAAAACGATGAACGGGTACCCCCGCCTATAATGCGATTGCGCGGAAGCTTGGCTGTTCACGTAAGCGAGGAAACCTAAGTCGCCGGCGACATTCCTTAAGTTGAGAACTTCAAGCGAAAATCCCGAGGTGTGATCCCTGTTGCCTCGTGGAACTTTCGGCCAAAAGCGGAATGGTCAGAATATCCGATTTCAAAAGCGATCTGTTGAATTTGTTTTGTTGAATGAATCAGCAATTCTTTGGCCTTCTCAATTCGGACAGCATTTACATAGGCCATCGGTGTCAGGCGGGTTACGGAGGTGAAACGTCGGATGAAAGTGCGCGCCGCAAGCCCGGCGTGTTTGGCCAGATCATCCACCGACAGGTGGTCTGCATAGTCACTTTCGATGTGCAATTGTGCCTTTCGCACGGCTGTATCCTGATGCGACAGATTTGGGGTGAAGCTGCGATAGCGCCGTTGGTCGATCCGGGCAACGTCAACGACAAAGTAGCGTGATGTTTCAATCATCACATCACGGCCGATCAGGCGCTCGATCAATGCGAGGGAAAGATCAACCCAAGCCATCATCCCGCCTGCGGTGATAAGATCCGTATGTTCAATCAGGATTTGATCCACATCGGTCGCGACACTGGGATAGTGCTCTTTCATTTGGGTCTCCAAGCCCCAATGCGTCGTCACCGGTCGATTGCCCAGAACATTGGCTTCTGCCAGCCAAATCAATCCAGCACATACCGAACACAAAAGCGCTCCGCGAGCGTGTTCCCGACGAAGCGACATGGGGATGTCCGGCTGCGCTATGACGTCGATCTCTTGGCCCGCGGGTGGCAGAATGTAGGCATCATATCCAGGCTCAACGGCGCCTGTGAGTTCCACACACAAAGAGCGATCGCGTTTCAAGGTTCCGGCAAGCTCCAACATTTCTTTGATGCCATGCACTGCGGATGTCAAAGCGCCCGGATAGCTTATGACGGCGATGTGTTTGGTCCGGCTCACCTTGTCATTACCTGCATAGTTTTTGTCATTTATGCCAATAGCGGAATGGCGAGGAATAATCAATTTAGTGGCAAGAGATATGAAAGGACACAACCATGAAACCCCTCAGGTTATCCCGCCGGGCATTTTCCACAGCCCTTCTTGGCACTGCAGCGTCTGTGGCAATCCCCCCGGTTGTCTTTGCGGGAGAAGTCGCCACTTTGAACATTGGGACAAAGGTGGTTTCGATGTTATCGGACGGTCATTTCAGCCTTCCATCAGCCTTTTTCCTGGGCGCTGCCGAAGAAGCCCTAGCCGCCGCAGGCGATCCCATTGATATTGGGGCCACAGCTTGGCTAGTGCGTGATGGCGACCGCATCATTCTTGTGGACACGGGATCCGGTCAGGCCCTGTCGGGAATGTTTCCGACCGTGGGCAAACTGGACGCGCTCCTTGCTGCTGAAGGGATCGAAAAAACCGCCATCTCAGATATCGTTCTGACCCATATGCATGCTGATCACATTGGTGGTTTGATGGGGCCGGACGCGGGTGGGTTTGCAAATGCAAAAATCCATGTGGCTGAGGCCGAATGGGCGTTCTGGACAAATCCCGCGTTGCTTGCCAATGCGCCAGAGGCGGACAAGCCGATGATTGAATTGCTGCAATCCATCGCCGCGCCATTGGCGGATCGGATCACGACTTATGTGGGAGAAGCTGATCTTGGTGGGGGCCTCACACTTGTTCCGCTGCCCGGACACACGGCGGGTCACAGCGGCGTCCGCATCGCGGCGGATGATGGCGAAGCTCTTTTCATCGTCGGTGACGCAATCATTTCAGAAGCCCTGCAATTCGCGAACCCGAGCGTGAGCTACGCGCTTGATTCCGATCCTGCGCAGGCGATTGCGACGCGAACCAAGCTGTTGAGCCAGTTGGTGGACACCGAAACGGTGTTTTCCGCAACGCATCTCAGCTATCCGGGCACCGGGCGCGTCGAACGCGCAGGCGAGAGCTTTGCATTCGTTCCTCTGACCTGAATAACTAAAAGTGTTGGTGGAAGCGTATTTCTCGCGTCTACCTACGCCGGCACTTCATGTGCTTGCGATAATGGTCTTCTTGTTCTCTCAATCGTTGATGGCCTGAAATTCAAAGCTGACGCACAGCTGGATGGTTTGACCTCGTTAGGCTGGGTCTGGCAATATGAGGGCCCTGTTTTTGCTGGCGATACAATCTGCGCGAATAAATTCAAGTGACAACTAAGAATCTGATATCCTCTGGTCGTCGCGGCGGCGTGACGTTCCAGTTCGAGGTCTTCAATAAGAACGATCAGCGTGTGCAGCATGGAACCAAAAAACTTATCTTCGATCTCTGACTCATCGGCGCAGAGCCGCATGAAGAACGAGCAATGGTATTTCTCAGACCGGCTTACAACACGGTTCCTAGACGCTGACGTGGACGTAATTGACAAGGACCTCGTTCGCAGCCCGTAGATCGGCTCGACCGGTTTTGTACGCTACCAAACAAGAAGTAGCACCATCGTCGCCAGTCCCCACAGTGTCATCTGGTAGTGCGTATTTTGTGCGCCTTCGTGACAGAACCAATAGCAGAACCAGTTTCCCACGATCAAAAAACCAGCCCAGGTGGCGGTGAACAACAAAACCCCCAGCACTCCGATCGCCCGGGCGTTCGCTGTGTCGGCAACACCCAAGGTGGCGAGGATCAGTGAAGCGACTCCTGCCCAAAGTGTAAGCGTCGCGAGGCCTTCCCAGCAGACGATCAGTTTGAACAGAAGCTTTTGTATCGCTGGCTTTTCGATACTGCGATGGGCTACGACCTCATACGCCTCGGGGTATTCTTCGCGCATCCGCTCCATGCTGAGCACTTGCGCGGTGAATGTTTCATTGAGGTCTGGATGCAAAACGTTTTCGACGAACCCTGTGCTCAACCACGCCGCAAGGAAAAAAACGGCTGCGGTCTGCGCAACAAGGACCATTAATTCTAACAAGGTTATCTACTCCGCCAATTTGAAGGGGTGGCCTTTGCCACCCCGCAGCGTTTTAGCTCCAGTACATTTGGGCTGGGCGTATTTCCAACGAGATATGCTGTTCAGCTCCGCCAAGTCCTTCGCGTGTGTGATTGTACAGCGACCGCCAATAGGGTTGGATCGTAACACCTTCTTCGCGGACAATCTGTTCGCCCTGTGCCATCAGTTCGCGGCGTTTCTCGACATCCGCGGTTGCAAGCGCCTGTTCAAGGATTGCATCAAACTCAGGATTGGACCAACCGAACTCGTTCCATGGCTCTCCTGACCGATAGGCCAGCGCCCAGATCTGGACACCCAGAGGACGGTGGTTCCAGTTGGTTGAACTGAACGGGTACTTCACCCAGTCATTCCAAAAGGTAGATCCTGGCAAAACTGTACGTTTGACCTTGATGCCGGCATCCCGAAGTTGAGCGGCGACCGCGTCGGTAGTGTCTTTGCGCCACGCATCGTCGATGGACAGCAACTCGTGCTCATAATCTTCCATCCCGGCTTCCTTGATCAGTTCAAGGGCGCGGGCAGGGTCATATGTCGGCATGCCGATATCTGCGTATTCAGGATGCGCGGGTCCGACATGGTGGTTGGCGGCAACAGCCCCACGACCACCATACCCAAGCTCAAGCAGAACGGCGTTGTCCACTGCCATTGACAGGGCCTGACGAACGCGTTTGTCGGCATAGGGCTGCACGCCATCCACTTCGGCCAGTTGGTTCGGGCGGATGACGATCGTCGCCATAGTGACAACCTCGTTCTCGACCCAGCCGTCCAACGAGCTGAGGATGTCAATGAACTCACCTTCCGAGATATAGATCATGTCGACTTCGCCAGCATCCGCGGCCGCAAGGTGCGCCGACGGGTCAGTTCCGAAGTCAATGTATTCGATGCGGTCAAGCCAAGCGCCGTTACCGGCATTCCACCATGTATGGTCGTCATTGCGGACCAGCACGCCCTTTACGCCGACTTCAAGGCTTTCCGGTAGGTAAGCGCCAGTGCCAACCGGATTGCCCAGCATGTTTTCAGCGTCATGCGAGGAGTGCACGATAGCCGCTGGATAGTCTGCCATACCCGCGATCAGAGAAATGTCCGGGCGCGGCAGGTTCAGTTTGACCGTATGGCTGTCAACGACCTCAACGGCGCCTTCCAGTGCACGCTCTGTTTCAGGATCGACAAGGGTCGAGAAACGGCCGGCCATCGAATTGCCTTCTACGGATTTATCGCACCAACCGATAATGTTGCGGGCAACATCGTCGGCCGTGAAATCGTCGCCATTGTTCCAGGTCACACCTTTTCGAACGTTCAGAGTATAGGTCTGTGCGTCATCCGAAATTTCCCAGCTTTCCAGCAGTGCGGGCGAAAACGTACCGTCGTTTTCGTAGCTGACCAGGTTCTCGAGCCAGCCTTTGGCGAAATTCGCGATTTCATTCCAGTCAAACGAACGCGGGTCCTTTAGGCCCCGCACGTCCATCTGGATGCGTACAGTACCGCCTTGTTTGGGTTCTGCAGCAGCCGCGGCAGGTGTGGGCAGACCCAGCATCGCATAGGCTGTTGCCGCTGAGGCGCCGAACGAACTGGCGATGGCCAAAAACTCGCGACGATTCACGGCGTCGTCTCCAACCTTTTTGGCCTGATCAGTGATCACTTTTGGCAGTTTTTTCCCTGTACGGGTTCTGAATTTCATTTGTATTCCTCTCTGTTGGTCGTGAGGTGGACCCCTCGGTGGGTGCGGCGTGTTTCGCCATGTGGTGCCCGGCCGGGTTGCCGGGTTCTATTGTGATATGCGCATGGTTTCGATCGCGTCGGCTTCCGTAACGGTCGAGCAGATGCTCGACAGCACGCGTGGCTGTTCATAGGGCCAGGGTGTGCCGCGATGGAGTACAGCGCGCTGGTCCCAGATCAGAACGTCGCCGACCTGCCACTTGTGGGAGTAGACAAACTGCGGTTGGGTGCAGAATTCGATGAGTTCCTCGATGATCGCCTGGCCTTCGGCTTCGTCGTAGCCATCCAGTTTGAAGGCGTGTGACGCGATATACAGCGCCTCGCGCCCGTTGACCGGGTTGCGCCAGAGCGCATTCCAGTGCTGATCCGGCCATTTATTGAACATGGGCAATTCGGCCAGTTCGGGCGAAATCTTGCGCCGCGAATGGCTGTAGCGATGCCAAATGCCCCGTCCGCGCACCTTTGCCTTCAGGTCTTCGGGCATGTTCGCCCAAGCCGCGCGCGTGCTGGCCAGTTCCGTAGCACCGCCCTCGGTCGTGGCGACCCGGCTGATCAGAATGTTCGTCAGCGCGGGTGTGGGAAGAAATGTGCTGTCGGAGTGCCACAGAAAATTCGACTTCAGGTTCAGCGTGTGAAGGTCCATTTCCTCAGTAATCGAACCGTCGTCCCGCACGTTGGATACCGTTGGAACCTCAAACTTCTCACCTTTTTTCCGTTCGTCGGCTTTCCGATCCTCGATAGGGCCGAACAGTTCGGCCAGTTGCTTGTGTTGCTCGTCCGAGATGTCTTGGCCGCGGAACAAAAGGGCTGAGTGTTCTTCAAACAGGGCGCGTATCTGCCCAAACAATCGGTCATTCGTGGCGTCGGCCAGATTGATCCCGGTGACTTCGACACCGAACTGCGGGCTTAGGGGGCGTGTTTCAAATGCAGACATGTCGACCTCTTACACAATTGCCTTGGCTTCTATTTCTTCGGGTGGCAGATCCTTGACCATATCCCAAGCGCGGGATTTCCCAGGGTTCAGCAACCCTTTGGGATCAAGTCGTTTTTTCCAGGCGAGATGCACGTAGTCTGCCGTTTTCAATCCACCACTTTCGACGTGGAAACTGTGGGCGTCGTACACGCTGTGCTCGTGTTCTTCGTAAATGCGACCGATTTCTCGCAGGCGATTTTCGGTCGAATACCAGACGATGGGCAGATCAAAGGCGACGACCTCGCCGTTCAGCAGCGAGAATTCGTGATGCTGCCAGACGTCATCACCCAAGGCTACGCCGACCTTGGCAATCGTGTCTGCATCGGATGCGTCGGGTACGCCGATTTGTTGATAAGTTGCAGAGCGGTCCGCTTTCAGAACTTGCAACGTGGTGTGGTTGTAGGCGAATTCGAAAACATGCGGTAGTGATGCCGCCATTCGGTCGGCTTCGGTCAAAGCCAAATCGAGATGTCCGCCCTGATCGGCGATGAGATCGCGAAAACGCCCCATATCTGACTCGGGTACCAGCGAAACAAGAAGATGTTTGCCAGCCCTGACATGGCCTTTCAGTCTGGGGAAGTAATCCACGATCCGCGCGTCAACAGTGCTGGCGAGTTTGCATCCTGTTTGGTCATCGATCGCAACAGCATATCCGGCCGCATAGCATTCTTTGTAGCTGTCGAATGTCGCCATGCACCCGATCCAATCGGGGTGAGGAACCGTGCGCAGCGTGACTTCGGTAATGACGCCGTTCAAGCCCCAGGCATGGTGTATTTGCAGAACATCCTGACCTTCGAACACATATTCCCGCGGGTTTTCTTCGACGGACAGGGCCTTGAGTTGCAGGATGTTTCCGGGTTCTCTGAGAACCCCGTTCGCAATCGAGCCGATGCCGGCGGACCCACCGGCGACAAACCCACCGATCGTCGCAATATCTTGCGTCGACGGGAACATGGCCATTTCCCAACCCTGAGCCATCAGTGCCGCGTTGACATCCGCCATCAGCGCGCCTGCCTCGGCGCGGACAAAGCCATCTCCGATTTCCAGGATTCGGTTGAGACCGGTGGTTTCGATGATCAGGCCGCCGTGCAAGGGCACGGCTTGACCGTAATTACCTGTCCCTCCACCGCGCAACACGATGGGGGCATCTGCTGCATGTGCGGTTTTGAGGCAATGCACCATCTCTTCAAAGGTTTTTGGCAGAGCAACAAGATCGCCAAAGCTGCGTTTGAGCTGTTGGTTCAGGATCGGACTGTACCAAAAGAAATCCCGAGACCGTTTTTTGACCAGAACAGGTTCGTCGATGACCTCAACAGGGGCGAGGCGCTCGGCAAATGCCACCCAATCCAAGTCCGTTTTTCCTGAAATCGAAGTCATGCAAGCTCTCCTGTCATGACAGTTGCCAGCGTTTTGGGTTCGGTGATTCCGGTTAGCCATTCGGAGGTTGAGCATGCCTCAAAGATCAGCAGATCCTTGACCGAAGCGCCGTCAACCGTGATCGGAGCGAGACCAAGCGCCGTTTGCGCATGTGTCGTGATCATGGGCAGAAAATCACCAAATGGTGGGTCCAGATGCGCCGTCAGTGCCGCGAGTTCCAAACTCTTGCGCGGATCATGCCGGCCAAGGGGGCAAAAGGCGTCCCGCACATTATCCGTCCCAACCACAACCGGCACACCCTCGGCGCGCAATTCGCCTATGCGCGTGACCCCGCGCCGGTCTGGCGTGCCTGTGCTGCGACCTTGCAGATACAGGTTCGATGCGGGCAGGCTGGCTATGGTCAACCCGGCCCGCGCGATCTTGTCCAGAAGCGCCTGCAAGGGCTCGCTTGTCAGGTTCATCAGGCTACAGGCGTGACCGCACAGCACGGGCCCCTGAAACCCGGTCTCGATAAGAGTGTCGGCAATGATTTCAAGCCCATCCAGCCCGTCATGCAGGCCTTCATCGACATGAAAATCAAGCGCCAGCCCGTGCTTTTCGGCCACGCGCACAGCGGCTTCAATTGCTGTGTGGCGATCGGACTGATCCAGAACAAACACACCAAGGACACCGCTGCCACAGGCGATTTCTTTACCCAACGCATCCGCCTGCGAGGCATCCGTCATTTCCGTCGTGCCGATCAACGGCGCAACCTGCAATGAGACCTTGTCCTCGAAGTCTTTTGCCAGCTCGCGCAGCACATGCCAGGCAAGCGGATGCGCGTCAGACTCCGGCTCAGACGACCAATCCATATGGCTGCGAACGACGCCACAGCCCGAGGACATCAGCTCTTTTAGGCCTCGTTCCGCCCGTTGCCGCAGGTCATCCTCGGTCCAGAGGCTGCGGTCACGGTACTGGGCCTCACTGGCTGCGCGTAGATCTCCGCCGACGCGATCCATTCGTGAAATTGTATGGCATTTGTCCAAGTGGACATGACACTCGGTCAGGCGCGGCATGATCAGGCCCGAGATGTCGGCTTGTCGTTCACAGGGCTGCAGTGCAACGGCACGACCGTTGCGAATGATCAAATCGCCATGAACGCAATCCGAGACCTGAGTGCCCCCGAATTTCTGCGCGTCGGCGATCATCGAGGACGGCACCAGAACGTTTTCCACTGTCAGTAGATCAGCACAAGGCAGTACATTCATGTCGCGCCACTCCGGTGATCGAACCGGGCGAACTCGGCCAGAAACTGGGCGAAATTTGCGGCAGCTTTGTCCAAGAGACGCTCCCCCTTTTCCACAGTCGCGGCCGAGGCATTCCCGCAGGCTCCATCCGGATGCAGGTCGTCGATGATCCAGCCCGGCCGTGCGGCTTGCCCGGTCAAACCGATGTGGCTGAAATGCTTCTCCCAGTTGCTGATGGCCGGAACGAAATTCTGCGCCCGGCTCATATCCACCAGATGCGGGCGTGCGGCCAACATGGATGAGGTCTCGGACTCGCCAGCATGCAAATCAAACAGTGCCGCACCTGGGTCTAGAACGCTGTCCCATTCGGAAAACCCGAACCAGGAACAGGTGGCGACAATCAACTCATGCGATATCCGCAAGTCTCGTGCTGCGGTTTCCAACACCGCAATGTTGCCCCCGTGACCGTTGAACAGCACAAGCCGTTTCACACCCGCCCGCGCGACCGAGGCCCCGATGTCACGCAATACCGCCAGCAGAGTATCTGCGGACAGGCTGAGGGTCCCCGGATGCCGATCGTGTTCGCCACTTTTGGTGATCGTCAATCCGGGCAGGATCAGCACGTTCTGCTCGGCGCGCAGCCGAGGCAACGTGCGCTCGATCACGGCCGTCACCAGGTCACTGTCAACGGAGACTGGCAGATGTGGTCCATGTTGTTCGGTTGCTCCAATTGGCAACACGGCGATCAAATCATCCGGCAGATCGCGAAAATCAGGCGCCTTTTGATTGGCCCAATGACCTTGGATACTCATGCGGCGCTCCCAAACAGGCGGTCAAGGAAGCCGTGTAACCAAGCGGCTTGGGCAGAGTCGTGTTGGTGCATCAACTGTGTCTGTTCTTCACGATTTTGCACACCGGGACGACCGTATGCATTCCATTTGGCGTCCTGCCATCGCTGGAACCCAGCGACCGTAACCTCGGGATGAAACTGCAGCCCAAACACCTTATCGCCGTACCTAAACGCCTGGTTCGCGTAGTTGTCATTGCGAGCAAGACGGGTCGCGCCTTTAGGCAGATCGAATGTGTGGAAATGCGCCTGCGTAACCCACAAGGGGCCGGGCATGAAGCCGGGTTCGGAAGGTTCCGGATCAACCCTGTAATACCCGAATTCAAAGCATTCTGTTTTTGGCGCTCCGGCCCAGGCGCCCAGATGATAGGCGATCTGCTGCGCGCCCTGGCAGATGCCCAGCATTGGAATGTCGGCTTTCAGGCACGCTTCGATCCAACGATACTCTTCGTTCAGAAAGCCATGCGTGTCCGTTTCATAGACGTTGAAGTTTCCGCCATAGATGACCGTGCCGGCAAGATCCTCAATGGGCTCACCCAGCAGGTCGCCATCAAAGGGTTTCCGGCTGTCGATCTCGAACCCTTCCTGGCCCAGCCAGGTTACAATTCGATCATCGGCGGGTTCATTCCCATGGCGCACCAAAAGAACACGTTTGCCCATATCGCCCTCCTTGAACGACAGTGGTTTTACGTGGCCCTTGGAATATCCGTGCCAGAGAATGGCACTAAGACTTGCAAAGAAAATCCAAACTCGCAAGCTTAAATTGACAGCGAAAAAGAGTACGAGAAATGAAAGCGTTAAGCCCAACAGACATGCCGCCACCGTTCGCGCGCTATGCGCATGGCGTCGAAATTCCTGGCGACTGGCGACAGGTAAGAACCTCAGGCCAACTGGGGATTCGCTTGGACGGAACCATCCCAGAGGACGCATATGATCAGGCGGTAATTTGTTTTCAGAATATCGCGAAAATTCTGGGATCAGCGAACATGGGCCCTGACGACGTCGCGCATGTCAGTGCGTTTGTCACAGACCGATCCCATATGGCGGACTACATGCGTGCCCGCGATGAATTTCTTACTTCGACCGTCCGCTTGCCAAGCTCAACTCTGTTGATAGTCAACGGATTTACGCGGTCCGAGTTTAAGGTCGAAATTGAGGTCCTCGCAGCAGCGCCATAATGAACTTTTTGAATTGGGTATGATTTCGGCCAAGCCCAATACCGTGCCTAGTTCTGTTGCAAATGACGTCCCCACCAATCAAGTTGATAGCGGTTCTGGGAGCGCGCGTTCGAATAAGACAGGAGCAAACCGAACACGCTCTACCAAAACGACCCTTAGTCTTACTAGTGTGAACAAAGCTTTGCTACAGAACCAGATTTGATCGCTCTAGAAAATTGGGACACATCTATTTTGATCCTCATATTTACAATCAATTCTGAACCTCTCTAAAGGTGGTTAGGTGTACTCCCAACAGTTGCGTAAGTTGCACTAATGCAACCTCAGGATCAG
The DNA here is from genome assembly GCF_056539605.1 of Ruegeria sp. BA2. NCBI lineage: Bacteria > Pseudomonadati > Pseudomonadota > Alphaproteobacteria > Rhodobacterales > Roseobacteraceae > Ruegeria > Ruegeria sp. BA2. The sequence continues at coordinate 12,480 of NZ_JBQFVE010000017.1, read as the reverse complement.
ATGTGCAGGTGATGGTATCATTGCATCGCCGGAGGCCATCATCGCTAGGATGGATACGGCCATAGGCGCGAAAAATCAGGTCTTCGTTTATTGCAAAACTATAATAGTCGTAGGGGTCGATGGTATCCGGCTCTGGTGAATTGACGAATAGGCCTACTTTGAAGATCATTGTTCCATCTGCAAAGGTGAGCGCCCGCACCGAATTGTTGTCTAATTCACATTCATTTCCCCAGTCCGCGCAGTCCGCGATTAGACCTTGGATCAATTTGTCCAAATACTCGGGATCACCGTACCCAAACCAATCGGAACCTGCTGGTGCCAACCCCTCCTCAAAGACTTCAAATTGTACAAATCCATCACCAGGTGTTTCTGTCTCAGAAATAAGAAACTCATACCCCGGTTGAAGCTCTTCGAAACTCAAGCCTTGTGCCGCCGGGACCGCGATGATCAACCCAAGGCGTTCGTCCTCATAAATATCGAACTTAAGGCGGTCAGCCATCTCATAATACTGATCCTCACTCAATCCGACGGCATTGGCGTAGCTATTAAGAAGTGAAACGATTCCTTCTGGATCGTCAGACGTCAGGGCAAGTTCGAGAAGCGACGATGTTTTGGTTTGAATAAATCGGAAGTCACGATCATTTTGACTGAACGCAATGACATCCACGTCACCAGTATTGGCACTGGGTGAGGAAAAGAGGATACCCTGCATTATGGCCACTTCAGGCGGGATCGCGGTATCGCCCGCCTGCATTTTTCCCGTCAGCCTATTCAGATTTGTCGCAGGAATAACCCAATTATAGTTGGACATTCCCTTGTTCAAACCACCGTCTACAATTCCAACAAGACGGTTGTCTCGATCAACAACGGGGGCTCCAGAATATCCGGGAAGGAGGCCGCCTTGGACATAGTAAATATCAAGGTCTAGATCGGGAATTCCGTATTTTTTGAGCAGCTGCAAGGCTTCACCTTGGGCGAGGTGACGTAGAACCTCGGGCGAAGCATGTTGTTTCGTCATGTCGCGTGACGTCATGGCTTGCGAACTTTCGAAGTACCCAAGCGTGTACAAAGCCTCGCCAAAACCGGGTTTTTGAGACGACATTTGCCCTTGGTTCAACGGAATACAGCTTGTTGGGCTATCGGTTTGAAGCAAGATGAGGTCGGCATCGCTCAGGACACCGGCCACGCGAGCGGGAAAAGATGCACCCTTGCATTTAACAACGATGTCCAGCCCAGCGGGAACGGCGTGCAACGAAGTGACGACCAGGCGGTTGTCCTCCCAGACAAAGCCACTCGCCGCGCGCGAATTCGATGTACCCGCGCCAACAATGACCCGGACGACAGAGTTCTCCAGTACCTCTGGATTGAATTGCGCAAAAGCTGCCTGAGCGAAAAAACAGAAGACAGAACCAGTCAGTGCAGCGGTATAAGCCATAACACGGGTGCAAACGCTTTGTGGCAAGTAGAGTTTCATCTAATCCTCTTACATTGATTATTCTTTCAACGAACAGGACAGCTCCAGGATAAGAACCAGCGCTTTAATCCTGTCTTCGGCAATCGATAAATTCTTAACCCGCGACAAAGTCGATGCCAGCAAGTCGTCTTGAATGAGCGCTGCCTCAATATCGGTAAGCGATCTCGAATCGGTAATAATATCTAGCTTAGCACATGTTTCAGGCACGAGCGTCAGGGGCTGATCAGAATTGCACATTGCGTCTCGCGCGGTGAACAAGACCTCTTTTCTGTTTGGTTCCGATATCTCAACTTCGACCAGTTCGGCGAAACCTGCCCAACCCTGACCTCCTTCTAAACGAAAATTCCGAACGACTTGTTCAGCGGACAGTGTCTTGTCGTGGGGGGTCGTGAGTTGGTCGCAAACGCTCAGAGTGACGCCGCCACTGAAATGAGCGGTAGTTTGGGCTTTTGACAAAGTGCTGTTCTGAGCGATGGTAGTGCGCACGTTGTTCTGAGCGTTTATGTAGTTCTTCAACAAACCAAGTACTTCGGTTTTATCAAATCCGAGGTCGACATATTCTTGTTTGACGTCTGCTAACGTAGGTTCGCTCACTTGCGGTGAGAGTAGCTGATGGGTTCGAATGGTAGTTCCGATCAAGGCACCCGCAATAGCTGAGAAACAGAACGTGCCGATCCGTACGCCCTTTGCCATCGTAAAATTCCGGTCGCTTAGGCCCAATAACGCGGCGAGACCGGTCGCCAGGCCTCCGACAAATATACCGACGACTTCAGACACCGCCATGCCCACCAAATAACCGATTAGAAGTCCAGCACCCACACTGCTAAAGATCGATATCCAAACCGGCGTGGGCCGACCAAGCTCTCCGCTATTTTCAGGTCCACTCATGAAGCCCTCCTCTGAATGATAATTTTCGCTAAAGGACGTTGTCACATGTCGCGCGAGTGCTTTGGACAACACACTGTTATATTTCGACATTGAATGATCGCTGACGCCAGGGAAAACGCGCGCCATCCATGGTCTTGTGCCGGAGAGCGCCTTAATACGCTCCATCAACTGAAGCTTGATCACGCCCCACTTTGAACCACCAAGGACAGGTTCAAAATGCTTGCCGATAAGCACCAGTCGACCGACATGCCGATAGCTTAAACGTGATAGCCAGCTTGCTTTTTCAAAACCATCTGTTTCGGCGCCAAGAAACTTTCGTAGCGTACTTTCAACAAGCCTTAAGCTTTCTGGTGGTACTCGTGAGACGATATCATTGGCATTGACGACCCGAAAATGTCGGCGATGGAAGGGATAACCTCGACAGAAGTCGGCATCGCCGACTCGGGGCTGTCCAAATGTGTAAATTCCTAAGATATCTTCGTGCTCAAGCACCCCATCAGCAACCAATCTTGATGCCGCCAGTGTTGCCAGGGCGCCGCCCAAACTATGACCGCATAACAAGACGCGAGGTGAACGGACTGGGTCAACGAACTGCTTGATCGCTTCTCTCAAATCCGATTGAAAGCGGTCTTCATTTTCCTCGGGCCAGATCAGCGGTGGCATTTCCGGATCTTGCCAGACTTCCTTGAGTGCGCTCCAAAATCCGCCATGAAGCAACCCGGCGATGCCAAAGGCTGACACGGGTAAAGCCATGAGATCGGCGTAGATATCCCAAAGTCTGGCAGGCTCCGTTCCGCGGAAGCAGAGAATGACGATTTCACCTTTGCCCGCCAAAAAGCACTGTGTACTTGCTCCAGAAAAGAACTGAACTTTATCAAATCCATAACTGAGTAAGTCCCGTTCTATTCTTTCGGCTTCAATGCGAGCGAAATCTCCGAGGGCCGCAATCAGATCAGAGGTATCATGATCGGTATTGCTCTTGGTCTCTTGGCGAAAAAATAAGCCCCATAGCTTTGATCGGTATTTTTTGTTTGATCTATTGACCGATTTGAAGCGTTCGTAAGCTTCCCGCTCTTCATCGGATTTTGGGTAGACTAGCTCTGAGAGCAGCCCCAGAATGTAAGCCTTGCGTATGTCAAAGCTGTCGCCTCTCTCAGAGCCAAACACATCGTGAATGTCGACAGTGGTCATTCGCGGAAGCTTGGTACAAGTGACTGCAAAGCCGTTTACTCCTGCCCATTGTCCCAAACGATAGCGTTAAAGCCACTTCGATTCTATCACCAACTCAAAGTGTGTTAGATCGGTCCTGCGACGCGCATGAAAATTGAACTTGTTCATATTCGGCGGATTGAAGCTTTGTTGTGGCGTTGCAATTTGAAACGGCATGTGCCCAAAGACTTTTGTTTATCAAATTTGCGGACCCTACGATGAATGGGGGGCCATCGGGCCTTGTCCCTCAAATTGCACTTCACGTACGAATGTGGCGAACAGCGTTTTACTGTAGCCGCTATCCGGATCGACATCGTGTGTCTCGACCCGAACTATTGAAGGTCTTGCCGTATCAAGATCAATGTTAAAGCTGGCGCGTCCGTCAACAATGTTCACGGCCTTTTGGAACTTTCCCCCGATCGAAATAATGTGTTCGATCTTGCTAGTTGAATGACCAAGATCGATATCGATATCAACGCGAGCGGTTTTGCCATTCGCAGGAACCTTGATCACGGACTCGCTCAGAGAGACCGGCGTCCCGTCGATCTTGATTTCAACTTTGAACTGCTTCTTGTTTTGCTCCTGCAGGACTCGTCCAGCAAACCTAAGCAAATCAACATCACCGCTGAGCAAATCATCACGTGTCAGGTTATAAACGCAATCACGGCGCACGCCTTCTTCTTCAATGGGCATTCCCTGATTGCGACCAACGCGAACACAACGACGAACAGCATAATGCAGTTTGGGCCCATGTCGTGCTCCACCAGGGAGATGTTCAAGCAGTTGATCAGGCATTGCCATGTCAACGCAATCGCGATGCGTCCACATATTGGCGCCTCCACCTCCTGTACTGGGATCTGTTCCGATCACCGGACCTATCTCATGATCTTGAAAACTTGCGGCAAAAATATCGCCCGAACTATAGGTGACAGCGTTGGTGATGAGGGTGATTGGCCCATAATAACGCTGCCCAATTTCATTAGCGCGTTCCCAGCGTGTAAGAGAGCCGTTGCGCGAGAACTGATTGCCTATGTTTACAGCTGGCGTCACTTTGTCGGCCCAGGTGTCCAGTTTCATTCTGGCAGCTGTTTTGTCAGAGCGCACAATGTCCTCGGCGAGAGTGGTCGCAAGGAATTGGAATGGAAGCGGAGTAATCCTCCTTGGGGACAGGAGTTGCAGGATACTCTCCGCTGCGCTGACCAGCCCACCGGGATTCGAACGTATATCGATCACAAGGCCCGTCTGCGGAACCGCGTTGAGGATCTTCATAAATCCCTCAACAAAGGCTTTGCGTCCGCAAACAAAGTTCTCAATTTTCACCATGCCAAACTTGAAGGCGTCCGGTCCATGATCGACTTTGACAAAGTGCACATCAAAAATCCCAGGAGGTAACCCTTCAATTTCAGCAGATATTTTTGTGACTTTCTTTTCGAATTCGATTTCCTCGGGCACAGAATAAAGCTGGTCGCGTACCGTAGTTTCAAACAGAGATCGAGGTTCTACAGATGGGTCTTCAGACGAATTGTTTTCGAATTTCTTCTTGAGCGTCCACATTGCTTGCACCGACGCCACGCGCCCCCTGCTTGTGTTGTCCAACATAACTCGCCAGGGAAATCGTATCTCACGTATCTCTTCGTCGTCACGATACACGATGGTTACAAAGTACTCGCTTGGGGGCAACGATCCGCCAAACCATCGGACCGTCATCAAGCGCAATCCGAGTTCAAACTGCGCATAGATATTAGAGCCTTGTTCTTCTTCACCGATCCGCCGAATAGCTTCATGGATCGGCATACCGTTCCAACTGAGTATCTCGACACCCGGTTTGAAATGCGGGTGCGTGAATTCGTCCAGCAGCCCGGTTACGATTACCCGGCGCTCACTATCGGGATCAAAGGTATCTTCGCCCAATTCTTCCTCACCGAGCACCTGCCCCTCTTGAGCGGCGGTTTCTTTGACGGTGTGCGCGGCCAGAAGAAAAGGAAGAAATGCGACCATGTCGGAATATGGTTTCGGCATAATGTAGGCCGTATGAATATCCCGTAGTCCTTTGAAGATTTTCATTACCTCAAGATGGAAATCGAAGCCCGTCAATTCATCGCATCGGCGTTTGAGTTGACGCAAAGCAGTAACCGGGTCGACCGCATGGCGGGTACGTTTGAGGTCTCGGTGAACGTACAGCTCCCCGAGCACCAAAATTGCCTGGTCAAGTATCTTGCGCCGCTGTTCGGTCGTCAGAGGGCGGTTTTCGGGCTTTGCACACGCCTCCATAATTGAAAACGTCTCTCCCAAAGCGTCGAGTGACTTGGACAGAGCAGGGATGGAGACAGTCACCTCACGATCTTCGGCGTTATCATCGTAAGGGCTGCCGCGCAGGACCATCGGGTTTCGTTCACGCATTTTGTGCACAGCGAATTCCTTCCTTATCTAAGGTTGGGCAGAAGACTTTGGTCCTGTCTTTGGATTCAGACATGTCTTGGTGGTGCGTCTGTGGAGCTTATTCTGCTCACAATGTCTGCAAGTGTATTTGCAGTGTGTGTTGCGCTAATCCCAATCAGCCCAAGATGACGGCGCGTCAGGGGCATTTGATCAAGCGCATTGTTAAGATCATCGCGGTGATGCGGGTCCACGTCTCCGTGGAACCTATACGTACGGAACGCAGCTGCAGGAAGGTTGCTTTCGCGTTCCAGTCTGTCGATTAATGCTTTGCTGGGCGGTCCTCCTTCAAGTACAGCAATGCATCCTAGCATCATGACAGGATGGAAATGGTGTATCCAGTAGTACTGCGCTCCCATCATGGACGCGACATCGCCCAGCGGAAGCACATCCAGAACGGAATCTCGGGCGTAACCGGCTTCTTCAAGGTCCTCGAGCGCCCAAATGTCATGGTCCAGTTCCTCGCCGACATGCTTGCCGTAATAATCGCGAAGATGCCGACAAAGTGGATCTCTCGTCGCCATCCGGGCCGCTTCATCTCTTGCCGCCTCCATGAGAGGAACCGTTGCGCGCATGATCTGTTGCAGTGTCACTAAAAAACCCGGTATCGATTCAGACAGATCGGGGCGGGCCCAAAACTGCGCAAATGCTTCGTTGGCGGCATGGCACGTCAATTGCATCTTCGCCCGAATAATTTGACTATTGGACATTCGCCCCGTCTGCGCCGCAACAACGTTCATTTTTCTACTGCCTTTTCTGATGCTTCTGCATATCCTAAGCGCAAAGGTTAATTTTCCAAACAATTTTCATTGACAGACCGCCCCCTTAGACTGTGCACTAGGGTGCACGATTGCCGAGGGGCTTGTTGTAGTTTTGAAAAAAAGATTGGGGAGAAAACAATGGCTGATACTAATCTGGATAAGCTGATCGATGAAGGCGCCGTTCTGGATGAGAGTCATATCTCTGAGGCGCATCAGAGAATACTGAATGAAGAGTTCACGGCAGAAGAAATCGCTGCGATTATCAAACTAAAGAACAAAGTAACTGGCACTGCGTTTGCCTCCAATCCTGGCGGTGATGATTCTGAGACTTCGGGCATGGCTGCGTTGTAAGGGATGAGGGCGCTTGGCTACGAAGCCGCAGCCAAGACACTTTTCTCGCAAGAAAATTCCGCCAAGCAATCACTTGCTCTACCAAGAACGCTGAAACCAGAAGAAACGCTGGCGCGCTCCGTTCGTCTCATGAAAGAGTTGTCAGTGGTGAGACTGGCTGATCTGACGTCCTTGGATCGGTTAGGTATCCCTGTTTACTGCGCAGTGACGCCGCTTGCCTCCGACTTGACAACCCATCTGGGGAAAGGACGGGACAAGGCAACAGCTAAGGCCAGCGCATTGATGGAGGCGTGCGAGCGTATCTGCGCGGAAAAATTACCGAAAAAGCCAATTCGAAAAACGTATGAGCAGATGCGGGCGCTTGAGGCGAAAGTTATCGATCCACAGAAGCTGGCCTTGCCGATTGATACAGAGTTCACAGATACGCTTCCTATCGATTGGGCGCTTGCGACAGAGTTAACAAGTGGCGCCGTAATCTATGTACCCGCAGACGTGGTAATCTCACCTCCGCAAGACGGAGTTCTTCGATATCCAGATACCAATGGATTGGCTTCAGGTAATACCCAACTTGAGGCGGTTCTGCATGGGCTATGCGAAGTCATCGAGCGAGATGCAGCAGGACGTCTTCTTTTTGCGGACCTTTATTCGGAGGACGGGGATAAGGTGCTGGTAAGACAGCGGCTTAACCTTGCGTCTGGTGTTCCCGAAACCGCGCTCAAACTCATCAAAGAAATCAATACGCATGGGTTGAGCGTTGAGGTGGAACTCCTCACCCAAGATATTCAGATTCCGGTGTTTAGGGTCGAACTGATCGACCCCCGCTTTCCGACAGTTAATGGCCCGCAGATGCGCCGCTTTCCGGGTCTTGGTTGTGATCTAAATGCTGAAACGGCACTAATGCGCGCCATCACTGAAGCGGCCCAATCCCGACTTGCTGTGATTCAGGGTGCGCGAGACAGTTACAACTATTTTCCTCGCCGCAAACGCACAAACCCACCTCCGGCGCGCATTCCATCCGAGATTTCATGGGCCGATGCACCCAGTTTTGACAGTTTGGATCTGCGCGAGGATCTGAAATACCTTTTGGAGATGTTAAATGCTGCGGGATTGGATCAGGTATTGCATGTCGACCTGACAAATCCGTGCATTGACGTCCCGGTTGTACGCGTCATCGTACCGGGACTAAGCGTGTTTTTTGTAGATCAAGGCCGGGTATCCTGGCGGGATTTACAATGCCTGACCTAGCGCGGTTCGCTAAGCCAGTTGATACCCCTCCATTGGTGTTTGTGGGGCCAACACTGCCTGCAAATGAAGTTCATCGGCTATTACCAGGGGCAGAACTACGACCTCCGATAAGACGCCACGACCTACATATGGCCCGAATGCTAAGATATTCGGTTTTCGTCATTATTGATGGGGTTTTTGCGCAGACCGACGCTATTTCCCCTCGCGAGGTTGTTGATGTCCTGCAAGACGGCGCACTTGTATTCGGAGCCGCCAGCATGGGCGCCTTAAGAGCCGTCGATTGTGCGCCGGTTGGCGCGATCGGAACAGGAAGCATCTATCGGCTGTTTCGTCGCGGAGTGTTAGACCGCGAGGACGAAGTGGCGGTTACCTTTGTTCCAGAGCGGCCCTTTCCTGCCCTAACGTTGGCTATGGCAGCCGTGCGATTGACCCTCAATCGAGCAGTCAGGCAAAATAAAATGTCCCGCGAAAATGCGATCCAATTTGCTCACGCTGGGCAAAGGCTGCACTATCAGGAACGCACATGGGACGCGATATTCGCGTCTGCAAGCTGTCCAACGCCGAACACGGATTTGCAAGGTTGGTTGAACGAGCAAGATCCCAAGGCAGAAGATGCACGCCACCTTTTGAAACAAGTCTCCCGTCGTATCGTTTCCGATCCTGAATTGACACGACGCCCTCGTTCCACGCGTTTGCCGTTTACAGATCCCGACCAAAAGCGGTCCCGATCTACCTTAGTGGAGCTGAGCCCAAAGATTGAAGCATCAAAACCCGGAATGCTGCTTTGGTTGCTTCAGTCAAATAGAATGGAACGATATCTCAAGTTTGCTGAGAATGACGTTAAAGATGGATTGAGAAAGTTGTCATTTGACTTGCCGAACGACTGGCATCAGCGCTTGGAATATCTGACCTGGGAAGACCTTGGATGCAGTGACACAATTCTAGCCAAGAGAATTCTGGCTTCAGTCATTGACCAAATGAACGATTCTGATGAGAATATAGCTGAGTTCTATCGTCTGAAAGCTATGGCCGAACGAATGAGAAGAACGGGAAATATCGGCCTGTCATCCAAGAATGGCGGGTCCTTGGGGATAGGTAGGTAGTTGTGCCAAAGCACAAAAATGGGGGCTACCAGTCGACTTGCTGCAAAGTGAAGCTGTGAATGGCACGGCCCTCTGAACTGATATCCGAAGCGTGTGATTTTTGGACTTGGAGATACAGATGGATGAGGGTGTCGTGGACGAGTTAACGGAAAGGTCTGCCCGCGCTATGACCAAGACCTTGATGTTCACAGACATTGAAGGCTCGACACTGCTTTTGCAGCAACTAGGAGAGCACTATAAAGCCGTTCTGGTTCGCCATCACGAGATCATCAGAGAATGCTATAATCAATTTAGCGGGACTGAGGACGGCACTCAGGGCGACTCTTTTCTAGTCATGTTCGATTCCGTCGTGGAAGCGTTGGATACCGCAGTCAATATCCAACGCCGCCTCAAGGATGAAGAATGGCCAATGAGCATCGACTTGCGTGTTCGGATTGGCATACACGAAGGTACTGTCGAGGAATACCGCGGCCAGCTGGTTGGTTACGACCTCCATCTCGCCGCTCGGGTTGCTGATGCGGCGAACGGTGGACAAATTCTGCTTTCACGAAACGCACACTCGGCCCTTGTTGAAGCGGATTTTCAAAAATGGGGTGTTTCCGTGTTCGCTTTGGGTCCGCACCGCCTCAAAGCCATTCGCTATCCGGAGTCGATTTTTGAAGTCGTTGACCCACAAACCGGAAACGAGTCGCGGCCGATCAGATCTGCTCAAACCCGCAAGACGAATATCACGCAATCGCGCGGACCAATCATTGGTAGGGACAGAGAGGTCGCAGACATTCAGGGTATCTTGTCCGCTGGCGAAAGAAGGCTGGTGACGCTGACAGGCATGGGCGGGACTGGAAAGACTTCAATCGCGCAGTATATCGCCGAACAATGGCTTCAAGACACTGATGAAGGAACTTATTTTGTCGATCTGAGCGGACTTGATGGTGCAGGCCTTGTTGGATCTAGCATCGCCCAAGCGCTGGGGGTACGAGACTATCCCGGTCGACCCGTCGAGCTTGATATTGCTGCCTTTATCGGTGATGAAAAGATGCTGCTCGTTCTGGACACATTTGAACATGTTGCGGCTGCTGCGGTTCTGGTCGGGGATCTGTTAAACGACTGCCCAAATTTACGTGTACTTGCGACAAGCCGGTCTGAGCTAGGTGTTGGAAGCGAACAGCTATACCCAATTGAACCGCTTGGGCTACCTGATCCAGCGGACATTACTCCGGAAGATAGCGGTGCTATGCGCCTCTTCGTTCAAGCGGTTCAGGAAAAGACACCTGATTTCGTAGTAACGGCTGGCAACCGCGCAACGGTTGCTGCAATTGTGACACGCCTCGAAGGCATCCCTCTGGCGATCACTCTTGCTGCAGCGCGCATGGCCTTGCTGCCGCTTGAACAACTGCATAAACGCTTGGAAACGCAGCTTGGGCTTTTGCGCAGCTCTAAACAAGATTCAGGTCGTCACAGAACGCTGCGAACCGCAATTCGATGGAGTGACAGCCTGTTGGACGAGGAGCAACGGGACGTTTTTCTACGGCTAGCAGTTTTCGCGGGCGGGTTCTCCATTGAAACTGCCGAAAGCACACTGTTACGCCTCCCGGATATTGACGCTGATATTCTTGATGCGGTCGCTTCACTTGATACCCAGAACCTGATTTACCGCCGTACGGTAAACGGAGCGCCTCGTTTTGGCATGTTTGATATGGTGCGCGAGTATGCTTTGGACGAACTCGTGCGAAACGGCGAAAAAGACGAAACGCAACGAGTGTTTCTTGAGCACTTCACGAGTTTCGCCGAAAGCTGCGGCCTCAATGCCTTAGGAGAGGACCAGAGCGCAATCGTTTCAGCGATAGCCCAAGAAACCGACAATATTCGTCACGCGCTGACCATTGCGCTAGAGATTAAAGACATAGACTCGGTGGCCCGAATTATTGATGGCCTTTATTGGTACTGGATTTCGCAAGGACAATTTACTGAAAGCCTTCAGTGGATTGCCAAGGCCAACGCTCTTTTTGAGGAACTTGGAAACAGCGAAGCAGGAGCGAAGATCCAAATGGCTGCTGCATACACGAAAGCAATGGCCGGGGATTATTCCGGGGCGTATGAGCACGGCAAAGCGGCAGAGCAAATCTTTACCGAGCTTGGTCACGAGCACGCGTCCAAGAAATCGGGTATGATCCATGCCATTTGTGGCGCCGCGACCGGTGCAATTGAGGATCCTACCGACATTGTGACCGATTGCATCGCTCAGATGCAAAGCAAAGGTGACAACTATTTTACTGCACTTGGATTGATCATCATGGGTGAAGGCGCGCGTATGGAGAATATGCGTGACGCTGCAGAAGAATGCTATTTACAGGCACTTGATGTACTGGCTATCGAAAAGAACAGCTTCTGGCCCGGATTGCTGAAACAAAATCTGGCTCATTTTCGACTGTCCGAAGGAAAGCCAGAAGACGCCGCAACGTTATTGGCCGAGGCCTTTGATCTGGGGCAGAAGTTCGACTATCGGATCGTCATTAATCTTTGTGTTGCAGGATTTGGCGGGCTTGCAATCGCACAAGGTGACCCCGCCAGGGCCGCGCGTTTTCTTGGCGCCGTCGATCACAACATTAATAAGATTGGCGTCGATTTCGAACCAACCGACAAAGCTGATATTGCGACATATGTGGATGCCGCCATAGCTGCATTGGGACCAGAGAAATACAAGGAACACGCAGAGGCTGGAGCAATGGCTGACTGGATCACCATCCAATCTGAAGCACGCGCAACGGTTCTACCACAAACTTGATAGATGGCAGCACATCAGTGGACTGGTGAGCGGCTTACCCTGCCAGTTTGGCCATTTGCTGAAACGGATCGAGTCCACGCGTGAATTAGGCAAACAGTCCAATGGGCTGTTTTTCGGTCGCACGTTTTGTTTGGGATTTGGTTTCGGGAGAGGATTTGAGCCTCTGACTTTCAGGTTATGAGCCTTACGAGGTTAATCGTTAGGCAAACAGTCCAGTGGACTGTTTGT